>SFRL01000042.1 GCA_004562765.1 bacterium | reverse complement strand
TTATGAGCTGACTCTCTCCAGCAAATACATTACGGCCGATGACCACGTACTCATCGTAGACGATTTTCTGGCAAACGGCGAGGCAGCCACCGGTGCACTGCGGCTGATCCGTAAAGCGTATGCAACGATCGCCGGCATCGGAATCCTTATCGAAAAATCCTTCCAGCCCGGCCGAGAAAAGCTGACCTCACAGGGTATTGATGTGTATTCACTGGCACGAATTGCTAAAATGGATAAAGACTATATTGAATTTATAGAAGAATGATTACACTGTAATTAATAAAAATAAAAAAGAGATGTATTCTATGCGATTTTACCCGACCGAATCGGAGCAGCGAATATATCTCTTTTTGTATTTATTTTTACTGAGGCATGTAGATGTAATTCACTCTCTGGACACTGCTCACGTTCCCATATGCATCCACAAGTATGACCGACAGTACATTATTTCCTTCCGGCATGGATATTCCGCCGTTATATTTCCTGGAAGCAGTTGTCGGATTGGATCCGTTCCACGTGTAATACGCACTGCAGCCCTCAGGCACATTGACATAAATGGTCTGAGGCGCAAGATACTCACCGCTGTCCGGTGTGACCTGAGGCATGCCGAGCTGATAATGTTTTTCCACAGTCAGTTCCTGAGAGACAATCGAACTGTAATAGCCTTTCTCATTGCATGCGGTTGCCTGCAGCGTATAAGTGCCTGTGGAAAGACGAATCGGCGCATAATAAAGCGTGCCATTCGTAATCGGTGATGATCCGTCCAGCGTATAGTATACATTGAGCCCGTCAAGGGCAGTAATTGTCAAAAAATCCCCCTCCCGCATCGGTTGTTCCGGCAATTCGATCACCGGAGCCTCCACCAGATAATCAATAAATAGCGCAGTCAGTCTGCTTCCGGCACATGCATCATAAAACTCATGCAGTTCTTCGAAATCACCCGCTTCCACATACACGCTGATCAGTTCCCTACAAGCGTATATATTTTCACCATCGATCGAAAGTATCTGTTTCAGCACATTTATCTGTTCCTCGGTTTTACCTTGCTTTCCATACAACCATGCCATCCAGAATCGATCGTTCAATGGATCCGAAGCCTCAGATATACTCTGCTCCAGACAGGCATTGGCTTTTTTATCATCGGAATCAGCCAGTGCCTGTACGAACTGCATGTAATACCCGGGCTCTGCCTCTTTTCCTTCATTACTGATGTGCATTCTCACAAGAAACGCGATTACAAGAAGTACCAGAAAGCCTGCAATTGCAGTAAGTATACTGAGATAAAGATTTTTTTTCTGCAGTGCAGTCCTATTATTTGTCACACTCCGCAGCGATACATCTCCTATCTCCTGATTACGGAAATCCAAAAAAAACTCATCTTCCATCACGTTATAGGCAGAAACGATCTGTACTTCCGCACCACACTTTGAGCAATACAGATTGCCTGATTTTATCTCCTCACCGCATTTCGCACACTTCATGGCTTTCCTCTCATAACTGTCCAATTTGTTTCAGTATCCATTATCTTGCCATAGCTTCCACACAATTGTTCATCAGCATCGCGATCGTCATTGGTCCAACACCCCCGGGAACCGGTGTGATGGCGCCGGCAACCGGCTCAACCTGTTCAAAATCCACATCACCGCAAAGTTTACCATCCTCCTGTCTGTGAATGCCGACATCAATGACTGTCGCTCCCTCTTTCACATACTCCGCAGTGATCATCTTGGGTTTTCCGACAGCAACGATCAGAATATCGGCCTGTTTGCACATCGCTTTCAGATCCGCCGTCCGTGAATGACAGATCGTCACAGTGGCGTTCTCCCGAAGCATCAGAAGTGCCATCGGTTTTCCGACAATATTGCTTCTTCCCACAACAACACAATTCTTTCCTGCGATTTCAATTCCCGAACGTTTTAAGAGCTGAATGACACCCGCCGGTGTGCAGGACACGAACCCCTGCTGGCCCACAACAAGTGCGCCGACATTCTGTGTATGAAATCCATCCACATCCTTTTCCGGAGCGATCGTGCGAATGATCTTGTTCTCATCCATATGTGCCGGAACCGGCAGCTGGCAAAGGATTCCATTGATCTTCGGATCTTTATTCAGCTTTTCGATCAGTGTCAGCAGTTCTTTCTCCGTCGTATCTTCCGGCAGCTCGTAGCTCTCGGAGCGGATACCGATATACTCACACGCTCTTTTTTTGTTCCGCACATAGACAGATGAAGCCGGATCACTTCCAACCTGAATGACTGCCAGAGCACCTTCAATGCCCTGTCCTTTCAGTTCCTTGACCTTTTCCTTCAGCTCATCCTTGATTTCCTGTGAAATTTTCTTTCCATCGATCAGTTGTGCCATCTGTTTATCCTCCAAATTTTTTTGTTCCAATCCCACCTACAGAACCTGCCACCGGCAGCTTCTTACGGATGCATGGCAACTAAAAAGAGCCATCCTCCAGCAGCGCATCAAATGTCTCCGGACTCATCAGTATCTGTCTGGGCTTCGTACCCTCCTCGGGACCGACAACACCAGCCTCTTCCAGCTGATCCATAATTCGCGCCGCCCGGTTAAACCCGATCTTAAAATAGCGCTGCAGCATACCGATAGACGCCTTATCCTTGTCCATCAAAAGCTTCGCGGCATCCACAAAGTATGCATCTCTGCCGTCTGTATCACCACCGGCAGCAGCCGTGCCGCCTGCACTCATACTGCCTGTACTCTCAGAGATCTTATTCATCTTCTCTTCGATCGAATTGTCATAGGCTGCCTGCCCATAACTTTCTTTAATAAAATCTACCACGTTCGCCACTTCCTGGTCGGATACAAAGGCTCCCTGCACGCGCAGAGGCTTGTTCAATCCCTGCGGATAATAGAGGCAGTCACCTTTTCCCAGCAGTTTTTCCGCTCCGACCATATCGAGGATCGTACGGGAATCGACACCGGATGTCACGGAAAACGCGATGCGGCTGGGCATGTTCGCCTTGATCAGACCTGTGATGACATTCACGGACGGACGCTGCGTCGCAATGATCAGGTGGATGCCGCATGCACGTGCCAGCTGTGCCAGACGACAGATGGCATCCTCCACATCCCCCGGTGCCACCATCATCAGATCCGCAAGCTCATCCACGATAATGACGATCTGCGGCAGCTTTTGCGGCTTGTCCGGATCATTGATATCCGCAATGCTCTCCACCTTTGCATTGTAACCTTTCAGATCACGAACACCGTATGCCGCAAATTTCTGATAGCGCTCCGTCATCTCTGCAACTGCCCAGTTTAAGGCACCCGCAGCCTTCTTCGGATCTGTCACCACCGGAATGAACAAATGCGGGATCCCGTTATAAACCGATAATTCCACCACTTTCGGATCGATCAGGATCAACTTGACATTTTCCGGATCCGCCCGGTAGAGAAGCGACATGATGATCGTATTGATACATACGGATTTACCGGAACCTGTTGCGCCTGCGATCAATAAATGCGGCATCTTTGCAATATCCGCCATGATCACCTGTCCGCCGATGTCGCGTCCGGCTGCAAATGCAATACTTGAAGGATGCTGTTTAAATTCTTCAGATTCAACGAGATCCCGGAACATAACCGGAAGTGTTTCCTTATTCGGAACCTCAATACCGATCGCCGCTTTTCCGGGAATCGGCGCTTCCATACGGATGTCCGCTGCCGCCAGATTTAACTTGATGTCATCGGTCAGATTGACGATCTTGCTGACCTTGACACCCATCTCCGGCTGTATCTCATAGCGCGTAACAGTCGGACCACAGCTCACATTTGAGATCGTCACATTGACTCCAAAATTTTTTAATGTCTGCTGCAGCTTTAATGCTGTCTGCTGCAGGTGCTGCTTGCTGTCTCCCTGCTGGCGCGGGTTTCCCTTTTTCAAAAGGTCCACCGGCGGAAATACATATGTACGCTTTACCTGGGGCTGCTGCTCAATCTCCTCTGCGATCGCCTGTACTTCATTTTCCGCTTCTACCGCATTCATCTTTGGATTGCGCACCGGAGCAGAAGTCGTACCGCCGTTGCTCTCCGTATGCGTTTTGCGTGCTTCGGGCTTCGGGGCAGGTTCAGGATCAGGCTCCGGCTCCGGCGGCGCTTGATATTCGGTTTCCGGTTCAAAGGGAACCTCCTGATCAAATTCGTGTTCTGCAAAGGGCTCTGACGATGGCAACACCTCCGGAAGAGACACAGGTGCATCTTCCGGCTCTGCCTGCGCAAAAAGTTTTTGCAGTTCCGGCGAAAATACCGGAATCGTTTCTTCTTCCTGCGCTGTCTCCGGTTCCATTACCGGCTCCAGACTCACCTGACGTTTGGCTGTAACCGCCGGCTCAGCTGCGTGTATCCCTCCCAGAGCATCAGATATGTTATCAAATGACAATTTTTCAACAAATCTGTCCTCAAACATCTGTTTTTCAGGGAATCGCGCATAACTTTCCGGTGTGATCTCCGTCAAGGCATCAGACGGTGTATACGCTTCCTTGTCCGGAGTCAGCTTCGTGTCAGCCGACACACCGGAAACCTTTCGTTCCATCCGTCTAAGCGCGCGTTCCTCCCTGCGCTGTACCTGCATCTCATGCAGACGTTCATTACTCTCTTTTGCCGACTCATAGACACGCTGTCCGCCTTTTTGCACATGCTTCCACGCGGAGCGCTCCGTCACGATCACCATTGTGATGATCAGGACGATAAAATCAATCACATAGGCGCTGACTCTGCCAAAATTCGGGCAGATCAGCCACGCAAACAGACCGCCCAGAAAACCGCCGCCGTTATGCTCCCTCATACCGTGCATGTAAGAATTGACCGGTGAATAATCCTCTGTCACACCGGATACCAGTTCCAAAAACAAACATAAAAAACAGACAAAAAGAACCGCTGCGATCACTTTTATCACTGCAACACGATTCTTTCCGTTTGAAAGCACAAAAACCGTTCCTACAAAAAGCAGGATCGGAAATATGTATGCCAGCAGTCCGCACACACCGAACAAAAAGCTACTCAAAAGGTCGCCCACTTTTCCACCGACACCGAAGTTGCTGACAAATAACACGATCGATACCGCCAGCATCACCCACAGGATGACCTCCTGATATACACTGTCATGATCCACCGTTTCCGCGTTTGATCTCGTGTTTTTTGCTGTCGTTTTTCCATTTCTGCTACTGGTCGCAGTATTCTTCTGATTTTTCCGATTTTTCTGACTCTGACCGGACATTCTCATTACTCCTTCACTACTTCAGGCAAGTATCCGCTACACCTGATAAAAATACACACCTACGGAAATTGCACCTATGACAAAACAGTAGATCGCAAATCCGGTAAATTTTTTCTGACGTACCACATAGAGCATCGCCTTGATGCAAATATATCCCACAACTGCCGCTACTGCCATTCCGATCAGATAATACATGATCTCCGTACTTGTAAATGATACGCTGGCAAGATCCGAGAGTTCAAACACGAGTGAACCCAGAACTGCAGGAATGGACATGATAAACGAATATTTCACTGCAAATTTGCGGTTAAAACCGCTGAGCAGACATGCGGCGATCGTCGTTCCGGAGCGCGACAGGCCGGGCATCGTCGCCACTCCCTGTGCGATACCGATGATAAAAGCATTCGAATAAGTCACCTGCTTTGGCAGCTTATCCCCACCCTTGCAGTGATCTGCAAGCAAAAGCAGCATGCTTGTGATGATCAGACAGACGCCCGGAACGATCAGTATTTTAGATGCCATTTCAACCAGACTGGCATCCAAAACGCCGATAATGCCGGTTGGGATCGTGGAGACGATCACAAGCATCACAAACTTCCGATAACCATTGCACACCACATGGTGATAACCGCCCTTTTTCCTGTTTGCAAGATTTGAGAAAAGGATACCCACATTCCGACATACATCGGCAATAATGGCAAATCCTTCCCTGATCATCTTCCATATATCTTTATAGTAAACTGCGAAAATCGCGATCAGTGTACCGAGATGAAGGATCACATCGAACAGCAGTCCCACATCCTCCACATTGAATAATATCTTAAAAAGCGCCAGATGTCCGGAACTGCTCACAGGCAAAAACTCCGTCACTCCCTGAATGATACCCATCAGAATTGCTTCAAATAATGACATTCCCTGCCTCCTTTTTGATAGCTAACCATATATTTTTATATATTAGCATATTCGGGCATAAATGTCATCAAAAAGTTACTTTTCAACGGTTGATGCCTTTGACTCATCAATCAGCGCATGCAGCTTGCCCAGCGCCTGTCGGATGCCTCCCACCTCGTTGATCAGCCCCTCTTCCACAGTCTGTTTCCCCACAAGAACAGTACCGAGATCTTTCGTCAGCATACCGGTATTCAGCATCAGTTCCTCCAGCCGTTTTTGTTCGATCCGGCAGTGGCTGGACACAAAACCTGTGATACGGTCCTGGATCTGCTGAAAGTAGTCGTAGGTCTGAGGCGCTCCGATCGTCAGACCGTTTAAACGTACCGGATGGATCACCATCGTCCCGGTAGGTACGATAAACGAATAATCGGTCGATACTGCCAGCGGCACACCGATGGAATGACTTCCACCAAGCACTAAAGACACACTGGGCTTGGACATGGATGCAACCATCTCTGCGATCGCAAGTCCCGATTCCACATCCCCGCCCATCGTGTTCAAAAGCAGGAGCAGCCCGTCCACATCATGATTTTCTTCGATCTCCGCCAGTTTTGGAAGCACATGCTCGTACTTTGTTGCCTTACTCGTATTCGGAAGCACATCGTGTCCCTCGATCTCCCCAATGATCGTCATCAGATGGATTCTGTGCTCCCGTATCGGATCTTCAAGGTCTGTCATTCCGTATTCCTTTATCTCATCCTCTGTCCCGTTGGATCCATGATCTTCCTGCTTCTGTTCACCCATTGCAGTTCCCTCCTTGTATATCTTCATATTTCTTACAAGTATGCCCGGGAATAAATATTCCTATGACAGAGAATTTTCTCCAAAAAAGACCACCGGCGCGAAGCTTGCACCGATGGTCTTCTTATCCTTATCCGATCAGATAATTGTACAGATTTTCGTATTTATACTTTGAAGAATTCCATGAAAAATCATTTGCCATACCGCGGTCGATCATCTTATTCCAGTCCTTCTTAAAGTCGAAGTAAATATGCTTTGCATAATTGATGATGCCCAGCATCTCTTCACCATTGTAGTTTGTGAAGGAGAATCCGTCACCAGTATGCTCATACTCATTGTAAGGCTGCACCGTATCACGCAGACCGCCGGTTGCGCGGACGATGGGTACGGTACCATAGCGGAAAGAGATCAGCTGTGTCAGTCCGCAAGGTTCAAAACGTGACGGCATCAGAAACGCATCTGCCGCGGCGTAGAGCTTATGTGCCAGGTCATCACTGTAGCAGATATTTGCGGAAATACGGTCACCGTACTTCCATGCATAATGACGGAACATATTCTCATACTGAGGCTCACCGGTTCCGATCACAACCAGCTGCGTGTAATCATCCACGATGCGGTCGATCACATAGTTGATCAGATCAAGACCCTTCTGGTCGGTCAGTCTGGAGATCAGACCGATCATAAACTTCTTCTTGTCAACTGCAAGTCCGAGCTCCTGCTGCAGACGTTCCTTGTTCAACGCTTTCTTCTTGCGGAATGTCTCCGCATCATAGTTGACGTAGATCTTCGGATCTGTTGCCGGGTTGTAAACGCCATAGTCAATACCGTTTACAATACCCTGCATATCAAAGTGCCGCGCCCGCAGCAGACCATCCAGTCCCTCGCCATAATACGGTGTCTGAATCTCACCCGCATAGGTATCGCTGACCGTGGTCACATAATCTGCATATACGAGACCACCCTTTAACATGTTTGCGTCTTTATTGAACTCCAGTTTATCGGGTGTGAACAGTTCTGCCGGGAAACCGGTCAGACCCATCATCGTCTTTTTATCCCAGACACCCTGAAACTTCAGGTTGTGGATGGTCATGATGGATTTCATGCCCCAGTAGAACATGTCGGCCTGAAACTCGGTCTTTAAGTACACCGGAATGAAACCGGTCTGCCAGTCATGGCAGTGAATGATATTCGGTTGGAAATTGATCAGCTTGAGCATGGAGAGTACTGCTTTGTCAAAGAAGACAAACTTTTCAATGTCATAACGGATATCACCGTAAGGAACCACGCAGTTGAAATACTCCTGATTGTCGATAAAATAATACTTGATGCCATCCAGCTCACACTGGAACACACCGACATATTTACTGGGGATATAAGAGCCTGTACCCATATAAAAATGTGTCACATACTCACACCGATTACGAAAATGCTCCGGAATACAGCTGTAAAACGGAAGTACTACACGGATATCCCAATACCGCTTGTCAAATTCCTTGGGCAGTGCGCCACAGACATCTGCCAGACCTCCGGTTTTGATAAACGGCACACACTCTGATGCTGCAAATAATACCTTATTCATATGATTTCCCTCCGATTTTTATTTAAATTTAGTGAAAATACAAATCCTTCAACTCATATACCATATGCTTGTACAAATCTACACATTCCTCTTTTTGGCCGGACTCGATCAAGCGAATACAGGGTGACAGGTATTGCTGCCAGATCCCTTCATAGATCTCGTCGGCGTCCGCACGTTTTCCGATATGTTTGACGATGGAAGGTGCCACATCGTAGTACTCATGCACCATAGCCTCGCCCTCAGCGCTCTGAAGCAGATAATCATCACGAAATGACCGCAGCAGCGATAACTCATAACAGTCATCCGGTTTGTTCCGTCTCTCGCATACCGCTGTCGTAATATAGCAGAACCGATAGCGGAAACCGGCATTGATCTCCTTTGCGGTTGCTGACTTCAGCTCAGTCTTCGGAAAATGCTTTTTCCATACAGTGACAAGTACATCGATCCATGCCTGACCGGACTTCTCATTTGTCTCTAACAGTGCCGGGAACACATATACAACCATAGACAGATTGTAATCCATCTGCAATTCCTCTTTTTTGTGCCCGCGCAACGCGTTCAGATCATTCTCCACCCGGACCACCAACGGTTCCGCGATCCGCTCCATCGTGGTCTTCGGATCCTCGGAAGCCAGAAATGCCTGTTCCAGAACGGCAAGATTTTTTGCATTCTCAAATACATATTTGTTGAAAAACTCCATATACAGCGCTTTTTTAAAAAACTGCATCGGATTTTCAATACCGTACAACAGGCTTTGCAATGCCTCTATCGCAGATTCATCCGTCACCGGTTTCGGACGAGCGGACTCCTCCTGCTGTGCCAATGCATCCTTCACTGAGAGTTCCTTGCCGCAGTACATACAGATGATCGTATCGCGGTCCTGCGGGATCTGAAGCTCTCCCTTACAGTGAGGACACACACCTTTCAAAAATTCCATATTTCCTCCAACTTGTAAATAAAATAACTGTCTGACTCTCTAACAGTTACTTACATTCTAACACATTCACTCTGAATAGACAAACAAAAAAGGAACCAAAAGGCTCCTTTTTTATTCGATCTTATTCATCCCAGTTGTGGTAAACATCCTGCACATCATCATCCTCATCCAAAAGATCAAGGATCCGCTGAATGTTTTTCAGATCTGCCTCATCAGAAAGTGTCACATACGTCTGAGGAAGCATCGTCACTTCTGCACTTGCCATCTCGATATTCTCTGCTTCGATGGCAGCACGGACTTCGTCAAACGCATCCGGAGCAGTGAGGATCTCAAAGCTGTCCTCCTCCTCGTTAAAATCATCAGCGCCTGCATCTAAAGCCAGCATCATCAGATCATCGGCATCCATCTCACATACCTCTTTCTCAATGATGATCTGCCCACGCTCGTCAAACATGTAAGACACACAACCCTGTGTTCCGATACTGCCCTGTCCTTTTGTAAAAGCATTTCTCACATTTGCGGCTGTACGGTTTTTATTGTCTGTCAGACACTTTACGATGATGGCGGTACCTGCTGGACCATATCCCTCATATGTAGCAACCACGTAATTTACGTTATCACCGTCTCCGGCAGCTTTCTTGATACCGCGATCGATGGTATCATTCGGCATGTTGTTTGCCTTTGCCTTTGCAATGACTGCAGCCAGTTTGCTATTATTTGCAGGATCGGGGCCGCCCTCTTTGACTGCCACTGCGATTTCGCGGCCGATCATCGTAAAGATCTTGCCCTTTGCTGCGTCATTTTTCTCCTTCTTATGTTTGATATTCGCGAACTTTGAATGTCCTGACATGGTTTTTCCTCTTTTCGTTTAATTTTATAGTTGAGAGCCGTCATCGGCTCCGGGTAACTTTTTCACCTCGACGCGACGGATCATCTTATCCTTCACGGAAAGCACGCGGAATATAAAGCCGTGCGCCTCCACCTCAAAACGTTCCCCCTCACCGGGTATCTTATCGATCAGCGAGATCAGATATCCATTTAAGGTATCGTTCTCATTTTCTGCCAGTTCCTCCAGATCAAGTGCCTGTGCCACTTCCTCCAGATCTGCCGATCCATCCATAAAATACGTGCCGTCCGGGCGCGATACAATATGATGCTCTTCCTTGTCGTGCTCGTCAAAAATATTGCCGACGATCTCCTCCAGAATATCCTCCAAGGCCACCAGACCGGCCGTCTGCCCATATTCATCGATCACGATGACAAGATGGTTTTTCGAAGCCTGCATCCGTTGAAACAGCGCAGTGATCCCGATTGTCTCCGGCACAAAATCGACCGGTGTCATCAAACCTGTAATGTCCCGGATAGGCACATCCTGGCACTCGGTATCCCGCGCATGCGCAAGCATCTCCTTGATATGGACCTGACCGACAATGTCATCCATATCTTCTATGTACACCGGAAATCTGGAAAACGGTTGGGTCAATATCAGATCCAGCGTCTCCGAAAAGGTCATGCTTCCGTCCAGCGCACAGATCTGCTTCCGGTGTGTCATGATATCCTTTGCATCCTTATCACTCAGCTCAAAGATATTATGGATCATCTCCGCTTCGCTCTCGCGGATAAAGCCCTGCTCATGTCCCTCGTTGACGAGAGAAATGATCTCCTCCTCCGTGACATCCTCTGAATTTCTGATAAAAAATCTTTTCATTTTGTCAAGAAAACCCCTATGTGGGTTACCGGCATCTTCCATATAATTCTCCTGTTTGTCTTTCTCTGTTTTTGTATAAACTCTTGTAAAACACTAGAAATATACCATTCTCTGCCTTTAAAGTCAAGTTGTAACCCCTGCGAATCGGTAAAAGCTTATGTAGGCAGCTCCAGGCTGATCTCCAATGCCTTGTCTACTTTTGTCAATATCTCCCCGTCCAGATGGCACACACGCTCCTTTAACCGGCGCTTGTCGATCGTGCGCAGCTGCTCCAGCAGGATCACGGAGTCTTTGACCATCTCATAGCGTCTGGAAGACAGTTCCACATGCGTGGGAAGCTTTGATTTATTTATCTGCGACGTGATTGCCGCCACGATCACTGTCGGGCTGTGACGGTTTCCTACATCGTTCTGTATGATCAGTACCGGGCGGATACCACCCTGTTCAGAGCCCACCACCGGTCTTAAATCTGCGTAGTAAACATCTCCTCGTCGAATTGTCATTACTTTCACTCCAGAAAAAATATTATAGTACGTTGTACCTTTTACATTCTGAAGTATTTCCATACGAAAAGCGTTTTATTCAGTCAAGCCTTCATATTGTGTCCAGCTCGCGATCCTCTTTTCACCTTTGTAGAACACACGCGGGACACGTTTACCAAGATCACAGGCAAACTCATAATTAAAACGTCCCGACTTTTCTCCCAGTTCCTCCAGCGTGATGTGTTCTTCTCCGTCAGTTCCGATCAGAGTGACCGTATCACCGACACATACACCGGGAATATCCGTCACATCTACCATAAACTGATCCATGCAGACCCGCCCACAGATCGGCGCACGTCTGCCCCGGATCAGAACGTCTCCCTGATTGGAGAGGCTTCTTGCATAGCCATCGCCGTAACCCACGGGAATTGTGGCGATCCGACGTTCATCAGGTGTAACATACGTAGCGCCATAACTGATCCCATAACCCGCAGGCAGTGTTTTCACATGCGCAACCCGGCTTTTTAATGACATAACCGGTCGCATATCCATGCGCTCCAGATGCACTTCCTCGGAGGGATGCAGTCCATAAAGCGTGATCCCTGCACGGACGATATCCAGATTTGCCTGTGGCAGATCAAGGATCCCCGCACTGTTGGAACAGTGTTTGAGCGGAATATGCACACCCCGCGCCTCCAGAAACTCTGCCATACGCAGAAATTCCGACAACTGTCTGTTCGCCGATGTCTTATCTGTCTCATCAGCCTTTGCAAAATGCGTAAACATTCCTTCTATCATAATATGCGGCAGCTTCGCGATCTGTGCGATCACATCTGCACTCTCCTCAGATACAAGAAAACCGACACGCCCCATTCCGGTATCCAGTTTAATATGGATATGAGCGGTCGTCTGCAGTCGGCAAGCCGTTTCAGACAAAAGCTTTGCCGCCTCCATCGTAAAGATCGCAGGCGTGATCTGCGCATGCAGCAGTGTCTCATACTGCTCCGGAAAAGTATATCCAAGAATTAAAATGGGCTTTTTGATACCATCTTCACGCAGTGCCAGCGCTTCCTCCTCTGCCGCAACCGCATAGCCATACACATAGTCGAGCGTTTCCAGTTCCCTTGCGATGGGGATCGCACCATGTCCGTATCCGTCTGTCTTTATGACTGCCATCAGTTTCGTATGCGGATCGATCAGCCGATACATTTCCTCCATATTGTGCCGGATCGCATCCAGATCAATGTCCGCATGCACCCTCGGATAATTTGTCATGATTCTATGCCTTCTTTCTTTTTAAATACCTTTGGCAGTGCATCAAGCAGCGAACCTGCCGTCAAACTGTAACGCCCGTATTTCTCCGCTGCTTCATCTCCCGCCAGACCATGCACATAGACGCCAAGCGGAGCTGCCAGCTCCGGCTTTGTTCCCTGTGCGATCAGGCCGGCGATCACACCGGTCAGCACATCTCCGCTGCCTCCGGTTGCCATGCCGTTGTTTCCCGAGAGGTTGACATAAGTTCGCTCATAAGGGATTGCTGTGATCGTTCTGGCATCCTTCAGGACACAGATCAGGTTGTAAGTACGCGCAAATTCCTCCGCGCTCTCCACCAGGTGATCCTGTATATAGGAAACCGTCACACCCTGCAGACGTGCCATCTCTCCGAGATGCGGAGTCACGATCAGGTCCGTGTGGGGCTTGCGAAGGATATCTGTCTCTTCCGCGATGACATTCAACGCGTCCGCGTCCATGATCACGGGAATAGCCGCATTTTTCAGCACCGCCTGCACAAGCCTGCGGGCCGCATCACCGGTGCCGAGACCCGGTCCGCAAACGATCACATCCGCCCACTGCATGGCGGCGATCACCACTTCCGTCTCCGGTTTTTTGCTGTTATAGGTAGTGAGCACAGCCTCCGGAAGTGTACTCTGGATGATCGTCCGGTTTTCCTCCGGCGTGAGCACCCGCACCAGTCCGCAGCCGGACAGATATGCCGCTCGGGCACTGAATATCGCTGCACCTGCCATATTCACACTGCCTGCGATCACAAGCACCTTTCCGTAAGAGCCCTTGTTCGTGTGCGGGCGACGTTCCGGAATCATGGCAAGATCTTCAGATGTAAAAGCCGCCATTGCCGGCTCATGCCCGCGCTCCGAATCCGCCAGGAAACTCCGGTCATCAATACCGACACTGCGGCAGACGATCTTTCCGCAGTAAGACTGCCCCGGAAACAGGCGCATTCCGACTTTCTCATAAGAAAATGTCACCGTCAGATCTGCCCGAAACGCAGTGCCCAACACAGATCCGTCATCTGCATCGATCCCGCTTGGAATATCAACTGCAGTCTTTTTTCCAGACAGTTCATTCAAGCACTCCAATAGCTGTGCGTAAACGCCCTCGATCCGTCGCGAAAGACCCACACCAAACACGGCATCTGCCACCACATCGTATTCCTCCTGCAGACCTGTCCGGTCTTCCGCATCTGTATTGTCCCTGTCAAACCGCTGTAAAAACCCTTCGGCTGTGATCACTGGAATCCCGTAATTTTTAGCTATTTCCAGTTCTTTTTTATTTTCCGGCGTCGCCTTTGTCCGGTTTCCGACGGTCAGGATCTGCACGGTATGATCTTTCAGATACAAGAGCCTTGCCATGACCAGACCATCCGCACCATTGTTTCCTGTGCCGCAGGCGATCAGTATCCGGCTTTTTTCCTTCAGACCGTCGCGCTCCAGTTCTTCCACCGCAGCCAACGCAGCCCGCTCGATGAGCACGAGGGATGGAATGCCAAACGCATCCATCGTATTCATGTCATACTGTTTCATTTCCCCTTTTTTTACAAGATATTGCAAAAAATCACCCCTTTATGCCCGGTGGCTGTGATACAAAAGGCTGACCACGAGAAGGTCAGCCCTGCTTTTTGGTTTCAAAGTTTTCCGTAGGAAGCGGTGTATCTTCACCCTCACCCTTTGCAGTCACGGTTCCGTCACCCTCTGCAGCCTTGGGCTTCTCCTGTTTTCCGGCTTCTTCCGACGATTGCTGTGGCTGTTCCTGATGCTTTTTCTTCGGTGATTCCAGAATACGCAGATCAATGTCTCCATTATCCAGATCAAACACATCCATCATCTCCGCACCAAACACATCATGCATATACGCATACATCTGGCGGGAATTGATCTCCCGGTTCTGCTTTTTAATAATGTTTTTCTTCAGATCAATACGCACCTGCGTGATCCAGTCCGTAATTTCCCGGATCTCCGCAACATTAGTCCGCAGATTTCCGTAACAGAACTCCACGGTTAAGAGCATCAGTTCCTTGTTGACGCGGTTGATCTCCCGCGGGAGATCTAACAGAGCATCCTCATTCGCCTCCATCTTTGCATTGATGTCATCGATCAGACGCTTGTCCTCATCAAGCTTTCTGGAACTCATGCGCCCGGCGTTTTCCTGATGCGTACCCTCCATGTTTTCGACAATATTACCCATCAGTTTTGATTTCAGCTTTTTCAGTTCCCGAAGTTCGTTGTTCAGATGCCCCTGTTTTTTCAGGAGTTCATTCAATTCCTGCTCACATGCGGCAACGTCTTCCGGCTTGCCCTTGACCGCAAACAGCCGGTGCCATTTCTGGTCCAGTACACAGACCGGTATTTTCTTATTTTGCAGGAATACACTAAAATCTTTGTTCTCAGCCATCAGACATCCCCTGCCTTTCCGTAACTGTATTTCATTTTCAGTGCTCGGAACCCTTGTCCTTTTCCTTTGTATGCTTTACTGTATTGTAAGACAGCTGCATCAGACTATCAGACAGATGCACGTTCTCCACGATCACATCCTTGTCGAACAGTTCCAGATCCACATGCGCAAAATTCCAGATTGCATGCACCCCCAGACTAGCAAGTTCATTGGCGATGGTATCGGCCTCTGATTTCGGCATCGTCAGCGTCGCGATATCGACTGTATGATTTTTTACATATTCCGGAATATCTTCAAGAGCTAAAATGGGGATCCCCCGCACATCCTTGCCGATCAGCTCCGGATCTACATCAAATAAAGCGGTGATCAAAAATCCCAGCTTTTCAAACTTTACATAATTTGCCAGCGCCTGACCGAGATGTCCGGCACCGATAATGATCACATAATGTGTCGTATTCAGTCCAAGTATCTTTCCAATCTCTTCATAGAGATATTTGACGTTATATCCATAACCCTGCTGTCCGAATCCACCAAAATTGTTCAGATCCTGACGGATCTGTGAAGCCGTCACATTCATGCGGCTGCTCAGATCGTTCGATGAAATACGCTCAACACCTGCATCCAGCAGTTCACCAAGATATCTGTAATATCGAGGCATCCGACGGATGACTGCCTGTGAGATTTCCTTTTCTTCCATGTCTAAAATCCCCTTAACCTTCCCAGTAATTTACTATTTCCAGTATAAACATTCGTTAAGAAAATGTCAATGTCAGGACAACGCTTCATCGCTTGCCAAAAGCTCCCAATTTTCATAGAGCACTTCCAGTTTTTCATCGATCTCTGTCATCTTCTTATGAAGTTCGAACAGATGGGCGGAATTGGTCGCAACCGCAGGATCCGACGCTTCTGCCTCCAAAAGTTCCTTCTCTTCCTCCAGATGTGCGATCTCTTCCTCTGTCTTTTTCAGCTCATTTTGTTTTTTCCGAAGCGCCGCCTGTTGTTTTTTCTGCTCCTGCCAGTCCGTCTTTCCGGAATCTTCCTGAATACTCTGCACAACGGCCTGTACCGCCTGTGTATTTGTATTCTGCCGGTCTGTGACATAGACGCGGGTCAGTTCCTCCTGCTTTTCCAGATAGTAGTCATAATTTCCGATATAATTTACGATGGTCTGACCGGTCAGATCCAGAATACGTGTTGCCGTCTGATTGATAAAATATCGGTCATGTGACACAAAAAATACCGTTCCGGTGTATCTGTTCAACGCCTGCTCCAGAATCTCCTTTGAAACCATGTCCAGATGGTTTGTCGGCTCATCAAGGATCAGAAAATTTGCTTCCGAGAGCATGAGCTTCGCCAGTGAGAGCCGTCCGCGCTCACCACCGCTGAGCTCAGACACCCGTTTTGTAACGGCCTCCTCTCCCGTAAATAAAAAGGCTGCAAGAACACTTCGCACCTGCGTATTATTCAGGTTCGGATACGCATCCTGAACCTCCTCAAACAGCGTCTTTTCTTCTGAGAGCAGCTGCTGTTCCTGATCATAATAGCCAATATGAACATTTGTACCAAGTCGGACGGTTCCTGCATCCGCCGGAATGCTGTTCGTGATGATCTTCAGCATTGTCGTCTTTCCGGTACCGTTGTTTCCGATCAATGCCACCCGCTCCCCGCGCTTTATCTCAAAATCAATGCCGGAAAAAAGCGGATTTCCCGGAAATGCCTTCGCCAGTCCCTCCACCGCAAGCACATCCTTGCCGCTGGTAATGTTCGGCTCCAGCGTGATGTGCATGTCCGCATGCTCCTCCACCGGTTTTTCCAGCACCTCGATCTTTTCCAGCGCCTTTTCCCGGCTCTCCGCCCGCTTGATGGACTTCTCGCGGTTAAAAGACTTCAGCTTTGCGATGACCTCCTCCTGATGGGCGATCTCACGCTGCTGGTTCAGATACTGTTTCATCTGTGCTGCACGGATTTCAGCCTTCTTTTTACTGTATTCTGAATAATTTCCTGCATACATCCGCACCTGATGCATAAAAACTTCGATTACCTTTGTCACAATGCGGTCCAAAAAGTACCGGTCGTGGGACACAAGGATGACAGCACCCCTATAACCCCGCAAAAAGCCCTCCAGCCAGGTGATGCTGGCGAGGTCCAGATGGTTCGTCGGCTCATCCAAAAGCAGGATATCCGGCTTCTGCACAAGCAGCTTTGCCAGAGAGACGCGCGTCTTCTGCCCGCCGGAGAGCTCCGAGAGCTTCCGGTCAAACTCACTCTCCTCAAAGCCAAGTCCGCGCAGCACGCTGCTGACCTCACTCTTGTAATAGTATCCGCCCTTTTCCTCAAACTCCTGCAAAAATGCGTGATAACGCTCCATCAGAGTCTCCAGTTCCGCGCCTGCGCAGTGTTTCATCTGATCTTCAAAGCTGCGGATCTGTTCCTCCATGCCGATCACATCTGCCTTGGCACTTAAGACCTCCTCATAAATCGTGCGCTCAGCGGAAACATCCTGATACTGAGCAAGGTAACCGATGCTCGTATTTTTCGCAACGGTTACCTCTCCCTCATCTGCAGACAGCTCACCTACAAGGATCTTTAAGAGCGTGGACTTTCCGGCTCCGTTAATCCCCACGATGGCTGCCTTTTCATTTTCCTCCACATGGAAGGATGCTTTTTTTAAGATTTCTTCTGTTCCAAATGCTTTTGAAACATTCTGACAGGATAAAATCATTTGTTCTACTCCCCTTGTGCGTATCAGATCGGGCAAGGCCCGAAGAAATTACGCGTAATATGCTTCCAATGTCTTGCGGATCGCCTTGATGAAATCCGCACTGTTCAAAACAGTCGGGTTCTCAAGCGTTGTGATCAAAGCCAGATCCTTTGTCATTTTGCCTGACTCGATCGTATCAATACATGCTTTCTCCAGGCGGTCTGCAAATGTCATCAGCTCCGGAAGCTGATCCAGCTCTCCGCGCTTTCTGAGTGCTCCCGACCATGCAAAGATCGTTGCAACAGAGTTTGTTGATGTCTCCTCTCCTGCAAGATGTTTGTAATAATGACGCTGTACGGTTCCGTGTGCTGCCTCATACTCATAAATACCTGCCGGTGAAACAAGCACAGAAGTCATCATGGCCAGTGAACCGCAGGCAGATGAGATCATGTCACTCATCACATCACCGTCATAGTTCTTGCATGCCCAGATAAAACCGCCCTCAGACTTCATCACACGTGCAACGGCGTCATCGATCAGTGTATAAAAATATGTAATGCCCGCCTGCTCAAATTTTTCTTTATACTCAGCGTCGAAGATCTCCTGGAAAATATCCTTGAAAGTGTGATCATACTTTTTGGAGATCGTATCCTTTGTCGCAAACCACAGATCCTGCTTTAAATCAAGCGCATAGTTAAAACAGCTGCGCGCAAAGCTCTCGATGGACTCATCTACATTATGCTGTCCCTGAATGATACCTGCACCGGTAAACTCATGGATCGTCACACGTTCCTCTTTACCGTCTGCTCCCGTGAACACAAGCTCCGCTTTTCCGGCACCGGGAATCTTCATCTCCACAGATTTGTACACGTCACCATATGCATGTCTTGCAATCGTGATCGGCTTTTTCCAATTCTTCACACAGGGTTCAATGCCTTTGACCTGAATCGGTGTACGGAATACCGTCCCGTCCAGCATCGCACGGATCGTTCCGTTCGGACTTTTCCACATTTCCTTTAAATTGTACTCTGTCATTCTGGCTGCGTTCGGGGTGATCGTCGCACACTTCACTGCAACACCGTACTTCTTTGTGGCATTTGCCGAATCTACCGTCACCTGGTCATTTGTCTCATTGCGGTATTCCAACCCCAGATCGTAATATTCCGTCTTCAGATCAATAAACGGGATCAGCAGCTCGTCCTTGATCATCTGCCAGAGCACACGGGTCATCTCATCTCCGTCCATCTCTACTAAAGGGGTTGTCATCTTAATTTTTTCCATCGCATTGTCCACCTTTCCTACGTTTTGTTCTTGTGCAGTAATGTCTGTTCAATACAGCAACAGGCATCAACGTCAAACACAATCATAGGTACTATAGCATAATTTTTTTCCCCATGCAATTCCAAGCGCAAGACTCCGAAAAAAAATAATGTAATTTGATAAGTGGAAACACTGACATGCCCTCCACATAATATGAACTATAAATCAAATCAATGGAGGAATTCAAAATGAGCGATTTAGCTGCTACAAACTGCGGATGTGGATGTGAGGACCGTCACGGATGTTCAAGCATCATTTGGATCCTGCTGCTTCTTTGCTGCTGCGGCAACGGCGGTGGATTCTTCGGCAGAGGCGATGGATGCGGTAACGGATGCGAAAGTATCTGGATCATCTTACTCATCCTGTGCTGCTGCGGTAATGATCACGGCTTCGGATGCTTCTGATCCACTGATCAGACTTCCAAACACAAAAAAGGCAGGAACACCTGCCTTTTTTGTTATTGCTTTCCTCTTCTTTGCAGGTTGGTCTCCCGCCCGCTTTGTGTCGGTGTCTTTCTGTCTGATTCCTGGATCTGTCCCATTCTCTTTTTTCTCTGCAGACACGCCTCATCCAGTTCGTATACGCGGTTCCCATCTATGATCAATCGTCCCATGGACTGCCTCCTCATAAAAAAAGTTTCTACTTACATCATATGCATATTTTCATACCTTTCTCATAGTTTAAATAAAAAAGGATATTTTATGGATACAGAATTTACACCTACGCCCTTTGATTCGCATCTGCAAGACCGGACTCTGCAGATCCTGAAGACAGCGATTCCCTACATACCATACCCCAGTCAGCGCGCCGTTGCCACATTTGTAAAAATGATGGAGCTTTCCCGCGCCAACTCTCTGTTTGAGCACAAGGAGCCCTCTCTGCAAATGTGTGAGGGGATGAATACCTCCGCGCGGATCCTGCAGATGCTGGATGCGATCCGTCCGCTCTGTACGGAGAGTGACCAATCCAATATTGACCTGATCAGCAATGTGCTGTCCATGGCTGATCTCTACGGTGGAATGTTCCACGGACAGGAGGATGTATGACGATTGATGATCTGATGAACTCGACTACCGGAATCTCTCCGGAAAAACTCGCTTTTTTAAAGGCTTTTGCAACAATGCCTTCCGGAGGCAATTCCGCAGCCATGATGCGGCAGCTGACCAAATGCCAGCAGGAGGCGCGTCAGCAGAATATTCAGTTTACCCCGGATGAGCAGAGTCTCATGATCGAACTGCTCACTGCCAATCTCTCACCTGCCGAAAAAGCCAAAGTCGATCAGGTGCTGGCAATCCTGAAGATGGCAAAAAAATAACCGGTACGTGCGCCGTCTCACCTGTCGAAAAAGCGAAAAGTCTCTTGCATCTTCTGTCAAAATCGTGTATAGTGAGTGCAATGTGACTGTAAGGCAACTAAGCAGCCACTTTGTAAAATCGAACAGACGGGAGCTTGTATGACAGGCTGAGAGGAAGGTATGACCTTCGACCGATAACCTGATTTGGATAATGCCAACGTAGGTAACTGATGAGAAAACGTTTAGCGGGAAGCATCCGGATCGGGTGTTTCCCTTTTTTTTGCGGAATTTTCACCTCTCCCCCTTCAGGCAAAGCTTCAAAAACAACATACAGGAGGAAAACACATGGTAAAGATCAATGGAGCGCATGTAGATGCCGCCGGTCAGACACTGTCGCAGTATCTGTCAACAACAGCCTGCAATCCGGCCCGTATCGTCATTGAGCATAACGGCGAGATTCTTCCCCGGGAAAATTATGAAACCACGGTGCTTGCAGACGGTGATCAGGTAGAGATCATCAGCTTTATGGGAGGAGGTTGAATCCAATGTCTTCGAATCAGTCAACCCCGATCCCTTCCGAGGAGGACATGCTTCGTGTCTTGCGGCAGCGTCATGGCGAGTCCCGACAGGAAAAAATATCATCTGCCACGGTAGCTATCTGTGGTCTTGGGGGGCTCGGCTCCAACATCGCTGTGTCACTTGCCCGTGCAGGCATCGGAAAACTCATCCTCATGGATTTTGACTGTGTGGATATCTCCAACCTGCACCGCCAGCAGTATAAAGCATCTCAGGTCGGCATCAGCAAAACGGATGCATTGGCAGAAAACCTGCTGGAGATCGCACCGTACATCACGCTTGAAACCCACAATATCCGCATCACGGAGCAGAATGCACTCCCGCTTCTGCAGCAGGCGGATATCATCTGCGAAGCATTTGACAACGCCGATGCAAAAGCAATGCTCACAAATCTGGTCCTGACAAATATGCCGGAAAAATATCTGGTGGCAGCATCCGGAATGGCTGGTTTTGGCAGTGCGAACGACATCCGGACAAGACGTGTGAGCGCTCATTTTTACCTGTGTGGCGACGGTGTTTCGGATGTCGCGGACGGGATCGGACTGGTGTCCTCCCGTGTCATGTTGTGTGCTGCCCATCAGGCACACACAGTCCTTCGCATTCTGACAGGCGAAGACAAATGACAGACTGCCACGTTGGCACAAAACGCGCAGAATTTTTTAAATACGAAAGGAACGATATACCATGGAAAACGATAAACTCATCATCGGCGGACATGAATTCAACTCCCGCTTCATCTTAGGTTCGGGAAAATATTCCCTGAAACTCATCGAGTCCGCTGTAAAGGATGCCGGTGCAGAGATCATCACACTGGCCGTCCGCAGGGCAAATACACAGGAAAAAGAAAATATCCTGGACTATATTCCGAAAGGAGTCACACTCCTCCCCAACACCAGCGGAGCGAGAACTGCCGAGGAAGCGGTCCGTATCGCGAGACTCGCCCGCGCTCTGGGCTGCGGTGATTTCGTAAAGATCGAGATCATGCGCGACTCCAAATATCTTCTCCCCGACAATCAGGAGACGATCCGCGCAACGGAGATCCTCGCAAATGAGGGCTTTGTTGTTATGCCCTACATGTACCCCGACTTAAATGCTGCCCGCGACCTTGTCAATGCAGGCGCGGCTACCATCATGCCCCTCGCCTCTCCGATCGGCTCCAACAAGGGACTTGCCACCAAAGACTTCATCCAGATCCTCATCGACGAGATCGACCTTCCGATCATTGTGGACGCCGGTATCGGCAAACCTTCACAGGCATGTGAGGCGATGGAGATGGGCGCGGCAGCGATCATGGCAAACACTGCTCTCGCCACAGCCGGCGATCTCCCCATGATGGCATCCGCCTTCCGCCATGCCATCGAGGCGGGACGAAAGGCATATCTCGCCGGACTTGGCAAAGTACTCACCCGCGGCGCTTCCGCTTCCGATCCTCTGACCGGATTTTTACGGGATTAAGGGGTGATCAAGATGGCAACGAATGAAAATCAGTTTTTTATCGATTCCGAATACTTATCTCCCGAAGCACTGGAAAGAAAGCATCGCCTGGAAAACGATCCGACCGCACGAAAGAGTCATATGGAATATCTGCCCGGCATGGAACAGATCGAGTCTGACGTGCGTGAACAAGTCATGTCACACATGAATTCCTACGATGCCTCCGGGTATACCGCGAAGGATGTTCAGGCGGCCTTAGAGCACGAGACCTGTTCCATCGAAGATTTCAAGGCACTGCTTTCCCCCGCCGCAGAACCGTTTTTAGAGCGCATGGCACAGCGGGCGCGTCTGGAGACAAGCAAGCACTTTGGCAACACTGTCTACCTGTTCACTCCGCTCTACATCGCAAACTACTGTGAAAATTACTGTGTCTACTGTGGTTTTAACTGCTATAACCACATCAACCGCATGAAGCTGACACCGGAACAGATCGAACATGAGATGAAAGTCATCGCGGACAGTGGCATGGAAGAGATCCTGATCCTCACCGGTGAGAGCCGCGCCCAGAGCGATGTGCAGTATATCGGTGAGGCCTGCAAGCTGGCACGCAAATATTTCCGCATGGTGGGACTGGAGATCTATCCGGTCAACACAGACGAGTACCGCTACCTTCACGAATGCGGCGCTGACTATGTCACCGTCTTTCAGGAGACGTATGATGCAGACAAGTATGAGACGCTGCATCTTCTGGGACACAAGCGTGTGTGGCCCTATCGTTTTGACGCGCAGGAGCGCGCACTGCGGGGCGGCATGCGCGGCGTTGCATTCTCCGCACTGCTGGGGCTGTCTGACTTCCGCAAGGATGCTCTCGCCAGCGCGCTGCATGTCTATTACCTTCAGCGCAAATATCCGCACGCGGAAATGTCACTCTCCTGCCCGCGACTTCGTCCGATCATCAACAATGACAAGATCAATCCACTGGATGTGCACGAAACACAGCTTTGTCAGATCTTATGCGCATATCGCATCTTTCTGCCCTATGTGGGCATCACGGTGTCCTCACGGGAGAGCGCACAGTTTCGGAACGGCATCGTAAAGATCGCAGCCACAAAGATCTCCGCAGGCGTATCCACCGGTATTGGAGATCACGAGAGCAAATACAGCGGAAAGGAGTCAGACGGCGCGCAGGGTGACGAGCAGTTTGAGATCGATGACAGCCGAAGCCTTGAAACAATGTACAGCGATATCGCAGAGGAAGGACTGCAGCCCGTTCTGAACGATTATCTGTATGTGTAGTGATATCATCTGCGTGACGAACCGCGCACTCTGCCGGGAAGATTTCCTGACACGCATCGAGCGGCTTGCCAAGGCGCATCCCGCCGCGATCCTACTGCGGGAGAAGAATCTGACTGAGACTGAATATATCGAACTTGCGCGCGATGTATTATGCATTTGCAAAGAATACGGTGCGCGATGCATTTTACATAATTATGCAAATGCAGCACGTGAACTTCATCACACAGCCCTGCATCTGCCCCTGCCGGCACTTCGCACACTTTCAGCGACTGAACGAGATGCATTTCAAACGCTCGGCGCTTCCTGTCATTCCGTCGCAGACGCAAAAGAAGCAGAATCGCTCGGCTGTACCTACATCACTGCCGGACATATCTTTAACACGGACTGCAAAAAGGGACTTCCCGGACGGGGACTGGAATTTCTACGTGAAGTAAGCTCCTCCGTGTCGATCCCGGTCTATGCCATCGGAGGCATCTGCCCGGAGAATCTTGCATCGATCAAAGCAGCCGGCGCAACGGGCGCATGCATCATGAGCAGTGCTATGACCTGTGAGGATGCAGAGGCTTATCTTGCATCGTTCCGACAGCCTTTCATACCCTGATGCATTTTGGAAACAGGAACGTTTTTCATCGTCCCAACATCAACTAAAAACGGGAGAACAAAATGAAATTTGAAAAAGAACAATTACTGCTGTATGCAGTGACCGACCGCGCATGGGTCGGCAGAGAGACCTTATATGAGCAGGTAGAGGATGCGCTGAAAGGCGGCGCAACGATCATCCAGCTGCGTGAGAAAGAGCTGGACGAAAAGACCTTTTTGCAGGAGGCAAAACAACTCGCCGCACTCTGCCACTCCTACAACGTTCCGCTGATCATCAACGACAATGTGCAGATCGCACTGGAAAGCGGTGCTGACGGCGTACATGTCGGTATGGAAGATGCACCGGTTGAACAGATCCGCAGGCAGACTCCGGCGGACTTTATCATCGGTGCAACCGCAAAAACTGTGGAACAGGCACAGGCAGCGGAGCGCGCAGGTGCCGACTATCTCGGTGTCGGTGCAGTCTTTCCCTCTCCCACCAAGCAGACTGCCATCCGCATCACAAACGACCAGCTCAAAGAGATCTGTTCATCCGTCAGCATACCGGCTGTTGCCATTGGCGGCATCAGCCTTTCCAATGTGGATGAACTTTCAGGAGGCGGTATGGATGGAATTGCAGTCGTATCGGCAATCTTCGGAGCAAAGGACATTCAGGCTGCTACAACAGAATTGAAGGACAGGGTAATTTCCTTACTGGCTACGAACTAAGCAACAATCACATATCACAACATATCAACACTTGCATAATGGAGGATCTATACATATGAAAACAGCACTCACGATCGCAGGCTCCGATTCCTGCGGAGGTGCCGGAATACAGGCAGATATCAAGACCATGACAATGAACGGTGTCTACGCAATGAGCGCCATCACCGCTCTGACCGCTCAGAACACCACCGGTGTGCGCGCCATTTCCGAAGTCACACCGGAATTTTTAGGTCAGCAGCTGGATGCCATATTTGAGGACATTTTCCCTGACGCCGTGAAGATCGGCATGGTCGCTTCTTCAGAGCTGATCCGCGTCATCGCAGAAAAGCTGCGCTTCTATCAGGCAAGAAACATTGTTGTGGACCCTGTCATGGTAGCCACCAGCGGCTCTTCCCTGCTGAAAACCGATGCCATCGACACACTCACAAGCGAACTTCTCCCGCTGGCAACCCTGGTCACACCCAACATCCCGGAAGCTGAAATACTGAGCGACAGCAAAATCGAAACAGCAGATGACATGTGCGCTGCGGCAAAAAAAATCGGCGACACTTACAACTGCGCCGTCCTCTTAAAGGGCGGTCACAGTGTCAATGACGCCAATGATCTTTTATATGCAGATGGAACGTTCCAATGGTTCGAGGGCAAGCGTATCCGAACCGAAAACACCCACGGCACCGGCTGCACGCTCTCCAGCGCTATCGCCTCCAATCTCGCAAAGGGATTTCCACTGGATGAATCTGTGCGCCGCGCTAAAGAATATATCTCCGGCGCTTTGGCAGCAGGTCTTGATCTCGGCAAAGGTTCCGGACCGATGATGCATTGCTATCTGCTGTAGATCACACACTTTTCAGGTGATAACCTGCATCAATCATCTTTTCTTCAAATTCCTGCCTTGTCAGACCACTTTTTTCCACTGCTGTATCCATATCTATTTTCCCCTCTGAAACAAGTTCATAAAGCAATTGTTGCTGCCCCTGATCGTACACATATGCATCCTCAAGCTTTCGATCCAACTTTTTCTTTCTATACGCTGTTACCACCTCACGAACAGACTCTGATAGACTCATTTCCTGCATCACATATTTTGCCCTCTCAATTCCTGCGTTCTTTGTCCTAATCATATCCAAATCCTCCTGCGTCTTCGCATTAAATAATCGAATCCAATCATCTACTCGTGTATCTCCATGTAACACTTTTCTCAGTTCAATCGTATGGAGTTCCAGCAGATCTGAGAAATCCACGCCTCTCTCATCTCTCATCCTATATATTGTATGATATTCGTTACCAGCAATCAGATTAAAGTCCAGAATATTAATTGCTATGCATCTGCGAAGCTTATCAAAATTATCACCCAAAAATAATACATCCACGAACATCTTTGCAAGATAATATAGCGTCCTTTTATTCCAGAATTTCTGCCTACGCACCTGAAGTTCTATATTAATTCTGGTGCCATTTAGAAGAAACACTTTCACGTCCAATATGCCCTGTTTCTGCCGTTGCAAGCGTCGTCTTAAAAAAGGATTGCCCAGATGCGTCTGAGCGATCTCTTCCACTGGCATATCCAATACATCACTGATAAAATAACGTCTTACCTCCGCATCCTCCATAAGTTCACGGAATACGAAGTCCATCTTTGGTGAGACAAGTTCCATTATAACCCCTCCATTCTTGATTTTTCAGGATTAAAATGGAAATCTTTTTCTGCCATCCTAATCCTGCTTATTAATTTGAATAATTGGAAATTAAAAGCACGATTCTATGACATGAAAAGAATAAGAAACGCATCTTTTGGCATAACTATTATATACCGTAAAGACCGCGTTAATATGTGTTAGACTGTTATGCTTTGGAATAAGTGTAGCATGAACGAAAAGGTAGCGCAAGACTTTTCTTTCACATGTATTTTCAACAGGTTCTTCCGCTTTCCAGTGCAAAGCGTTCCATACGATCATCTTCTCAAAGCTCATTAAAGATATAATATGCTCTTTTACATAGTTTAGTCCTTAAAAATGTTGCAGCCAACACTTTTAAGGACATAAAATCGAAATTCGTATACACTTTTCAGGTGATAGGCTTTACATCTTATTTGAGGAAAATAATTATATTCCTACAAATTTTGTGTCAAAAGGATATGTAATTTTTTTACTAATCATTAACATATCCTTTTCCTGTAAGATAATAGACCGTCCAATTCATTTTATTATCCTGTGCTAAATCGCGTTCTTCCTCTGCTGTATGATCCAGCCAAAGGTCCTGTGACAAATAATAAACTAAAACTTCCCATACCCCAAATGGGACTTGTTCCTTGAAAATTCAACAATACAGGCAATCAGATAACAAATTAAGCCCATGCAGCGGATCTGACT
>SFRL01000041.1 GCA_004562765.1 bacterium | reverse complement strand
AAAAAGCATGATAATTCGATAGTGATGAGAAAAAGATCCCTGCCGCGTCTTGCGCGACAAGGATCTTTACTTCATGGCTGTTTTTTTACAGCCCCTTTTCGTGCGTAAGAAATGCGATTTAAATGGTATGTTTTTGGATTGCGGCATTTTCGGTCTTCGCCAGCCAGCTGTCGATATACGTTGACGGACGATAATAGATATTGAGACTGCCTAAAGGAACGCCCGCGAAGGAATCCGTCGCAATGCTCGCAATACCGGTGCCCGGGATCGTGAGGATCTTCAACTTGATACAGTTGAAAAATGCCATATTCCCGATCTTGGTCACACTGGTGGGAATGGTTACATTGCTGAGCGCGTAACAATTGTAAAAGCAGCGGTCGGGAATCGCCGTGAGCGTTGCGGACAGACTGACGGAGCCAAGACTCTCACAGCCGGAAAAACAGCCTGCACCAAGGGTGGTCAGCTTGCTGCCGAGAGAAGCCCTGCTGAGCTGCTTGCATTCCGCGAAGCATTCGGTTCCAATCGTCTGAACATTTTTGCATCCGTCTACTGCCATCAGGGAATCGCAGCTTTTGAATGCGTAATCACCGATGGATGTGACTGGCTCGGGAACTAAAAACATGAGCAGACCGTCACAGTCAAAAAATGCATATTGTCCGATGGATTTCAGACCGGTTGGAAAGATGTTAAAGGCAGTCAGAGCATCGCAGTTATAAAAGGCGTAATCTCCGATGCCGTCAATGGCAGTCAGATCCGGCAGCGTTTCCAACGCATTGCACTCGTAAAAGGCATAGGAGCCCAGAGATGTGATCGTGCCGCTGCATTTGACCTCGCGCAGCATGTGGCAGTCGTAAAACAAGGAATCTCCGATCTTTGTCACTCCGGAGGGCAGTGTGATGCTCACAAGTCCGTCGCAGCCCTTGAACAGTCCGTCGGCAAGCTCTGTGACCGGGTAGCCCTCGATCGTTTCCGGGATGACGAGGTCTGTTTCAGAGATACGCAGCAGCTTGTTGATCGTGACTTTTCCGTATTTAACCTGATATTCGTAGATCTTTGCGTAGTCCACGGACACGGTGACTTTACATTTTTTGGTGGTTTTGCCGACGGTTGCCGAGATGACTGCATTGCCGGGGGTCTTCGCGGTCACTTTTCCTTTTGTGGTTACGGTGGCAACCGATTTTTTATTGCTCTTCCAGGTAACTTTCTTTTTGGTACCTGTCACTTTTAATGTGGCGCTCTGACCCTCCAAAAGTGACAGAGATGACTTGTTTAGTTTGATCGCTGCCTGGGTTTCTGCACCGAATGCGCAGGTAAAACAAAGTACGAGCGCGAAAAACAGCAATGCGGATCTTATTTTTTTCATGTAAAAACCTCCTTCTGACAGAGAGTGGCAACGGTTCGGACGCTGCTGCGGACTGTCTTCGTTTTGAATACTTACAAATAGTATAACACAATTGTAACGGAGTGTGTTATAATAATGTGGACTTACAGTTAAAAACTGAAATTTAATGAAGCGGGGAAGCTGACATGAAGAAAAGATTTTTAGCAGGTGTTTTGGTCACAACTCTCGCTGTGGGTATACAGGCGGTGCCGCTGCAGACCGTAAAGGCTGCGCAGGTGCGCGTGGAAGAGACTGCACAGCTGCTTGCAGAGGCTGTGCAGAATCTGGAGGATGAAACCTACGTGGAGGGCGAGGCGCTTATATCCATGGAGGCAACGCAGGCAGCAGCGTTTGCGCGGGAAGGAACCTATCGTTTTGACGCGGATGTACAGGTGGAGTCGGTAAACGATTTTGGAACGGACGAACAGACCGGAAAAGAAATGTATATCGCGCATCTGACATCTGACAAATATACGACGGAAGAACTGATGGAGCTGGCACTTTCCCAGTACTATGTGGATGGTGTCTGTGCCAACAGCTATCGGCAGCTGTACGCTGCGGATCCCTACAGTGACGCGCAGTGGTATCTGAACGGTTCCGGTACCGATAGTAACAGTAAAGGGATTCGTCTGGCAAAACAGGATGTGACGAATAAAACAACGCCGGTCATCGCGGTGATAGACACCGGTGTCAACTATAACCATCCGGATCTTGAGGCCAGTATGTGGAACAATCCGTTCCCCGGTGTTCTGCAGGGCACCTGTGGTTATGATTTCGGAGAAGATGATGCAGATCCGATGGACCACAACGGGCACGGCACGCATGTGGCCGGTATCGCCGCGGCGAAGAGTGACAACGGTATTGGTATCACAGGTGTATCTCAGGCAAAGATCATGGCGCTGAAGGTGACTTCCGATAAGGACGTGGAGCTCACCGATGCGGCGATCATCGGTGCGTATGATTATATTTATGACGCGCTGGAGGCAGGTGTCAATATAAAGGCAGTCAACTGTTCCTGGGGTGGCAGCAATGACAGAAACGGTATGCTCTCGAAAGCGATCAATGCAGTAGGCGAGGCAGGGGCTCTCTCTGTGTTTGCCGCAGGAAATGATCATGTGAACTGGGACAACGTGAACAAGGCGTTGTCGACACCGTATGATCTGGACAGTCCGTATGTGGTGATCGTTGGCGCTTCCAATGAACGGGATGAAATGGCATATTATTCCGATTACGGGGCAGATTCCGTGGATCTGTTTGCGCCCGGCAGCAATATGCTTTCCACTTATACCGAGAATCTTTATCTGCCCGGTGTCTATGGCAGTTCGCAGAGGAAAAAGCTTTCTGTGTATTTTAACCGATTCAGTGAATCGGCAGATAATATCCTGCCGCAGGGACAGACATGGGGTAATTATTATACAGCAAAGGAGCTGGGGATCAAAACCGACTATACGGTGAAGATCACCCGCGTAAAAAATGCGGGGAACGGTTATCTCAGGCTGGACATTACGCGAAACACGATATCAGCCGGCAGTGAGGTGGCAGGTTCCATCTATGTGGATGTGACAGACTTGAATCTGAATCAGAATGCGACTTATTATGTGTCGTTTCTGAACGGAGCCGGAACAGCCAGCGAGGTCTGCTGGCAGGGGGAAAACATGGTCAGCAGCCCGGAAAAAACGCGTTTTGTAAACAAAGACGGAAGAACCTATATGCGCATCGTCGGACTGGACATTGCAGCCCAGGGAGTCGGAAAGAACACGACCTGGTATCTGGATGACATTGCGATCTCGGCACCTGATCCGGATCCGGAAACGTTTGGTGCGTATGAGTATATGGAAGGAACTTCCATGGCCGCACCGGTGGTCAGCGCGGCAGTTGCGACGCTTGGCGCGGCGAATCCTGCGCTATCGGCGAAGAACCTGCGGAGCCTGCTCTTAAAGAGCGTGCGAAAGGTGAGCAGTCTTTCCGGTAAATGTGTGACCGGAGGCATTGTTGATGCAGCTAAATTTGTAACGCTGGCAACAAAAGTGACCTTGAATAAAACCAGTGCCACACTTGCCTATGGAAAGACACTGACACTCAAGGCAAAGGTATCGCCTACCTATGTGAGCAGCACAAAGGTGACATGGAAATCGAGCAATACAAAGTATGCGACTGTGAGCAGTAAGGGCGTGGTCAAGGTGAAAAAGGCAGGTATCGGGCATACGGTCACGATCACTGCGACAGCGTCAGACGGAAGCAAAAAGAAGGCAACATGTAAGATCAAACTGAAAAAGTAGCAGGGGGATTGTGATATGAAAAAAGTCATTCGTTTTTTTACAAGTGTCATGCTGGTTTTTTGCATACTTGCAGGGGCTGTTGTCAGTGGACCTGACACCGCATATGCGGCGACCGCTTATGTACAGCAATACTCTGATATGATCGGGCAGGGCGGTTATATTTATTATATCCGTACTTCGGAAAAGGACGGCAGCGCTGTCATCTGGCGCATGAAGGTTTCAACAGGTGAAACATCGAAAGTCGTTTCTGAGTCAAGGGGGATCGTAAAGCTGATCGTGTCAGGACAGCAGTTGTATTATACGACAGTAAATGACGAGGATCAGTGGGAGGTCCGTACATGCCGGCTGAACGGAGATGACGTGCAGACAGTATGTGAGGGATGCGTTTGTTATGCGGACAGCGAGCGTGTTTATTATATCCGTTATGTACAGGGCACGCAGGCATGTCTGTATGTGAAAGATCTTGCCGCCGGAGAAAGTGTTTCCATAAGAGAGGTGAAGGCGGATCAGACACTTGATTATGTGTGCAATATTGGTGCCGAGAGTTATTATTATATCTATGACAGGACGACGGATAAACTGTTCCTGTACCGACTGCATACGGCTACAAACAAGTTTACCCGTGTTGCTTCCGAAAAGCGCATGGCAGAGGGAACTTCCGGCTTAATGGTGTCAGATGTCAGACAGATCAGCGGGGAATTATATTATGATTTCGGCTCTTATGAGGGCAGTGGCGGTTTCTGGAATGGTACGATCAAAAAGCTGACGGTGGACGGAAAGAAAAAAACGGTTGCAAAGTATACGGCTGACGACAAGATCATCGCGGGAAGCCGGGAGTTATATTTCTCCACTCCGAAGGGAGACAATTATAAATATCAATTAAAGACGGGGAAAAAGACAAAATATTCTCTGAAATTTGAGCAGAATATCGGGTATACAGTTCTTGGTGACAAGACTTATATGGCAGATACTTCCAACAAGAAAAAGATCGTGATCTCACGCTTTACTTCTGGTACGGATCGTGAGACACTGACTAAAAATTTTATTTCCATTCCCTTCAAACAGAAGGCGGGTATATCCTATAGCGTCAGCATGAAACAGGTCGGTATCTACAATATGATCTGTGTGACCGGAACGGACTTTAGTCCCAAGTACGGCTGGCGTGGCAAAACGGTCAGCGTCAACTGGTTTATCACGGATGGAGCAGGAACTCTGCTCGGTTCATTTCAATAAGTATGACCGACGGGAGAAATCGAAACGGAAAGGAACAAAAGGTTATGACAGAAAATCAGACACGGATGCAGGAGATCGAGGGACTTTTAACGGCTTACAAAAAAGGAATGACACCGGAGCAGTCAAATGAACTGGTGAACAAAATGCGTGATGCGCGTTTTATCGTTCCTGTGACATTTCCGCAGGATGAGACGTTGGCAGCGATGCAGGCAGAACTTGCCCGTACCGGACAGCCGGTGCGTCTTCCGAAGGATGCAAAGCCGATCCCGATACTCATTCAGAATCCGAACAAGGAGCATTTTCTCGCAATCTATACCTCTCTGGCGCAACTGCCGAAGGATGCAAAGCACAACGGAGTGATCGAGATGACGTTTGAAGCCTGCATGAATTACGCGAAAAATGCAAAAAGTCCGGTGGCTGGCGTGGTGGTAAACCCTTTTACGAATAATTTTATCATCAAGCCGCGGATGGAGCAGCAGGTGACTCCGGCGCAGTTCCATATCCTGGCGCGCAAAAATGTGGAGTATGTGCTTTTGCCGCACAGCATCTACACGAAAGGAAAAGAGTATTTTGACAGTATCGACAGTGAAGCGCTGTTTCAGTTCTTTAAAGACCAGTATCAGAACAAGCTGCCGATCCCTTATACGAAGGATGATTTTGAGGTCATGCAGCTTGGCATTCATCCCAAGCTGGATATGATCCACATGTCCATGCCCACGAAAAAGCTGGAGCAGGGTGGATGTATCCGCGTTTACGCCACCTGGCACAAGGATGTGGACCGGGCTGGCTATTATATGATCGTACGTGGCGAGGATAAGTCCGAGCGTAAGTTTTTGTATATGGATGACACGGGAAAGGCGTCTGATCTGGGCGAGGCACCGGTAGAGAGTGTGGAAATGCAGCAGATCATGGATCTGGAGCTGGAGCGTTACGCAAATTAGTGGTAACATATTTTAGGAAAGGAAGCGGCTGTCTGTGACGGAACTGTCGGACGGCTGTGAAAGGAAAACGAAACCATGGCAGGAATCATATGGTTTGCGATTGTTTTATACATTGTGATCCGGTGTGTGAACAGCGCAAAAAAGAAAAACGGGCAGGTAAAGCCGAATGTGCCGCGTCAGGCTGTACAGACGAAACCAAGGAACAACACGCAGATGAATCGCGCTGCCACCGCGCAGACGACAGGCAAGTGGACTACTCCGGCGTCACAGGTGCAGCGGAAGGCCCCGCAACAGCCGGGACGCACGGCGCAGCAACGGACGCCGCAAAGACCTGCGCAGGAAAATTCCATTTTGCAGAAAGCAAAGGCAAATGCATCGCAGCAGTTTGATGATGACACGCTGGAGGCACGTGGCAGTGCAGATCTTAACCGGGTACCGCTGGGCGATGAGATCATGAAGGATAAGGCAAAAGCGCGTCACATTCACAGTGAACATGAACCGGCTCACGAGGCGGAACTGAGTAATCAGCACGGAGTGGATGATTTTGACACCTATCATCTGATCGATGAGGTAAATGACCTGATCGTAAAGGGTTATAGCGGAAATCTTGAATTTGAGCGGGATTTCATGTCGGAAGCAACGGATATGCTGAACCGGATGTACGGCTGATCGAAGGCTGAACATAGGGCAGAGGTGTACGAGCGGAAAAAGACTTGATATTTTAAACCGGAGGAGATTTATATGGAACTTGATAATGAACAGAAACCGGCACAGTTTGATGAACTGATGGCGTTTCTGGATGCGGATACTTATGACGAAAAGCTGGAGATCCTGTATCGGATGCAGTTGGATCTGAATGATTATCTGATCGATACGATGGCGGTCTCTCTGGATGTGGTGATCCCTGAGGGAGACATTGATGAACGCTACCGGCAGCTCAAGGGCTGTCTGCAGGCGAAGCAAAAATATGAGATCAATCGCTTTCGATAGTTGAGAGGCTGCTGCGGAACCGCAGCCTCTCAACTTTTGATGAGTGATAGAAAATGAAGTGAGCAGGTCAGATTACAGTTTGTAATCCGGCCTGCTCATTGTGCTGTTGTGGTAATGCGTGTCGTAAGTGACATCTTCTCCCAGCCATGCGGGCGGTACGAAGGCGTTTGCATCTTCCTCGCTTCCAAATTCCACTTCTGCAAGGATCAGTGGTGCAAGATCGTCTTCAAATACGTCCAGTTCCACGGTAAGCTTGCCGTCAAGCGGAATCAGGTAGCGTCTCTTTTCAATCACACGTCCGTCTGCTTTCGGCTTTAAGTGCTCGTAGCTTTCCGCGTTCAGCGGAAGATTGTATTCTTCTCTGGCGAGCAGCCCCTTTGACTTATATGTCAGATAATAGTCGTCATCTGACCGGCGGATGCGCACGACCGGATCCGTGTTGAGATAACCCTGCTCGATCCGGTGCATCTCGTAATTCTCCAAATGTTCCGGTAATTCCTTCGGTAAAAATTTGCGTTCGATTTCCATGTTGATGCCTCGCTTTCCTGCCTGTTTCTGGCTATTAGTATACCTCATTGCAGGGCGCAGATGCAAGCACGCTGTGAATTTGAAATCGACATCAGCATTTTCGCTGACATCTATGCGCTCGTCTTTTGTGTGGCTGTATCTGACAGTCTGTTATGCTTGCCGGGCAAATCACGCGGGCAGGCACAAAGACCAAGCAAAATCAGCTTGGCTTTGCTGCCTTATATTTATTTTTATTTATGATATCTCCACGCGCGCCCGACGCATAAACGATTGTCAGATACAGCCACACAAGATGCGAGCGCATAATTGTTCATCGGTGTACGATTTCCGTGTCAGGGCGGGGACAAAGCACATCTGCCGAGTTTGGATAACTGTATCGTGGTGTCTCGAATGAAAACCTTGACTGCTGTGCCCCTCGCGTGATTTACCCGCAGAGCATAAAAGACTGACAAAGCTCTGTTGCGGTGTTCGGGGCACAGAAGTTACATTTAAAGTGAGACACCGCAATGCAATTAGGAAGAGGTCGCATCAATGCCCTCTGGAATATTGAAAAAAGTGGCAGGTTGTGCCATACTTGACTTGTATTTGATTACGAATCTTGCAGCAAAGGAGCGTGTATAACATGAGCAAAAAAATAGGAATGATGGTGGCAAACGGTTATGAGGAAGTGGAGATGCTGACAGTCGTGGATCTGCTGCGGCGCGCCGGCATGACCTGCGATATCATATCCGTGACAGGCGAAAAAGAACTGACAAGTTCGCATAAAGTGACTGTGATGGCAGACCTGTTGTATGAGGAGGCGGATTTTGACAGCTACGATGCACTGGTGATCCCCGGCGGCATGCCCGGCACGACCAATCTCGGCAAACATGCGGGTGTATGTGAGCAGCTGAAAAAGGCGTATGCAGACGGCAGACTGATCGCGGCAATCTGCGCAGCACCGACGGTATTCGGAAAACTCGGACTGCTGGAGGGAAAAAAGGCGATCTGCTATCCGGGCATGGAGGATCAGCTGACCGGAGCGGAAGTGACTTATGAGCCTGCCGTGTGTGACGGCAATATCATCACAAGCCGCGGCATGGGAACCGCGATCGATTTCGGTCTTGCGATCCTGAAATATTACGAGGGTGAAGAGGCAGCGGCATCTATGGCAGAAAAGATCGTATATGAGGTATAAGTGATGGAAAAAAAGAAAAACAAAAAGGAAAAACCTTATGTGATGCCGCAGGACCAGCTCACACAGACAACCGGATGGCTCGGCACGATCTTTCTGGTGACAGTGGCAGCACTGTTCATTCTTGTGGGCGGTGTTATGCTCTTTGTTGACGGCATCAAAGAATTGTACCTGATCTATATGATCAGTGCGCTGCTGATCGCGCTGGGCATCGGTCTGATCGTGAAATATTTTGTGACGGAAGCGTATCGCAGTATGCATGATTATGGATTTTCCGGAGGCGCGTTGATCGTGATCCTCGGCGGCTGCTCACTGGCGCGTGCCGGACAGCTTACCGCGCAGATCGCAGCTTTTGTGGGTCTGCTGGTCCTGGCGGTGGCAGTTGTGATGCTTCAGCAGGCAATGCAGCTCCATATCATGCGGAAAAAGGTGTGGATCGTTGTACTTGTGATCTCACTTGTGACATTGCTTTCGGCTGTGCTGCTGCTGTTTGATATTCGGTCCGTGACCGGAAAAATAGACGGCTTTGCATACTGGGTGCTGCTTATTGCAGGCGTGTTGGCATTGCTGTGTCTGCTGATCTCCGGTATCGGAGTCAAGATCTTTCAGCATCAGGAGCGGGAGGAGATGCAGCGCATGCAGAAAGAGCAGCAGCTTGCCTTCGCGCGCGAGGAGGAACAGAAGCGGCTTGAGAGCACAATGAAGAAGATCGAGGATGAAAGTTGTACACATACAACTTAGACAAAATGTACATAATTTGGAAAAAGGACTTGACGAATGATATAGATATTTATATAATATAACCATGTTGTGGGACAGAAAATCACAGCAAAATGTACATAAAAATTTGTCAAAACCGGAGTTTTTCGTGCAATATTTCGAGGCTGATGTCTGCCGAGGGAGATTTAGACCGGAAAATTCAACAAAGTTGAAGGAGAGTACAACTTTGGGCGGGACAGTACAAATTGCGTGTACGCATCAACTAACTATTTAAAGGGAGGAACAAGAAAATGAAAAAGAAAATCTTAGGCGCTTTACTCAGCGTAGCAATGGTAGCTACCATGCTCGTTGGATGTGGCACCAACCAGACATCTGCACCTGCAGATAACGCAGCAACTGAGGACAAGGCTGACGATGCAGCATCCGCTGATGACGCAGCTCCTGCAGCAGAGGCAAACGGCAAGAAGGTCGGCGTAGCAATGCCTACCCAGTCTTCTGAGAGATGGATCAACGACGGTGCTAACATGAAAGAGCAGTTAGAGGCTCTTGGCTACGAAGTAGATCTTCAGTACGCTGAGGATGACGTTCAGATGCAGGTTTCTCAGATCGAGAACATGATCGCATCAGGCGTTAACTGCTTAGTTATCGCATCTATCGACTCTTCCGCACTTGTAAACGTAGAGGCACAGGCTAAGGAAGCTGGTATCCCGATCATCGCATATGACCGTCTGTTAATGGATACCGACGCTGTTTCTTACTACGCAACATTCGATAACAAGGGTGTTGGTACTGCAATCGGTAAGTACATCGAGGAGAAGAAAGATTTAGCAAACACCTCTGAGACGTATACCATCGAGTTCTTCATGGGCTCACCTGATGACAACAACGCTCATATGTTATATGCAGGTCTGATGGAAGTTCTTCAGCCCTACTTAGACAACGGTACATTAGTATGTAAGTCAGGCAGAACATCATTTGATGATACCTGTATCTTAAGATGGTCTCAGGAGACCGCTCAGCAGAACTGTGAGAACTACTTAACAGGTTTCTATGCTGACGAGGATCTGGACATCTGTGCAACAGCATTCGACGGTTTCGCATATGGATGTAAGGCAGCTTTAGAGGGTGCCGGATACACCGAGGCAAACTGGCCCATGATCACCGGACAGGATGCAGAGCTGATGGCAACCAAGAACATCATCTCCGGTAAGCAGACAATGTCTATCTACAAAGATACCCGTCTCTTAGCTTCTAAGTGTGTAACCATGGTTCAGGCAGTGCTTGAGGGTGCAGAGCCTGAGATCAACGATACCGAGCAGTACGACAACGGCAAGATCGTAGTTCCTTCTTACCTGTGTACACCGGTAGCTGTTGATCAGGACAACTACAAAGAAATCATCGTAGATGGCGGATATTATACAGAAGAGCAGTTAGCTGAGTAATCCGGAAAATATATGCAGGGTGGCACAAGCTTGTTGCCACCCTGTTTTTTCCTAATAGAGAAGGAACAGGACATGCAGAAACGAAGAATTTTTAAGTAAAGGAGTTGGGGAAAAATGTCGGATTACATCTTGGAAATGAACCATATTACCAAAGAGTTTTCAGGTGTTAAAGCGCTGGATGATGTAAATCTGAAGGTAAAACGTGGTGAGATCCACGCGCTGTGCGGTGAAAACGGAGCAGGAAAATCCACTCTGATGAATGTATTGTCAGGCGTGTATCCGCACGGTACATACTCCGGTGACGTTGTATACAAAGGAGAGACATGTAAATTCCACAATCTGAGAGACAGTGAGGCGAAGGGTATCGTTATCATCCATCAGGAGTTAGCGCTCAGTCCGCTTCTTTCGGTTGCAGAGAATGTATTTCTGGGCAATGAGCAGCTGTCTGTGAAGGGTGTCATTGACTGGACAAAAACGAGAAAGCATGCACAGGAAATGCTTGCCAAGGTTGGACTGGAGCACGAGGATGTCAATGTGCCGGTCAACTCTCTTGGTGTAGGAAAGCAGCAGCTGATCGAGATCGCAAAAGCGATGGCGAAAAAGGTAGAACTCCTGATCCTGGACGAGCCGACCGCGGCTTTGAATGATGAGGAGAGCCGAAAGCTTCTGGATATTATGCTGGAGCTGAAGAAACAGGGAATCACCTGTATCATCATCTCCCACAAATTAAATGAGATTGAATATGTATCTGATGCAGTTACGATCATCCGTGATGGAAAGACGATCGAAACACTTGTCAAGGGTCAGGACGAATTCACAGAGGACCGCGTGATCAAAGGCATGGTTGGACGTGAGATGACCAACCGTTACCCGGAGCGTGAAGGTGTTACGATCGGCGATACGATCTTTGAGGTGAAGAATTGGAATGTATACCATCCCGATGATGCGAACCGCCAGATTTTAAAGGATATTAATATCCATGTTCGCGCAGGAGAGGTTGTCGGGCTTGCGGGACTGATGGGTGCAGGACGTACCGAGTTTGCGATGAGCGTATTCGGTCACAGTTATGGACAGAAGATCTCCGGTACGGTTAAGATCAACGGGAAAGAGGTTCAGATGCGAAATGTCAAAGAGGCGATCGCAAGTAAGCTGGCCTACGTTTCCGAGGATCGAAAGACCTACGGTCTCAACCTGATCGGAGATATCAAGGAAAACATGACCATTGCAGCGCGTCCGAAGTTTTTCTCCAAGCGCGGTGTGATCAATGGCAATGATGAGATCGTTGCGGCTGAAGAGTACAGAAAGAAGATCAATGTAAAAGCAAATTCCATTGAGCAGGTTGTCGGTTCCCTGTCCGGTGGTAACCAGCAGAAGGTCGTGCTGGCAAAATGGATGCTGACACAGCCGGATGTACTGATTCTGGATGAGCCTACACGTGGTATCGACGTAGGTGCTAAATATGAGATTTATTGTGTTATTAACGACCTTGCAAAGGCAGGCAAGGCGGTCATCGTCATTTCTTCCGAAATGCCGGAGATCATCGGTACTTGCGACAGAACGTATGTTATCAACGAGGGTCAGATCGCAGGAGAACTGAGCAAGGAGGAACTGACACAGGAAAAGATTATGCAGTGTGTTATGGCTCATAACAGAAAGGGTGACAGAAATGAATGAGAAGAAAAAAGTAGTAAATCTTGACATGAAACAGTATGGTATGTTTCTTGCGCTGATTGCAATTTATGTGATCTTTGCGATCATGACAGGCGGAAAGAACTTATCGCCTGCAAATATCAACAACCTGATCATGCAGAACGGATACGTTGTTATTCTGGCAATCGGTATGTTGCTTTGCGTATTGACCGGTAACGTCGATCTGGGTGTCGGCTCGATCGTAGCATTGACCGGTGCAGCAGCAGGTATCCTTTTGGTAGATTACAAGGCAAATATGTGGGTGGCGATCGCAGTGGCTCTGCTGATCGGTCTGGCAGTCGGTATGTTTGCCGGATTCTTTATCGCTTATCTGGGCATTCCGCCTTTCGTAGTAACGCTGGCAACCATGTTGATGGGCCGTGGTCTTACATATACCTTATTACAGGCACAGACAAAGGGACCGTTGCCCGATAACTATATTTACATCGGCGCGGGCTTCCTTCCTGCATATCAGATCGAAGTGGGCGGCGGTAAACTTGATATCGTATGTATCGTAGTTGCAGTGATCGCTTCCGTGGCATTGATCCTCGCTGAGATGAAGAGCATTGCTACAAAGAAGAAATATAACTTTGCTACCAATCCGGTGTGGCAGACAGCATTAAAGCTGGGCGTTATGCTTGTGATCATCTGGTTCTTCTTCTACAAGCTGGCTCGTTACAACGGACTTCCCTTCGTGTTACTGATCATGGTTGTGCTCATTGCGTTGTATGCATTTATCACGAGCAAGACCGTTGCAGGTCGTCAGATCTATGCACTCGGTGGAAACAGAAAGGCAGCAAACCTTTCCGGTATCGATACAAACAAGGTATTCTTCTGGGTATATACCAACATGGGACTGCTCAGTGCAGTAGCAGGTATCGTCCTCTCAGCACGTAACGCATCTTCTACACCGAAGGCCGGTGACGGATTCGAGATGGATGCGATCGCATCCTGCTATATCGGTGGCGCAGCCGTAGCCGGTGGTGCCGGAACGATCCTTGGTGCAGTAGTCGGAGCGTTTATCATGGGTATCCTGAATAACGGTATGTCATTGTATGGATGGTCAACCGATATCCAGAAGATCGTAAAAGGTGCCGTTCTTCTTGGAGCGGTTACAGTTGATGTACTGTCTAAGAGAAAGAAAGGCTAAATTTTATCAAAGCAACAAGGGCTGCCTGATGACCGGGCAGCCTTTTTTGGGAGAATAAAAAATGAAATTAGAAAAAGCAGCTCCAAAGTATATGGAGCTGGCAAAATGGATCAATGACCAGATACAGGAAAAACAGTTACACGCAGGACAAAAGCTGTATTCGGAGAAGCAGCTGCAGGAGATGTTCGGCGTGAGCCGCCAGACCGTGCGCCGTGCGCTCGGGCTGCTCGAACAGGAGGGAATCCTGCGCAGTGTGCGCGGAAGCGGCACCTATATCAATGACAACCGACAGGCAAATCTTGCAAAAAGAATGCGCGTGTCGGTTGTCACGACTTATGTGGACGGTTATATTTTTCCGCGTATGATACAGGGAATTGAAAATGTGCTGTTGGAGAACGGGTATTCCGTGCAGATCGCATTTACAAATAATCAGCACGGACGGGAGCGGACAATCCTGAAGGACATCCTGAGCAGAGACGAGGTGTCCGGAATCGTTATGGAAACGACAAAGAGCGCGATCCCGAATCCGAATCTGAAACTTTATCACGAGATCCTGAAACGGCAGATCCCTGTTTTGTTCCTCAACAGTTTCTACCCGGAATTGGACATTCCGCATGTATCGCTCAATGATCATATGGTGGGATACAGAATGACGAAGTACCTGATCGGAATGGGGCATACAAAGATCGCAGGTATTTTTAAACTGGACGATCTGCAGGGAAGGATCCGCTGCTCCGGTTTTGTGGATGCAATGTATGAGGCTGGACTGGAAATCGATGACCGTAATGTCCTCTGGCTGGATACGCAGGATGTCCGGCACATGGAAAAACAGGCGGCGCGTGTGATCGAGCGATCCGCAAGCTGTACGGCACTGTTTTGTTATAATGATGAGGTGGCACATGGTGTGCTGGATATTTTTAAAAAGGCGGGCATATGCGTGCCGCAGGACATCTCGGTTGCCAGTGTGGATAATGCAAATCTTGCAACGATGGGGGAAATCGGTCTTACGACTGTTACACACCCGATGGAATTGCTGGGGAAAAAAGCGTCCGAGAACCTGCTTCGCATGATCCGCGATCCGTTTTTTGATGCAAACTACGAGTTTGATGCGGATATCCTGGAGAGAGATTCAGTGAGGCGGCTATAGCGCGGAGAAACAAAAGAATAGACATTTTAAAAGAAGCCGATGCGTGATGCATCGGCTTCTTTGTGCTGTTATGATTCATATTTTCCGGCGAGCGTGTACTTCTTCGTCCATCCGCCATAGCCTAATTCATAAGGCCCGAAACAGACGATGACCTTGCCCTTGGAATTGATGTAAAAGTGAAAATCGGTTGCCTTCATATCCTTCAGATCACTGGCGCTATACTGCTGTGCCTCGATCCTTTTTGTGAGCGTGCTCTTGATCTTGGAGAGAGACGCAGTCTTTGTGACGGAAGTGAGTTTGGTGATCTCTTTTCCGGTTTTCAGATCGAAGGTATAACCGTATGTGTTGACATTGCTGACACCACCTGCATACCAGTTATAAGTTGTCACAATACTGATGATATCGTTCGACAGATACGAAACCTTCTGCGTCACATAATCATTATATGTTTCATCATAGGTGCGATACTTGCAATCCTCTTCGGCATATTCAACTGCACCGGACGGTTCCGCTATGAACTCATCACTGTATTTCTTGAGCTGTTTGTTGATGGACTTTATCGCATTGGATGACCCGGATAAAACAACGCGCTTATAATAGTGTTTTACGGTGATCGTACAGCCTTCGCCTTTAAATGTCTGATTGTTCTTTGCGGTCTTGTAGGTGTATGCCTCGGCGGCATGCGCCACGATCTGATCCTTGGGAGCGACAGCAGCCATCGGGCCAACTGCCAACACGCTAGCCAAAACAGCAACTGATATTTTTTTCCACAACTTCATATACCATTTCCTCCTTCAAGCATGTGAGATGTATTACTTTGGAAAACATAGTAACACATTTCAGCGTGTATGGATAGATAGAAAATTCACAGACAATTGACGGAAAAGAATGCAGTGGGTATAATGTTAGCATCGAGACAGAAAAGATGTGAAACATGTATTTTGCAGGAAAGGAGTAAGAACCGTGGCTGAATTGACATATGAGGATCTTCAGAAAAATGGTATAGATACTTCTCAGATAGCAGTGTGTAAGAGAATACGAAATATTGCAAAACTGGAAAGAGTGAAATTGGATGAGACGGAACATCGAAGCGGACTGAATAAGCATTTATTTGATTATATTGAATACTGTGGATTGGATGTGTTGGATTTTATTAAGCAGTATTTAAGCAATCTGCAGCCATATATGATCGAGAGAAGAAAAGATCAGGAAACTCAAAATTCGTTTATTTGCGTAGTGGATAAATTATACAGAATTTCAGTATATATTAAGGTTGATAAAACACAATTTGAGGAACTGATCGTTTCTTTTCATGAAGACAATAAACGTGGAATTGCAAAAACAAACGATATAATTAAAATAAATGATCAAAAGTTTGTACCGGTATTTGCTGATTGTATATTAAGCAGAGATCATGAAGATTATGTCGTAAAAGTGCTGATACAAAGAGGCTTACAGTTATTTCCGTTGGATATGCCGGCAAAAAAGTGTAAAGAAATATTTGTGGTGCCGAAAGCTGGTATTGAGCAAAGACTAATTGGATATTGTAACGATTATATCAGAGATCTGTATACATCAGATTTACAGTTGGATTTTGACAAAATAGAAGTTTTTTCGATGCTTCAGCAGATTTCATTTACGTCATATGGCAAAGATACATTTTCAAGCATCTCCTTGCTTATAGATAGTTTGTGTGTACAACATGATTATATAAGTAAAAGTGTGGCAGATAGTGCACTTGTTACATTTGTCCAGACATTAAAATTAACGAATGAACAGAAAAAAGAACTAAATGATTTGCTTGATAAAAAATATATGGTAACAAGTATAAAAGGAATTGATCTTATTCTTACTCGAATAAAAGAAAATTTATCATTGAATTATTCAGAATAATTTTCCTTATAGATCAGATCAGACACCTTCACAATCTCATAGCCCTTATCCTGGAGCGTGGTGATGAGCGTATCCAGCGCCTGGGCGGTATACTTGGCCCCGTTATGGCACAGGATGATCGAACCGTTGCCGAGGTGCTTGTGATTGCACACGGTATCCACGATGGAGTCCACGCCGTAATCTTTCCAGTCCAGGCTATCCTCGTTAGATACACATGGAATCGATGGATTTTAGGGGCTTTACGCACTTGTCAGAAAATAATTTGTTGTGAATATTACAGTCAGAGGATATAATATAATTGATTCAACAGGAAATGTTTATGATGCGCATGATTGCAGAGTGAAAAGAAAGAGAGGTCCGCCTAATGGAATATAAAGAGCTGTTACAGCAGTTAATTCCGGAAGTGGTGAGTATTTATGGGGATTTACTTGTGAGTGTTATTTTGTATGGTTCTGTCGCCAGAGGAACACAAACAGAAGAATCGGATATAGATATAGCCCTGATGCTGAAAAGCGAAGAGACAGAAGAAATGCGTGAACGCATGACAGATGCCGTTGTAGATTTGGAATTAGAGTACAATAAGGTGTTGTCGGTCTTGCGCATTGATTATAAGCAGTTTCAGCTATGGGAGAATACGATGCCTTTTTATAAAAACATGAAAAAGGATGGTGTGATATTGTGGCAGGCAGTATAGAGGAATTAGCAAAATATCGGTACGAACGCGGCATGGAAGAATTGCATAATGCAAAGGAAGTTATGAGTTCGGGCAGTTACAAACTTGCATTGAATCGGTCCTACTATGCCATATTTCATGCAATGAGGGCGGTAAATGTTTTGGATGAATTTGATAGCAGTAAGCATAGTGGTGTGATTGCGCATTTTAATCAACATCATGTCAAGACTGGTGATTTTGATAAAAGAGCATCCAAGATTATTCAGAATGCAATGGAAATGAGAGAGCATGCAGACTATGAAGATTTTTTCGTGGCATCTAAAAAAGATGCGGAAGAGCAGATTTGTAGAGCAGAAGAATTCTTGGAGTGCGTGAAAGGGTATTTGGAACGGAAGCAAGTGCTGTAGGAAGAATATAAAATCATTAATAATTTTATGGATGGCAAAGTAAAACGTAAAAGACATGCATACTCAGTGAAAAGAGTGATGGGATGAAATATGAAACATAGTTCGGATATTGAGGAAAGAACTTCAAAACAGGTTGCATGGGAGAAGATAAAAAATGATCTGATTGCAGCAGAAAAATCAATCAGAGAAGAAGGAACAGTTTCGGCGGAGGAAATGCGTAACGAGTTGGGAATTAAAGACCTTGCTTTACATCGGATTCATACCGCAAAGGATAATGCATATAGAATCTTCGGGGACAAAATGAATATGGCCGAGAAATCCATACGGGAACATGGAGATTATTCTGAGGAAGAAGCCGAGGAAGAACTGGCAAAAATATGAGGTGTTTCCGAGACGGAAGTAATTTGCAGAGATGGAGATTTCCGCGAGGGAAAAGTAACATTTGGAATGTGATTACTCCAGATTGTATGGAGAAAGAAAAGTCGCAATTATGAGTAAAATGATTTACCCATAATTGCGGCTTTTGATATTTTCAGCCGGCATTCGGTATCTGCCGCCCCTCGACATCCATCGTGTAATTCTCCTTATAAATGAGATCAGACACCTTCACAAATTCATAGCCTTTTCCCTTTAGCGTAGTGATGAGCGTATCCAGTGCCTGGGCGGTGTACTTCGCCCCGTTGTGGCACAGGATGATGGAGCCGTTGCCGAGGTGCTTGTGGTTGCATACGGTGTCGACAATAGAGTCCACGCCGTAATCTTTCCAGTCGAGGGAATCCACATCCCACTGAATACTGTAATAACCCAGCGAGGTAGCGGTTTGGATGACCTCGTTGGAGTAATCGCCGTAGGGCGGCCGGAACAGTGTCATCTCATAACCGGTCAGATTTTTGACCTTGTCATGGACTTCCATCAGCTCCGACTTCATCTCTTCCGTGCTGAGCTGGCTCATATTTTTGTGGTTTTCGCTGTGATTGCCGATATCGTGTCCGGCAGCGAGGATCATTTTTACATCGTCCGGATAGGATTCCACCCATCCGCCCGTGGCAAAAAAGGTGACTTTGACATTATGCTTTTCCAAAATGGACAGGATCTGTTCGGTGTCCTCGTTACCCCACGCAGCGTCAAAAGTCAGAGCGATCTGGGGCTTGTCGGTCTGCACGCAGTAGATCGGAAGATCTCTTCCGTTTACGGAGGAGGAGACACTGACGACACCGGGCAGGTAGAAAAATGCTCCGGCAAGCAGAACGCAGACGCACAGCACCAATGCTGCCAGCTTGAGTTTTACGGTATGTACATAAGGAGGGTGTTCCGGTAAATGCAGAGATTCTTTCATGGCAACTCCTGATATTCGTTCATCTTTAATAAATATATGAGAAGAAAAGAAAAATATATCCTAAAAAATCAAACTTGAACCGGTTTATCAATTCTTGCGGGCAGTTACTTTTTTGAAAAAAAAGCCGATAAAATAAAATAGGAATATGTGTAACAGAAGAAGTTTGTTGTTTTCAGGGAGGAATGAAGAGATGAGTATGTCGATCAGTGCTGCGAGCATATTGAGTCGTGCGTATGCCGGAAATGTATATTTTAAAGATGAAAATTATCGAAAAAACAGCTCTAATCACGAGGTTGTCAGTGCTGACCGCAAAGCGATGGTGCGTGCATTGGAGCGATTGGAAGGCCTGGATTTTGACAGTACGGATGAGGATGACACCAAGTCCATTTACAATACAGTCACATCTTATCTGGATATTTATAACAATGCAGTGAGCTCTGCAAATGCCTCAGACAGTTCGGATATCCGGCGGACCGGAAAGGCTATGAAAGCACTCATGAAGGAATATGGCAGTTCACTGGAGGCCATCGGCATTCAGGTAAAGAGTGACGGGACGGTGAAGATCGATAAGAGTGAGCTGAAGAAGGCGACGACTTCACAAGTGTCCAGAGTCTTTGGTGACGATGATTATCTGTCCGGAATGAACAAGCTGATGAACAAGCTGAGAAATCAGGTAAACCGTGAAGTTCCCCGGCAGGAAGTACAAAACAGTACTGTGAAAAACGACAGCCTTTCATCGGAAACTGTCGGCAGAAACTTGAATTTGTATGTGTAAAGAATTATAATGGAACTATTCAGAGCCGGTGGAAACGAGCCGGGGCTGGATAGATGCAAGGAGATCATTAAGGGAGATCAGAAGTATGAAAAGAAAATGGACAGCCGCATTGACGGCGATGATCATATCAGTGACGACGGCAGCTTCGCAGGCTCCGCTTGCGGTTCAGGCTGCACCGGTGGTGCAGGAGAGCGCTGTGCTTTATGGGGCGGCAACTACCGGGGCTGAAAAAGATACGGATGGAGACGGTGTTTCCGATAATGGATTTGTCTATACGGTGAGTGGTGCGACGGCAACGATCACGGCCTACAGAGGAACGGCAACCGCACTGACCGTTCCGACACGTATAGAGGTAGGTGCTTCCGGCTCATCCGGAACAGCGGCAACTACTTATGATGTGACTGCGATCGGCAGCACGGCGTTTGCAGGCAATGCAGGTCTGACTTCAGTGACGATGCAGGGCGGTGCGACCGGCACCGGTAATAACAATAATAATAGTACAACGGCGGCGACCGGGCTTTTGACGATCGGCGACCGGGCATTTTACGGTTGTCCGTCGCTTACGACGGTCACCATTTCCGCGACGGTGACTTCCATCGGCAGTCAGGCATTCAGCGACTGTCCGGCCCTTACGGCATTAAATGTTACTGCCGGAAACCAGCGCTATATCTCTAATGATGGTGTGCTGTATGAGTACATCGGCTACAGTCAGGGCGTGGCCGGCAACTACAATACATATACACTGCTTCAGTATCCCTCCGGAAAACTGAGTGCAGGCTACACGGCACCGGCAGCGATCGCGAACCGACTGACAGCGATCGGTCAGGGCGCTTTTGCAGGCGCGCAGGCGCTGACGAGTATCACATTGCCGGAGTCTGTGCAGACGATCGGATCGGAAGCATTCCGTAATTGCAGTGCGCTGACAACAATGGTGATCCCGGACAAAGTGACGACTATTCCGGCATATGCATTCAGCGGCTGCAGTGCATTGACGAGTGTAACGATGCCTGACAATATCATCAGCATTGGAGAGGGTGCATTTCAGAATTGTTATGCACTGGCCGCAGTTAAGCTTCCCTCTAAGCTGACTTCCATCAATAACAGTACCTTTTATGGCTGCAGCAAGCTGACTGAGGTGACGATCCCGTCCGGTGTGGTAAACATCGGTACGACCGCGTTTGCATACTGTGCGTCGCTGGTTAAGATCACGATCCCTGCTACGGTGACATCGATCGGCGCCAATGTATTTTTAGGTGTATATGGACTGACGATGTACTGTCACAGCGGTTCACAGGCGGCAGCTTATGCGTCCAGCAACAAGATAGGTACAGTAATGACTTACACGGTACGTTTTATGTCGGATACAGGCACGTTGCTTTCCTCTCAGGAGGTCGTGTACGGATCTGCGGCAACGGCACCTTCGATGCCGGAGCGCCCCGGTTACAAGCTTACCTGGAGCAGCAGCTTCAGCAATGTAGTCAGCGATCTGACAGTGACGGCAACCTATGCACGTGTCTATACAGTGACCTTTATTGACGGCTATCTGAATAAAACTTCGACTGTCCAGGTAGAATACGGGAAGGCGGCAACGGCACCGAACTGGACGATGAGCGGTTATACGCTCAAGTGGGACAAGTCTTTTTCCAATGTGACAGGTGATCTGACGGTCTATGCATTATGGAAGGATCCCGCGACCGGCTTTATCATCGATAAGGACACTGCAAAACCGGCAAAGAAGAATACAGAGCTGACCAAGGGCACAGCCCTCTACCGTGTGACCGTGTCTAATCCGCAGGATCCGAGAGTTTGTTATGTTTCCAACTCAAACACGGCTGCAAAATCGATCTCGATTCCGTCAACAGTGACCATTGACGGGGTAGCATATAAGGTGACACGCATCGAAGAGAGTGCATTTGCGTCAAATGAAAATCTCACAAGTGTGACGATCGGCGCGAATGTCATATCGATCAGTTCCAAGGCATTTTATAAATGCAAAAAGCTGAGCAAGGTGAAGATCAATTCCAAAAAGCTTACAAGTATCGGCAGCAAAGCATTTTACGGCATTAAAAACAATGCACTTTTTTATGCATATCGTTCGAAACTGACTACCTATCAGTCAAAAATTAAAAAATCCGGCATCAATACGACGATCCGGTTGAAAGCGATTAGTTAATGTGCCGGGAACAGGAGGCTGACATGAGAGAATTTCAAACGAGGCGATCAGTGATCAGATCTATCGGCTGGGTGGCAACACTATTGCTGCTTGCCCTGTTCTTCCGCTGGAATCTGGATCAGACGATTACAGTACATGCGGCAAATGTGATATTTTCGATGGATCCATCGAGTCCGGAGACCGGAGTTTATCTTCCGAATACGGACATTGAGAGCGGATATATTCAGAATTCCGGCATGACGCTGTACTATCAGATCTATGGTGCAAGAGAAAACCGACAGGTGGCCATCAGCGGTTACAGCTATTCCGGTATCGGTGAAGTATCCATCACGCTGCCGGGTTATATCAGCCATGCTGCGGAAGGTGAGATCCCGCAGACATACACGGTTGTGGGTGTCAACGGTGGCGTGTTTAAAAATTTTTCGTATCTGAATGGAATCGTATTTGCGTCCACGTATGAGTGGATCGGTGCGGAGGCATTTATGAACTGCCCGATCTATGGAACGCTGACTTTTAACGAGGGACTGAAGGAGATCCGTGACCGTGCCTTTTACGGCTGCTCCCAGATCGATAAAGCGGCTATCGGAACCAGTGTGACTTCGATCGGAACAGGTGTGTTTGCAAACTGTAGGAAATTGCAGGCGATCACTGTGACGAGCGGAAACCAGAGATACTGCGCGGAAAACGGCGTGCTTTACACGAAGGACAAAACGCAGCTCATTCAGTGGCCGGCGGCACTGGCAGTGGCAAATTCGATTGACAGCAATTACACGATCGGTTCTGCGGAATGTCCGGTCAGGATCATCGGAGACCGGGCGTTTGAGGGTTGCACTTATCTTGAGAAGATTACCGACCTGTATCCGACGATCACGACGATCGGGGAAAAGGCATTTTACGGTTGCAGCAGTCTGAGCAGTGTCAAGATACCCGACACGGTGGTAAAGATCGGGGACAGTGCATTTACGAACTGTTCGCCGTGGCTGGTGATCGCGTGCAATAAGGGTTCCTATGCGGAGACGTTTGCGAAAAGTTACGGTATATCAACATCCGTGACCTGTACGGTCAGGTTTTATGACGGCAGCACATTGCTCAAGACGGAGGAAGTGCTGGTTGGTGGTTCGGCCTCAGCCCCTATCGTAACCGAGCGCAGCGGATATACGCTTACCTGGGATAAGGAGTATACGAATGTTCAGCAGAATCTGGATGTGTATACGTCCTGGAAGCAGAACTATACGGTTACGTTCAAAGATGCTTACAGCGGACAGGTGACAGAAGTAACTTCTTACTATGGCGGATCCGTGACCCCGCCGGTATGGACACGCAGTGGATATATTCTTGGGTGGGATACAACTGCATACACCTATGTGACCAAAAATCTGACCGTGAATGCGGTGTGGCTTGTTTCCATGACGGATGGAACGATCACAGAGGAGAAGCCTCAGATCGGGGACACGCGCACCATCAATTATATCACTTATCAGGTAACGCGCACGACCAGCTCCGATCCGAGAGTAAAAGCGGTCGGATGTACAAAACGGACCTTGACAACGCTTACGATTCCGGATACGATTACTTTTGGAGGCGTGAATTACAAAGTGACGAATATCGGAGCAAATGCATTTCGCGATATGCCGAATCTTACAACGCTTTCAATTGGAAGTAAGGTGGTAAAGATCAATCGCGCGGCTTTTTACAACTGTCCAAAGCTGAAGAAGATCACGATTCATTCCAAAAAGCTGACCAGTGTCCTGGAAAAAGCTTTCAGTAAGACATATGTGAAGGCAAAAGTCAATGTGCCGAATTCATATATCAAAAAATACAAAACCTACTTACAGGACGCCGGATTGAGCGTTTATGCAACGGTTTATTAAGCTCAGAGCGAAAGGAAAAGGAGAAGAATATGAATATTTTGGTTTTATTCGCAGGAATCCTGCTGATCGTGATCATTGCAGTTGTAGTTATTGTGGCGGCAGTTTCCGGCGCAACGGCAGCAGTTGTCGCAGATGAGGAAGGCGGAGAGGACGAATAAATGAGTAGCAATAATCAGGATAGATCACAGGGAAAACTACCCAAATTACTTTTGGTCAGCTATGCCATGCGCCGCGCGTCGTACATGGTACGCGGTCTGGCAGGGGCGTATCTGGTATATCTGATGTACCAGTTGTTTAGTGAATCCGGAAGAAGTGAGGGAGAACTGACCGTGCCCATGATCGCAGCCGGAGTGTTTATGATGGCGGCAGGCATTTATTTCGTCATCGGTGCGGCATACGCGCTTTTGAACGGGATCTATGCGGAAAATGATCCGGCAGAGCTCGAACAATCGGAATCCGAGGAAGAATAAAAAATGACCGGAGCGGTAACGCTTCCGGTCATTTCAATATCTTAATATGGAATCCCCAGTTTATCAAACAGCTTTTTGAGTGAATCGATCTGCAGGATCAGGATCATGCTGCTCTTGATCTCGGTATCACCGATATAGAGGTTTTCATCAATGTAGATCACCTGATGACCAATGGCATCAAAACGATCTGATGCACGCTTCAGCACATTTTCAACCGTATCCAGATATTCGATGGGCGGGGTGATGTTGATGAAGGTATCTGTCATGGTTGCCATTGAGTTGACATAGGCTGCAGTGGTGATATTGCTGGTTTCTTTTACTGCAGACAGATCCATCTCGTTGATATCTTCCAGTGCTTGGATCTCTTTTGGATAAAAGGCGTTAATGATCCGGGAAGCGAATTTGGGCTGAACGACGTGCAACATAACGCCCTCGATATCTGCTTCCAGACCGAGCGCCAGTCCGATGACTTTTCGGTCCTTGCCGCCGAGATACTGGGAAACATGGTCGTAATTGATCAGGCTGATATTGGGTACTTCGATCTCGACCGGTGTATTTAACATGGATGAAAGTGATGTCGCGGCATTGCCCGAGCCGATATTGCCGATTTCACGTAATACATCCAGATGCATGGCATCAAGGTCATTTAAATTATTAAATCCCATAGTTTTGTCTCCTGTTTGATATAGTAGAAGCGAGAATGCTTGTATGTATACATATTATACATGTGATTTCTGCCCTTGACAACAACAAAAAATCCATTTACCATAGAACTATTCAGGGCAAAGGAAAAAAATGAAAGAAGGACATAGATATGAGTAAAGAACTTGCCAAGACATATGATCCGAAGGGTATTGAGGATCGTCTGTACCGGAAGTGGGAGGAAAATGGCTATTTTCATGCGGAAGTTGATCGTTCCAAAAAACCGTTTACGATCGTAATGCCTCCGCCCAACATTACCGGCCAGCTGCATATGGGACATGCACTGGACAACACGATGCAGGATATTTTGATCCGCTACAAGAGAATGCAGGGCTATAATGCGCTGTGGCAGCCGGGAACCGACCACGCATCGATCGCCACAGAGGTGAAGGTGATCGAGTCCTTGAAGGAGCAGGGCATCAATAAGGCCGACCTGACCCGGGAGGAGTTTCTGGAGAAATGCTGGGACTGGCGTGAGGAGTACGGCGGACGTATCGTCAAGCAGCTGCGCAAGCTGGGATCTTCCGCGGACTGGGAGCGTGAGCGTTTTACGATGGACGAGGGCTGCTCACATGCGGTAGAAGAAGTATTTACCAAGTTATATAAGAAAGGCTGGATCTATAAGGGGTCACGGATCGTCAACTGGTGTCCGGTCTGCAAGACTTCTATTTCGGATGCAGAGGTTGAGCATGAAGAGCAGGACGGATTCTTCTGGCATATCAACTATCCGGTAGTCGGCGAGGAAGGACGTTTTGTCGAGATTGCCACCACACGACCGGAGACGCTGTTCGGAGATACTGCTGTGGCAGTCAATCCGGATGATGAGCGCTATAAAGACATTATCGGAAAGATGCTGGAGCTGCCGACAACAGGCAGACAGATCCCTGTGATCGCTGATGCCTATGTAGATAAGGAGTTCGGAACCGGATGTGTAAAGATCACACCGGCACACGACCCGAACGATTTCGAGGTGGGAAAACGCCATGATCTGGAGGAGATCATCGTGATCAACGATGATGCCACCATGAATGAGAAGGCAGGAAAATATGCCGGCATGGACCGTTATGAGTGTAGAAAGGCTCTGGTTTCTGATCTGGAGGAGATGGGACTGCTGGTCAAGGTAGTACCTCATGCTCATAATGTCGGCACACATGACCGCTGTCATACGACTGTAGAGCCGATGATCAAGCAGCAGTGGTTCGTAAAGATGGACGAGATGATCAAGCCTGCCGTGGAAGGCGTGAAAAACGGTGAGATCAAGCTGCTTCCTGCGCGAATGGACAAGACTTATTTCAACTGGACAGACAATATCCGCGACTGGTGTATCAGCCGTCAGCTCTGGTGGGGACATCGTATCCCGGCATGGTATTGTGATGACTGCGGTGAGATGGTCGTATCTGTAGAAAATCCCGGAGTCTGCCCGAAGTGCGGCTGTAAGCGCATGACGCAGGATCCGGATACACTGGATACATGGTTCTCTTCTGCGCTCTGGCCGTTCTCAACACTTGGCTGGCCCGAGAAGACCGAGGATCTGGATTATTTCTACCCGAACGATGTGCTTGTGACCGGATATGATATTATCTTCTTCTGGGTCATCCGCATGATCTTCTCCGGCTATGAGCAGATGGGCAAGGCACCGTTCCATACCGTATTATTCCACGGTCTTGTGCGCGATTCCCAGGGAAGAAAGATGAGTAAATCCCTCGGAAACGGTATTGATCCGCTGGAAGTGATCGACAAATACGGCGCAGATGCACTGCGTCTGACACTGATCACCGGTAATGCGCCGGGCAATGACATGCGTTTCTACTGGGAGCGCGTGGAGGCTTCGCGCAATTTCGCAAATAAAGTTTGGAATGCATCCCGTTTTATCATGATGAATCTCGAGGGTGTGGATGTTACCGAGCCGGATCTGAACGAGCTTCATCCGGCAGATAAGTGGATCTTGTCAAAAGTAAATACGCTGGCGAAGGATGCCACTGAGAACATGGACAAGTTTGAGCTTGGTATCGCGGTTCAGAAGGTCTATGATTTTATCTGGGATGAGTTCTGTGACTGGTATATCGAGATCGCCAAGGTTCGCACCTATAAGAAGGAGGAAGATCCTGCTTCTGCGAATGCGGCTCTCTGGACATTAAAGACGGTGTTGACCAATGCGCTCAAGCTGCTTCATCCGTATATGCCGTTCATTACAGAAGAGATCTTCTGCACGCTTCAGAGCGAGGAGGAGACGATCATGCTCTCCAAGTGGCCGGAATACAAGGATGAGTGGAATTTCCCTGTCGAGGAAGCTGCGATCGAGCATTGTAAGGATCTGGTAAAGGCTGTCCGCAACGTCCGCACACAGATGGATGTTCCGCCTTCCAGAAAGGCAAAGCTTGTCATTGTGTCCGAGAATGAGGCGGTGCGCGATATCTTTGAGAATAATAAAGAAGTTTATGTCAATCTGGCATTTACAAGCGAGATCGCTGTTCAGGCTGACAAGAGCGGTGTTGGAGAGGATGCTGTGTCCGCAGTCATTCCGGATGCGGTTGTTTATCTGCCGTTGGAAGATCTGGTGGATTTCGAGAAGGAAAAGGAGCGTCTGTTAAAGGAGAAAAACCGCATGGAGAAGGAGTTGGAGCGCTCACGCAAGATGCTCGGAAACGAGAAGTTTGTGAGCAAGGCACCGGCTGCCAAGATTCAGGAGGAGAAGGACAAACAGGCAAAATATGAGCAGAT
>SFRL01000014.1 GCA_004562765.1 bacterium | reverse complement strand
GAACTCCTCAGTATCTTTTACAGATGAGTGATAACTTGAGTGTTGAGGACAATATTAAGAATACATTTTTGAATCCAATGTCTTTCTTGTATGAAGAGCCAGTTAATCTTTTGAAGCAAGAAGTAAGAGAACCGGCAATTTATACAGCTATTATTACAGCAATTGCGACAGGACATTCTCGAATGTCTGAGATATCAACAAAGGCTGGAGAAGATACCAATGTATGCTCAAGATATTTGAAGAATTTAATTAACCTTGGAATTATAAAGAAGGAAACGCCTTATGGGGAGAAGGATTCAAAGAAATCCATATATTCAATTGAGGATAACATGTTCAATTTCTGGTATCGATTTGTTTTGGATAATAATTCGATTATTGTGAGAGGAGCAACAGACTTAGTGTATAAGAAAATCGAAGATCAACTTAGTGATTATATGGGAAGAGTATTTGAAGATATTTGTACACAATACCTGTGGAAACAGCTTCTTATAGGGAATTCTCCTATCAAGTTTGTATCGCTTGGTCGTTGGTGGGGGAATGATTCCATAAATAAATGCCAAGCGGAGATAGATATAATGGGAGAACAGGATGACAAAACAGCTCTATTTGCAGAATGTAAGTGGAGAAATGAAAATGTTGATCTTGATATCCTTGAAAAATTAGTTGATAGAAGCATGTTATTCCGCTATTCAAAAGTGCATTATTATCTGTTTTCAAAAACTGGATTTACTAAGGGGTGTATGGAAAAGGCTGAAGAGATGGGAAATGTTACTTTGGTCAAGTACCAGGATATAGTGGGGACAATATAACCCCATGCCCTCGATCATGAAGGCATGGGGTTTTAATTAAGCCTCTTTATCTGAAGCAGCTTCCTCATTATCCACAACCTTGATAATGCCTTTCTTCCACATAATGCGGGAAGAAATGATAGCTACCGGAAGCATGAATAAAATTAAGAATCCGATCATTCCGAATAAAGAACCGCCGCTTGAAATACGTACAAGCAATGCTAATACGGTCACAATGATCAGTACCGGAATTACACCTGCGATACCATTCTTCACCACTTTTTTACCGGCCTTGCTGCTTGAGAACAGGCCTAAGGTAAGGGAACCGAACAGTGCGGGGATCAGGTAATTAGAAGCAGTCTTTACAGCCGGAAGCTCAAATACAGGGCTGATCCATGTGCTTAAGAGAGCTGCCAGAGCCAGGATCACAACGGTCATGATGGAAGAAACCGATACGGCAACACAGGAAATAGCCTCGCCTTCGGGGGTATTTGCTTCTTTTTTTGCCAGCTTCATAGCGTTTACTGCGACAGGTACCTTTAAGTTCATGATATTACCGGTGATAAAAGTCAGGTATGTAGAGGAACCGAGGATCGGAGTGTAGCTGAGCGCCTCGGAAATACCGACCGGGATATAGATCATCAAAATACTGATCGTGGACAGGTTGATCACTTCTCCGAAAGAAGGAATGCTGTGATAATATGCCAGTACGATAAACGGAAGTGCCACCATATAAGCCAGCATGATCACCGTGCCGATACGGCTCCATTTATGACACCAGGCCTGAAAAGGATCCATTACGATTGTCTGTTTTGTCTTTTTACTCATAATCAATACGCCTCCCGTTATTTACTGAAATAAGTTTGTCCAGAAGATGGAAGATATCATTCCACCGATCATGGAAAATGCCATAATAAATTCGTTGATCCATTTCAATTTCGGCTTGGATGCCAGGATTCCAAGGAAAACGGCAATTACCAATCCGGTCAGCATAACTGCTGCCTGTACGGAATCTCCGATCAGAAGGACCGGAATATAAACGGCGAATAGACAGAGCATGAAAGTACCGCTCAGGACATATTTCCAACTGCTGGAATTTTCGGATTTACTTACGCTCATAGAAAGTTTTTTACCAAAGGGGATCAGAATAAAGAAGCCGCTCAACATACCGATGCTCATGAGGATCATGACAACACCGAACTCGCTTCCGGTTGCTTTTTCGAGCATTTCTGCGGTGGTAGAGAATTTCAGCGCAGATGCAACGCTGCTGGAGATCAGGGACTCATAGGACAGAGAACCGATGACGGAAAGTCTCCACCAGGACCACACGATTCCAAGCACAGAGATCAGTGCAAATAATCCAACGACAATGGATAAACTGGGAACGATGGAAAAAACAAGGCTGGATTTGATGACCTTATGAAGGTCTTCCTTTGTAATTCCCAATTCCAGACAACGTGCGTACGCTTTTTTCAAGTGAATCAGCGAAAATACCACGATGTAGATGAGTCCGACTGCCACCAGGATCAGCAGCAGGGGACTGGAAATGATGTCTTTCATTGTAGCCATAACTGTTACATCTCTTTTCTTATTGTAAGATTGTAAAAAGGAAAGGCGCCTTTCACTCCGAAAAGCGCCTTTACCTGTTGAAAATCATAGCATTCCATGAAATATTTGTCAATATTTATGCAGTTTACATGACGTTTAGGACTTTTCTCCGACAGAGACTGATCTAACATACAACTTTATTTTAATCCAAAAGTTTTTGATTGATAAAAATGGGATATGCGTCTACAATAGAAAAAGAATGTTGCAAAAGAAAAAGAGCGATACAGTGTTACATAAATAAGGAGAAATGAGAAAAAACATGAATATACAGCAAGAGTTTTGTGATAAATATGAATTTCGTACCATCCATGCGGATGAGTCGGAAACAGCTACACAGATCGAGGCAGCCTGCTTCCCTCCAAATGAGGCGTGTGTGCTGCCGATCATGAAGGAACGCGTGCGTCTTGCGCCGGATCTGTTTTTAGTTGCGGTAGATAAAAGGACCGGGCAGATGGTGGGCTTTATCAACAGTATCGCGACGGGTGAGAGAACCCTGAGGGATGAGTTTTTTACGGAACCGACCCTGCATGATCCGAAGGGAAAAAATGTGATGATCTTGAGCGTTGCGGTCCTTCCGGAATACAGAAATCAGGGACTTGCGCGGGAAATGATGCGGATCTATCTGGAAAGAGAAGCTGACAGAAATCGGCAGCTGGTCGTCCTGACCTGTCTGGAGGGCAAAGTGAAGATGTATGAGAAATTTGGCTTTCGGGATTGTGGGGAATCAGGCTCTGCCTGGGGCGGCGAACAGTGGCATGAGATGGTGTGCGAGTTAAACTGAGGCGTTCATTTTACAAGGAGATGAGGTATGAATTTTTCTGAAAAGATTATCAGGGAATACCGGGAAACGGCGGATAAGCGACTGGCATTTGTCTGCCGGTTGATGATCGGATTTATGCTGTTGGTGGCGCTGCTGAACGTTCTGGGCATATTTAAGATTGCGCCGTTGCCATTATATCTGACGGTTGCAGTATCTGTTTTTGACTTTTTTTTACCCACGTTGTTCTATAATATACTAAAAGTGCGGTCGACAAAATTGCGCTATTTTATTCTGGCTATTCTGGTTTTCCAGTCCGGTTTACAGTATGCGACGCTTTCCTATCACACGATCATCATGCTGGTATTTCCGCTGGTCATGTCGTGTCTTTATAACGAAAGAAAATATGTGATATATACGGCTGTTCTCAGCCTGCCCATGATCGTGATATCTCATTTGATAGCGTTTGACCTAAAGGTTGTGCCGGATGAACCGCTGGTTACATTAAAGGGTACTGTTCTTTATGGCATTGTTCCCCGAAGCATAGAATTTTTTGCCGTAGTCATTTTGTGTTTTTTTATTTCAGCAAGAATAGAAAAGCTGATCAAAACGCTGGCAGATAAAAATGATGAGTTATATGCGGATCAGGAAAATCTCATCTTATCGCTGTCTCAGATCATTGAGAATAAATCAGAAAATACAGGGCAGCATGTAAAGCGAGTTTCAGAATATACGGCTGTGTTATGCAAAAGTCTGGGGTACAATGATGAGGAGAGCTGGAAGATCAGCCTGGCGGCGATGATGCATGATGTAGGCAAACTGATGGTGCCGGAAAGTATTTTGGAAAAACCGGGCAAGTTGACGACGGAGGAGTTTGAAATTGTAAAAAAACATATTACATATGGAAAACAGATGCTGGAAACATCGCCCGGAGAACTGTTTCACATTTCAACAGAAATTGCCCATCAACATCATGAGAAATGGGATGGTACCGGATACATGGGCATGAAAGGCGAAGAGATCGCAAATTGCGCAAGGTGCGTGGCACTGGCTGATGTTTTTGATGCGCTGGTCAGCCGCAGAGCATACAAAGCACCATGGACGCCGGAGGAGGCATATGCTGAAATTGTTTCCCAGCGAGGAAAGCAGTTTGACCCGGATGTAGTAGATGCATTTGTTCAAAATTTTGAGAAATTTAAAGAGATCGTAAAGCGCTATCCCGATGAGTGATTCCGGGACAGATGAAAAAAATATATACAAAGGATGAGGAGAAAATCATGAAAAGAATTGCAGTTACTTATGATAACGGACAGGTATTCCAGCACTTTGGACACACGGAGATGTTTAAGATCTACGAGGTCGAAGATGAAAAGGTAGTAAACAGTGAAGTGATTCAGGCAAACGGTGTCGGACACGGAGCACTGGCAGGACTCTTATCAGACAACACGATCGATGCCCTGATCTGCGGAGGCATTGGCGGCGGAGCCATGGCTGCATTAGAGGAGGCCGGTATTGAGGTCTGCGCCGGAGCAGAAGGTGATACCGATGCAGCGGTAGAAGCATACCTGAAGGGTGAACTGACATCGACCGGAGTGAATTGTGACCATCACGGAGAAGGACATACTTGCGGAGATCATGGCGAAGGTCATTCCTGTGGCGGTGGATGTCACGGCGGATGTGGCTCCTCAAAGCCGGCGTTTGAAGGGCGCAATGTGGGAAAAACAGTGCGAGCACATTACAGAGGCACGTTTAATGACGGCGAGCAGTTTGACTCTTCCTATGACCGTGGCGAACCGTTGGAATTTGTCTGCGGAGCAGGCATGATGATCCTGGGCTTTGACAAGGCCGTTGCAGATATGGAAGTAGGACAGATCGTAGATGTGCATCTGATGCCGGAGGAGGCATACGGACAGCCGAATCCCGAAGCAATTATTTCGGCAGCTATCGCTGAGGTGCCGGGTGCAGAGGATCTGAGCGTAGGACAGCAGGTTTATCTGACCAGTGACTATGGACAGCCGATCCCTGTGAAGGTGACTGCAAAGGATGATACAATGATCACTTTTGATGCAAACCACGAGATGGCCGGCAAGGAACTGAACTTCAGGATCGAGCTGGTTGAAGTGCTGTAAGATGAAGATCATTTTATCACCAGCCAAGAAAATGACGGATACAGAGGAGGAATGACATTCATGGAAACATGGTATTATGAGGTAGCCAGTATCGATGGTGACTATGCGCATCTGCGGCGGACGGACATCGAGACGGACGACTTAAAGCTTGTGGCGCGGGCATTGCTTCCGCCGGAGATCATGGAGGGAAGTAAACTGAAATATGAGCTGATGCAATATGAATTACTTTCGAATTAAAAAATATAAATGTCACATAGGATGATAAAGGAGATGTTTAAAATGGCTTGTACTACAATACTTGTTGGAAAAAAAGCAACCTATGACGGTTCTACGATGATCGCCAGAAATGACGATTCGGGTGCCGGACATTTTACGCCGAAGAAATTTGTTGTCATCCATCCGCAGGAGCAGAAGAAGGTCTATAAGACCGTACTCTCACATCTGGAGATCACACTTCCGGATGAGCCGATGCGCTATACTGCGATGCCGAATGCGGTAGAAGGGAAGGGCATCTGGGCGGCCAGCGGCGTCAATGAGGCGCAGGTGGCGATGACAGCGACGGAGACACTTACCTCCAATCCCCGGGTGCTGGGTGCGGATCCACTGGTGGAATATCAGCCGGCGGAGGATGGCAGAGAAGAGATCCCCGGCGGAATCGGTGAGGAAGATATCGTATATCTGGTCCTGCCGTATATTCACAGCGCGCGTGAGGGCGTGATACGACTGGGAAGTCTGTTGGAACAGTACGGAACCTACGAGATGAACGGGATCGCCTTTCAGGATGCGGATGAGATCTGGTGGCTGGAGACGATCGGAGGACATCATTGGATCGCAAGACGCGTGCCGGATGATGTGTATGTGGTCATGCCCAATCAGCTGGGACTGGACCGGTTTGACCTGGAGGATGCCCTTCACGGTCAGAAGGAATATATGTGCTCGCCGGATATGCGCGAGTTTATCGAAAAAAATCACCTTGACCTGTCAATGGACGGCAAACTGAATCCACGAGACGCCTTTGGAAGTCATGATGACGCGGATCATGTATACAATACGCCCCGCGCATGGTTTATCGAACGCTGCCTGAATCCCCACACAAAGGTATGGGATGGTCCGAACGCCGATTACCGGCCGGAATCGGATGATATTCCCTGGTGCATGGTTCCGGAGAAGAAGATTACGGTGGAGGATGTGAAATATGCGCTGTCCACACACTATCAGGGAACGCCGTATGATCCCTATGGCAGCTACGGAGATAATTCTCTGCGTGGTACATACCGCCCGGTGGGGATCAACCGCAATGATTTTGTCGCAGTGATCCAGATGCGTCCGGACAAAAAGACACACAATGCGCCCGTAGAATGGATCGCATACGGATCCAATGTATTCAATGCGCTGGTTCCTTTTTATGCGGATGTCGAGGACACTCCGGAATATCTGTCTAACACAACAGGAGAGGTCTCTACGGACAATTTTTACTGGTCCAGCCGTCTGATCGCGGCGATGGCGGATGCATCCTATCGCAGTTCGATCTTTCATATTGAGCGATATCAGGAGCATGTCATGTCCAAGGGACATGAACTGATCGCACGTTATGATGAACTTCTTGAGAAAGAGCCGGAAGAAGAAAAGCGAATGGCACTGCGCATGGAGGCAAACCGGGAGATTGCCAAAATGTTGAAAAAAGAGACGCAGGCGATACTGAATCTGGTGCTGTTTGAACTGAGCAGCCGTATGAAGAATGCGTTTGCGAGATCTGATGCGTAGACATGACAATCTTAGACAGGAATCATGCGAAGTTGTTATGGCTATGTCCCAAAATGCTTAATTTTTTTAGGAATTTGTAAAAAAACAGTAGTTACCCTTGAAATTCAAAAAATAGAGTGCTATATTGATGACCAACGCGAGGGGGCGTTCCAATGAGTGGAGCGCTTCTTCGCGTTAGTTTTTTTTAGGAGGCAGATATTATGAAGAAAAAGAAAATGACATTGGCGATCCTTCTGGCCTGTTCCATGATGGTGGGGCCTGTAGGATGTGGCGGTTCTGATGCTGCAGAAGCGCCCGCAGAGGGATCAGGTACAGAAGAGGCTTCTGCGGAAGGAGCAGCAGGCGTAAGCGGAGAGGACTTAAAGGTGATGATCGAGACACCGGTAGAATCCATTGACCCGCAGATCGGACAGGATGGTACATCCTTTGAGGTAATTGCAGACTTTACAGACGGTCTGATGCAGATGGATGCAGACGGACAGGCTGTTCCGGCGATCGCAGAGTCTTATGAAGTATCAGACGATGGTCTTACTTATACATTCCATCTTCGCGAGGACGCAAAATGGAGCAACGGAACACAGGTTACTGCCGCAGACTTCGTGTTTGGCTGGCAGAGAGCGGTTGATCCGAACAATGCAAGTGAGTATTCTTACATGCTCAGTGATATCGGTCAGGTGAAAAACGCTGCAGAGATCATTGCAGGCGAGAAGGATAAGAGTGAGCTGGGTGTGACAGCTGTAGATGATAAGACACTTCAGGTAGAACTGAATGTTCCGGTCAGCTATTTCCTCTCACTGATGTATTTCCCGACTTATTATCCGGTGAACGAGGAGTTTTACAACAGTTGTGCAGATACATTTGCAACCAGTCCGGAGACAACACTTGCCAACGGTGCGTTTGTGCTTGACAGCTATGAGCCGGCAGCAACGTCTATTCACTTGAGCAAGAACCCTGATTACTACGATGCGGACAAGGTTCAGATCGCAGGTCTGAGCTATCAGGTCATCCAGGATTCACAGCAGGCTCTGATGAGTTATCAGGCAGGTGATCTGGATACGACACTCATCAACGGTGAGCAGGTGGATCAGGTAAAAGATGATCCGGAATTCTTATCCATCGGCGCAGGTTACATGTGGTATGTGGCTCCCAATGTGCGCGATGTACCGGAGCTTGCAAACTTAAATATCCGCAAGGCAATGACAATGGCGATCGATCGTGAGGCAATCACGACGGATGTCTTAAAGGATGGTTCTACACCTACATACACAGCAGTTCCGCCTCAGTTCGCAGCCGGTCCTGACGGATCTGATTTCTCAGAGGATCAGTCTAAATTTGCTGATTCATGTGTTTCAGACGCGGCAAAGGCAGCAGAGTACTGGCAGAAGGGCTTAGACGAGCTTGGTGTCACAGAGATCACGCTGGACATGGTACTGGATGCGGATGACGCACCCCAGAAGGTCGCACAGGTTATCAAAGAGCAGTGGGAGACCACACTTCCGGGACTGACATTAAATCTTGTTGTTGAGCCCAAGAAGCAGAGATTACAGGATATGCAGGAAGGAAACTTCCAGATCGGTCTGACCCGCTGGGGACCTGACTACGCAGATCCGATGACATACCTTGGCATGTGGGTAACAGATAACTCTAACAACTATGGTTTCTGGAGCAATGCCGATTATGACGCGATCATTGCAGAGTGCACCACCGGTGATCTGTGTACCGATCCGGAAGGACGCTGGGCAAAGCTGTACGAGGCAGAGCAGATCGTGATGGATGAGGCAGTCATTTTCCCGCTGTACACGCAGTGCAACGCAGAGATGCTTTCCTCAAAGGTAACGGGTGTGGAGTATCATCCGGTTGCTTTAAACCGAGTTTATAAAAACGCTGTAAAAGCCGAGTAATTTTGGTGGAAAAGCCGCACTGAAGTGATCTGCTTTAGTGCGGCTTTTTAATATCGTTGATCATAAAGACCGGGAGGGGATAAGGTGAAAAAGTATACATTAAAAAGAATCGGTACCTCGCTGTTTACGCTCTTGGCTATTTTGCTTGTTTTGTTTATCCTGATGCATCTGATGCCGGGGTCCCCTTTTAATGATGAAAAACTGAATGATGACCAGAGAGCGGTACTTTTTGAAAAATACGGACTGGACCAGCCGGTTCCGGTACAGTTTGTAAAATATGTGGGAAACATGATGCGCGGCGATATGGGTGTCAGCTATAACATTTCCAAAAACACACCCATCCTGCAGCTGATCGAGAGCAGACTGCCCATCTCCATCCGTATCGGCGGGTGTGCGGTTCTGATCGGAGCGGTGGCGGGTCTGTTGCTTGGACTATTGGCAGCGTTAAAACATGATACGATATGGGATTCACTGGCGACAGTGATATCTGTCATCGGCGTTTCTGTCCCGTCTTATGTTTTTGCGCTGGCATTGAGCTACTATTTCGGATTTAAGCTCCGCTGGTTTCCGATGCTGTTTTCGGCGGATACGCTTTTCAAATCCAGTGTCCTCCCGAGCGTATCACTTTCCATGTTTACGATGGCATCCATTGCGCGTTTTACAAGAAGCGAGATGTTAGAGGTGCTTGGCAGTGATTACATGCTGTTGGCAGAGAGCAAAGGTGTGTCCGGAGCGGCACTTATTTTCCGACATGCGCTCCGGAATGCACTGATCCCTATCATCACGGTGCTGGCTCCGCTCATTGTGGATCTGATGACGGGATCGCTCGTGGTGGAAAAGATCTTTTCTATTCCGGGCGTCGGAAGTCTGCTTGTCAATGCGATCCAGTCTAATGACTATAATGTGGTGATCGCACTTAGTTTTATTTATTCAGCGATGTACATCGGTATCATGCTCGTGGTAGATATCCTGTATGGTATTATCGACCCGAGGATCCGACTGGCAAAGAAGGGGGATTGACGGATGAAGAAAAAAGTTGCTGCCGCAGCAGAAGGAGCTGCTGCGTATATACCTGTCGATACAGATTTTCAGTGGAAAAAGAATGCTGGGGATCTCTCCATAGACGAAAACTTTGTAGCACAGAATTTCTGGCATGATGTGTTTGTTCGATTCTTTCGAAAGACAAGTGCGGTAATCGGTCTGGTCCTCATCCTTTTGATCTCCGTGTTTGCGGTCATTGGACCGGGGATGAACGATTTTACTTATTCTGACCAGTATCTGAGTCAGAAAAACTTTGCCCCCCGTGTAAAAGCGCTGGAAAAGCTCGGAATCTTTGATGGTACAGAGACCATGAAGACGACAACTGGCAAGACAGAGGTTAATTACTATCAGGAAAAAGAGCTGAATGACCTGTATTACTGGTTTGGAAGTGATAATTTCGGCCGGGATATCTGGACGAGAACCTGGTCCGGTGCGCGTGTATCACTCATCATTGCGGTGGCTGCGGCACTGATCGATATGATCATCGGCATGAGTTATGGTCTGATCTCCGGCTACTTTGGCGGAAAAACTGACATGCTGATGCAGCGTTTTCTGGAGGTTGCAAACGGAATTCCCAGACTGGTCATTGTGACATTATTGCTTCTGGTCTTAAAACCCGGTATGCTGACCATTATCTTTGCCCTGATGCTGACGGAATGGGTTGGCATGAGTCGTATTGCCCGTGCGGAGATGTTAAAGCTCAAGGAACAGGAATTTGTACTGGCTTCCCGGACACTGGGAGCGAATTCCTTCTTTATCATATTTAAGGAAGTGTTGCCGAATATCATCGGACCGATCATCACACAGGTGATGTTTTCCATTCCGACAGCTATTTTCACGGAAGCATTCTTAAGCTTTGTCGGACTTGGAATTCCGGTTCCGCAGTGTTCGCTTGGATCACTGATCTCAGATGGATTCAACAGCTTTACAACGCATTCTTATCAGATCCTTCCGCCGATCATTGTCATGGCACTTTTGATGTTGAGCTTCAATCTGGTTGCGGATGGTCTGCGTGAGGCACTGGATCCGAAGTTAAAAGAAATGTAAAGGGGATTTTTGTATGTCAGAAGAGAGAGAACAAATTCTAAAAATCAAGGATCTGGATATTTCCTTCAAGACGACGGCTGGAACTGTTCACGCGATCCGTGGCGTGAACATTGATCTGTACAAAGGTGAGACGGTTGCGATCGTAGGAGAATCCGGTTCCGGAAAATCAGTAACAATGAAAGCGGTTATGGGTATACTGGCATCCAATGCAACGGTGACAAACGGAACAGTCGAGTTTTCGTATCATCATGCTGACGGTTCGCCGGAAACAGTGAATATACTGGAAAAGGATAAAAAGTGGATCCGCAGACATATAAACGGTAAGCGGATCGCTATGGTCTTTCAGGATCCGATGACCAGTCTTGATCCGACGATGACGATCGGAAAACAGATCATGGAGGGCATGATCTGGCATTTCAAGACACCAAAAAAGGAAGCGTGGGAAAAGGCGGTTGAGCTGTTAAAGGAAGTAGGGATCGAGGATCCGGAGAAACGGATGAAAAACTATCCGCATCAGCTGTCCGGCGGCATGAGACAGCGTGTGGTCATTGCCATCGCTTTGGCGTGCAACCCGGATCTTCTGATCTGCGATGAGCCGACAACGGCACTTGACGTAACGATCCAGGCAAAGATCATTGAGCTGATCAAACGGGTACAGAAGGAGCGCGGAATTTCTGTTATCTATATCACCCACGATCTCGGAGTCGTTGCAAAGGTGGCAGATTACGTGAATGTCATGTATGCCGGAAAGATCGTTGAAAAAGGAACGATCAATGAGATCTTTTACGATCCGAAACACCCGTATACATGGGGACTATTGTCTGCAATGCCGGATCTGGATACCGATGATGAACGTCTCTATACGATCCCGGGTTCCCCGCCGAATCTGCTAAAAGAGAAGCCGGGTGATGCATTTGCGCCGCGTAACAAGTATGCATTGGAGATTGATGAAAAGGCGGATCCGCCGATGTTCCAGGTATCAGACACACATTATGCGGCGACATGGCTGTTAGATCCCAGAGCTCCGAAGGCAGAAATGCCCAAAGAACTGAAAACAAGAATAGAAAAGATGAAGAAGGAGGCGAATGCACATGGCAGTGGATTATAATGCAAAACCCCTTCTGACGGTAGATGGATTAAAACAGTATTTTAAAGTGAGCAAGAGCTTTACCGTTCATGCGGTGGAAAATGTGAGCTTTCAGATCTATCCGGGGGAGACGTACGGACTGGTAGGCGAATCCGGTTCCGGAAAATCAACGATCGGAAGAAGTATCATCCGCCTTTACGATCCGACGGCAGGAAAGATCCTGTTTGACGGAACCGACATCAGCGGAAAGATGAGCATGCATGAAAATCACCTGCTGCGCACACAGATGCAGATGATCTTTCAGGATCCGATGGCATCTTTGAATCCAAGGAAAAAGATCGGTGACATCATCGGGGAAGGTCTGGATATCCACCATTTGTATATGAACCGGGCAGAGCGTGCCCAAAAAATACAGGATATCCTGGCAAAGGTAGGACTTTCACCGGAGCATGCCAGCCGCTATCCGCATCAGTTTTCCGGCGGACAGAGACAGCGTGTCGGAATAGCAAGAGCTTTGATCATGAATCCGAAGCTGATTATTGCGGATGAATGTATCTCTGCGCTGGATGTGTCCATTCAGGCGCAGGTGGTCAATCTGATGAAGGATATTCAGCAGGAGACGGGAACGGCATATCTGTTTATTGCCCATGATCTTTCCATGGTCAAATACATTTCCGACCGCATCGGTGTACTTCATCTGGGGCATCTGTTGGAAACGGGTACGACGGAAGAGATCTTCAGCAATCCGGTGCATCCCTATACGAGAAGCCTTCTGTCAGCGATCCCGGCGCCGAATCCCATCGTGGAGAAACAGCGCGTGGCGGAGAGTTACGATTACAAGACTTCCGGTATTGATTACGATCAGGGAACGGATCATCTCGTTTCCGGCAGCCATTACGTCAAATGTACGGATGAAGAATTCACCAGATGGACGACATTTTAAACTACAGCGTCAATGACAAGCAGATATTGATGTGTTATAATCTATCAAAAGCCGGTGATTCAATCAATGATTTTGCATGTCGGGAAAAAGGAGTAGTGAATAGAACTGTTGAGACATAGACGTGAATATGATAGCAAGCTTGTCGGTAGAAATCTAAAAAGACTGCGTGAAAAAAAGAATCTGTCTGTAGAGGATGTACGAGAATATCTCTGCCTCGGTTCCGTACAGGCAATCTATAAATATGAAGCAGGACGGAATTATCCGCAGACTGATGTGATGTTTGCACTTCTGGAGCTCTATGAAGCAGATTTTAGAGAACTTCTTTGGGAGCAGCTGACGTATTGCAGATTTTCCAAAGACGGATGCTGGGTGATCTTGGCAACAATGGAAGATTGGCCGGAAATTTTGCTGGAAGTCACGACAGAACGAAATCCTGTGAAAAAAAGAAAAAGCGATCAGTTTGCCGAGTCGCTGTCTTTGTAGGTCAGTAAATCCTCCAGAGGGCAGTTGAAAAAGTATAGCAGTTTACATAAAAAATTGGCGTCGATCCGCTCAAATTCGTTTCTGCAATAACGGTTCAGATTGGATCTAGGGATATCCAGTGTTTTGCATAGCGTATTTTTGCTGATTCCACGCTCTTTCAACAGTTTTTCAATATTCATTTCCAGATAGCCATACTCATTGTTTGTCATAATTTCACCTCTCTTAATCAGTATAGATTTTTGGTGAACATATTGTAATTCTCAATATTGTGAGGCATGATACAGTTATCCCCAGAAAGAGAATGAAATATTACAGAAAAAAGAACACCACTGCCTATGAAGATAGGCAAGGGTGTTCTTTTTTGGCACAGCAGTCTCCTGTCGTGTATAATGCCTGGTGTTAATCAGGATTCAATAATTTCCTGGCAGCCTCCAAAAATGATCGGATCAGATGATTTTTGGAGGCAGTTTTGTAGAATACGCCATAGGACATAGGACTGATGTTTGAGATCGGAACATATGAAATCTGAAAATCGGAGCTGATATTGCGCGGAAGGATGGAAATTCCGTATCCGGCCTTCACAAGGGTAAGCGATACCAGCGCGTTTTCGCAATAATTGATGGATTCCGGAGAAACCTGCCGCCCAATCTCATGCTGGATCGTTGCTACCTCGGAGGGGATCTCATAGGAATTGCAGATAATGATATGCTCATTGAGCAGCTCCTGTTCCGCCACGCCGTCCTTATGGGAAAACGGATGGTCGGCAGGTACTGCGCAGCAGATGGGAATGTCCGCCAGCTTCTCATAATGAATCCCGTCTCTGCGAGGAACATCATTCTCAAAACCGAACAGGATATCCATCTCCCCGTTAAAAAACAGGTTCAGGATCGAACGAGAGGGAATAACGCGCAAAAGCGGGTGCACCTGCGGTGCGGTCTGCCGGTAATTTGAGAGAATTTTTGATAAAAGGTTTAAATAGGTATCATTGATACAGCCGATGGAAAGGATATCGATATTTGCCGATGTATGCTTTTCGATCTTTAATGCAGCCATCTGCAGCTTTGCAAGGATATCTTTTGCATCATCCAAAAAACTCATTCCGGTAGGAGTCAGGGCAACGGTGCGGGTGGAGCGGATAAAGAGCTTGGTGCTCAGCTCTTCCTCCAGCGAATGGATCTGGCGTGAGACGGCAGACTGGGTGATGTTTAATACCTCTGCTGCCCGGGCAAAATTCAGATTTTCCGCTACCTGTATGAAGCTCTCTAACTGTTGTGTGTTCATATGCTCACCTCATTATTGCGATTTTGTCATTAATAATACCATTATTTCACTTCACATTCAACGATTTTTGTGCTTTAATATCTTTTGATGAGAAAACAACAAGCGTTTTCTTTATTTTTTAAACTTGGTCTGGCACTCGACAAAATAGAGTGCTAACAAAAGCAGAAAGGCAGGTAACAGATATGAAGCTAAGACCGTTGGGAGACAAAGTCGTATTAAAGTATCAGGAGGCAGAAGAAAAGACACAGTCCGGTATCATTTTACCGGATAGCGCGAAAGAAAAGCCTCAGGAGGCCATTGTGGTCGCAGTCGGAGCCGGTGAGGAAACAGACGGGAAAAAGACCGGGATGTATGTCAAGGAAGGAGATAAGGTGATCTTCTCCAAATACGCCGGAACAGAAGTCAAGCTGGAGGACGAGGAATATACGATCGTGTCCCAGAAAGATATTATTGCAGTTGTTGAGTAGAAGAGAAAGAAGGAATGAATCATGGCAAAAGAGATCTGTTACGATATTGATGTAAGAAAGAAAATGGAAAGCGGTGTCAATCAGCTGGCAGACACCGTAAAGGTGACGATTGGACCGAAAGGAAGAAACGTTGTTCTCGACAAATCCTATGGTGCACCGCTGATCACGAATGACGGTGTCACGATCGCAAAGGAGATCGAACTGGAGGATCGTTTTGAGAATATGGGTGCGCAGCTCGTCAAGGAGGTTGCGACAAAGACCAATGACATCGCCGGAGACGGTACAACGACCGCGACAGTTCTGGCGCAGGCGCTGATCCATGAAGGAATGAAAAACATTGCCGCCGGTGCAAATCCGATCGTTTTGCGCAGAGGTATGAAAAAAGCATCCGAGGCAGCAGTTGCTTCTCTGGACGCCATGAGCAGACCGGTCATGGGAAGAGATCATATCGCAAAAGTTGCTGCCATTTCAGCAGGCAACGAAGAAGTCGGAAACATGATCGCGGATGCGATGGAAAAGGTCGGAAATAACGGCGTGATCTCCATTGAGGAATCCAAGACCATGCAGACGGAGATCGATGTGGTAGAAGGTATGCAGTTTGACAACGGCTATCTGTCTGCATATATGTGCAATGATAAAGAAAAAATGACTGCGGACATGGAAAATCCGTACATCCTGATCACAGATAAGAAGATCTCCAATATTCAGGACATCCTGCCGATCCTGGAGCAGAGTGCAAAGACCGGAAAAGAGCTGCTGATCATCGCAGAAGATGTCGAGGGCGAGGCGCTGACGACTCTCATCGTCAACAGGCTGCGTGGTACGTTAAAGGTCGTAGCGGTAAAGGCACCGGGATACGGTGACAACCGCAAGGAGTTATTAAAGGATATCGCGATCCTCACCGGTGGCCAGGTGGTTTCCGAGGAGCTTGGCATGCAGTTAAAGGATACGACCGCAGAGATGCTTGGGCACGCGAAATCCATCAAGGTGACCAAGGATTCCACCACCATCGTAGGGGGCGAGGGCAGCAAAGAGGATATTGCTGACCGGATCGAAAATCTGAGAAGCAAGGCGAAGGAGATGACCTCCGATTTTGACAAGGAGAAGATCGGGGAGCGTATTGCGAAGCTTGGCGGTGGTGTCGCTGTCATCCGCATCGGCGCGGCGACAGAGACAGAGATGAAGGAAGCCAAGTACCGAATGGAGGACGCCCTGAATGCAACCCGGGCAGCTGTGTCAGAAGGAATCATCGCCGGCGGCGGGACCGCTTACATTCATGCGCAGAAGGATGTGAACGATGTCGTTGCCTCTCTGGAGGGAGATGAAAAGACCGGTGCGCAGATCGTTGCAAAGGCACTGGACGCACCACTTTGTGCGATCGTGGAAAATGCAGGACTGGACGGCGCGGTCGTGCTGGAAAAGGTCAAGGAACTGAATGCAGGTGTCGGCTTTGATGTGATCAGCGAAAAGTATGTGGATATGATGGCAGAAGGTATCATCGATCCTGTCAAAGTCACAAAGAATGCACTGATCAATGCGGTGAGCATTTCCGCAACGTTCCTCACCACGGAGGCAGCAGTTGCCGACATCAAGGAGGCTCAGCCCGCAATGCCGGCAGGAAACCCGGATATGGGATATTAACATATAGATAATTTCATCAAAAAGGCATTCTCCGGATAGTGGAGCATGCCTTTTTCGCTGTTTTGATATTTTGTGCAGATATGGTACAATATACTTATTATCTAAAAACAGGATTCTGATCGCCGGATATCAGGAACGAAAAGGAGTTGTTTACATGCAGATCGCAGGATTTATTTTACTGGGTTATCTTTCGGGCAGCATATTGTATGCCCGGGTGTTTGCCCGGCTGTTCGGAAAAGAAGAAATGATCGACCTTAGCAAGGATCAAAATCCCGGCACTGCCAATGCGTTTATGTACGGTGGATTTTGGTGTGGTCTGCTGACGCTGGTCTGTGACATCGGAAAGGCGTTTTTTCCGGTCTTTCTGTTTATGCGGGCAGCAGGACAGCTGCGCCCGGGTGTGCTCGCCACATCTCTGGTGTTGGCGGCACCGGTGGTCGGGCATGTGTTTCCGCTGTTTTATCGGTTGAAAGGCGGAAAAGGGATCGCCGCGACATTCGGATCGCTGCTTGGGTTGTTTCCGGCACTGAAACCTGCGATCATACTGGCAGTATTTTTTATTTTCTTTTCTGTCATTCTGCGTGTCAGTCCACACTTTTACCGGACGCTGGCGGCATATTTCTGTGCGCTCCTCTGTATGATGCTTTGCGTTGACCGGCCCGCGGTGTCTCTGGGATTTGCGATCATTACAGCGGCCGTCTGCATCCGTATGCACGCAAGCGCTGAGGAAAGAGAAAAAATGAAGGTGAAATTGTTATGGATGCATTGATCTTATCCTGCGGAACCGGCGGCGGTCATGATTCTGCCGGAAAAGCAGTTTTGGAGGAATTGAAAAGAAGGGGACATCATGCCGCGATGCTGAATCCGTATACGTTGAAGAGCGAGAAGCTTTCCGGCGGGATCGATCACACGTATATCTCCACCGTTCAGCATGCGCCGGATGCCTTTGGCGCGGTTTACAAGATCGGAGATCTGTATCGGCGGCTGCCCTTCCGTTCACCGGTCTACTTTGTCAATCATGCGATGGATTCCGTGATGCAGGAGTATTTTGCAGAACATCATACAGATATTGTGCTGATGCCGCATCTGTTTCCGGCAGAGATCCTGACAAATATGAAGCTGCATGGAATGCAGATCCCGAAGACGATGTTCATTGCAACAGATTATGTGTGCATTCCCTTTACGGAGGAGACAGAGTGTGACGCGTATGTGATCCCGGCGGAGGATCTGAAGCCGGAATTTGTCCGCAAGGGGATTCCGGAAGAAAAACTGTATCCCCTTGGTATTCCGACGAGCAGTCATTTTGCGGCAGAGGGATCATCTGCACAGGCAAAACAGCGTCTGGGACTGGATCCGGACAAAAACTATATTCTGGTGGCCGGCGGCAGTATGGGCGGTGGGAAAATCGAAGGGACGATCGCCGCGCTGTGCGATCATTTTTCCGGGCGGAAGGATACGGAACTGATTGTGATCTGCGGCAGCAACCGGGCACTGTTCCAAAGATTGAGTGAGCAGGCCGTTCCGGGACTGATACTCATTGATCACACCGACCGGATGGCAGACTATATGAGGGCGAGTCGGATGTTTATCACGAAACCGGGCGGACTGTCATCCACGGAAGCGGCAGTGCGAAATGTGCCTATCGTGCATACAGCGGTGATACCCGGATGTGAGAGTTACAATGCAAAGTATTTTGCGGGACATGGGATGAGTGTATGGGCGCAGACGACAGAAGAGATGATCTGTCTGGCAGAACAATTACTGGAAAATGATGATGTGGGAGAAAGAATGATCAGATGTCAGCGGCGCCGGATCAACCCGCGCGCCGCTACAGATATCTGTGATCTTGCGGAGAAACTGGTGGATCAGTGATGCTCCAGCTCACCGTTTGAGTATGCGGCAACGATCTTCTTGATCTTGTCGTAAGGATTCAACAGCTCGCTTAAGGAGGTGTTGTGATTTAAGGTATCAATGATATAAGCGATATATTTGCTCATATCACAGCTGATATAGTAGTCGCGACTCAGCATTTCCTCAGACTGATAGATCAGGTTTGTGGTGAGTACGCGGTAGATGATACCCTTCTCAACTGCCTCATCAAATTTTGCAAAACCGTTTGTAAACAGACCGAATGTAGAAATGACAAAAATACGTTTTGCCTTTCTCTTTTTCAGCTCGGTTGCAACATCGATCATACTCTCACCGGAGGAGATCATGTCATCGATGATAAACACGTCCTTGCCCTCCACGGAGGAACCCAGGAACTCATGGGCGATGATCGGATTACGTCCGTCTACGATACGGCTGTAGTCGCGGCGCTTGTAGAACATGCCGACGTTGATGCCCAGCACATTTGCCAGATAGACGGCACGATCGGTACCACCCTCATCCGGGCTGATGATCATCATGTGATCGTTGTCAAATACGAGATCGTCTACATGATGGCATAATGCTTTGACAAACTGGTATGCGCAGGTAACGGATTCAAAACCATGCAGGGGAATCGCATTCTGTACGCGGGGATCATGGGCATCAAAGGTGATGATGTTCTCTACACCCATATCCACCAATTCCTGCAGTGCCAGTGCGCAGTCCAGAGATTCTCTGGAGGAGCGTCTGTGCTGACGGCTCTCATAGAGGAAGGGCATGATCACGTTGATACGCTTTGCTTTTCCGCTGGAAGCAGCAATGATACGCTTCAGATCCTGATAATGGTCATCGGGAGACATATGGTTGATCTCACCGCACATTTTGTAGGTCAGGCTGTGGTTTGTGACATCAAGCATGATATATAGATCATCTCCGCGGACGGACTCCTTGATCGTTCCCTTTGCCTCACCGTTTCCGAAACGGGGGAGAGAGTGGTCGATCAGGTAGCTGTCACGCTGGTAGCCCTTGAATGCGATATCGTTTGGATGAAGCTGCTGTCTGGTAGAACGCCACTTTACGAGATACCGGTCTACTTTCTGACCCAGCGATTCGCTGCTCTTTAAGGTGATAAGTCCCAGCTTACCATGAGGGATAGACTCTAATTGAATTTCTTCATTCGGCATGAATAATTTCCTCCATATGATGTGTATTTATTTTGTCCTCTTTTGCAGGCGAATATCCGCGCCTGTGAGCTTTAACAGCGTATAATTGCTGATAATGCGTGAAAAATTGCGCTCTGAATAGGTATCAAAGAGCTTGTCCAGATCCAGATTGCTGGAAATGATCGTGGATCTTTTGCGGAGCAGACGCTCGTTCAAACACAAAAACAGCTGTGAAACGGAAAAACTGTTTGTGAGCTCCGTGCCCAGATCATCGATAATGAGCAGATCACAGGTAAACAGATCATTCTCCTGCTGCTTTGCGTCCGCATCCTGTTGAAATTTGCTCTTCTCTAATATATTAAATAATTGGAAGGATGTAAAGTATAAAACAGAATGACCGCTATCCATCAATGCTTTTGCCACGCAGTTCGATAAAAATGTCTTGCCGACACCGGTGAAACCATAGAAAAACAGGTTCTCAAATGTCTGATCAAACTGTTCGACAAAGGAATGGCAGGCAGCTACCGCCAGTTTTGCATTTTCGAGCGGGCTGCGTCCGGTAGACGGGTCTATGGGTGCATCAGAATAATATTTAAAGGTCAGTGTATCAAAATTCTCGGTTTCTAAAATCTGTTTGATGTTGGACTGTGTGTAGATCAGGTCAATGGCCGCCTGTTTGAAGCAATGGCAGCGCTGATTCCCGATGTATCCGGTGTCCTGACAGTCGGGACACTCGTAGACCGGCATCAGGTCATCGGGGGTAAAACCTGCCTGTGCTAAAAGCGCGGTACGCTTTTCTCGTGCCTTGGCAAGCTGATCCTTCAGTGTATGCAGAGCGTTCCCATCGCCGTCCAGAAGCAGGCGCGCCTGGCGCACACTAAAGGAAGCGATCTGCTCCTCCAGCTCTTTTATGCCGGGAACTGCAGCATAAATATCTGCCTTTTTCTTCTCCAGACGCAGTCTGGCGGTTCGTTGCTTTGACTCGTAGGATCGCATGATCTGATCGTACTGGCTGTTAGTTAGTGCCATAATGTAACAATTCCTTTTCTAACTGGCTTGTATCGTAGGAGCGCTGGGTAAAATCGTTAAAGCGATTTTTCTTTGCATTCGTTTCGGAACGCTTTGACGCGGTGGCTGCCTTCTCCTGATGCAGCGCATCCAGTGCCTGAACATCCTGAAGGGAAGCAACCTTGTTTTTCTTCCAGTTCTTTAAGATCGAGTCCGCATACTCAAAGCTGACCTGATGGATGGAACGGATCGTACGCTCGCAGGCAGCAGAGATGATCTCTGTGCCAAAGCCGTATTCCTTCTGCCAGGTGTTTATGTACTCCTTCTCATAAGGAACAAAGTCCCGTCCCTGAATGCCGAACGCTTTTTTGATCGCCGTGTGCAGCTCGCTGTGGCGGCTGGCTTCCTCCTTGGCTGCAGACACGGTGGAAATACCTGCCTTTGCCCAGGAAAGAGCGATCTTTTCCATATAATGTACACTCTTGTGGCCTTTCGCCACACATGATTCTATCAGATAGTCGATCAGATCGCCAGAGAAATTTAAAGCTTCCTTCCAATAAAGAATGGCATTCATCTCCGTGGCGTTCAGGGGATGACCCAGATAGTGCTCCGCCACAAACAGAAGCTCCTTAATATCCGCTTCCTCCTTCAGTCGGCGCAGCTCTGCGGCACTGTAGTTCTCGCGGGGCGGAACATCAGGGGCAGCAGTTTTTTTCGTCTGCATGGAGACCGCGGGGATCTGCGGACTGGGTGTGCTTGCCACATCCAGAAAACAGATGCCGGTCAGCTCCTTATTCTCATCGAATTCCAGACGCAGTAAATGCATTTTTTCCCAATATTTGAGTGCGCGGATAATATCCTTCTCCGTGTGGTCGAACTTGTCCGCAACGTCAGAAATGGAAAAAGGCATGGTGGGGTCGTTCATACAGCGGAGCAGGTAAAGATATACCTTTACATACTCTCCGTTGGCGTGCACCATATATGCATCAATAAAATAGTTGGGTACTACGGTTCTTTGAATTTCACTGTCTCTATGCAAAGTAATGTCTGCCATAAACTAATATTCTCCTCTTGTGAAAAGCATGAACGCTTTTTCACTGCTCGCACATTATAGCACATAAAAACGGAAAAGAGAAGCCTTGATTTTCGCGCGAAGCCTTGAAAATCAAGGCTTCGCGGGTTTAAAGAAAAAATGTGGATAAGTGGATAATTTTTTATGTTAACTTAAAATTCAATGTCATAAAGCGCATACTTTCGGCATATTCTGTAAAAGAGAAGGACATGTTATGTAAATAAAATATCCACAACGGGAGGGGATAACTTCTCAACCTCTCATTGTGGATAATGTGGACAACTTATTGTCCCAGAAGATGTTCGCCCACTTCCAGAATGTTTCCGGCCCCCATAGTTATTAACAGGTCACCGTCGATACAATTTTTTAATAAAAATTTTTCGATGCCGTCAAATGTTTCGGCAGTGGGAATGTAATAGGCGTCCACTCCTCTGGCTTTCAGGCGGTCCAAAATGTCTCTTGCACTGATGCCGAGATCATCTGTCTCACGGGCAGCGTAGATGTCGGCAAGTACCACCATGTCCGCAAGGGATAAAGCATCTGCAAAATCGTCCAGAAATGCTTTTGTGCGGGAGTAGGTGTGGGACTGGAACACGCAGACGATACGGGAGTGCGGGTAGTTTTTTGCGGCTGTCAGTGTCGCGCGGATCTCCGTCGGGTGATGCGCGTAATCGTCCACGATCGTGATGCCTTTTGCTTCCCGGAGGGAACTGTCTGCGGCATCCGTGTGAGGATGAAGTGTTCCCTTATACTGGAACCGGCGGTCTGTTCCGGTAAAAGCGGACAGCCCCTCGGCGATCGTCTCCGGTGCAACACCCATCTGCACGGCGACTGTATAGGCTGCCAGTGCATTGGAGATGTTGTGTTTTCCGGGAACGAGCAGCTTGACGGGTGTCTGCTCATTGTCTGTACCATGTACGACAAAGGAGGCACAACCGAAATCATTGTAGCTGATGTCGGAGGCATAGATATCAAATGTATCCTCAAAGCCGTAGGTAATGACCTTTGCGGTAAGTCCTTCTGTCAGTGCCCCGCGGTCGGGAATCTCACCGTTTAAAATGATGGCACCGTCACCTGCGGTGTTGGCAAGAAAACGGTGGAAGGAGTGACGGATGTCGTCATAGTCCTTGAAAAAGTCCAGATGCTCTGCTTCCACATTCAGGACAACGCTGTATTTCGGATAAAAGTGTAAAAAGCTGTTTGTATATTCGCACGCTTCGGTCACGAAACAGTCGGAGGAACCAACACGGATATTGCCGTCGATCGCCTTCAAAATACCGCCGACGGAGATCGTGGGATCCGCGTGAGCAGCCAAAAGAATATGGGTGATCATGGAAGTCGTGGTGGTCTTGCCGTGGGTGCCTGCCACAGCCACTGAACGGGTATAATTGTTCATCAGCTGCCCGAGGAATTCTGCGCGGGAGAGCATCGGTTTTCCGGATGCTTTCGCGGCAGCGAACTCGGGATTGTCCGCGTGGATCGCTGCGGTGTAGACGATCACGTCAATGTCGGGAGTGATATTCTCCGCCCGCTGTGGATAGGTGACCTTTGCGCCGAGTGCAGCAAGCTGTTCGGTGAGGGCAGATTCCTTTGCGTCTGATCCGGATACCGTAAAGCCTTCCTTTAATATGATCTGCGCAAGACCGCTCATGCTGATACCGCCGATGCCGATGAAGTGTACATGGCAGGGCTGTGAAAAATTAACTGTATACTCATTCATGCTGTTTTACCTTCACTTTTCGATGGATTTTTTAATTCATATGTAGTATACCACTTTTTTGACGGAGCGGGGACGTGTCTTTGCGCGAAATTTCAGGATAACCATAATTTGTAAAAAGTTACAAAAATGAAAACGTTTTAGCTAAATTTTTGTATATTATGATGTACAAATGAGAAACAAAGTGGTATAATAATTTTACCCTATATGTAATATCACACTAGTTGGTGAGCTAAAAAATATGAGCAAGAGGTGAGCGATATGATTCGTAAGGAAATGATTGCCATGCTGCTTGCAGGTGGCCAGGGAAGTCGACTTGGCGTGCTGACAGCGGATGTGGCAAAGCCCGCAGTAGCTTTTGGTGGAAAGTATCGTATTATCGATTTCCCGCTGAGCAACTGTATCAACTCAGGTATTGACACCGTCGGTGTCTTGACACAGTACCAGCCCCTGCGGCTGAATACCCACATCGGAATCGGTATTCCGTGGGATCTGGATCGCAATACGGGAGGTGTCACCGTTCTGCCGCCCTATGAAAAAAGTACAAACAGTGAGTGGTACACCGGTACGGCGAACGCGATCTACCAGAACTTGAATTATATGGAGAGCTACAACCCGGAGTATGTGCTGATCCTTTCCGGAGATCACATCTATAAAATGGATTATGAGGTTATGCTGGACTTCCATAAGGCAAACAATGCGGATGTAACCATCGCAGTCATGCCTGTTCCGATGGAAGAGGCAAGCCGTTTTGGCGTGGTGATCGCAGATGAGGAGCGGCGGATCAGTGAATTCGAGGAGAAACCGGAGCATCCGAGGAGCAACCTTGCTTCCATGGGTATCTACATCTTCAGCTGGAAGGTGCTGCGCGAGGCACTGGTAGCGCTGAAGGATCAGAACAGCTGTGATTTCGGTAAGCATGTGATCCCCTATCTGCATGAGCGGGACAGCCGGATGTTTGCCTATGAGTTTAACGGCTACTGGAAGGATGTAGGAACTTTAAGCTCTTACTGGGAAGCAAATATGGAGCTGATTGATCTGATCCCGGAGTTCAACCTGTATGAGAAATACTGGAAGGTCTACACAAATACCGGAGCGATCCAGCCGCAGTACATATCACCTGACTCAAGGATCGTCAAGAGTATCATCGGTGAAGGCAGTGAAATATACGGCGAGGTATACAGCTCCGTGATCGGTGCAAATGTTGTGATCGGAAAGGGCAGTGTCGTTCGCGATTCCATTGTCATGCAGGGAACCGTGATTGGCGAGAACGTTGTTTTGGACAAGGCGATCGTGGCTGAGGACTGCCAGATCGGCAACAACGTAAAGGTCGGTGTCGGTCAGTTTGCGCCCAGCAAGTTTAATCCGAAGGTATATTGCAGTGATCTTGCCGTGATCGGTGAGAAATCTGTTGTACCGGACAATGTTTCCATCGGAAGAAATACAGCGATTTCAGGTGTGACCGAAGAGGCTGACTATACAAACAACTTCCTGGAAAGCGGAGATTCTATTATAAAGGCAGGTGTGAAGGCATGAAAGCATTAGGAATTATTTTAGCCGGTGGTAACAATCAGAGAATGGATGCGTTATCACGCAAAAGAGCAATCGCTGCAATGCCTGTAGCAGGAAGTTTCCGTTGCATCGATTTTGCATTGAGTAATATGTCGAATTCCCACGTTCAGAAGGTAGCGGTGCTGTCACAGTACAATGCGCGCTCCCTGAATGAGCATCTGAGTTCCTCTAAATGGTGGGATTTCGGTAGAAAACAGGGCGGTCTGTTCGTATTTACACCGACGGTCACCGCAGATAACAGCTGGTGGTACCGTGGTACGGCAGATGCTATGTATCAGAATATCGAGTGGTTAAAGCGCTGTCATGAGCCGTATGTGATCATTTCCAGCGGCGATTGCGTATACAAAATGGATTACAATGAGCTGCTTGATTATCATATCGAGAAAAAAGCAGATATCACGATCGCGGTGAAGGACATGCCTCAGGATGTGGATGTGAGCCGCTTCGGTGTAGTTCGCATGAATGAGGATTCCCGGATTACATATTTTGAGGAGAAGCCCATGGTGGCACAGTCCAATACGATCTCTACCGGTGTGTATGTCATTCGACGCAGACAGCTGATCGAGTTGTTGGAGCAGTGCGCAGCAGAGGATCGCTGGAACTTTGTAACAGATATCCTGATCCGTTATAAAGACCTGAAGCGCATCTACGGCTACAAGATGAAGGGTTACTGGAATAATATTTCCACCGTGGATTCTTATTATCAGACAAACATGGATTTCCTGAAACCGGAGGTTCGCCAGTATTTCTTTAAGGAAACACCGCGAATCTATTCAAAGGTGGATGATCTTCCTCCTGCTAAGTATAACGAGGGCTCTGATGTCCGTAATTCGTTGGTGGCAAGCGGTTCGATCATCAATGGAAAGGTTGAGAATTCCATTCTTTTTAAGGAAGCATTCATCGGCAAAAACTGTATTATCAAGAATTCGATCATCTTGAACGAGGTATATATCGGAGATAATACGCATATTGAAAACTGCATCGTGGAGAGCCGCGGTACATTGAAGCCGAATATGTATTACTTTGGGGATGACGAGATACAGATCGTGGTTGGAGAGAACAACCGATATGGTATCTAAGTGACAGTTCCGCTGTGTATGCGGCTGTTATGCAAAAAGGGGGTTGGAACAAATGGAGATCACGGATATCAGGATCCGTAGACTGGAAGGCAGCAATAAGATGAAGGCGATCGTATCTATCACGATCGATGATGAGTTTGTCCTGCATGATATCAAGGTCGTGGATGGCGAGAAAGGCTTGTTTATTGCGATGCCCAGCAAGAAGACCGCGGATGGCGAGTATCGCGACATTGCACATCCGATCAAGACGGAGACCAGAAACCGCATCCAGAAGATGATCCTGGAGCGTTATGAACAGGAAGAAGAACTGGCGGGAGAAGGTTAAAAACAAAAAATGATCTTTCAAGGGTTGTCTGATGGCAGCCCTTGAATTTTGCGTGAAATTAAGCTAAACTAGACAGAACAGTTACGAAAAAGGGAGGATTCCTATCTATGAGTAAACGGAAGGCCGTCATTCTGGCGGCAGGAAAAGGAACACGCATGAAGTCAGATCTTCCGAAGGTCGTGCATCGGATCGAGGGAAAGTGTCTGGTTGACTATGTGATAGAGGCAGCACGGGGCGCAGACGTGTCCGAGATCTGTCTGGTTGTAGGCTACAAGCATGAGGTGGTGGAGCGTGAGATCGAAAACTTCGATGTTACCTTTACGCTGCAGCCTGAGCAGCTGGGAACCGGTCATGCAGTCAAGTGTGCCCGGGAATTCCTTGGAAATGAAGGGCAGACACTGATCCTGTTTGGTGACACACCGCTGATCACGGCGCAGACGTTGCGTCAGCTCTGTGAGTATCACGAGGCGCAGGGAAATACAGTGACGGTTCTCTCTGCAAAGGTGGATGATCCCACCGGATACGGACGTATCATTCGTGATGCGCAGGGGCGTTTTGTGAAGAGTGTGGAGCATAAGGATGCCAACGAGGAAGAACTTGCTTCCCACGAGATCAATTCCGGCATGTATATCTTTGATACAGCAGAGCTGAAGGCCGCGCTGGATCTGATCCGCCCGAACAATGCGCAGGGTGAATATTATCTGCCCGACACGCTCACGATAATAAAAGAAAAAGGATTAAAGGTGGATGCATATGCGCTCGACGATGCGACAGATATTACAGGGGTTAATGACCAGATGCAGCTCGCAGAAGCGGCAAAAATCATTAGAGAAAGGCAATAATATTATGTTTGTGATAGCCGGACTTGGTAACCCGGATAAAAAGTACGAAAAAACGAGACACAATGTCGGGTTTGATGTCATAGACGCGATGGCAAAAAAATATAATGTAGAATTAACAGAGAAAAAACATAAGGCGATCTGCGGAAGCGGTTATATTGCCGGGCAGAAGGTGTTGCTTGTGAAACCGCAGACTTATATGAACCTGAGCGGCGAGAGTATCCAGGCGATCTTAAATTTCTATAAGCTGGATGCGGAGAGCGAACTGCTGGTTATTTATGACGATATCAGCCTTGCCCCCGGAAGGATCCGTGTGAGGGCAAAAGGAAGCGCCGGCGGACATAACGGCATCAAGAATATCATAGCCATGACCGGCACGCAGGGCTTTGCGCGGATCAGGATCGGTGTCGGCGAAAAACCTAAGGGGTGGGATCTGGCGGATTATGTTCTGGGGCACTTTTCCAGGGAGGAGCGCGCGCTGGTAGAGGATGCCTTCGCGGATGCGATGGAAGCGGCAGAGATGATCCTGATGGATGATCTGCCCGGTGCGATGAACAAATTTAACGGCAAAAAGTAATTGAAGGTAGAACGATGGAGGCATTTTTGCAGCCACTCAGAGAGTGGAAGGATTACGAGACAATTGAGAAAAGGCTACCTGATCTGAAAGGCACGATCGAGATATCCGGGTGTATGGATGCGCAGAAGGCTCATTTGATCTATGGGCTGGGGGAGCGCGACTGCAGCCGGCTTATTGTCACGTTTCAGGAACAGAGGGCCAAGGAGCTCTATGAAGACTATCGCTTTTTTGACGATGATGTGATGTATTTTCCGGCGAAGGACGTGCTGTTTTATCAGTCTGATCTGCGGGGCAATGCACTTACGCGGGAGCGCCTGAGCGTTCTGCAGGCGTTGCTGGAGTCACAGGGCATGTCGGCGGGGGCGCAGACAGACGGCGCTTCGAAGCCGGTGACAGTGATCACCACCTTTGATGCGCTCATGAACCGCATGAGCACGCCGGAGCAGTTTCGCAGCGCGATCCGGAGATTCGCGGTAGGTGATGAGATCGATGCGGAAAAATTGAAAAGTGAGCTTGTGGCGATGGGCTACGAGCGGGAGTATCAGGCAAGTGCCCCGGGTCAGTTTGCAGTGCGCGGAGGTATTATCGACATCTATCCAATGACGGCGGAACAGCCCTACCGTATGGAGCTGTGGGGTGATGAGATAGATTCCATCCGGGCATTTGATGCAGAGAGCCAGCGCTCGGTGGAGGATGGCATGGAAGAGAGTTTTGTCCTGTATCCTGCCAGCGAATGGGTGCTGAATGGGAAACAAATAAAATCAGGATTAAATAAAATTAAGTCTGAGGCAAAAGGGATAGAAAAAGCACTTAGAAGCCAACAAAAAACGGAAGAAGCGGCAAGAATACGCGATTTGGCGGCGGGCTTGGAGGAAGAACTGACAGAGCTTGGAGGAGCGGCGAATCTGGATTCCTTCCTCAGCTATTTTTCGGAAGAACAGGTGTCTTTGCTGGATTATATCGACCGGGCACACACGATCTGCTTTCTGGATGAGCCGGCGCGGCTTATGGAGCAGGGGCGCGGTGTGGAACTGGAGTTTTCGGAGAGCATGAAGCAGCGTCTGGAGAAAGGCTATATTCTGCCGGGGCAGGCGGATGCGCTGTACGGGGCGGCAGAAGTGATGGGGCGGCTGCAGCAGTGCCGCTGTATTGCGCTCTCGACGCTGGAACAGCGTGTGCCGCAGCTTGTGCCGGAGCAGCAGTATCAGATCCAGGCCCGTACCGTGAACGCTTACAACAACAGTTTTGAACTATTGATCAAGGATCTGAAGCAGTATAAGAAAAACAAATTTAAGATCATTCTTCTGTCCGGATCGCGGACGAGAGCAAAACGGCTGGCAGAGGACATCATGAACGAGGGCGTGACCTGTTTTTACACGGAGGACTACGAGCACGGCCTGCAGCCGGGCGAGATCATGGTGCTCTACGGTAAGGTGCGGCGCGGCTACGAATATCCGATGCTCTCCTTTGCGGTGATCACGGAGAGCGATATTTTTGGCGCGGAGAAGAAGAAAAAGAAGAAGTACAAGCGCTATGAGGGCGAGCATATCCGAAGCTTCGCCGATTTGCATGTGGGTGATTATGTCGTGCATGAGAACCACGGTCTCGGTATTTATCAGGGTATCGAGAAAATGGAGGTCGGGGGCACGACGAAGGATTACATGAAGATCACCTATGCCAAGGGCTCAAATCTTTATATTCTGGCGACGCAGCTGGATCTGATCCAGAAGTATGCCGGAAGTGATGCCAAGAAACCGAAGCTGAACACGCTGGGCACGCAGGAGTGGAACAGGACCCGTTCGCGTGTGCAGGGCGCGGTGAAGGAGATCGCAAAGGAGCTGGTGGAACTGTATGCGGTACGCCAGCAGAAGGAGGGCTATGTTTATGGTCCGGATACGGTCTGGCAGCGGGAATTTGAGGAAATGTTTCCTTTTGAAGAGACAGAGGATCAGGTGAATGCCATTGAGGATACGAAGCGGGATATGGAGAGCACGAAGATCATGGACCGCCTGATCTGCGGCGACGTGGGCTACGGCAAGACGGAAGTGGCGATCCGGGCAGCGTTCAAGGCGGTTCAGGAGGGCAAACAGGTCGTCTATCTGGTGCCGACGACGATCCTTGCGCAGCAGCATTACAATACCTTTGCGCAGCGCATGAAGGACTTTCCGGTGACGGTGGACCTGCTGTGCCGTTTTCGGACGGCTGCCCAGCAGAAACATACCATCGAACAGCTGAAAAAGGGCATGGTGGATATCGTGATCGGTACACACCGCGTGCTGTCGAAGGATGTGGGTTTCAAGGATCTGGGACTGCTCATCATCGACGAGGAACAGCGTTTTGGCGTCACACATAAGGAAAAGATCAAGCAGATGAAGAAAAATGTCGACGTGCTGACACTGACCGCGACACCGATCCCGCGTACACTGCACATGAGCCTGATCGGGATCCGTGACATGAGTGTGCTGGAGGAGCCGCCGATGGATCGTCTGCCGATCCAGACTTATGTGATGGAGTACAACGAGGAACTGGTGCGGGAAGCGATCGCCAGAGAGCTGGCGCGGGGTGGACAGGTGTACTACGTGTTCAACCGGGTCAATCAGATCGCGGATGTGGCGGCAAAGATCACCGGGCTGGTCCCGGAGGCGAATGTGGCTTTTGCGCACGGGCAGATGAAGGAGCTGGAACTGGAACGCATCATGTATCAGTTCATCAATGGAGATATTGATGTATTGGTGTCTACAACTATTATTGAAACAGGACTGGATATTTCAAATGTCAATACGATGATCATACAGGACGCGGATAACATGGGCCTGTCGCAGCTTTACCAGCTGCGTGGGCGCGTGGGGCGGAGCAACCGCACAGCCTATGCTTTCTTTATGTATAAGAGAGACAAGATGTTGAAGGAAGTGGCGGAAAAGCGTCTGGCGGCGATCCGGGAGTTTACGGATCTGGGCAGCGGTTTTAAGATCGCCATGCGGGATCTTGAGATCCGCGGAGCCGGAAATCTTCTCGGCGCACAGCAGCACGGGCACATGGAGGCGGTGGGCTACGATCTCTACTGCAAGATGTTGAACGAGGCGGTGAAGGAGCAGAAGGGCGAACTGCCGCAGGCACGCTTTGAGACGACGCTGGACATCGAGGTCGATGCCTTTATCCCGCCGTCCTATATCCCCAATGAATATCAGAAGCTGGATATTTACAAGCGGATCGCCGGCGTGGAGACGAACGCGGAGAGCGATGAGATGCTGGATGAGTTGATCGATCGTTTTGGGGAACCGCCGCGCTCGGTACAAAATCTCCTGGCGATCGCAAGACAGAAGGCGCGGGCGCATCAGGCGTATGTGACAGAGATCACGCAGAAGGGCGACACCCTGCGGTTTGTGCTCTATGAGCAGGCACCGGTGGAACCCTTGCAGATTCCCGGACTGGTGGAAAAGTTTGCGGGAGCGGTGATCTTTGTGCCGGACAAGACGGCACCGTCATTTTTATACAATATCAACTATAACAGCAGGCAGAAGGTCAAAAATGCGCTGGAAGCGGTTGCACTGTTTCTGGACGAACTGACAGCGTTGTACCCGAATCTGTACTTGTAAACTACACGTCGACCATCGGCGAAAGGTAGAGTTTTTGCTTCGTTGCCCTCACGCAGCCTTTGGAATTACGTTTTCAGCGCACCCTTGGCGTACCGACAGAGTTTTGCCAGTCGGTTGTGCTCCTCGGTAAATTCGCGCGAGTGGCACAGAGTAAAAGCAAAACCGGCTTTTCTCTGATGCCATGTTTACGAATTGAGGATTTGTTTCTCCGCGCATTCCCGAACGCACAAACGACCTGTCAAAATCTCTGTCGGTACACAGGGGTGCCCATCTTTCTAATGCTTGACTGCTGCGTTTCGGACAGGTATTAAGCGCCCGCACTCTGCACAGTAGCATTCAACAGTTGTTTATGCGACGGGTACACGCGGAAATAACCTGGATCAGCCAACTGTCAGGCAGCAGAGCCAAGCAGATTTTGCTTGGTCTCTGTGCCATTCGCGTGATTTGCCCGGCAAGCAAAACAAACTGTCGAATACTACTGTGCAGAGAAAGGGCGCAACGACGAACTGAAGTGGGTGCGAAAAGAAACTGAAACTGTGAAGAAAGTCTGAACAGTTCGCAGAAAAACTTGCCTTTACACGCGCGAGGTCTTATAATCATACCGAGGCGAAAGTCCGAATGATGAGGATTTTGGTCAAAATAAGGCTTTCAGAACTTAGGAGGAAGATAAGGATGAAATTGAAAAGATTATCAGCGCTTGCTCTGGCAGGCGTGATCACAGCAGGCATGGCTCTGACCGGTTGCGGCTCTCTGGATCCGGAGGCAACTGTGGCGACAGTGAATGGAACACCGATCAGTCTCGGGCTTGCAAACTTTGCTGCGCAGTTTACGGCGGTGGATTATGATACCTATTATATGTCTTATTTCGGACAGGACATGTGGTCATCAGACCCCAGCGGTAACGGTGTAACGATGACGGAATCGGTAAAGAACAATATACTGGATACACTGGAGGAATACTACCTGCTGGAACAGCACATGGCTGATTACGGTGTGGAGATCACGGATGAGGAAGTGCAGGAAGCGCGGGCTGCGGCAGCACAGTTTATCGCAGATAATACCGATGAGGCGATCAAGGCAATGAGTGCCACGGAGGATGATATCACAGAATTCCTGCGCCTGAACCTGATCCAGAGTAAGATGAATGATGCGATCATTGCGGATGTTGACACGAACGTGCCGGATGAGGACTGTGCACAGAAGACATTCAGCTATGTGCGCGTGAGCAAGACGGCATCTGCTTCTTCTGATGCGGATTCGGAAGACGCGGAGGAGAAGACCGATGAGCAGAAAGCAGCTGAGGCAAAGGAAAAGGCGCAGAAGATCCTGGATGCAGCGCTGGCCGGAAGCCAGGAGGATCCCCTGCAGGCAGCCGCAGATGACAATGATGCGAACAAGTCTACCTGTGCATACGGCACGACAGATCTGAATGAGGATGACAACTCCACATATCTGGAGCTGGAGGTACTTCAGGCAGCAGAAAAGCTGGGTGAAGGCGAGTTTGAGAAAACGCTGATCGAGACGGACAACTACTTCTATATTATCCGTATGGACAGCCTTTTTGATCAGGATGCGACCGACCGGAAACGTGAGTCCATCATCTCTGATCGGGAGGAGGAGCTTTACGACAAGACCGTAGAAGGGTATAAGGAAGCTGCTGACTGGACGATCAATGATAAAGTCTGGGAGCCTGTAAACTTTGATACGATCTACACGAAGGCAAAGACAAATACCGACAGTACTTCTGATACGGATGCAAATACAGAAGAAAGTGCGGATACAAATGCTTCTGCCGAGGAATAATAGAAATAAGAAAATGATATGTGTGAGTCAGGGACCGATGGTTCCTGACTCTTTTCGGAGAAACAGTTATGAAAAAATTGCTGGTTTTTTTAAGGGATTATAAAAAAGAATCGATCATCGCGCCTCTCTTTAAAATGCTGGAGGCGCTTTTTGACCTTTTGGTGCCTCTTGTAGTGGCATCTATCATCAATAAAGGTATTAAATACGGCGATAAAACCTACATCTATCAAATGTGCGGCGTTTTGATCCTGCTGGCGGTCGTCGGACTGGTATGCGCGCTGTGCGCCCAGTATTTTGCGGCGAAGGCAGCGGTGGGATTTGCGGCGAAGTTGAGGCATGCGTTGTTTGAGCACATTCAGTCGCTGTCTTTTACGGAGCTGGACACACAGGGTACGTCAGCGCTGATGAACCGCATGACGAGTGATGTCAATCAGCTGCAGAACGGTGTCAATATGGCACTGCGGCTGCTTTTGCGTTCGCCGTTTATCGTGTTTGGAGCGATGATCATGGCGTTTACGGTGAATGTTCAGGCCGCCTTCACCTTTGTGGTGGTCATTCCCGTGCTGTTTATGATCGTGTTCGGGATCATCTATGCCACGCTGCCTCTTTACAGAAAGGTACAGGAGCGTCTGGATCAGGTGCTGCGCCGTACGAGGGAAAATTTAAGCGGTGTGCGTGTCATCCGGGCATTTCACCGGGAGGATGAAGAGATCGAAAGCTTCCGCGGAGACAATGAAATGTTGAAGAAGGAACAGCTCTTTGTGGGTAAGATCTCCGCGCTTATGAATCCCCTGACCTATGTGGTCATCAATCTGGGGGTGATCGCGCTGCTCTGGAACGGAGGCGTGAAGGTGTCTGTCGGTGCGATGGAACAGGGTGATGTGGTAGCGCTTCTGGACTATATGTCACAGATTCTGGTGGAGCTGGTGAAGCTTGCCAATACGGTGGTGCTCCTGACCCGGGCACTGGCCAGCGGACGGCGTGTGGCGGGCGTGCTGGAGGTGAACAGTTCCATGGAATTTCCTGAAGTGACAGCGGATTTGCCTCAGGTGGCGGAGGGAGAGGAGATCATCGGATTCTCTCATGTGGATCTCACCTACGCAGGGGCAGGTGACAAATCGCTGGAGGATGTGACTTTTTCCATCAAAAAGGGACAGACCGTGGGTATTATCGGAGGTACGGGATCCGGAAAGACCTCTCTGGTGCATCTCATCCCGCGTTTTTATGACGCGACCGGCGGCGAGGTGCGCATCGGAGGCAGGGATATCAGAACCTACAGTAAGCAGCAGTTGTGTGACATGGTGGGCATCGTCATGCAGAAGGCGGTACTGTTTCAGGGAACGATCCGGGAAAATCTGCTCTGGGGTAAAAAGGATGCCACGGAGGAAGAACTGTGGAAGGCGCTCACGATCGCGCAGGCAAAGGAGATCGTGGAAGGAAAGGCGGATGGCCTGGAGGAGAAGATCGAGCAGGGTGGACGCAACCTCTCCGGCGGACAGCGTCAGCGTCTGGCGATTGCCCGGACGCTGGTGGGACAGCATCCGATCCTGATCCTGGACGACAGCTCCTCGGCGCTGGACTATGCCACGGATGCGAGACTGCGCATGGCGATCGCGGATCTGGATCCCAAACCAACCGTTTTCATCGTTTCACAACGTGCGGCATCTATATTATATGCAGATTTGATTATTGTTATGGACGACGGAAAAGTTGTGGGTCAGGGTACGCACGAACAATTGTTGGAGAACTGCCCGGTGTATCGGGAGATCTACGATTCGCAGTTTGATAACAGCAGAGCGGCGAAGGGAGGTGCGTAAGCCATGAAAAAGACGAATTTTAAACGGGAAACCATGAAGAAGGTGTTGCGCTATGTGAGCTGTTACTGGTATTATCTGGCGGCGAGCATTCTGCTGGCGCTTGCTGTCGTTGTGCTGACGTTATCCGTGCCGCTGCTGACCGGAGACGCGATCGACTGTATCATCGGAAAAGGAGAGGTGAATTTTGCCGCTCTGACAAAAATATTGAGGCAGATAGCTGTAGTAATTATTGCGAACAGCATTGCGCAGTGGGCGATGGCGCGGTGCAACAACCGGCTCACCTACAGTGTGACAAGGGATATTCGTGACGATGCGACACAGAAGCTGCAGCGGCTGCCCTTAAAGTATCTGGATGGACATTCCATCGGGGACATTACAAGCCGCATGATCTCGGATGTGGATCAGTTCGCCGATGGTCTGCTGCTTGGCTTTACGCAGCTTTTCACCGGTGTGATCACCATCATCGGAACGCTGTTTTTCATGCTGCGGGAGGACGCGGGCATCGCCCTTGTGGTGATCGTCGTGACACCGTTGTCACTGTTTACGGCGAGTTTTATCGCAAAAAAGACCTATCACATGTTTCAGGAGCAGGCCCGGATCCGCGGCGAGCAGACGGCCTATATGGATGAGATGATCCAGAACCAGAAGGTTGTTCAGTCGTACGGGCATGAAGCGCAGGCGCAGGAGACCTTTGACGGGATCAACGATCGTCTGGAGAAATGTTCCAGAAAAGCAGTGTTTTTCTCCTCGCTGACAAATCCCAGTACCCGTTTTGTGAACAATATCGTGTACGCGGCAGTGGCAGTATTTGGCGCGTTGTCGGCGGTTGCCGGCAATCTGACGGTCGGTCAGCTTTCCTGCTTTTTGAATTATGCCAGCCAGTACACAAAACCTTTCAATGAGATCTCCGGTGTGATCGCCGAGCTTCAGAATGCCATTGCCTGCGCGGCACGTGTATTTGAACTGATGGAGGAGGAACCGGAGATCGAGGAAGACGCAGATGCTGTGCAGCTTAAGAATGTGGAGGGACGCGTGGATCTGGAGCATGTATACTTCTCCTACACAGAGGAACAGCGTCTGATCGAGGATTTTAATCTGCATGTGAAACCGGGACAGCGCATAGCGATCGTGGGGCCGACCGGATGCGGAAAGACGACGCTGATCAATCTGCTCATGCGTTTTTACGATGTGAGGGAAGGAAGCATCCGTGTGGATGGCACCGATATCCGCCACGTGACGCGGGAAAGCCTGAGGGAGAGCTACGGAATGGTGCTGCAGGAGACATGGCTGCACTCCGGTACGATCCGCGAGAATATCTGCATGGGAAAACCGGATGCGACCGAGGGAGAAATGATCGCTGCGGCAAAGGCGAGCCACTGCCACAGCTTTATCAAGCGATTGCCACAGGGCTATGACACGCCGATGGGCGAGGATGGCGGCGGGCTTTCGCAGGGTCAGAAGCAGCTGCTGTGTATTGCCCGGGTGATGCTGTGCCTGCCTCCGATGCTCATTCTGGATGAGGCGACCAGTTCCATTGATACACGTACAGAGCTGAAGATTCAGAACGCGTTTGCGACGATGATGCAGGGCAGGACGAGCTTTATCGTGGCGCATCGTCTGTCCACGATCCAGAGCGCCGATGTGATCCTTGTTATGAAGGACGGGCACATCATTGAACAGGGAGATCATGAGCAGCTGCTTGCGGCAGGCGGCTTTTACGCGACGCTCTACAACAGCCAGTTTGCGCATTAGACACGCACGAACGTCGGGCAGCCGCATACGATAAACTATACTGACAGCCGGGACGTTTACGCAGGATCCGCCGGCAGAGAGGCAGCACTTTCCATATTTACAAAGTTCGCGAAGATTGCTATAATGATAGGAAAAGTGGGTCATCGCGCGTTTTTCTATTGACAAACAGATGTGATGCCACTATAATTACGTGGTTTGTGTATGAAAATTTATTGCAGAGGTGCAAGATGGAACAATATGTGATCAAGGGTGGAAACCCGTTAGTTGGAGAGGTAGAGATCGGTGGTGCAAAAAACGCGGCACTTGCGATCCTCGCCGCGTCTATTATGGCAGATGAGACGATCACGATCGACAATCTTCCGAATGTGCGGGATATTAATGTTCTTCTCGGAGCGATCGAGGGGATCGGAGCTGTGGTGGAAAGGATCGATGCCCATACGGTAAAGATCAACGGCAGTACGATTTCCGGTATGACCGTTGACTATGAGTATATAAAGAAGATTCGGGCTTCTTACTATCTGCTGGGCGCACTGCTCGGTAAATACAAGAAGGCGGAGGTGGCGCTGCCCGGAGGCTGTGATATCGGAAGCCGTCCCATCGACCTGCATCTGAAGGGCTTCCGCGCACTGGGTGCCAGAGTTGACATCCAGCACGGTCTGATCGCGGCGGAGGCAGATCATCTGAAGGGAACGCATATCTATCTGGATAAGGTATCTGTTGGTGCGACGATCAATATCATGATGGCAGCAGCGATGGCTGAGGGAAAAACGATCATTGAAAACGCTGCAAAGGAACCGCATGTCGTGGATGTGGCGAACTTCCTGAACAGCATGGGTGCAGGGATCCGAGGCGCTGGAACGGATGTGATCCGTATCGTCGGCGTGGAAAAACTGCACAAGACAGAATATTCCATCATCCCGGACCAGATCGAGGCGGGCACATTCATGTTTGCTGCGGCAGCGACCCGCGGAGACGTGACGGTGAAAAATGTGATTCCCAAGCATCTGGAAGCGACGACCGCAAAGCTGTTAGAGGTTGGATGCGAGGTGGAGGAATTTGACGATGCGGTGCGCGTGGTATGTGCAAAACCGATGCATCACACGCAGGTGACAACGCTTCCATATCCCGGATTTCCGACGGATATGCAGCCGCAGATGGCAGTGATCCTCGGTATTGCAGATGGCACCAGTACAGTTACCGAGAGCATTTTTGAGAATCGCTTTAAATATGTGGATGAGTTGACCCGTATGGGCGCGAATATCAAGGTGGAGAGCAACATCGCGATCATTACCGGAGTGGAGAAATATACCGGAGCGAGAGTGAGTGCACCGGATCTGCGTGCAGGGGCGGCGCTTGTGATCGCCGGGCTCGCGGCGGAGGGCATCACGATCGTGGATGACATCTACTATATCGAGCGCGGTTATGAGAATTTTGAGGAGAAGCTGGCAAGTCTCGGTGCACAGATCGAGAAGGTGAGCTCCGAGAAAGAGATTCAGAAATTTACGTTGAAAGTATCATAATAAAAATATAAGAAACCGGGTGGCATGCCATCCGGTTTCTTTTTTGCTAATTTTATACGATTGACTGAATGAACAGCGGTGATGATGCAAGATCGATGCAGGAACCGTCGTTGAGCTGTACCAGCGGCTCGGACAGAGAATTCTGATTGAGCAGAATGATCTTTGCCGCCTGACCGTCGCTCAGGATGACACGGTTGTTCTGATAGGTCGTCGCAATGTGCCGCAGGAACGTCAGCAGAAACTCTGTTTTATATTTATGGTAACCATCGCGCTCAAATTCCCGGATGACCTGGAACGGACAGAGCGGTGCGCGGTACTTGCGGGCTGCGGTCATGGCATCATACACATCTGCGATGGCAACGACCATCGCAAAGTCGTCCAGCATGATCTCATCTACTTTCATCGGATAGCCGGTGCCGTCGCAACGCTCATGGTGCTGCAAAGCGGCTTTTTTGATACGGGAATCGATCTTCAGATCCTTGATCAGATCATATCCTGCGCGCGGATGCCAGCGGATCTGTTCAAATTCTTCATCGGTCAGTTTACCTTCTTTGTTCAGGATCTCGGGCGGGATCGTAATCTTTCCGATATCATGCAAAAGACCGGCAATGACGAGACTGTCCAGATCGGAACTGGTCCATTTGAGCCATTTGCCGAGGATCCGTGAGATCATTGCAACGTTCAGGGAATGAGAATACACGCTGTCGTCGCTGGAGCGCAGATTGTGAAGCATGTCGAAGTACTGGATCACCGTCTGCCCGGGTGTGATCAGGGATTTGACGCCTTTCAGCAGTTCATCAAAGTCCAGAGGCTGTTTGTCAAACACAAACCCCTCCAGCTGATCCTGCAGCATCTTTGTCACCATCGTTGAGTGCAGGGAATATTCCTGAAATGATTTGCTTCTCTTAACCTTTTGCGAGTAAGCAACCTCGTTTTTGGGAGAGGTGACTTCAGGCTGGGGTTCTTCTTTCTTGACTTCCGGTGCCGGATGGCCGAATTTTTGTGCCATGGCAGCCTGCAGAGCGGCCTGAATTTCCTCCTCTGTTAACATCGAAGTCTCATCAATGCAGGCAGATTCAATACTGTAGAACTCCATGCGGGAAATTAACTGTTTTGTTAAAGTTGTGCCGACAGGGATCAATTCCTGTCCTCTTTTGGTTTTTACGGGCTCGGCTGTGACCATGCCCGGTTTTAAATCAGATAATTTTATATTTTCCATGTTTTTATTATCTGCACAAAAAGAAAATTTGTCAATAAATAGTATGCAAGATTTTAGAAAATTAGAGCAAAAAATGGATGATTTGGGAAAAATATGGTAAAATAGATCAAAATAATGCTTATATGGGGAACAATAAAGGAGATTAGGTGATGAAAAAAGCAGAAAAGTCCGAGCGTGGATGGCTGATCGCGAATCTTTTGATCCTGATGTTACTGGCAGGGGGATTTTTGATTATAAATGCCTATGTGGATTATGTGAATGAGCATGAGGTCGTTTACCGGCTGGGGGAGAAGAACAAGGACGTTGAGGTGGCTATCGAGATGGAAAAGTGCTGGTCGGAGGCGGCGCACGGTTATGTGTACGGTATGCAGTACAATGTGACGGTGACAAATCTGACAGATACCGCACTGCGCGACTGGACAGCAACTGTCAGGCTGCCGGAGGGATGCAGGATCGACAGCTACTGGAATGGAGAATTTGTTCTGGCAGGCAATGACCTGACTGTTACGCCGGTAGTCTATAACAAGGTCATTGAACCGAATGGGGTTCGTGATTTTGGGTGTGTGCTTTATACGAACAGTAAGGACAATATCGTAGATTTTGACATTTGCTTTTACCGGCTGGTGCAGAAGCAGGAAATGCCTGTTTTCTGGCTGCTCGTGATCGCGGTGGGTGTGTTTGTGGTCGTGAACATTACGGCGCTGTTTTTCATGGCAAAGACCAGACGGCTGCAGGAGCAGAAGCAGAAATATATGGAGATCGTGAACGAGAGCTTTCTGACTTTTGCCGGTATGATCGACGCAAAAGATCCGTATACACAGGGGCATTCCCAGCGGGTGGCGATCTATGCGAGGGAACTGGCGAGACGGATGAAACTCTCGGAAGAGGAGCAGCAGCATATTTTTTATGTGGGACTGCTGCACGACATCGGCAAGATCGGTGTGCCGGATTCAATCTTGAAAAAAACGGGAAAACTGAACCCGGATGAGCGCGATATGATCGAACAGCATGTGCAGATCGGTGGGGATATCCTGAAAAACTTTTCTGCCATTGAGGGCATTGAGGCAGGCGCGCGCTATCATCATGAGCGGTATGACGGGACCGGCTATGTCAGTAATTTTGCCGGAAAGGAGATTCCGCTGTATGCGCGGATCATCTGTGTGGCGGATGCCTTTGACGCGATGACCAGTATCCGCTGTTACCGGCCGAAGCTGCCAATGTCTATCGTGATTTCTGAATTGAAGGAGTATTCCGGAACGCAGTTTGATCCGGATATCGTTCCTTATATGCTGCAGATGATCAGTGACGGAGTTGTTCCGGTCGTGCTGGATGGAACGGAATTATACGAAGAACTCGTGGTAAATAAAAAACAAAAATAAATATGTATTGACTTATGGCCGTAAATAGAGTATGGTAATACGGAACAAACAATAGAAAACTGTAACAATATCCCTTATTCAGAGTGATGGAGATACATAGGATCTGTGAAGTCACGGCAACCCCATGATTGGAAGGTGCCAACCTGAGCGAGAAATCGAACAATAAGAGGATCTGATATCGCAATCAATCCGCTTATTCGTAAGCGGATTTTTTATTGTATGTTAACTTTCACTATATGTTTATTTCACAATTCCAAGGAGGAAACAGATCATGGAGAAATTATTATTTACTTCTGAGTCAGTGACAGAAGGACATCCCGACAAAGTGTGCGATGCCGTCTCTGACGCAATTCTTGATGCCTGCATGGCAGAGGATCCGATGAGCCGCGTAGCGTGCGAGACCGCATGTTGTACCGGTTTTGTGCTTGTGACCGGTGAGATCACAACAAAGGCACATCTGGATATCCCGTCCATCGTCCGTCAGACGGTGAACGAGATCGGCTACAACGATGCAAAAACCGGATTTGACGGCAATACCTGTGCCGTGATGGTTGCTCTTGACCAGCAGTCCGCTGATATCGCCATGGGCGTTGACAAGGCGCTGGAGGCAAAGAAGGGTGACCTGACGGATGACCTTGACACCGGAGCCGGCGATCAGGGAATGATGTTCGGTTATGCCACCAATGAGACGGAGGAGTACATGCCTTACCCGATCTCTCTGGCTCACAAGCTGGCATTACAGCTCACAAATGTGCGCAAGGACGGCACATTAAAATATCTTCGTCCCGACGGAAAGACACAGGTTTCCGTAGAGTATGATGAGAACGGAAAGCCGAAGCGTCTGGAGGCAGTGGTACTGTCCACACAGCACGATGAGGATGTGACCCAGGAGCAGATCCACGAGGACATCAAAAAGTATGTCTTTGATCCGATCCTGCCTGCGGAGCTGATCGATGAGAAGACCAAGTTCTTCATCAATCCTACCGGACGTTTCGTCATCGGCGGACCCCACGGTGACGCAGGTCTGACCGGCCGCAAGATCATCGTTGACACCTACGGCGGATACGCCCGTCACGGCGGCGGTGCATTCTCCGGTAAGGACTGCACAAAGGTGGACCGCTCCGCAGCATATGCAGCCCGCTACGTTGCCAAGAATCTGGTGGCTGCCGGACTGGCTGACAAGTGCGAGATCCAGTTGTCCTATGCGATCGGTGTTGCACAGCCGACTTCCATCATGGTAGATACCTTCGGCACAGGAAAACTCTCCGATGACAAGCTGGTTGAGATCGTGCGTGAGAACTTCGATCTGCGTCCGGCAGGCATTATCAAGATGTTGGATCTGCGCAGACCGATCTATAAGCAGACAGCGGCTTACGGACATTTCGGAAGAACCGATCTGGACCTGCCCTGGGAGGCACTGGATAAGGTAGAGGCATTAAAGGCTTATTTATAAAATTTTAAGAAATGTTTGCATGAAATCATGTTATAATAGGATTGGCACAAGCTGCCAATCCTATTTTTAACGGAGTAACCGCGAAATGAAACAACGAACAAGACTTCTGATCGCTTTTTGCACGATCATTTTTGTGCCGATCATACTGGTGTGGGTCGCATTTTTCAGCTTTCGCCACATTCAGATGAAAGAGCTGCAGGAAAATTACGGCATTGAGGCGACGGATTACACATATCTTTTGAATACGGTACAGTTGTTAAACCGCTATACGGAGGAGAATTTTGAGGCACTTCTGAATCTGGCGGACACCAACCCGGAGCGGCTGGAGGACGTGACATATCTGAAGGAAGTGGACGCGGCTCTGACGGATAAAAATTCTTACCTGATCGTCCGAAAAGACGACGAGATCTATTTCCTGGGCGGGGACAAAGGACATACGGTTCCGGCTTATCTGCCCGAGTATATGGGAGAGAGCAGCCAGCAGGATATGGGTGTCTATGTGGATAATGCAGACCATGCTCTGATCAAGCAGGTGGATTTCCTCTTTTCCGACGGCGCAAAGGGCAGTGCATTTATTATCAGTAATGTGCGGGAAATGATCCCGGAAATGAAAAAGATGATCATTGACATGCTGGTTTCCGTGGTGCTGATCCTGATCTTCACCGCCAGTATGCTGGCGATCTGGATCTACAGCGGTATGATTAACCCGGTGCGCAAACTGCAGATTGCCACAAAAAACATCATGGAGGACAATCTGGACTTTACGATCGAAGCGGAGACGAATGACGAGATCGGCGAACTTTGTAATAATTTCGAGGAGATGCGAAAACGCCTGAAGGACTATTCTGAGGAGCGGCTGAACAACGAAAAACAAAATCGCGAGCTGATCAGCAACATTTCCCATGATCTGAAAACGCCGCTGACTGCCATCCGGGGTTATGTGGAAGGTATCATGGACGGTGTCGCCGACACGCCGGAAAAGATGGATCATTACATTAAGACCATCTACAACAAGACAAATGAGATGACGCGTCTGGTCAATGAGCTGACGCTTTACTCCCAGATCAATACGAACCGCATCCCCTACAACTTCAACAAGATCAATGTGGCGGATTACTTCCGCGACTGCGTAGAGGATCTGGCCATAGAGCTGGAGTCCAAAAATGTGCTGCTCCAGTATATGAATTATGTGGCGGACGACGTGATGATCATCGCGGATCCGGAGCAGCTGGGGCGTGTGATAGGTAACATCATCAGCAATACGCTGAAGTATCTGGACAAACCGCAGGGTTTGATCCACCTGCGCATCAAGGATGTGGGAGATTTTATACAGGTGGAGATCGAGGATAACGGGCGCGGTATTGCGGCAAAGGATCTGCCATACATTTTTGACCGCTTTTACCGGGCGGATGCGTCGCGGAATTCCGCGACCGGCGGCAGCGGGATCGGGTTGTCGATCGTGAAAAAGATCATTGAGGATCACGGCGGAAAAATTTGGGCGACTTCAAAGCCCGGTATCGGCACGATCATGTACTTCGTGATCCGCAAATATCAGGTGGCAGAACCGCCGGTGGAAGAAACGGCAGAATAGGAGGCTGAGATGAAGAAAATACTGATCATTGAAGATGAGACATCCATTGCAGAGCTGGAGAAGGATTATCTGGAGCTGAGCAATTTTGAAGTGCAGATCGAGGAGAACGGCCGCGAAGGGTTGAAGCGTGCGCTGGAAGAAGAGTTTGATATGTTTATTCTGGATTTAATGTTGCCGGATATGGACGGATTTGATATATGCAGAGAGATCCGGAAAGAAAAAAATGTTCCGATCCTCATGGTTTCCGCAAAGAAGGATGACATTGATAAGATCCGCGGTCTGGGTCTTGGCGCGGACGATTACATCACAAAACCCTTCTCGCCCAGCGAGCTGGTGGCACGTGTTAAGGCACATCTGGCGCGTTATGAGACGCTGACCTCGGCGGATCAGACGAAAAATGACGAGATCAAGATCCGTGGCATCCGTATTGACAAGACCGCGCGCCGCGTCTGGGTGAATGACGAGGAGAAGTCATTTACCTCCAAGGAGTTTGATCTTTTAACGTTTCTGGCGGAAAATCCCAATCGGGTCTTTTCAAAAGAAGAATTATTTAGTACAATTTGGGAAATGGAACCGGAGGGAGATATCGCGACTGTGACCGTGCATATTAAAAAGATCCGTGAAAAGATCGAGTACAACACGGCGAAGCCGCAGTACATTGAAACTATCTGGGGCGTAGGTTACAGATTCAAGCTGTAGAGCTTGAATCGTGAGAAAACAAAACGCGAGCCAAAGCAAGCGTTCCACAGCGAAGCTGTATTGGAATGAACGCTTGCGCTGCATATGCCAAAGGCATATGAAGCACTATCTGGGGAGTAGGATACAGATTCAAGCTGTAAGAGCTTGAATCGTGAGAAAACAAAACGCGAGCCAAAGCAAGCGTTCCACAGCGAAGCTGTATTGGAATAGGAGGGACAGAGGATGAAGACAATACTGGTTGTAGATGATGATAAATTAAATCTGAGCAATGCGATGAAGATGTTATCACCGGCATACAAGGTGATCCCGGTGCCATCCGGAAAGATGGCGCTAAATTATCTTTCAAAAAATATTCCGGATCTGATCCTTTTGGATGTCCTGATGCCGGAGATGGATGGCTTTGAAGTGATGCGTGAGATACGTGCCAATGCGGACTGGATCGATATTCCGGTCATTTTCCTGACCGCGGATGTCAGCCCGGAGACCTGTGAAAAGGGTGGAGCGCTGGGAGCAGCGGGCTTTATGGCAAAACCGCTGGAAGCGACGCGCATGATCTCCGGTGTGGAGGCTGTGATCGGAAAATAATGGAAAACCGTTGATTTCGGCTGTACATAGACAATGGCGGATAGAACTTCCAGAGAGATTCTTTCGCGCAGCGTACATACTACAGTTATGAACGAAAGAAATCAAAACGGAAATATTTTAAAATGGTACCAATGGATCAGACTGATAGGGATTACCCTGGCTGTGTATTTGACGATGGAATATGTGCTGCCGGTGGTACTCCCTTTTTGTATTGGCTTTGCGATTGCCTTCGCCCTGTACCCGCTGCGCAGATGGATCCAGTGCAGGCTGCATCTGAAGCGGGAATCGGCGGGTTTTGTCGCACTGCTTGTGGGGATCTGTATCGCAGTGATGGTTGTGGGAGGCATTTTGTATCTACTGCTGTTGGGCGGCAGCTATGCAGGAAAATGTGGACTGCCGGATATGATGCTCTCTCAGGGGCGCACGATGTGGAATACGTGCTGCGACCGACTGCACACGTGGACGGGGCGCTGGGTGATGGAGCCGGAGGATTATGGCGTGTTTGTCGACGCGGTGAAAAAACGCAGCCTTCATTTTGATGCGGATGCGCTGATGTCCAACTGGAAGCATGTGAGTACGCAGACGCTGCGGGGGCTTGCCTATGTGCTGGTCACCATCGTGAGCGCGCTGCTCATGCTCAGTGAGTTTGATGAGCTGAAAAAGAAAGCGGGTCGCATCGCAAAGCGGCTGTTTCATGCAGGTTTTGGGCTGACGCTGCGGAAGGTGGGCTGGACTTATGTTAAGGCACAGATGATCATTATCGGCACCATCACGGGGATCTGTGTGCTGGGGCTTTTGGTGGCGCGGGAGCGGTATTGGCTGCTGACCGGTGTTGCGATCGGCATCTGTGACGCGCTGCCCTTCCTCGGCACCGGCGTCTGCTTTCTGCCCTGGGCGCTGTGGCGTCTTTTGAGCGGGCGGTATGTGTCGGCGCTGTGGTTTGTAGTGTTATATATGATCACGAGCTTTACCAGACAGAGTCTGGAACCGAAGCTGATCGGGAAAAAGATCGGCGTGCCGCCGCTGGCGGTGCTGATCAGCGTCTATGTGGGTGTTAAGGTGTATTCCAGAGGAGGCTTTTTGCTTGGCCCCATCAGCGCGTTTCTGATCTGGCAGCTGTACAGTGACGATGTGGCAAAGGAGGATGCAAATGAGAGTGACGAGACAGCAGATGGAGCGGATGATACGCTATGAGGACGCGGAGGTGATCGTTGTGCACAAGCCGCCCTTTCTGGCGGTGGAGACGAGAGATCCGCGGCAGCAGGATCTGGTGAGCTTGCTCATAAACCGCCGGGTATCAAATGGAGAAGCGGCGTTTATAGGCATTGTACACCGCCTGGATCAGCCGGTGGAAGGGCTGCTGGTGCTGGCAAAGACAAAGGAGACGGCAGCATCTTTAAGCGCCGGGATCCGCGGAGGTGATTTCGCAAAGGAATATCTGGCAGTGGTGACCGGTGTGACGGAGGAATCCGGCACACTCATACATACGCTGAAGAAGGATGGAAAGACAAACACCTCTGCGGTGGTGCCTGCGGGAACCGCCGGCGGAAAGGAGGCAAGACTTTCCTACGAGCGTCTTGCCACAGCAGATGAAAAAAGCCTGCTACGCATCCGGCTGGATACGGGCAGGCATCATCAGATCCGTGTGCAGTTTGCCGCCATCGGGCATCCGCTTTTGGGGGATAAGAAATATGGTGACGGGAGCAAGGATGGAAGGGCTGACAGTGGTCCCGCTGGGAAAGCGTTCGCACAGACCGGGCAGTCGCTGGCGCTCTGCAGTTGCCGACTGGTATTTGCGCATCCGCGCACCGGAGAGATCATGGAATTTGAGACCACGCCCACCGGGGCAGGCTTTGAAGAATGGAAAGAGTCACTCGGATGATCAATCCGGGTGACTCTTTTTGGTAGTTGCTTATTAAATGGTAATTAATTCGTATTCATTCGTGCCGAGACCGATCTTTACTGCGTGTTCAATGCAGGATTTCCACTCGGTATCGGGATGTGTCATGTGGAAGTGATCATGTCCTTCCTCGTTTCCGTACTTTTCAAGATTTTCGCCAAGGATACTTGCCGGGATCGGTGTCTGCTGGTTGCACAGATCCGCGCAGGCCTGATCCAGAGCTACCGGATCAAAGGAAGCCAGCATACCCACATTCGGGATGATGGGGATGTCGTTCTCTGCGTGGCAGTCACAGTTCGGTGATACGTCACAGATCAGTGATACGTGGAAGCACGGGCGATTCTGACACACAGCCAGAGAATACTCTGCGATCTTATAGTTCAACATGGTGACAGCATCCTCGGAATCGGTCTCAATTGCATGCTTCGGACAGGTTGCAATACAGCGCTCGCAGCCAACACATTTGTTGTGGTCGATGGTTGCCTTTCCGTCTGCAATGACCGGTGCGTCGTGCGCACAGATGCGTGCGCAGGCACCACAGCCGATACAGTCCTCGGGACGGGCAACGCTGGGTCTGCCGTCACAATGCTGCTCCTTCTTGCCTTCGCAGGAACCGCAACCCATACCGATATTTTTCATGGTACCACCAAAGCCGGTAGCCTCGTGCCCCTTAAAGTGAGTCAGAGAGATAAAGATATCCGCATCCATGACCGCTCGACCGATCTTTGCCTCAGTAACGTAATCCCCTTTTATCGGAACTTTTACTTCATCTGTTCCCTTCAAGCCGTCCGCGATCAGCACATGACAGCCGGTCTGCAGTGGAGAAAAACCGTTCACATAAGCGGTGTCCAGATGATCCAGCGCGTTTTTGCGGCTGCCCACATACAGTGTGTTGCAATCGGTCAGAAACGGCTTGCCGCCCAGCTCCTTCACGTAGTCCGCAACCACCTTCGCGTAGTTGGGGCGCAGGAAGGACAGATTGCCGTATTCACCAAAGTGGATCTTGATCGCAGCGTATTTATCCTTAAAATCGATCTGCTCAAAGCCCGCGGTCTTCATGAGCCGGTGAAGCTTCTGCAGCAGATTTTCATGCTCTGTTGCCTTGAATGTGGTGAAATAAACAGGTGCCTTTTCCATAAGTACATGACCTCCTCTGTAAAATGATGTAAGTTAAGGTTAAGTTTACCCTATTGAGTGGGAAAATACAATCGGTTTTTGAAATACAGAAATTGAGGTTGACAATCCCCGCTCCGCGGTTATAAAATAGGCACTAGCTGGACACAATCCTATATAAATGAGCGTCGAAGAGGAATAGTACGGAACAAACGTGCCTTACAGAGAGGAGATCAGTGCTGAGAGATTTCCGGTGACGAGTCCCCGAACCTGCCTCGGAGCTTTGTGTGAGCGCCTGCTGGTTGCGAAACACAACGTAGCGTCTGCGTTAAGGGCGAATCGAGTGTATGTATGTGAGAGGAAATATCGGTCAGATCAGGGTGCACAGACACCGGCTGAGAGAACGGATTGCGGCACATATATGAACAAGGGTGGTACCGCCGAGAGAATCGGTCCCTGTGAGGAGGGATTGATTGTTCCGGCGGTTTTATATTTTGATACGGAAAAAGGAGAATCATCATGGCAAAGGAAAAGAAGTTAGTGGAGCAGATCACCTCTATGGAGGAGGATTTTGCGCAGTGGTACACGGATGTCGTAAAAAAGGCAGAACTGATCGATTATTCATCTGTCAAGGGCTGTATGATCATCAAGCCTGCAGGCTATGCGATCTGGGAGAATATCCAGAAGGAGCTTGATCGCCGCTTTAAGGAGACCGGCGTGGAGAATGTATACATGCCGATGTTCATTCCCGAGAGTCTGTTAGAGAAGGAAAAGGATCATGTGGAAGGATTCGCACCGGAGGTGGCGTGGGTGACACACGGAGGATTACAGCCGCTGCAGGAGCGTCTGTGCGTGCGCCCCACATCCGAGACACTGTTCTGTGATTTTTATAAAAACCTGATCCATTCATACCGCGATCTGCCGAAGAACTACAACCAGTGGTGTTCGGTGGTACGCTGGGAGAAGGAGACGAGACCGTTCCTCCGCTCTCGTGAGTTTTTGTGGCAGGAAGGACACACGATCCACGCGACCGCAGAGGAGGCACAGGAGCGTACCCTGCAGATGCTGAACGTGTATGCAGACTTTTTGGAGCAGGAGCTGGCAATCCCTGTCATCAAGGGACAGAAGACCGAGAAAGAAAAGTTTGCGGGCGCAGAGGCTACCTATACGATCGAAGCACTCATGCACGACGGAAAAGCGCTGCAGTCCGGCACGAGCCACAATTTTGGTGACGGATTTGCCAAGGCCTTTGACATTACTTACACAGACAAAAACAACCAGCTCGTACATCCGTTCCAGACATCCTGGGGCATGACGACACGACTGATCGGTGCGATCATCATGGTACACGGTGACGATTCCGGCTTGCAGTTGCCCCCTCACATTGCACCGGTTCAGGCAATGATCATCCCGATCCGTCAGCAGGCAGAGGGCGTGCTGGACAAGGCAAACGAAGTGCTTGAGGTTCTTAACAACAACGGTATCCGCGCGAGACTGGATGATTCCGATAAGTCTCCCGGATGGAAATTCTCAGAGCAGGAGATGCGTGGTATACCTGTCCGCATTGAACTCGGACCCAAGGATATCGAAGCAGGTCAGTGTGTGGTTGTCCGCCGCGACACGAGAGAGAAGATCGTCATGGGCTTAGACGAAGTGGCAGAAAAGCTGCCGGAGTTGTTAGAGACGATCCAGAAGGATATGTTTGAACGTGCAAAGACACATCGTGATTCGCATATTACCGACGTGACCACTTACGGCGCGTTCAAGGATGCGGTTGAGAATAAACCGGGCTTTATCCGTGCAATGTGGTGCGGAGACCAGGCTTGCGAGGACAAGATCAAGGAAGAGACGACAGCGACCTCACGTTGTATGCCCTTTGAGCAGGAGCAGATCTCAGACGTATGTGTCTGCTGCGGAAAACCTGCCAAGAAGCTCGTCTTCTGGGGTAAGGCGTACTAATTTCGCTTGATTTAAAATTAGTGAAGGTGCGTCCTTATCAGCACAACCACATCTGATATCCTGTTGTGCTGACCGGGTAAATCACGCGTGTGGCACAGAGACCAAGCAAAATCAGCTTGGCTCTGCTGCCTTATGATAGGCTATTATACGTACTCTCCGCGCGAACCCGTCGCACAAATGGATACCAGATGTGGTTGTACAGAACGAGGACGCACTATTTACATGATGCCACTCTGTTCGGTTAGGTATAACATCCAAACTTGGTGCCAGATTTCTTTCGGAAGACAGATGTTATGCAGGGGCGCAGCAAGTGCGAATATGGCTGCGACTTTTGCGTGGCGAGGTGCGAGCGTAGAAATACCTAACTGGTGTCGTAGTTGAAAGTCCCCGGCTATGTGTGCGAAGGACGCATCGAGCCGGGGCTGAAGGGACAGCGAGACACCGCCACGCAATCGGAGCAGGCCATATCGCACTTGCAAAGAGCCCCGTTCACTAACCCGCGGAGCAAAACCGACATGGCAAAACTCTGAGGATGGATAAGGGCGCGGAAAGAGTAACGATAAGGAGCATGCATGAGAATAGAACTACCGGATCACGTAAAATTCATCCTGCATACATTAGAGGAAAACGGCTACGAGGGCTATGCCGTCGGCGGCTGTGTGCGAGACGCATTGCTTGGGCGTGTTCCGCAGGACTGGGACATCACCACGAACGCGAAGCCGCTGCAGGTCAAGGCACTGTTTCGCCGTACGATCGACACCGGACTGCAGCACGGAACCGTCACCATCATGCTGGATCACACCGGCTACGAGGTGACTACCTACCGGATCGACGGAGAGTATGAGGACGGCAGACACCCGAAAGAAGTAAGTTTCACAGGAAGCCTCACGGATGATCTCATGCGCCGCGACTTCACGATCAATGCGATGGCATACAATGAGACGGAAGGACTGGTCGATCTCTTTGGAGGCAGAGAGGATCTGGAAAAAGGAGTGATCCGCTGCGTCGGAGAGCCGACAGAGCGTTTCACGGAAGATGCACTGCGCATGATGCGGGCGATCCGCTTCTCGGCACAACTCGGGTTTGACATAGAGACGCATACGCTGGATGCGATCCGTGCGCTGTCCGATACGATCCAGAGGATCAGTGCGGAGCGCATTCAGACAGAGCTGCTGAAAACGCTGGCAAGTGTGCACCCGGACGACGTGCGGCTCTTTTATGAGACGGGGCTCAGCGCGTATTTTCTGCCGGAACTGGACCGCATGATGGAGACCGGTCAAAACAATCCGCACCACTGCTACAGTGTGGGGGAACACACGCTGCATAGCCTGTTGGAGGTGCCGTGTGAAAAGGTGCTGCGGCTGGCAATGCTGCTTCACGACGTGGCAAAGCCCTTCTGTAAGACAACTGACGAGGCAGGCATCGACCATTTTCACGGACACCCTGCTCAGGGGGCGGAGATGGCAAGAAAGATCCTGCGCCGGCTCAAGATGGACAATGAGACGACCGCGCGGGTGACACAGCTCATCCGCTGGCATGATGACAATCCGCCGCTGACCGAACGGAACGTAAGACGTGCCATCTGCCGGGTCGGTGAGGCACAGTACCCGGACATTTTCGCGGTCAAGCGTGCGGATATCCGCGCGCAGAGCGATTACAAAAAAGAAGAAAAACTGCGTTACGTAGACGATTACGAGGCGGTTTACAGGCAGATCTTAGAGAAAAAGCAATGTCTGTCCATCAAAGATCTGGCGGTGGACGGCTCGGATCTTTTGGCGGCAGGTGTACCCCAGGGCAGAGCGGTCGGGGAAAAGCTGCATGCACTGCTGGAGCTTGTGCTGGAAGATCCGGAGTGTAATACGAGAGAGTATCTGCTTTCACAGCTGGATAAAGCATAAAATAAGAAACCCTTTCATAAGATTGGAGAGGACGGGAAAATGCGTCACTTAAATCTATTGGAGGGGTTTCTTATGTATTATCGAGCAGAGCAGATTCTGAGTGCATATCCGAAGGAATTCACAGGGAATATGAAAGGACGCGGGTCTATTCTGTGCACGGACAGGGAAGGGATCTATCTGCTCAAGGAATATACAGGCTCTTTGCACCGGCTGGAACTGATGGAGGAGGCACTGCGCTATTTGGAGGAGCAGGGCTTTCTGGCGGAGGAACTGGTGCGCACCGGCGAGGGAGCGCTTCTCTTTACGGATATTGACGGGATGTCCTATTTCTTGCGGAAAACCTTTCAGGGACGCGAGTGCGATACGCGAAATGCCCAGGAGATCCTTTGCGTTACCAGGCACATGGCAGATCTGCACCGTCTGTTGTCCGGTTTCCGGCCTGCATGCGAGGAGCAGGGAGAACCAAAACGCACAGCGCCACAGCAAAGTCTTGCGCAGAAACATACACGTGAACTGAAAAAAGTAAAAAACTATGTGCGGGCGAAAAAAAAGAAGAATGCCTTTGAGAGTGAATTCCTGCGGGGCTATGAGCATTACATGGAGCAGGCAGACAAGGTGTTGGAGCTGGAGAAAACGCAGTGTGTACCGGAGGGAGCCCTGCAGCTCTGTCATGGCGACTTTAACCAGCACAATCTGCTCTTTACGCGGGATGGGCTGGCGGTCATCGGATTTGATAAGCTCCGGTACGATCTTTGTGTGTCGGATCTGACAAATTTTATGCGAAAGATACTGGAAAAGCATAATTGGAGCAGCGGGCTTGGCATGGACATGGTGATGGCGTACAATTCGGTGCGCGAGCTTGCCCCATGGGAACTTTGCCAGATCTACCTCAAGCTCCTCTATCCGGAAAAATTCTGGAAGATCGTCAACCATTACTATAATGCGCGCAAGACATGGGTTTCCCAACGGGATATCGACAAACTCACACGTCTGTCGGAACAGGAAATAAAGCGCGAGGAGTTTTTATCGATGTTGTTTTATCTCGTAAAATAGTTTATAATAAAGAGCATGAGCAAGCGATTTCTACAGAGGATAATGACAATTTTATGTGTGCTGCTGCTCTGCGGCTGTGGTGCAAAGAACTCCGGCACGATCACGATGGATCAATACCCGGGAGCAGCCACGCAGACGGCGGAAGCGTCTGATGAGGAAACAGACGAAACCGTATTGCCGGAAATGTCTCAAGCGAACGAAGATCTCTATGTAGTGATCAGCATCGACACCGAAAAACGTTTCATTGGGCTTGCGTTGCCGGATTCTCCGCGGACTGTCCAGTATGGTTATACGCAGGCGACACAGATTCTGGACGATCACGGTCAGTTTATGTCGACTGCACGACTTGTGCCCGGACGGGTGGTGACGATCGGAGCACTGGATGATGATGCAAAACTCACCACCGTACAGCTTGCCGATGCCGCCTGGTATCAGGAAAATATCACACGTTTTTCCATTGATCCGTCGATCGGCATGCTTGTCATAGGAGACACAAAGTACCGGTATGACGAACATCTGAGGGTGTTTTCCGGTGATCAGGAGATCTCTCTGGCGCAGGTGAGTGAGAATGATGTCATCAGCGTACAGGGGCTGGATAAGCAGATATTATCCGTTCAGGTGACCACCGGGCACGGTACGATCGCGCTGACGAATACGGAATTGTTTGAGGGTGGCTGGATCAGCCTCGGCACGAAGATCTATGCGAAGGTCACACCGGATATGACCCTTGAAGTACCGGAAGGAACGTATGAGCTGTCTGTGGCAAATGATGGCTATGGAGACAGCAAAACGGTCGAGGTGGAGCGGGCGCAGGTGACGACGGTGGATCTGAATGAATATAAGGGTGAAGGACCGAAGACCTGTCTTGTGACATTCGAGATTCATGTACAGGATGCCCTGCTCTATATTGATGGTGAACCGGTGGAATATGAACAGCCGGTGGAACTGCGCTATGGCGTGTACCGGCTGACGGTGATCGCGGATGGTTTTGAGACGTGGGAGCGACAGCTTGTGATCCACTCCAAGGAGGCGACGATCCAGATCGGTGAGCCGGAGCTTTCGGAGGAGGATGATACTTCCGGGGATGACGGTGAGCAGGCGGATACACAGGAGCAGACAGACGGAAACAGCGTGATATCAGGTTCCGCGGTATCCGGACAGACGGATGACAGTGAGACGGTCAGCAGTGAGGAAAAGGGGACAAGCTCTTCAGATGTGACAAGTGGCAGTACCGGAGCCTACAGTGACTATCTGGACACGATCGCAGACCTGATCAAATCGCTTGTGGAGTTGAAGGACGATTGATCGGCGGACGGATCTGTGCGGAGAAACGGTGCATCAGACAGTATACAGGCCGCGGAGGCGGCTTGAAATATAAAATCATGATAAGTATTTAGGAGGGAATCACATGGACTACAAGGCAATGTATGAGGAGTGGTTGAACAATCCTTACTTTGATGCCGAGACAAAGGCGGAATTAAAGGCAATCGAGGGGGATGAAAAAGAGATCGAAGATCGCTTTTACATGGATCTGGAGTTTGGTACGGCGGGACTTCGCGGAGTCATCGGAGCCGGAACAAACCGCATGAATATTTACACCGTGCGCAAGGCGACACAGGGTCTCGCAAACTATATTTTAGGTGTAGGAGGCGAGAAAAAGGGCGTTGCGATCGCCTTCGACTCCCGCCATATGTCACCGGAATTCGCGGATGAAGCCGCACTGTGTCTCGCGGCAAACGGCATCAAGGCATATGTGTTTGAGAGCCTGCGGCCGACACCGGAGCTGTCCTATGCGGTCCGTAAGCTGGGCTGTATCGCAGGTATCAACATCACTGCCAGCCACAATCCGCCGGAGTACAACGGTTACAAGGTATACTGGGAGGACGGCGCACAGATCACACCGCCTCATGACAGCGGTATCATGGATGAGGTGAAGAAGGTAACAGACTATGCGACCGTAAAGACGATGGACAAGTCTGCTGCCATCGCTGCAGGCATGTATCAGCAGATCGGTGCCGATATCGACGATCCCTACATCGCAGAGTTAAAGAGCCTCGTACTGCATCAGGACTGCATTGATGCGGTAAAGGATGACCTGACGATCGTGTATACACCGTTACACGGCACCGGAAACATTCCTGTACGCCGTGTGTTAAAAGAGCTGGGCTTTACAAAGGTTTACGTGGTGCCCGAGCAGGAACTGCCGGACGGCGATTTCCCCACCGTCAGCTATCCGAACCCGGAGACAGAAGAGGCATTCCAGCTTGGTCTGAAACTTGGAAAAGAAGTAAATGCAGATTTAATTCTTGCAACAGATCCTGATGCAGACCGCCTTGGCGTATATGTAAAGGATTCAAAGACCGGCGAGTACCATTCGCTGACCGGAAACATGTCCGGCTGCCTGATTGGTGATTATGTGATCAGCCAGCGCAAAGCGCGCGACGGCAAGCTGCCCGCGGACGGCGCATTTATCAAGTCCATCGTGTCAACAAATATGGCAGACGCCATCGCAAAATACTATGGCATTCAGCTGATCGAGGTGCTGACCGGATTTAAGTTTATCGGACAGCAGATCTTAAAGTTCGAGAACGAGGGTAAGGGAACGTATCTGTTCGGTATGGAGGAGAGCTACGGCTGCCTGACCGGAACTTATGCGAGAGATAAGGATGCAGTTGTTGCTTCCATGACCTTGTGTGAGGCAGCGGCTTACTACAAGACCAAAAATATGACGCTCTGGGATGCGATGATCGAGATGTATGAGCGTTACGGCTACTACAAGGATCATGTAGAGTCCATCACATTAAAGGGTATTGAAGGTCTGGCAAAGATCCAGGAGATCATGAACACGCTGCGTGCGGATGCTCCGAAGGAGATCGGTGGCTATGCGGTGACGGCAGTGCGCGATTACAAAGAGGGAACGATCAAAGACGTAAAGACCGGCGAGGAGAAGCCCACCGGACTTCCCGGATCAAACGTACTCTATTACGAGCTGACGGATGACGCATGGGTATGTGTTCGCCCGTCAGGAACCGAGCCGAAAGTAAAATTTTATCTCGGAGTTAAGGGGACCTCTTTGGACGACGCGGATGCAAAATCAAAGGCGCTGGGTGAGAATGTGTTGGCAATGATCCGAAAAATGATCTAAAATATGCTATTTTCTTGGGAAAATAGGCAAATCATCTTGACAATCCAAAAAAAACCAAGTATAAATATATGCGTAGGTAATTCGGATTGAGCGGAATATCGGCGAATTATAGACAAGAAAGAATAGAAATCCAATAGGAGGACAAAAAACCATGAATAAGATGGAATTAGTATCAGCAATGGCTGATAAGACAGGATTATCAAAGAAGGACGCAGAGGCTGCTTTAAAGGCTTTTACTGATGTAGTAGCTGAGGAGTTAAAGAAGGGCGAGAAGATTCAGTTAGTAGGCTTCGGTACATTTGAGGTATCTGAGCGTGCAGCAAGAACCGGAAGAAATCCTCAGACCGGCAAGGAGATGACCATCCCTGCATCTAAGGCTCCCAAGTTCAAAGCTGGTAAGGCTTTAAAGGATAGCGTAAACGCTTAATTCGCAGAAAAAGAATTTTACGGGCGGGCTTCTGTAGAAAGAAGCTCGCTCATTTTTATTGCACAAGAAAGGAAAATAAGATGAGACTTGATAAATTTCTAAAGGTTTCCCGCCTGATCAAGCGCCGCACCGTGGCAAACGAGGCATGTGATGCCGGCCGTGTGCTTGTAAACGGAAAGGTCGCAAAGGCATCCCTGAATGTCAAGGAGGGAGATATCATAGAGATCCAGTTTGGGACAAAGACCGTGAAGGTGCGCGTGAAGGCGATCGCCCAGACCACCAAAAAGGATGAGGCAGCCGAGCTTTTCGAGTATCTTTAAGTCTATTTGAGCCATGTCCTGCATAGATTTTAACATGGAGGGCTTGGAAATATGGATGAAAAAATGGCAACACATACCCATCGGGTATTGATGAATAACCGCCAGAACGGCAGCTTTAGCGGAATCGTAGATGTGCTTTCCTTTGACGTGAGCGAGATTTTGCTTGAGACAGAGCAGGGGATGCTTTTGATCAAGGGAAAGGATCTGCATGTCAACCGTCTGTCGCTGGAAAAAGGCGAGGTGGATATCGCAGGAAAAATAGATGGGCTGTCCTATTCTGATGTATCGAACGCTCACAAGGGTGAATCCCTGCTGAGCCGCATTTTCCGCTGATGCAGATCCGAATGGTCAGTGCTGGCATTTATGAGGAACTGGCACTTTTGTGCTGTTTTTTTCTGGTGGGCGTGTTTCTGGCAGCGTGCTATGATGTGCTGCGCATCCTGCGGGGCATTATTCCACACGGAACGTTTCTCATCAATCTGGAGGACCTGGTTTACTGGATCTATGTGGCAGTCGTCGTCTTTGTTGAATTGTATGACAAGAATGACGGGCGTCTCAGAGGTTATGTGTTCGGTGGTCTTCTGGCAGGCATGATACTTTATGCCTGCAGTTTTGGCAGATTCTGTGTGCCCTTTATCATCCGTTTCCTGCAGCGTGTGCTTGGCGTGCTGCTTGGACCGGTACACCGCGTGACGGCTTTTTTGCGCAAAAAACGGAGAAAAGGGCAGGATTTTTGTGGAAAAGTATGGACATGTCAGAAAAAACGGTTGAAAAAGCTCTGGAAGATGGTTAAAATGAGCTTATGTAAACTATAACGAACAGAGGATGTGAGTAGATGAGCAGAGGCAGAAAAAAGCAAAACAGGATGGCGAAGTTCAGCATTACCTGTATGGTATGCCTGCTGATCGCTTTAATGTCAACCCAGATCGTAAAGCTTTACAATAAAAACCAGGAGCTGGCAGCGAAGGAGGCTTCCTACGAGGAACAAAAGCGTGAGGAGGAAGCCAGACAGCAGGAACTTGAAGAACAGGAAAAGAGCATGCAGTCTCAGGAGTATATCGAAAAAGAAGCACACAGATACGGATTGTTCTACGATGATGAGATCATCTATCGTGAAAAGTAGTGACCGTGAACCTGTGAGACGGTGAAGCACCTCAAACGGATGAAGCACCTATAATCGATTCAAATCGGGATTTGAAGGAGCGTTTTGACGAACGATTTTTCAAATCCCATATTTTTTTTGACAAATTACGGAAGCTTTCTTTTCTATAATGACCTTCGACGAAAAAAGCGGAGGTAAGCAATTATGAAAAAAGAAAGCTACAGACAAATACTGATCGCTCTGATCGGGGCGCTGATGTGCAGATTTGGCATCGGTGGCTACTATCCTTTTCTTCCGGCGTATTACGCGGCGGCGCTTCTGCGGGGGGAAGGCCGTGCACTGCTTGGCGGAGTGATGTTTCTCGGAATGGTGTTCACACTGCCGGTTACGGATACGGTGCGCTATACCATAGGAATGGTCGTGATCTGGCTGGTGGTGAAGATCTGTGAGTGGATCGACCACAAATGTCTGATCATCACTGCTGCGATCTCGGCTGCGGTTGTCACGGTCTCCCTCAGCATCAGTGGTGATCTGCTGACAAATGCGGTGCGCGGTGATCTGCCCCTCAAACTGATGGAGGGTGTGATCTGCTTTGCAAGTGTCTTTGTGTTTTCCAGACTCCTATACTGGCTGCCGCTTCTGGTGGAGCGCCTGCCAGAGCCGGAAGCAGACAGGGGAACGGACGAAAACCGGATGATGGGTTATGCGGATTCCTTTGGTGAACTGGCGCAGCTTTTTTCCGGCATGAATACGCAGAAAAAGGATTTTACACCGGAGGAAATGGGAAAGATACATAATGAGATCACCGGTCACATCTGTGCGGACTGTGCGCAGTGCTCCCTGTGCTGGGACAAACCGGATGCACCGATGTATCAGGCGCTGGCAGGATATCTTACCTCGATGCACCAGGTGGGAAAAGCGGCGCGGGAGTCCAGACAGCAGCTTGAAGAGAACTGCATCCGCAGCGAGGCGCTGGCAATGGAAGCGACTCGTGTGTTTGAACGCGCAAGGCTGAATCTGGCATGGTATAACCGTCTCCTTGAAAACCGCGCAGTCATTGCGGAGCAGATGGAAGCGATGGCATATATCATGCAGGATTGTACGAAGGATGCCATCGATCTGACAAAAAAGGAAAAGCCTGCACTCTCCACGTTGCGCTATCTGGCAAAAGAACAGGGGATCCTACTGCAGAACATCCGCCTGCTGGAGAAGAAGAACGGGCGTGTCACCCTGTCTGTGGAGGCGCGCTCGAAACAGGGAAACTGCATTTCTGTCCGGGATCTGACAAAGGTGGTAGAGCGGGCGTTGGATCTGGATATGGTGCTGCACCGGGATTCCAAATCCCTGATCGGCAAGCTTCCGGGACCCTTCGTCTACGAAGAGGATACGCTTTATCACAGCACCTACGGTGTGGCGAGACTGATACGGGACGGGGCCGCAGTGTCCGGTGACAATTTTTCCTATGTGGAAAATCATGACGGACAGGCGGTGCTCATGCTCTCCGACGGCATGGGATCGGGAAGCAGCGCTTGTAAGGAAAGCGAAATGGTGTTAGAGTTAATGGAGAGGTTTTTGGAGGCGGGATTTTCCGAGGAGACGGCGCTGCGCATGCTTAATGCAGCGTGTGTGCTGCACGATCAGGAGGATTCCTACTCCACAATGGATATCTGCGAGGTGGATCTGTATCAGGGAGATGTCACGTTTTATAAGATCGGCGCGGCAGCGGCATTTATCAAGCGCGGCGAGGAGGCGGAGTGCATCCCCTGCGCAAATCTTCCGGTGGGCGCTGACATGGAGCTGCAGATCGTGACGAAGAGCTCACATGTTTCCGGCGGGGATTATGTGGTGCTCATGACGGACGGCGCGCTGGAGCATCTGCACGTTCCGTCGCCGGAGCAGACTATGTGTGAGATCCTGGAGAGTATCCATGTATCAAATCCGAATGAGATGGCAAAAAAAATACTGGAGCGGGTGACACTGTTTACCGGCGGACAGGTGAAAGACGACATGACCGTGCTGGTGGCAGGTATCTGGGAAAAATAAGGATAAAGACAATGAGAGAGCAGTTTTTACAAAAGGTATTTTCGTATATGGAGGAACAGGAACTGGTGAAGGCGGGAGATCTTGTTTTCGCAGGTGTCTCGGGCGGAGCAGATTCCATGTGTCTGCTGGAAGTACTGCGGGCATATCAAAAAGAGGTAGACTTCCAGCTGCGGGTGATCCATGTGGAACACGGGATCCGTGGGGAGGAAAGCCTTGCGGATGCGGCGTATGTGAGGCGGTTTTGTGAGGAAAAGAACGTTCCCTGTGAAGTGATCTCTGTGGATGCAAGCGCTTACAGCGGAGCGCACGGTATTTCTGTTGAGGAGGCGGCGCGGGATTTGCGCTATGAGGCGTTTGAAGCGGCGGCGCAGGCGGCAGAACATGCATGGGCAGCTGACGCGGCAGAACATGCATGGGCAACTGACGCGGCAGGAACAGCTCCGGCTGGCGGGATGAGGCGTGTGCGTATCGCGGTGGCGCACCACATGGAGGATCAGGCTGAGACGGTATTATGGCAGATGATCCGCGGCAGCGATATCAAAGGGTTGGGCGGCATGCGCCCGAAGCGGGGCAGGATCATCCGTCCGCTGCTGAGCGTGGAGCGCACGCAGATCGAGGTATTTCTGCGCGGGGAAGGGATCGGCTGGCGCGAGGATGTGACGAATGGTGACCGTTCCTATACCAGAAACCGGCTGCGCATGGACGTGCTTCCGGTGCTGGCGCAATTGAACGGGCAGGCGGTCGGACACCTGTGCGAGAGTGCCGGTCGACTGCAGGAGGCAGAGGACTATCTGGCGGCGCAGACGGATGCGTTGTATGCGTGTCATACAAAGAAGATCCTGCAGGGCGGGCTGCTGGTGCAGGTAGCGCTTCTGCAGGAACAGCCCCTGATGCAGCGGCGTGTGCTCTACCGGGCACTGGAAACAGTCAGCGGAAAGGCAAAGGATCTGGGCGCGCGGCATATCGTATTGCTGCAGGAACTGTTTTCGCATCAGGTCGGGCGTGAGCTGATGCTTCCGTACCGGGTCAGGGCACGGCGCACGTATGAGGGCGTGGAACTTCTGGCAAAAAGCGGATCGGAAGTGCTTGCGGGGGAAACTGCACCGGGGCAGATCCGGATGGAGATACTGGAGCATGTTCCGATCGCTGAAATTTCGAAAAAGAAGTATACGAAATGGTTTGATTATGATAAAATAGAATATAATGTGCAGATTCGGAAACGCCAAAGCGGTGATTATCTGATCATTGACAGCGCCGGGCATCGCCAGAAACTGAAAAACTATCTGGTAAATGAAAAGATCCCGCAGGCGGAGCGCGACGGGCTGTGGCTTCTGGCGGACGGATCACATATCATGTGGGTCATCGGTCACCGGATGAGTGACTATTACAAGGTGAATGAACACACAAAGCGGGTGTTAGAAGTACAGTATGACGGAGGAAATGAGGATGAGTGAGAAGATTCGTGAATTGATCTCAGAGAAAGATGTAGCGGCAAAGATTGCCGAGATGGGTGCACAGATCAGCAAGGATTATGAGGGAGAGAGTGTCTACCTTCTGTGCATTTTAAAAGGCGGTGTGTTTTTCACAACAGAGCTGGCAAAGCACATTACGGTTCCGGTAAACATTGACTTTATGTCTGTTTCCAGCTATGGAGGAGAGACAACATCTTCGGGCATCGTGCGTATCGTCAAGGATCTGGATACCCCGATCGAGGGAAAGAACGTGCTGATCGCAGAGGATATTATTGATACCGGACGCACGCTGGCGTATCTGATGGAGCATTTGAAGCAGCGCAAGCCGAAGTCTTTGAAGCTGTGTACGCTGCTTGACAAGCCTGATCGCCGTGTGAGTGACGTGAAAGTGGATTATACGGGATTTGAGATCCCGGATGAGTTCGTCGTAGGTTACGGACTTGATTATGATCAGAGATACAGAAATCTTCCCTATGTCGGAGTCATTGAGTTTGACTAGGAATACGGCGGGAAGCGAAGGAGGTTTATTTTGAAACGAAATTATCGAGGAGCCGTGCTCTATATTGTGTTGATCCTCGCAGTGATCTTTTTATGGTTTTTCTTTGGATCAAACAGCGGCAGCACCAGTGACTATAATATATCAATTTTTGAACAGGATCTGGCGGCATCAAAGATCGCAGCGGTCGATGTGGCACCGAGCCGGGACATTCCGACCGGATCTGTCACAGCTACCATGTCCGACTCCACACAGAAGAGTTTTTATGTGTTTGACACGCAAAGTGTGATCGACCTCATGGAGGAGTATCACTTTACGAATTATGTGATGCGCAAAGTTCCCTCCGAGAGCTGGCTGACATCCCTGCTCCCGCTGCTGCTTGTGTTTGCGGCGATGTTCATTCTCTTTACGATCATGAACAACCAGGCGGGCGGCGGCAATGCGCAGATGATGAACTTTGGCAAGAGCCGTGCGAAGATGTCTATGGACGGTGACAAAAAGATCGGTTTTGCGAATGTTGCCGGACTGAAAGAGGAGAAGGAGGAACTGGAGGAGATCGTCGATTTTCTGCGGGAGCCGGGGAAATACACCAAGCTCGGTGCGCGTATCCCGAAGGGCGTACTGCTCGTGGGACCTCCCGGAACCGGTAAGACACTGCTTGCGAAGGCGGTGGCCGGAGAGGCGGGCGTTCCGTTCTTCAGCATTTCCGGTTCTGATTTCGTGGAAATGTTCGTGGGCGTGGGTGCCTCCCGCGTGCGCGATCTGTTTGAGGATGCCAAGAAAAACGCACCCTGTATCGTGTTTATCGACGAGATCGACGCGGTGGCAAGATGCCGCGGAACCGGTATGGGCGGCGGACATGATGAGCGCGAGCAGACGTTGAACCAGCTGCTTGTGGAGATGGACGGTTTTGGCGTCAACGAGGGCATTATCGTGATGGCGGCGACAAACCGGGTGGATATTCTGGATCCTGCGATCATGCGTCCGGGACGTTTTGACCGAAAGGTAACGGTGGGCAGACCGGATGTGGCAGGCAGAAAGGAAATCTTAAAGGTACATGCCAAAAACAAGCCGCTGGCAGAGGATGTGGACCTGGATCAGATCGCACAGACGACCGCCGGCTTTACCGGTGCGGATCTGGAAAACCTGCTCAACGAATCCGCGATCCTGGCGGCAAAGAAAAACCGCTCGTTCCTCGTGCAGGAGGATGTCCGCCAGGCATTTGTGAAGGTTGGCATCGGTGCGGAGAAGAAGAGTAAGATCATCTCTGACGAGGAGAAGCGCATCACGGCATTCCATGAGGCAGGACATGCGATCCTGTTCCATGTCCTGCCTGATGTCGGTCCGGTTTATACCGTTTCCATCATTCCGACCGGAAGCGGAGCGGCGGGTTATACGATGCCGTTGCCGGAAAAGGATGAGATGTTCAATTCCAAAAAGAAGATGCTTCAGGAGATCATTGTGGATCTCGGCGGACGTGTGGCGGAGGAGCTGGTATTTGATGATATCACGACAGGAGCTTCGCAGGATATCAAACAGGCGACTGCAATGGCAAAGGCAATGGTCACCAAGTACGGCATGTCAGAGCGTGTTGGCCTGATCAATTATGATAATGATGAGGATGAGGTATTCATCGGTCGCGATCTCGCGCATACGAGAGGTTACGGTGAGCATGTGGCGAGCGCCATCGACGAGGAGATCAAGCGGATCATTGATGAGTGCTATCTGAAGGCAAAAGAGATCATTCTGGAGCATCGCGAGGTGCTGGATGCCTGTGCCGAGCTGCTGATCCAGAAGGAAAAGATCACAAGAGACGAATTTGAGGCGCTGTTCCAGTCATAGGCGCTGAGAGGCTGTATTACAACGCATGTCCCGATTTGGGGCATGTGTTGTGCAATCTGGAGAGGGAATTTGTCAAAAGAAGCAGAAGGTTGTTGTAAAAATGCACAAAAACAGATGGTGAAAATTGTGAACTTTGTGCACACTTCATCTGTGCTTCATGCTATTATAATTAACGTAAAAACCCCCCAATACATTATATGGTTTTTGCTACACCCCATAGTAAAAATACCTTCTCCTAAAAAGGCAGCGACTTCGGTCCTGTCTTTTTTACTTTGTGTACGAAGTACCTTCGTACACAAAGATTCGCAAATCCATTTGAAATCTGCTGCGCAGATGGGATTTGCTCACACCTGAATCATGTTCTCACGGAGCTGGACATCCGGGGGATGTCCGCTTAGCTCCGACCGGAACGGAGTGCAGACCCTCAGCAGTAAATGCTTCGGTCTGATTTTTACATAATGAGTCATATAAGACTTTTAAGGAGTTTTGAGATGAGAGAATATTCTGCTTATGAGATGAACCGGAAGATGCAGTATATGATGGAGATGCGTCCGGTGCTAAAAAAACGGGGACTGTTTTCGGATGGGACAGCGGATTACCGGATTCCGGCAGAGCCGGAGGCGGGCGAGACGGTGATCATTCGATTTCGTGCATCCGTCAATAACGTGGATATCGTGTGGCTGTGGAGCGGAGAGCACCGCTATACGATGCGAAAGACGGAGACGGAGGATGAGTTTGACTACTTCAGTGTCCAGATCCCGTTGGGAGAAGAAAAGTTTTATTACTATTTTGAAGTGTGTACGGGACTGCTTCACTGCTATTATGACCGCTATGGTGTCACGACCGAGCGCCGTCCGCAGTATGATTTCTGTATTCAGCCGGGCTTTCACACGCCGGACTGGGCAAAGGGCGCGGTCATGTACCAGATCCTCGTTGACCGTTTTTACAACGGAGATCCGACCAATGACGTGGAGGATGACGAATATTTTTACATACGCCACGGCAGCCGGAAAATGAAGGACTGGAATCAGGTTCCGTCCGGATTTTCGGTGGCGGAGTTTTATGGCGGCGATCTGGAGGGTGTGAGAAAGAAGCTGGATTACTTAAAGGAGCTCGGTGTGGAGGTTATTTACTTTAATCCGTTGTTTGTCTCTCCCTCAAACCACAAATATGACAGTCAGGACTATGACTATATCGATCCGCATTACGGAAGGATCGTCTCAGACGGTGGCGAGTGTCTGGCACCCGGTGACCGGGATAACCGGAAGGCAACGAAATATCAGAAACGTGTGACCTCACAGGCAAATCTGGAGGCGAGCAATGAGCTGTTCATTCAGCTTGTCGGGGAGGCGCATGCGAGAGGTATTCGCGTGATCCTGGACGGGGTGTTCAATCATTGCGGCTCCTTCCATAAGTGGATGGATCGCGAGGAGATCTATTGTCAGAATCCGGCATACGGCAAAGGTGCCTATATCGACAGAGACAGCAGCTATCGGGATTACTTTCGCTTTCAGGATCAGAATGCGTGGCCCTATAACACGACCTATGAGGGCTGGTGGGGACACGACACTCTGCCGAAGCTGAATTATGACGATTCAAAGGATCTGTATCAGTACATATTGGATATTGGTAAAAAATGGGTATCGGCCCCCTACAATGCGGATGGCTGGCGTCTGGATGTGGCAGCGGATCTGGGACACAGTGAGGAATTTAATCACAAATTCTGGAAGGATTTCAGACACGCGGTCAAGAGTGCAAATCCTGATGCGATTATACTGGCGGAGCACTATGGTGATGCCACAAGCTGGCTGCAGGGCGACCAGTGGGATACGATCATGAACTACAGTGCGTTTATGGAGCCTGTGACATGGTTTTTGACCGGTATGGAAAAACACTCGGATGGATTTGAACCGGAGCAGATCGGAAATGCATCCAACTTTGAGGGTGCCATGCACCATTATATGACCAATTTTCTGACACCTTCCCTGCAATGCTCGATGAATCAGCTCTCCAACCATGATCATTCGCGCTTTTTGACGCGGACAAACCATCGTGTCGGCCGTGCGGATCAGCTCGGGCCGGAGGCGGCAGAGCTTGGCGTCAGCAAGCCGGTCTTTTGCGAGGCAGTAGTCATGCTCATGACCTGGCCGGGTGCGCCGACATTGTATTACGGAGATGAGGCGGGTGTGTGCGGCTTTACCGATCCGGACAACCGCAGAACCTACCCTTGGGATAACCCGGATGAGGAACTGATCCGTTTCCATAAAGAAATGATCGCGATCCACAAGGAGCATCAGGCGCTGCGCACAGGTTCACTCAAGATGCTGAGTGCAGAATACCAGTATCTGGCATATGGACGTTTTAACCGGGAAGAACAGTTTGTTGTGCTGATCAACAATGATGACCGCGCGCGCAGAGTCAAGCAGTCTGTCTGGGCGGCGGGACTCCCCCAGAACTGTGAGCTGAACCGTCTGATGATCACCTCTGACGAGGGATTTTCTTCTGTGCCGATCCGCTATCCGGTGAAGGAGGGCAAGCTGGAGGTGCTGCTTCCGGCGCACTGCGCAGCGGTCTTCCAGAGGCTGTAAAGAATATTCGCCCAACTCATAACAGATTTGCCCGCCTATGAAATAGCAACATCGTTTTTGCTTCATTGCCCTCAGGTGTCTCGCTGTCCCTTCGCCGACTGCTCGATGTGTCCTATGCACACATAGCAGCCGGCTTCAGCTTACGATGTCATAAGGTTGTTTCTTCGCATCGCGCACCTCGGGCAAAGGCGCAAAATCTGATGTTCTATTCCCTTAGGCGGGCAATTTCTGTATATGAGTTGTGCGCATATTCCACGACCTCATGGCAGTTCGCAAGAAAGGGGCATCTGAGAGTTTGGCAGGTCGTTTATGCGACCGGTACGCGCGGAAATAGACTTCGCTATTCATGACGCGGCAGCAGAGAAAAGCTGATTTTGCTTTTCCGCTGTGCCGTTCGCGCGAATTCCCCGGGGGAAGCATAACCGACTGACAAAGCTCAGATGCCCCTGCTTCGCGAACGAGTCATGAGGTAAAGAGGGGTGTACCCGGTGAAAAAGTCCTTGAAACTATGACGGCGATGTGCTATGATGCATGAGTAGGCGGTTTGCGTAACAGACCGCGTCATGGATGGATTCCCGAGTGGCCAAAGGGGACAGACTGTAAATCTGCTGCAAATTGCTTCGGTGGTTCGAATCCACCTCCATCCATTATTGAAGCGTAGTATTTCGGCGATGAGCCTGAATAGCTGCGCTTTTTGTATTTTGAAAGGAGAAGGGACATGAAACAGACCATCAGAAAAAATATCACAGATATTCCTTACAGCTTGCATGATGCAGAGGTGGACCACATCACCGTGGAAGGAAAGAAATTGACACTGCACTTTAAAAACGGTTATGTGCAGAATGAGGAGCCTTATGACGACGTGAAGGGCACGGTTGAATTTGCGGGCGTTGACTGGGACTGCAGCTTTGCATGCGTGTACAGATGTAAGGAATTTACGCTGGAAAATACCGGAGCCATCGAGGGCGAGAAACAGATGTTAAAGGACTTTGCAGAGAGCTTTGGCGACGCGGTGTTTGAGATCGTCGACGAGACCTTTGGTTATAACGAGACAAAACTGGAGGGATATCTGTATCGCGGGGATGACACCTTTGAGTGCAGTATCGGGATCTATCATATAGGAGATATGAGTTATCTGGTGGAAGAATAAGATCTGAGAGAAAAAGCTCCGACAGTTGAGGTGTGTGTACCGGCCTCAGTGTCGAAGCTTTTTTGGCATTTATTAATGTTCACGTATCGCGGAGACGACCTGCTGTACACCAAACGCCAGCAGGCAGGCGCCGATAATCATGCCGAGTATCGCAGTGACGATCGAGGGGCGGATGAAGATGAGTACGGCGATGAGAATGAGTACGACACCGCCGATCATCTGGGCATTATAGTTGTTGATAAACACGGAAGTATCCGCCTCGAGGCGCCGCAGATTGGAAGCGACAAGCAGGCGGAAAATGCCGAGCATTGCGATCCACGCAGCCAGTATGTAAATGATCATCGTGCTGACGATCGTCTGGAAAAAATTGCTCGCGATGAGAGCCGCGCCAAACACCAGAGAAAGGATCGCGCTGACCAGCTCATAGTTTTCCGCGAATCCCAGCGCTTTTCGTTCCTTCCAGACACCGATCCGGCTCAGCGCATGGATGACCATGAACAGACCGATGATCCATGCGAGTGCTGCGACTGTGACACCGGGAGATATGATACAGTAGATACCGGCGAATGCCAGTGAGATACCGATCACCAGTTTGATAATTTTTTGTGGACTCATAAAAATCCCTCCGTTTGTATGTTTTGTGGTATACTGTATATGTTCAGAGCAATGGTATTTGAATTGCTTCGGATAACTTGTATTATAACGCAATCAGAGAGAAATGAAAAGGATGGAACAACAGATGAATAATGATTTTTTACCAATCAACGAGGACCGTACCGGAACGGCAGACAACCAGCTTCTGATGGTCCCGTTTGTCGATAACGGCATTTTTGACCAGGCAATGAAGATGGCGGGAACAGTCGTAGAGTATCGGGAACTGCGTATGATGTACAGTTGTGCGATCAAGGAGGTGCGGACAAAGTTTGACGTATTGAACTCGGAGTTTAACGTGCGTTACCAGCGAAATCCGATCTCTTCCATCACTTCACGCTTAAAGAGCAGCACCAGCATCATGGAAAAGCTGGAGCGGTTGCATGTACCATTTTCCGTGGATAATGTCAATGAGCATCTGCATGATGTGGCGGGCATCCGGGTCATCTGCTCTTATGTGGATGACATTTACCGGCTTGCGCATGCACTGGCAAAACAGGATGATATTACGGTTTTGAATTTTAAGGATTACATTAAGAACCCCAAGCCGAACGGCTACCGCAGTTATCACATGATCGTCAGCGTGCCGGTCTTTTTCTCTGACCAGACACGTGATATGAAGGTGGAGGTGCAGATCCGGACGATCGCGATGGATTTCTGGGCGAGTCTGGAACATCAGTTGAAATATAAAAAAGAAGTGCCCGATCAGCAGGAGATCGTCAATCAGTTGACACAGTGCGCAACACAGATTGCGGAAGTGGACGCTACGATGTATGAGCTGCGCAAACGCATTGAGCTGGCGGAGGACGAGCCGACTGAGGAGGATCTGTTGTTGGAAAAACTGCGGAGGATCGATCTGGCGAGTGAGTAGCACTGGCAGGATGGGAAGTACCGGAACAGAATGAGGCGGAGGAGATAAGAATGGACAGACAGGAGGCAGTTGTACGTCAGGTGCAGAAGGAACTGTTTGAAATGCAGGATCAGGCATATCGGGAGTTTCACAGCAAGCTCATACCGAATATTGATCCGGAGAAGATCATCGGCGTGCGCACACCGCAGCTGCGCAGCTACGCAAAACAGTTTGCCAGGCGGGAGGAAGCGGCAGTATTTTTGCAGCAGCTTCCACATGAATACTATGAGGAGAATAATCTGCACGCGTTTTTGATCGAACAGATCAAAGATTATGACACGTGTGTGGCGGAGTGGAACCGGTTTTTACCCTATGTGGACAACTGGGCAACTTGCGACATGCCGTCCCCCAAGGTGTTTAAAAAGCATCTGCCGGAGCTGATCCCACAGATCAGGCAGTGGATGGACAGTGAAGAGACATATACCGTGCGATTTGGCATCGGCATGCTGATGCGTTTCTATCTGGAACCGGAGACATTTTCGCCGGAGTATCCGGGATGGGTAGCTGAGGTGCGATCCGACGAATATTATGTCAATATGATGGTGGCATGGTATTTTGCAACGGCGCTGGCAAAGCAGTGGGAGGCAGTGATTCCGTATATCGAAGAGCGAAGACTCACGCAGTGGTGTCATAACAAGTCTATCCAGAAGGCAGTGGAGAGTAACCGGATCACGCCGGAGCAGAAGGACTATCTGCGCGGACTGAGACGGAAAGAATCGTAGCTGCCAACAGAGCCTCATAGAATGTGTGGCGAGACGGGAGGTGCACGGGCAGGATGTTTATTTACAAGTGCAAGTGGCTTGGATCTCGGCTAGCGTAAAATTTTATTCGGAATAAATGAAAAGAGAACACCACTTTGTGATAAAGTATTAGGTGACCAAACCAAAATACGAAAGCAAAGAAAGGTG
>SFRL01000089.1 GCA_004562765.1 bacterium | reverse complement strand
CGCACACGGTTGATGGACGATCCCCATGAGGGCATGGTCAGCGTCAGGCTGGCCACTTCGGCATCCGGGTCATAATTCGGCATATCCTTGACTGTCGACGCCGTCATGTCTGTTGGGCGCTGATACGTTGATGCAGCGGGAGGACGACGTACTGTCCTGATGGAATCAATGATTTGCTCTCGCTCCAAGCGGTATCGGGGAACTTGTGGAATGTCGCGTGCCACTGCCCTGATCTGATGCTCACTGAGATCAGCCATATCCAGCACATCATGCTGATTGACCAAGACACGGCCTGACAGAATCCCTTCAGCGAAGTGCCCGCTGGCCTCCTTGATCTGATCGATTGCGCCAGCGAATCGCCCGTATCGTTCTATGGTTGAATGTGCCACACCGTATTCCATTCCCAGATTGGCTGCGATTCCATACTTGCTGACAATGGCAAGTGGTTTCCCCTCATTTTGAGGAGAAAGCTCTTTTTGCACGTATTGGTTATACCCTTCCGGGTTTCTGATGCCCAGACACTTCTCCGCTTGGTATCGCTTGCCAATCAGGTACTGACGGGTTGCTTCGCTGATGTTTCTCCTGCCCAGTTGATTGGAGCATATCCATGCAATTGCTTCTTCACGACAGTCTATATGCAAATCCTTCACCCGAAATGGAATGTTTCGACGCCTGCATATCTCGTAGCGATGATGTCCATCCAAAATGACGCCGTTCCAAATGACAATCGGATCTCGGCATCCCTCTGCAATCAGGCTTTTTTCCAGCTCATCATGTTCGGCCTTTGAAATTGGCGGCGCAATTTGCCTGAACTCCTCATCAATGCTTAGTCTGATCCTCATACGCTGCCTCCCGGCTATCGTTTCTGACTACCTCATCCGTCATCTGCGCTGCAGGGAGAGAAAAGACCAGCATCTCGCTATCCAAACAAGCCAGTGCCGATAGTCGGTATGAGCGCCCTCGAATCCATCTGTATCGCTCAATAAGATCGCCGATGAGGCCCGGGCAGTAGATATCGGAGTGTCCTTGCTTCGCATCTTCCTTTTTCAGTCTACTGGATTCAGGTGCCATTTTATCCGTTCTCAGAATACCCAGCTGTTCCTTTGCCGGGTTGACCAGTATCTGCACATACTTGGGTTCACGCAGTATGTCATAGCAGCATCGGTTCAGCCGGATACGTCCTTTCCGGGTATCGACACTTACAAACGGCTGTGCCATTTCATCATCCTCCTCATCGTTGGACAGGGTCTCCTTTGTTTTGCTTCATTCCATAGATGGCATAACCATCGAAGATATTGATCTGTACAGCCTGCCGGTGCTCCTCTACAGGTTTGCCGAACTTGCCGACCCATTCACTGGAATACACCGGTGTTCGGGATGTCTTCCTGCGCTCTTTTCCATTCTCATCCACGACGGTTTCCCGCTCATACATGGTTCCGGCAGTCAGATCAAACACAAACAGGTACTCGTCCTCATGATGAATCATCTTTCCGATGATCTTGTATCTGTTCGCAGGATCCCACTGCATCATGTCCATGATCATGGCGAAAAACATGCGGCAGGTGATGACCTTCGTCTTTCGCGCAGCAGTACACCACTTGAGCGAATCCCAGTCATCCTCCGCACAGGGGCGAATCACGAGCTTCTTCTGCTCCCGGTTGACCAGAATCTGCACATACTCCACATCAGGGGCTTTCTTGAGACACACAGCATTGATGCTGAGCTTTCCATCTGAAAAGGAGATCGCCGGTTCCTGCATGTGCGCATAATACTCACGCCTCGTCACCTGAAAACCGTCGTAACTGAAGTCAGGATCTTCCTCTGCCTCATACGGCTCAATATGCGTTTTCCGTTCCGGCTTCACAGGCATCTGCGGCTGTAGCGGGCTGGGCCTATTGCCCAGAGGCGGCAGTAAGACATCCATAGGTTATTCTCTCCTTTGAATAGTTGAAACGATCTCTTGAATCCCCTGTTGGAGAACAGCTTCGGTCGATGGATTCAAATCTTTGTCCACCTGATAGGGAATGCCTGCTTCGGAAACTCGCCAAGGCTCATCATCGCTTTGGGTCAGCGGAACGTTGCCTCCCGTCGCTTTTCTGCCAAAGCTCTCGACCCAGCTCGCAGGGCTTGCAACCACCTTCGTTTTGTACGTCTTCGCCATGGGCTTCATGCCATCCTCAAAGAGCGCACATTTCCTTGACGGGCCACTTTCTGGATGATTGGGCATTGTGTCGATATACTTCTCTGCATCATTCAGGTCAAAGAACAGCACGCTTTGCTGATCCTTCTGGCGGCGCAGGCCACGCACTTTGTACCGGGTTTCTTTATCCCAGCCCAGAATCTCATACACGAGCGGCATGAATGCGCTGCCGCAAATCATCTTGATGTGCCTGCGCCCATCCAGAGTAGATGCCCATTGGATGCCATGCTTACTGTCTTCTGGCGCGGTGCGCACAGCCAGCAGTTTCCGGATGGGATCAAACAGAAGTTCAATCACATCGGTCTTTCCCATCTTCAGCACACATGCCCGGCTGAACAGCAGATTTGCAGCAGACAAGGATACCGAAATATCCTCCGGCGTCTGAAAGAAATTCGCCCGCGCGATCTCAAAACCACTGAGGTCAAAAGCCGTTGCAATATCATGAATGTTGGTTACAGACATCTCGGAGCTTTGCTCTTCCAGTTCACTCACCGCATTGAAGTAATCCTCTTTCGTGAAACCGGCCCAGTGCGGGTTGATCTCAACGAATCCACGCAGTATGCCCGCCGTAATCACATGCAAAGAGGGGAGCAGTCCCTTATGGCCATATTTGGAATTGGCAATCAGCCGCTGCGTTGCAATGAAGTCATCCCGGGAGATGATGGCGGGATGATCGTCTCGGGAGTAATACTTCCGCTTTTCATTTCTGTTCTTTTTGGATTTATGGTTCAGGTAGCTGGGCGTCCATGTCTTTCGAGCGAGGATATCGCCACAGTGCCGTTCATTCTGCAGAACGGCAAGCACAGTTCCTGCCGTCCACTTTGTATTCCCGAGCTTTGTGAGTCGCCCCAATTTCATGAGGGTCTCCGCAATCTGCTGACAGCTATAGCCATACAGGTACATGAAGAAGCAGAGGCGAACAGTCAGCGCTTCATCCTCATTGATGACCAGCCTTCCGTCCTCATCCAGATCATACCCCAGCAGCGCTGGAGTAAGGAAGATGCCCATGGAGAACCGCATGTCCACCGAGCGATCCATAGACCGGCTCTTGGTATGGGATTCCTCCTGTGCCAGTGTTGACACGAAGGACAGGCTCATCTCACTGTCGCTGTTGAGTGTATAGATGTTCTCAGTCTCAAAAAAGACGCCGACAGGATGCGGTAGCGACGCCAGCTTGCGAACCTCGCCAATGCAGTCAAGTACGTTTCTGGAAAAGCGGCTGACACTTTTGGTAATGATGAGGTCGATCTTTCCGGCTTCGCAATCCTTGATCATCTGCACGAACTCATCCCTGTGACTGAGGGACGTTCCGCTGATTCCCTCGTCCGCATAGATGCGCACCAGCTTCCACCCCGGGTGCCGGGTCACGTCCTGTTCGTAGTATCCTTTCTGAAGCTCATAGGAGGATGTCTGATTGGCGCTGCCTGTGGAGACTCGTGCGTATACCGCAACGCGCTTCTCTGAGAAGTCCTCGTAGAAGCTCGGCTGTTCCAGCGCCGGAATCACTTTGATGTCTGCTGTGTTATTGCCTTTATAGCGCTCTCTGATCTTGGCTTTTCTGTCCTCGCTCACACAAACACCCTCTTGCACTCGTTGTCAATATCATTCTACCCTTCCAAGCTGATCATGAACAGTTCACAGTATGAAAGGACGGGCGATCCGACCCCGCATATTGTGAACTGTCTGCTTACGCCATGATATGGTAATCTATTGTATGGTGGATAAGTTCTGTGGTTTTGGCTTTTGATGCTTTCAGATAAAGATACAGCTTTGCAGAAAGGAGCTTTGATGATGTCCCCCAATTCTTCAACCATGCACAGGTTTTCGACACTATCCACGGCTGAGATGGAGTTTCTTGTCGAATGCAGCACCCGCTATTGCCTCGGTCGATTGTCTTATGCCCCGAACTGGATGTGCGACATCCTGTCGAAATGCCTGGCGACCTTTTCTGATGGGTGCCTGTCCGTCATTGAGCGCGACATCCGCGAGCACTTACAGCAGACAGAATACAGCCCCGGATTCTCTGATATTGAGAATGACTGGTCTGCTATTCTGACCAAAATCAAAACCGAACAGCAGCATAGACAGAACATACAGAAATGAGGCGATTTCATGCTATCCAAAGAATCCTTCCTGATCGCGATCAAGGGTATCCAGCAGCAAAGAACGTTCAACGAGGAGATGTACGCCCTTCTCCGGAAATATGACACGCAGACGAACGGTTTTGACTGTGGCTGCCTCATTTTGCACACCCTGATGTCCATCCTTTCTGCGGAGATGGATGACAAGCATGACTATATTTCATGGTGGCTTTACGAAAGTACGGAGGATAAAACAGTTACATGGACGGAGAACGGTGTCGAGCGCTCCGTGGATCTGACCACACCGGAGGCCCTATATGATTACATCGTCGAAAGCCATTTTGAGCGGGAAAGGAGTGGTGGTACTTGATCTATGTGATGTCCGATATTCATGGATGCGGGAAAGCTTATCACGAGATGCTTCGCAAGATTGAACTCTGCGATTCGGATCATCTGTACATCTTGGGGGATGTCATAGACCGTGGCCCGGACGGCATCTCTATTCTGGAAGACATCATGCACCGCGAAAATATCACGATGCTTCTTGGCAATCATGAGCACATGATGCTCGATGCCATATTCCATCCGGAGGATGACATGCTCAGCTTCCGCTGGGAGAGCAACGGTGCATATCCGACCTATCAGTCTTTCTGTTCACTGGCAAAAGAAAAACAGGAAGCCATGCTTGACTTCCTGTCTGGTCTTTCCTTGGAGACTGCCATCAGCTGCAACGGGCAGACCTATCGTCTGGTTCACGCTGCACCAGCCTATATGTTTGCAGAATACAACCACCAGAATTGGGATGAAACAACATTCTGCGTCTGGTACCGGATTCGGAAAGACGATACCGCATCATCTAATGAGACGCTCATTTTCGGGCACACATCCACATATCGATATTCCCATGGCCTGCCGGTTTCTGTATGGCACGGTCAGAATCGTATTGACATTGACTGTGGCGCAGGTCATGGTTACGGCGGCAGGCTGGCTTGCCTACGGTTTGATGACATGGCTGAGTTCTATGTGGATGCTCAATAGCTTATGATTCGTGCTTCTTGCTTTTCAGCGCTTTCTTTGTTTCCTGCGCGACACGCATGATTCCCATTCGCTCCGCAGGGGTGCAATCCGCCAGCAGTTCTCTGAGCTCATCCGCGGTGATCTCCAGTGCATCCTGAGTGTTATTGCGAAGAATCCAGTCTGCAGATACTTCGAGCACATCCGAGATCTTCGCAAGTGCTGTGATACTCATGTTCTGTTTACCGGTTTCGAGATTGCTGATATACCGGGACGATAGACCAAGCATTTCTGCAAGTTGAGCCTGCGACAGATGCTTCCGCACCCGCGCTTCCTTAACTCGGCCTCCTACCTCTTGCAAAAAGCTGTCCATGATTGCCTCCAGAATTACCATGATAGTTCCCTATTGGAACTATCATAGATGATTCCACCTTCAATTGGAATGTATGATAGTTGATGTCATGAACGATAGTTCGTGAATATCATACATTTTAGGAGGAATCCCTGTGTGTTAAGATAGATGTCAGTGAAAGTTAAAAGTTTTTGTGGTAATATAAGACTATCACAGGAAGGAGCTTTTCACTATGAACTACAGTCAAG
>SFRL01000013.1 GCA_004562765.1 bacterium | reverse complement strand
CATGGAGTAAAGTAAAACCACAAGTCATTGCCTGATACTTTATCAGCGCATCGTGGGTAAACTCTATCCAATTAAATCCGAAGGTAAAGTTACGCAGTCTGGATCTCGTAAAATTATTTACAAGGACAGGCTTGCGTGATAAGATAGCAGATAGTTGAAAGAATGCACAGGAGGATACAAGACATGAAAGATACAACGATTTCAGAAAATATTATTTACATTGGCGCGGATGACAAGACGCTGGATCTGTTTGAGAGTCAGTACATCGTTCCCAACGGTGTATCCTACAACTCTTATCTGATCCTGGATGAGAAGATCGCGATCATGGATACCGTGGACGCGAGAGCGACAGACGAGTGGTTCAAGAATCTGGAACAGGCACTGGCAGGACGCACACCGGATTATCTGGTTGTTTCCCATATGGAGCCGGATCATGCGGCAAACATCGCAAAGGCAGCAGAGAAATATCCCGATATGAAGATCGTGGCAAATGCAAAGACGTTTCCGATGATGAAGCAGTTTTTCGGAACCGATTTTGCAGGCCGTAATGTGACAGTGGCAGAGGGCGATACACTTTCTCTCGGTAGCCATACGCTGACATTTGTGATGGCGCCCATGGTGCATTGGCCGGAGGTCATGGTTGCTTATGAGTCCAGCGAGAAGATCCTGTTCTCTGCCGATGGTTTCGGAAAGTTCGGTGCACTGGATGCCGATGAGGACTGGGCATGTGAGGCACGCCGCTATTACTTCAACATCGTTGGAAAGTATGGTGTTCAGGTGCAGGCATTGTTAAAGAAAGCAGCCGGACTGGATATTCAGATGATCTGCCCACTGCACGGACCGATCCTGAAAGAGAATCTGGGCTATTATATCGATAAATACAATACATGGAGCAGCTATGCACCGGAGGATAAGGGTATTTTTGTTGCATCCGCATCTATCCATGGCAATACAAAGGCAGCCGCTGAGAACCTGGTTGAGAAGCTGCAGGCAAAGACGGATCTGAAGGTGGCATTTACCGATCTGACCAGAGATGATCTGGCAGAGGCAGTTGAGGATGCATTCCGCTATGATCGCCTCGTTGTATGCTGCCCGACTTATGATGGCGGATTGTTCCCTGTTATGGAGGACTTCCTGCATCATCTGAAGGCAAAGAACTATCAGAAGCGTACGGTAGGCTTCGTGGAGAACGGTACCTGGGCGCCTGTCGCAGCAAAGCAGATGCGTGCGTTATTTGAAGGCATGAAGGAGATCAAGCTTTTAGATCCCACCGTTACCATCCGCTCTACGCTGAATGCGGATTCCGAGGCACAGATGGATGCGCTGGTAGATGCATTGCTGGCTGAGTAATCAATCGTATCTGTTCAGTACCTTCACAGATACGATGCAAAAATGCATGAAAATTGCTTTGCAATGGCATTTTTGCACTCCTGTATCATGCTATCACGGTCTCGGCAGTAAATGCTTCGACCTGTTCTGAACAGTTACAATTAATCAATATTTATCTGAAGCTCGATCGGGCAGTGGTCTGAACCGTAAATGTCGGTGTGGATCGCTGCCTTTTCTAATTTCTCGTCTAGGCGTTTTGAAGTGATGAAATAGTCAATGCGCCATCCGGCGTTTTTCTCACGCGCCTGGAACCGGTATGACCACCAGGAATAAATGCCTTCCGCATTCGGATAGAAATACCGGAATGTATCCGTAAAACCGGATTCTAATAAAGTAGTTATTCTGGCACGTTCCTCGTCCGAAAAACCGGCATTTTTGTGGTTGGAGTTTGGATTTTTCAGGTCGATCTCATTGTGTGCAACATTCAGATCGCCGCAGAGTATGACAGACTTTTGGGCATCCAGTGTTTTTAGGTATGACAAAAAATCCTCTTCCCATTTCATGCGGTAAGGGAGTCTTGCAAGCTCGTTCTGTGAGTTTGGGGTGTAGCATGTTACCAGATAAAAATTGTCATATTCCAGAGTGATGACGCGCCCCTCTTTGTCATGTTCTTCCATTCCGATTCCATTAGTTACGGACAAAGGTTCTTTTTTCGTAAAGATAGCAGTGCCGGAATAACCTTTTTTCTCAGCATGATTCCAATACTGATAATAGCCCGGCAGATCAAGGGTGATCTGTCCGTCCTGAAGTTTCGTCTCCTGTATACAGAAAAAATCCGCGTCTATTGTATGGAAAAAATCAAGAAAACCTTTTTTGACACATGCGCGCAGACCGTTTACATTCCAAGAAATAAATTTCATAGCAAGTCCTCCTAAGTGTAATATGTTTTATTATAATCGGAGATCGAAAGTTGCACAATAGAATATAAATTGTTTGATAATTATTAAAATAATAAGAAAAAGTCCGATAAATATATTGACAGGAACAAAGAAGTCTTTTAAAATGGCAGTATCAACAAGTTGTTGAATAAAGATCACAGACAACCAGATGTAGTTGATATGGGTATAAAATCATTTGGAAGGAAGGTGGACATCGCAAGATACGAAAAAGGTTTCTCAAGCATCGTGCCGGTCGGTGCAGTCACACAGATCCGGTACTCTCCGCAGCGGGAACACCAGCAGCGGCAGGGTGAACAGAAGGAGCATCCGTTTCACGTGATGTTTCAGATGAAGTTACAGGAAGCCCCCATGGAGGAAAACCAGAGTTTCCAGTTGTATTGTTGAAAGGAGCAGCAACGTATTATGAACCAGACAATTGCAGATGAGTAAAGGCGCCGTGTCGATACAGGTATGTACGATGCGGCGTTTTTCATCGTATAGAAAACTTCGTCTTCTATACGATGAAAGCCTCCGGCAGGGCGCACGATGTCCAGTGGACATCGGTTTTGCGCCGACCGAAGTGAAACGTAGAGTGCGCAGCTCGCGGAGAAGAAGGTTGCCTATCGGCACCGCTCGCGCGCGAAGAATGCGCTTGGCGCATTCTTTTTTTGATTGCTCGTATTCTCGCAATCATGAAATATTTTTTCTTGTGCATTTGGGATAGTGGTTGTATAATGAGCGGTGTATGCTGATTGTGAGCGGTTTTACCACAATTGATATCGATTTACGTTTTACAAGAATAATGGAAGCCATAAAGGAGAGACATCATGAGTAAAGTAAGAACAAGATTTGCCCCCAGCCCGACCGGTAGAATGCACGTCGGCAATCTGCGCACCGCGCTGTACACTTATCTGATCGCGAAGCATGAGGGCGGCGATTTTATCTTAAGAATAGAGGATACTGATCAGGAACGTTTTTTTGAGGAAGCGCTTGATATCATCTACCGCACGCTGGAAAAAACCGGATTAAAGCATGATGAAGGTCCGGATAAGGATGGCGGCGTTGGTCCGTATGTGCAGAGTGAGCGCTGTAAGAGCGGTCTTTATATGGAATATGCAAAACAGCTCATTGACAAGGGCGCTGCTTATTACTGTTTCTGCGACAAGGAGCGCATTGACTCCCTGCGCAGAGAGGTGGCAGGAAAAGAGATCATGATGTATGACAAGCACTGCCTGCATCTGTCAAAGGAAGAGATCGAGGCAAATCTCGCGGCAGGAAAGCCCTATGTCATCCGTGCAAACATGCCCACTGAGGGCACAACGACCTTCCACGATGAGATTTACGGTGATATCTCTGCACCTAACGAAGAACTGGATGACATGATCCTCATTAAGTCCGACGGCTATCCGACCTACAATTTCGCAAATGTTGTGGACGATCATCTCATGGGGATCACACACGTGATCCGTGGCTGTGAGTATCTGTCTTCTGCACCGAAATATACGATCCTGTACAAAGCCTTTGGATGGGAGGAGCCGAAGTACATCCATTGCCCGCTCATTGTCAACGAGGAGCATCAGAAGCTCTCCAAGCGAAGCGGTCACAGCTCTTATGAGGATCTGATCGAGCAGGGCTTCTTGTCAGAGGCAGTGGTGAATTTCGTGGCACTGCTGGGATGGAGCCCCAGTGATAACCGCGAGATCTTTACGTTGGACGAACTGGTGGAGGCATTTGACTATAAGCATATCAGCAAATCGCCTGCTGTTTTTGACATGGTGAAATTAAAGTGGATGAACGGCGAGTACTTTAAGGCGATGGATGACGAGCGGTTTTATGAGATGGCTGAGCCTGTGATCCGTGAGGTCATCACAAAGGATTATGATCTGAGAAAGATCGCCAAAATGGTAAAGACCCGTATTGAGATTCTGCCCGATATCAAGGATCATATTGATTTCTTCGAGGCAGTGCCTGAATATGATGTGGCTATGTATACACATAAAAAGATGAAGACAAACGCAGAGACTTCTCTGGAGGTGCTTACTGAGATTCTTCCGAAATTAAAGGAGCAGACCGATTACAGCAACGATGCGCTGTATGCAATGCTGAGCGCGTATGTTGAGGAGAAGGGCGTGAAAAACGGCTATGTGATGTGGCCGATCCGTACCGCAGTTTCCGGTAAGCAGATGACACCCGGAGGCGCGACGGAGCTAATGGAAGTGCTTGGCAAGGAAGAGACGATCGCGCGTATCGAGGCGGCGATCGAGAAATTACAGAACGCATAATTTTAGCGCAGCGGATCTGCAAATACAATACAGAAAAAAGAGATCTTAGAACAGGAGAACACACAGATGCCCATAGGAGTAATTACAAACGTACTGGCGGTTGTTATCGGAGGAATCATCGGGACGGCTGTCGGACCGCGGATCAGCGAGCGATTTAAGAATGGACTGAATACGATCTTCGGTATCTGTGCCATGACAATGGGCGTCAGCTCCATTGCGCTCATGGAAAATATGCCGGCGGTGATCCTGTCCGTGATCGTGGGTACCTGTCTGGGGTTTGTCATTCATCTGGGCGATCGTATCACTGCAGGCGCAACGTACATGCAGCGTGGGATCAGCCGGATTTTTGGGGAGAAACTGATGTCAGGATCGGGACTTGCGCGGGAAGAATATGAGGCGACACTTGTGACGGTGATCGTGCTGTTCTGCGCCAGCGGAACCGGTATCTATGGCAGTATCGTGTCCGGGATGACCGGTGATCACAGCATTTTACTTGCAAAGTCCATTCTGGACCTGCCCACGGCACTGATCTTTGCCTGCGCTCTTGGCGGCGTGGTGAGTTTTATTGCGGTTCCGCAGATGCTGATCTTTCTGATCATGTTTTTTCTGGCAGGTGCGATCTACCCGTTTTGTACACCGACCATGATCAATGATTTCAAGGCGTGCGGCGGCGTACTTCTGCTGGCGACCGGCTTTCGCATGATCAAGGTCAAGGAATTCCCGATCGCGGACATGATACCGGCGATGTTGCTTGTCATGCCGGTCTCCCATTTGTGGGTGACGTATGTACTGCCGATCGTGGCAGGATGATGGAACGTGGGCAGAGCTGAGATACGACTGGATAGTAATTGAAATGAATAAGACGTGTATAACCGGAACTGTGAGGATATGCTTGCAGTTCCGATTTTAATTTTCTTATATCTGCGTATTATATATAAATAGAGAAAAATCAAACTTGCGTAATATATATAAATATGGGTATAATAAATATGCGTATTATTTATAAGCCTATAGAAATAAGAGGTGTAGAGCATGATGTTTGAGAGAAAAATATATGCAAAGTTGTTGGAGTGGAAGCAAACGGCGGCAGGAGAAAAAGCCCTGCTGATCGAAGGTGCCAGACGTATCGGAAAATCTACGACCGTAGAGGAATTCGGGAAAAATGAGTATAAGAGCTATCTGCTGATTGATTTTAATGATGTCAGTGATGTGGTGCTGGATGCATTTCATAATTATCTGAACGATCTGGACACATTCTTTATGATTCTTTCTACGGAATTGCGCGTGCAACTATATCCAAGAGAATCATTGATCATTTTTGATGAGATCCAACGGTTTCCGAAAGCCAGACAATCAATCAAAAAGTTGGTGAAGGACGGACGCTTTGATTATATTGAGACAGGATCACTTATCTCTGTCAAGGAGAGCGTGAAAGATATCACGATTCCGTCAGAAGAACGAAAACTGAAAATGTATCCCATGGATTTCGAAGAGTTCTGCATGGCGCTCGGCGAAGGACAAATGGTGGAGTACATTAAGGATTGTTTTGAAAAACAAAAGCCTCTGGAAGAAAAACTCCATCATAAGGCAATGCTTTTGTTCCGGCAGTTTATCATTGTGGGTGGAATGCCGCAAAGTGTGGCAGCGTATGTGAACAATGCAAAGAACTTCCGGAAAGCGGATCAGGAGAAGCGGGATATCTTGTCGCTCTACAGGAATGACATTATGAAAATTGATAACAGATATCAGTCAAAAGTCCTGGCAATCTTTGACCAGATTCCGGCGTTTCTTTCGAAGCATGAGAAACGTGTGATCCTCTCTGAGATAGAAAAGCAAGCCACGCTTGAAAAATTCCATGATACATTTTTCTGGTTGAGTGATTCCATGATCGCAAATGAATGCTTTAACTGTAATGATCCCAATGTAGGGCTTTCATTAAATGAAGACAGAACCTATGTCAAATGTTATATGGGTGACACGGGATTGTTGATCAGCCATGCGTTTGACGAAAATGAGATTGTGGAGGAAGATTTGTACCGGATGCTTTTACTGGGGCGGTTATCTGTCAATGAGGGGATGTTTTTTGAAAATGCGATCGCGCAGGAATTGACTTCAAAGGGTCATAAGCTGTTTTTCTATACAAAATACAACGATGAAAAGCACCGGAATGATATGGAGATTGATTTTTTGATCTCCAATAAAAGTAAGACGAGATACCGGGTTTCTCCTATTGAAGTAAAATCCACGGATCGCTATAGCACAAAGTCGCTGGAGCGATTTGTCGAAAGATATCGGGAGCGCATCGGAAGAGCGTATGTGATTCATACGAAAAATCTGAAAGCAACAGATGATATCCTTTATCTGCCGGCGTATATGGTGATGTGCTTATAAAGACTTGACAATTTTCGATCATCGTATTATATTTTTATTGTTGTGAGCATTCACAACATCTGCCCAGTTAGCTCAGTTGGTAGAGCAAAGGACTGAAAATCCTTGTGTCTTTGGTTCGATTCCGAAACTGGGCATTCTCATTTGCTGAGAGGATTATCCGTTTGGATAATCCTTTTTTCATTTGTGTGAAGCGGTTGCTTCCTGCATGCTTTGGGCGTATAATAAGGGCAATAGAGAATCTGATTGTATGTAGAAAGGCGGGGGAGAAGGATGAAACAAAAGAGGGTAGAAAAAGGAGGATATGGCTGGCGACGGTTGCTGGCGGTTCTGCTGACGGTGGCATTGCTTCCGGTCGCGTCTTTACAGCCGGCGAAGGCGGCAGGTATTACGGAAACGGTCAGCATACAGGTGACCTACGGTCAGACACAGGCGCGTGCACTGGCGACACAGATCAATGCACTGCGTACGGTTATTAACAATAAGAATGCTGCAAGTGTAGCTTCAGGCGGCGCAGTGCAGACTGATTTGCCGCAACTGCAATACGATTACGGCTTGGAGCAGGCAGCGATGCAGCGTGCGGCAGAGGTGGCACTCGTCTATAGTGCAACATCGAGGCCGGATGGCACTTTGATTTCATCCGGTTATTTAAGTACAAATACAAATGTCGTAGAAAATATTAGCTGTGCGGGTTCGACGGCTGCACAGATTTACAGCTCATGGACATCTGCACAGGCGGCATCTGAGTATGCAAATATGACAAACGCTTCAAACGTGGCTGTCGGTATCGGGCATGTGACTTATAATGGTAAAGATTACTGGGTGGCAGCATTTTCTGATCATGCAAGCGGTTACGCCATGATTCCTGAAGATAATGGAACGGTCACACGGACGATTACGATTGAAAGCACCTTGATCACAAGCCGAATGATCACAGGAGCACCGACCGGCACCATTACAATGAATGTGGGAGATTATTATGATTTGAGTAAGTGCAAGGCATCTGTTCAGATCAACGGTCATTATCCGATGAGTGAGTACTGCCCGCTGGTTGGCTCGGTGAGTGCCACGGTGGCAGATACATCGGTTGCTACATTTAATGGAACTTCTCTGTATGCGCAGGGAATCGGCAGTACGAGCGTGAACATTACGTGCGGCGGGCTTGCGGCCACACCGTTTACGGTTGTCGTACAGCAGCCGAGCATCAGTCAGGCGACGATCGATACCATCGCAGACCAGAGCTATACCGGATACGAGCTTAGACCGACGGTAAGGGTGCGCATCGGCAGCACGCTGCTCACGGAAAATATCGACTATACGGTAAAGTACGAGAATAATATCAATATCGGAACGGCATTTGTGACCGTGACCGGGATCGGAAAATATGTAAATACCGGCACGAAGTCGGCATATTTCAGAATTGTAGCGCCGACGGTGGCAAATGCGACGATCTCATCCATTTCGGATCAGTCGTATACCGGTTATGCCATCTGCCCGGCAGTGACTGTATATGTCAATAATATTCTGCTGCGCGAGGGTACGGACTACACGGTTTCCTATTCCAATAATGTCAATATGGGAACCGCGACGGTTACGATCACCGGTATCGGCAGCTACAGCGGAACGAGGTCAACGACTTTCCGCATCACGGGACCGAACCTGTCTTCCGCGACGATCGCAGCGATCCCGGACCAGCTCTATACCGGATCGGACATCCGACCGACAGTTACTGTTACGGTGAATAATATCACGCTGCGGCAGAGTACGGATTATTACGTGAACTACAGTAACAACCGGAATATCGGAACAGCGACAGTGACTGTAACCGGAAGAGGTAATTATACCGGTACAAGGACAACGACATTCCGGATCATCGGCAAGGATATCAGCAATACAACGGTGAGCAGCATTGATACACAGCGCTATACCGGTGATGAGATCCGGCCGTCAGTCACGGTGAAGATCGGTTCTGTTGTGTTGCAGCAGAACGTGGATTACAAGCTGACCTACCGCGATAATATTGAGCCCGGAACTGCGAGTATCACGATCAGCGGTATCGGCAGTTACAGCGGCAGCAGAACCGTGACCTTCAAGATCGCGCAGGTGAGTCTGTCATCCGCAACCGTAAAGGTGGCAAATCAGACCTATAACGGGAAAGAAAAGACACCGGATGTGACGGTGAAGCTGAATGGCGAAGTGCTTATGCAGGATGATGACTACGAGGTGGAATACCGCAATAACACGAAGCCCGGAAAGGCAACGGTCGTGATCACAGGTCTGGGCGATTATAGCGGTACAAAGAAGGCGACCTTCGTGATCCGCCCGAAAAAGGTCACCTGGAGCAGTATTCGCCCGAAGGTAAAAGCAGCTTCCCTCTCATGGAAAAGGGACAGTTATGCGTCTGGCTATGAACTGTATCGCTCCAAAAAGAAATCTTCCGGTTTCAGCAGGATCGGTACTTTGTCGAAAAATACATACACGGCATGCACGAATAACAATCTGTCCTCCGGCACTTATTATTACAAGGTGCGCAGCTACATTGTGGTAGACGGAAAGAAATACTACGGAGCATTCAGCAGTGTAAAAAGTGTGAAAATAAAATAATTAAAATCAGCCATTGACACCCGCAATAAACGATGCTATAATAATTTTCGTTCGTGAGACGAACGAAACAGAATATTGTTTTTGCGGGTGTAGTTCAATGGTAGAACACCAGCCTTCCAAGCTGGATACGTGGGTTCGATTCCCATCACCCGCTTTTTTTATATTTAAAAAAGGAATCCACTATAATAAAAAGGAGTATCTGATGAAAACAGCGATCGTAACCGATTCAAACTGCGCGATCTCGCAGGAAAAAGCAAAAAAGTATGGCGTCTATGTTTTGCCGATGCCATTTTATGTGGATGATGAGCTCTATTTTGAAGACCGGACCATGACGCATGACGAGTTTTATATCCGCCAGCAGGCAGGGTCAAAGATCTATACGTCACAGCCCTCGCCGGCGGATGTGACAGAGTTGTGGGACCGGGTGCTGGAAGAACATGATGAATTGCTATACATACCGATGTCCAGTGGACTGAGCGGTTCCTGCGCGACAGCGCAGGCGATGGCAGCCGACTATGACGGCAGAGTATTGGTAGCAGATATCGGTCGCGTCAGTGTTACCCAGAAGGCGGCCGTGCTGGAAGCGCGCAAGCGTGCCATCGCGGGCGAGCACGCGGCTCAGATCTTAAAAGAGCTGGTTTATGCAAAAAATGACTGCAAGATCTTCCTTACCGTGGAAGACTTAAAATATTTAAAACAGGGCGGACGCATCTCGGCATCGTCTGCCGTACTGGGAAATCTGTTGAACATCAAACCGATCCTTTCGCTGGAGAATGATAAGGTGGAAGCGATCGGCAAGGTGCGCGGTGACAAACTGGCACGAAAAAAGATCATGCAGTGCCTGGAAGAAACCTTGCAGAACAAATTTCATACAGACGATCTGAGTCAGTTTTACCTGGCAGCGGCTGCAAGCATGTCCAGAGAGGACGCGCTTGGGCTGAAGGCACAGCTGGAGGAGCATTTTGGAGTGCGCTGCAGTATGTCTCCGATCCCGCTCAGTCTGGGATGTCATCTCGGATATGGTACATACGGAGCGGCATTGATCAGGCGTATGAAATAAGATATTCATAAAGGAGGATATATGTTATGGAATGGACAAGAAAAGAACTAAAAGAAAAAGCAAAATTCAGCGTGAAGGCGTTTTACTGGAAGTCTGTGCTGGTTGCATTTGTTCTGGCGCTGGTAAGCGGTGGTCTTGGAAGCGGCGGAAGCAGCGGCAGAGGAGACAGCGGTAATACGACTGAGATTACCGGAAACCAGTTTATTGATGGAATCGGTGGAAAGTATGCGGGCATACTGGCGTTTGTACTCGGATTGGCAGCAATCGTGATCCTTGTGGTTGTGATCGCGTCGCTGGCTCTGTCAATCTTTGTATTTAATCCGCTGCAGGTTGGTTGTAAGAAATACTTCCTGCATGCAAGTGACGGAAGCGCAGACCTGAACAACATGGGATATGCATTCAAGAACAACTACATGAATGTCGTATCTGTGATCTTTTTGCAGAATCTGTTCATTTTCCTGTGGTCACTGCTGCTCATCGTACCCGGTATTGTAAAGGCTTATCAGTACCGCATGATTCCGTACCTTCTGGCAGAGGATCCGAACCTCAGCTTCTCTGAGGCAAAGCGTCTGTCAACCGAGATGATGGATGGCGAGAAGTGGGATGCGTTTGTGCTGGATCTGTCCTTTATCTTATGGGAGATCCTGGCTGCCATCACATTCAATCTGGTAGGCATTTTCTGGGTAAATCCGTACTATCAGTATACATGTGTGGAGCTGTACAAGGCGCTGCGCGTAAAGGTGCCCGGACCGTACTATGTCGGAAACAGTGAGATGTAGTTAAACTGTAAATATGGAAACGAGGGTCTTCCAGGTGAAACGCTCGTTTGCGGCTATGAGCCCCGAAGCTGCGATCTGCTGCAGCATTCGGGGCTATTTTTGACTTTTCTCCGCTTTTCATTCACGGAACCCCTTTGCAATCGGGTGCATTATCGTATATATTTAATATAGTAGGACGAGAGGAGTGATGAGATGAAGGAAGTATCAAACTGTGATTCCTGTGTGAACTTTGTTTATGATGAGGATGATGAGTGCTATGTCTGTGATATGAATCTGGATGAGGATGACATGGTACGCTTTTTGACGGGCACATTTGACAACTGCCCGTATTACCAGTTGGACAACGAATATTTGATCGTGCGGCATCAGATGTAAGTGCAAAGGGCCGTACATTGACTTTCCGCATGATTTTCGATACACTTATGGCAAATAACAGGAGATAAGGGAGGAATTATGAATCGATATATACGAAAACTGCTGGCAGTTGGTCTGGGGGCAACGGCGATCGCGTTGTACGTGCCCACGCAGACGGTTTTGGCGGCACCGGCAGAGGAGATTGCAGCAGATGAGCAGGTGACAACGACAGTTGCAGTGCTTACAGCACCGACGCTTACGGCAGAGTCGACCGGCTATGATTCCGTGACACTCACATGGGAACCGATCGATCAGGCAGTGGTGTATGAACTGCAGCAGTCTGAGGATAAGAAGACCTATACAACGATCGCTGCGTTTACTCCGGAGCAGGAGCTTCGCTATACGGCAGGCGGTTTATATACGGCAAAAACGTATTACTACCGGCTTGTTGTGACAGATATGAATGGTGCGACAGCAACATCTGAGTATCTCAAGGCAAAAACGGTATTGCCGGCACCCGATGTCACAAAGGTGGAGGCGGGCACTGATGCTCAGGTCAATATCGCGTGGTCTGCTGTGGAAGGTGCGGTTTTTTACCGCGTGTACCGGAGCACAACGCCGGTCGGCGGCTATAAGATTGTGAAATCAGTATACGGCACCTCCTACACAAATAAGGTGGCGACCGGTGTGACGTACTACTACAAGATCATGCCGATGCGCTATAATCCCGACGGAAAAAAGGTGCGGGGTAAGTGTTCAGCTGTACAGAATGTCACAGTGAAAATGGATGTACCCGTGATCACAAATGTGGTAAATTCAGAATCAAACAGCCTCACTGTCAGCTGGAGTCCGGTAATGAATGCGGATGGATATGCGGTTTACCGGAGTCTGGAAAAGAGTAAGGGTTACAAGCTGGTAAAAGAGGTGGGCAAAGACAGCCTTAGCTGGTCAGATATGACTGTGGAGGCAGGCGCAAAATATTTTTACAAAGTCAGCGCCATAAAGATCAGCGGCGGGCAGAATGATTACGGAACAAAGTCTGTATCAAAATCAAAATGGACAAAATCGGATGCGCCTGCCAATCTGACTGCCGCACAAGACGGAAGCGGTGGTGTAGTACTGAATTGGACACCGTCAAAGGCAGCGACTTCCTACAGGATCTATCGAGTGCAGGGAACGGGTTCGGATTATACGAATTTAGCGACAAAGGTTACCGGAAATAGTTATACGGATACCGGGTTAGTGGCAGGAGAGACTTATTCTTATCAGGTTGAGGCAGTACACGGAACGCTTGTCAGTGAAAAAAGTGTTGCAGTAACGGTAAAGATCGGCAATATCAAAGTGAATACCCGGACCCTGTTTCTCGGACCCGGAAGCACCGGGTTTCTGAGTGCGACAACTGAACTGCCGGGAACGATCGCATGGAGCAGCGCGGATCCGGCTGTGGCAACTGTCAGTGCAGACGGTACGGTGGTCGGAGTGACACCCGGAAAGACGCAGATCTTTGCGGCAGTAGGAGCTGTGTCAACGAGTGTCAGCGTCACAGTGACGGACTGCCAGCTGAACGGTATTGATGTGTCTAAATGGCAGCAGGCGATCGACTGGAAGACGGTGAAGGATTCCGGGATCAAGTTTGCGATGCTGCGTCTGGCACACGGAACATCCAAGGATATTCAGTTTGAGAACTATTATGCAGGTGCGAAGGAGCAGGGCATTCCGGTCGGCATTTACTGCTATACCCTTGCAAAATCGGTGGATGAGGGTATCGAGGAGGCATATCACCTTTTAGAGTTATTGGAAGGCAAACCGCTTGACTATCCGATCGCGCTTGATCTGGAGAGTGAAAACCAGATCAAAAATATGAATAAGGCAGCCCGCACGGAGCTGATCCTGGAATACAAGCGGATCATTGAGGAGGCGGGATACCAGTTTGTTGTATATGCAAACCTGAACTGGCTGAACAATTACATTGACCAGACAAAGCTGGCAGAGGAAAATGTGGATATCTGGATCGCACGTTATCGCAGTCAGAGCCTTGGCCATGGATATGAAGGCGGCGGAAATGTGCGCATGTGGCAGTATTCCAGCACCGGTCAGGTGGATGGCATATTGGACGCTTACGGAAGATATATTAACGTAGATTTGGATGTGTGCTATGATGGATTTTGATAGAAGGAAAGAGCAGCCGATCGGTGTGTTTGATTCCGGTGTGGGTGGCATCAGTGTGCTGCAGGAACTGCTCAAGGTCATGCCGGGTGAAAACTACATTTATCTGGGCGATTCAAAGAACGCACCCTATGGAACAAAGCCTTTGGAAACAGTGCGGCAGCTCACGTTCGAGAATGTCAGAGTACTGTTGGATCAGGGGGCAAAAGGTCTGGTCGTCGCATGTAACACAGCGACCAGTGCGGCAGTTCGTCTGATGCGCGGTATGTATCCGGATCTTCCCATCGTGGGGATCGAACCGGCGTTAAAGCCGGCTGCACTGCAGAAAGAACATCCGCGGGTACTTGTCATGGCGACACCTATGACCGTGCAGCAGGAAAAGTTCAGACAGTTGATGGCGCGTTATGAGGATAAGGCGGAGATCTATCCGCTGGCGTGCCCGGGTCTGATGGAGTTTATTGAGGCGGGCGATCTGGAGAGTGAGCGGCTGCGTGACTTTCTCCGGGAATTGCTCGGGCCGTATCTGGATAAAGGACTGGACTCGGTTGTGCTGGGATGTACACATTATCCCTTTGCGCGAAAGATGATCCGCAGTATTGTGGGAGACGCAGTGACCATCTTTGACGGTGGCGAGGGAACGGCACGCGAGATGCGCAGACGGCTCGCGGCGGCAGACCTGTTGAATCCTTCTGAGGAAGCGGGCTGGGTCAGATTTGAGAACAGTGTGGCAACGGAAGCAGAACTGGCATTGTGCCAACGGTTGTTGAAACAGGAGATATAAGATGTTTGACAGAAAAAGAAAGAATCAGAGAAATAAGAGCATGAGATTTATGGCGGGGGTTTTAGCTGCTGCATTGACAGTGACGACCCCGTTTTCGGGCATGCCGGATGTGGCGTTCGGTGCTCAGCAGGAGACGGAACAGAAACTACCGACAGGCGGTGTGATGGAAAATGTTACAGAACCGATCGTGCGCGTTCTCTCGGAAGGGAGCGTCGCAGGCAACACGACCAGAAGTATCCGACCGGAGCTGGCGCAGTACGACTGGGACTGCTACAGTAGCGATTATTATTACAGCAAGCTGTCGACAAAGGAACAGCAGCTCTACGAGCGGCTGGATGCTGCCTGCGGAGAACTGCTGACTTCATCGGGAACAGCTGCCGCTTATGAAGTGAATACCGGCGGGAAAACAGTGACGCGTTACGGCACAAAGAAAGTGAGCAGTCTCGGACTCACCGAAGAGCAGGTGAAAAAGGTACAAGGGTTATTTATCTATGCAAATCCCCAGTATTATTTTTTGAACACGATCCTTTTAACAACAAGTAATGACATGTGTGCACTCGGTGTTTATGATGCTTTTGCCACCGGGAGCAAGCGCGCGCAGGAAACAGCAAAAGTCTGCGCACGTCTGGAGACGTTGCAGGCGCAGATCAGTGACAATAGCTATACCTACCAGACAGAGGCACAGATCCATGAACTCCTCTGTAATGAACTGGTCTATATGAGCGGCTACGATGTCCTGAGTGATCTGTCAGATCCGTATTACACACAGTCTGCCTACGGCGCACTTATGACCGGTGAAACGGTATGCGCTGGCTATACCAAGCTCTATGCGATGCTGTGCAATTATTTCGGAATTGATTGTATCGTTGTGACAAGTAGTGTCCATGCGTGGAATGAGGTGCGTTACGGCGATCACTGGTATCTCGTGGATGTAACGTGGGATGACACGTGGGACCGGTCAAAATATTTCCATATCACAGATCAGCGAATGCGGGCTACGGATCAGAACAGCTCGCATGTGCCCTACAGTTATTATAATGGTATCCGGCCGACCGCCGATGTGGAATTTTCCGGTAGTCTGATGCTGATGCCGGGGACTGCACAGCCCCAGGTGGAGATTAAAGATACAGCGGCAGGCGTAAACATTGCCATGTCAGCTGAGGCCGGAGAGATTTACTATACGCTTGACGGCACTACGCCCGGGACGGATGACCGCTATCAGGGAATAATCGAGCTGACGAGCGGCGGTACCTACGTTGTGACGGCAATGACAGCAGGGGAGGGAATGATCCCGAGTGCGTATGAGATCTTTACGGTGCGTATTGCGGGTGGCAGTACGAGCGTTTCCTCTGCGACAAATGTTTCCGGCAAAAAGATCAAGGTGAAGCTCAAAGCATCAAAAAGCTTTACCGGGTATGAGATCAGCTATGCGTCCAAAAAGGATTTCAGTAACCAGAAAGCCGTGAAGATAAAGAGTAAGGCAGCTACGATCAGCGGTCTCAAAACAGGAAAGACTTATTACATACGTGTGCGGGGATATAAGCTGGATGCTTATGGAAACTATTATTACACACCCTATTCAAAGATGAAAAAGGTAACGGTTACAAAATAAGATAAAGCGGGTAGATCCGATATGGCAAAGATAAAAGAAAAAACACTGAAAAAACTGAAGAGAAAGAGCTTCTGGCCTTCCATCGTTTTGTTTTTGTCGTTTGTGGTGGTGAGCGTTTTTATCGTCACGGTGGGAATCAACTTATTTGCGGCCTACATCATTGGAGCAAAGCTTACCGGGCTGTACAATCAGGCAATGGATACCGGTATTATGATCGAGCGGTTTGTCCAGCGGGGCGACAATATTACGAATGCTGTTAATTATGTCAATCGTTACAGCCGGGTTCCGACGGATGTATATGTGACGGATGCAGAAGGAAACCGTATCGTGTCTACCGGCGGCAGTATGCCGCTGCTCGATGAGAAAGTGAACTGGACGGTGGGTGTCGACAATTATATTGCGTATATGGACAGTGAGTGGGACTATGGAACAGAAGCGCTGGGTGATATTGAGAGCATGTTTGATTTCCATATACCGGAGCTGGTGGATCGTGTGTTTGATGGTCCCCCGCGGGGAAATAAAGGCAGAAAAAATGTACATGACCAGTGGATGGGAGCTTCGATCATGGAGCAGCCATGCTGGATGTATGTGCCGATGCATCTGAACGGAAAACGCCTTTACGTAAAGTGTAACCTGCAGATCCAGCGGCAGGATTTCTTTTATATTCTGGCACTTGGATCAGCAGCACTGGTACTGCTTCTCATTCCTTTGGTCTTTTTGTTCATAAATACGATCTTAAATATCCGGATGCAGCGGCGTGTGACAAAAGTGCTCTACATGGATCCGGAGACAGGTGGGAATAACTGGCTTTACTTTCAGAGGTATGCGGCGAAGATGCTGGGAAGCGGCTGGAACAGCCGGAAAACATACGCCATCGTGGATCTTCATATGGAACGCTACACCAATTACCTCTCCTGCTACGGAAGCAAACAGGGGGAGGAACTTTTGGAATGCATGGACGGTTTTTTGCGGGCCCGAATGAGGCGAAAAGAAGTATTCGGACATTACGGAAAGGCCGATTTTGGTCTGATCCTTCAGTGTGAGGGTGGAAACGAGGAAGAGTGTAAGACTGATTGCTACCGCAGACTCCGCTCACTTCTGGCGGAGCTGGCAGGCCTGCAGCCGGAGCGAAAACTGCATTTTCATGCGGGTGTCTGCATGATATTGCCGGTGAATGCGACGGACGGAAACTGGTATCAGAAACGGAAGAATATCGATATCGATCAGTTATTCAGTTTTGCGAATACTGCGCAGGATGCCGGTCATAATGAGGCGGAACAGATCTTTTTTTTCAGCGATCGGCTGCTGGAAGAGCAGAGTTGGGAGCAATGGGTGGAAAACAACATGCAGAATGCGTTGGCTGCCGGTGAGTTTCAGGTATACTTACAGCCAAAGTACAGTCCGACAGATAAGCGGCTGGTGGGCGCCGAGGCGCTGGTGCGCTGGAACTGCCCGGAGAAGGGTATCATTCCGCCCGGACGGTTTATTCCTCTTTTTGAGGAAAACGGTTTTATCATGAAGCTTGATGACTATATGCTTTCACAGATCGCGAAGCTGCAGGCGGAATGGAAGGTGCAGGGTAAGAAGAGCGTTCCGATTTCCGTGAACATTTCCCGTGCTCATTTTACCCAGGAAGGACTGGCAGAGCATATCAGCCAGCTGGTGGACAGCTATGGTCCGAAGCACGGTCTGATCGAGCTGGAGGTAACAGAGAGCGCGTTCTTTGATGATAAGAATGTGTTGATCGATACAGTCAAGCAGCTGCGCGCATACGGATTTCCAATCTCGATGGATGATTTCGGAGCGGGTTATTCTTCGCTGAACTCGCTGAAAGATATTCCGCTGGATGTATTAAAGCTGGATGGCGAATTTTTCCGTGGGGAGGACGAGATGGGACGCGGATCGATCATTGTCCGGGAGACCATTACTTTGGCGCGTGAATTGAACATGCGCGTAGTGGCGGAAGGTATTGAGCAGCGTGAGCAGGTGGATTTTCTGGCGAGCCTTGGCTGCGACATGATACAGGGATACTATTTTGCAAAACCTATGCCGGTGGCAGAGTTTGAAGCACGGATGGCGGCAGACGCATAGCGGAGTGTTTCGCGGGGAGGAGAATGGATGTACGCATTTTTACTTGGAGTACAGTATGTGGGAATTGTTGTTTTGTTGGTCACGATGTTGCGTGTATTGCAGCAGCGTCCGTCCAGACAGCAGGTCATTATGGTGTTTTTGCTGTTGTCGCTTTTACTCAATTTTGTGGGCTATTTATTCGAAATGACAGCGACAACGCAGAATGAGGCATTGCGTGCCGTTCAGGTTTCTTATCTTGGAAAGCCGTTTATCCTGCTCATGAAATTTTTATTTCTTGCGGATTACTGTAAAGTCCGGCTTCCGAAGAGATTTGTTGTGGTCCTGGCCGGGTTCCACCTTTCTATTACGCTGCTCGTATTAACCTGTGAATATCAGAATCTGTACTATGACGGAATCCGGTTTGTCAAGGATGGGCTGTTTGCGCATCTGGAGCACGGAAACGGACCGGTGTATAACTTCTACATGTTCACGGTAATAGGCTATCTTGTTTTGATGTTTGCCATGTGCGTGAAGCGTTATATTCATCTGCACAGCCAGCAGCAGCGGATGCAGCTGACCAAGCTGTCTATGATCATGGTTGTCATGCTGACCGGACTTGTGTTGTTTATTTCGGGAAAGACAGGCGGTTATGACACAACGCTGCCGGCATACCTGATCAGTACATTGCTGTTATCATCCGCATTGTTTAAAAACAATCTGCTCAGTACCCTGTCCATGGCGAAGGATATGGCGGTGGACGAGCAGACAGATGCCCTGATCGTGCTGGACAGCGATAACCAGCTGATCTATCATAATAAAAAGGCGGAGACATTGTTTGATTTCAGCGTTTACAGCAAACATGCGGAGATCTGGAATGAGCTGGATACATGCATTATTGACAACCAACGCCTCGAACGGGATCACCGTGTCTATGAGGTGATCAGCCGTCTGCTTACCGAGGGAAATACTTACTTTGGTAAACTCTATGTGCTGAATGATATTACAGAGAGTTATTATTACATTAAGAATGCGACCGAGCAGGCAGAGATCATGAAGGCATTAAAGCAGCAGGCGGAGGAGGCAAACCGGGCAAAATCCATGTTTGTCTCAAATATGTCACATGAGATCCGCACGCCGATGAATGCCATCGTCGGCATGACGGAGATCCTGCTGCGCGAGGATCTTCCTGCGCAGGATGTGGGATACCTGAGAAATATTAAAAATTCCGGAAATGCACTTCTTGGCATTATCAATGATATTCTGGATTTTTCAAAGATCGAGTCCGGCAAGCTGGAACTGGTGGAAGCAGATTACGAGCCCATGTCCATGCTCAGCGATCTGGGAATGATCTTCTTGACCCGTGTAGGTGAAAAGCATGTGGAGCTGATCTTTGATATCGATGAAAAATTGCCGCATTCCATGAACGGTGATGCGCTGCGGATCCGCCAGATCATCATCAATCTGGTGAACAACGCGATCAAGTTTACCGATGAAGGTTTTGTGCGCCTGAAAATTACTGTCGGAGAGGTAACAGACAATGACATTGAGCTGCTGATCTCTGTAAAAGACAGCGGACAGGGCATCAGGGAGGAGGATATGAACAAATTGTTTGCGTCCTTCTCTCAGGTGGACAGCAAGAAGAATCACAACAAGGAAGGAACCGGACTCGGTCTTTCCATATCCAAGCAGCTCGTAGAGATGATGGGAGGAAAGATAGGTGTCCGCAGCGTTTACGGTGAGGGAAGCGAATTTTACTTTAATATCCATCAGCGGCACGGACAGGATGAACCGGCGGCTCAGCTGCGTGAAGGAACACAGCGCATCACACGCGTTGGCGGGTATTTCCGGGAAACAGTGCTGACGGAGCAGTTAAAGCACCTCTGCGGACAGTTTGGTGTTGTCTATGTGGAGAATGCGACAAGTGATCTGCCGGAAGAGCCGGTAGACTTCTTCTTTACGGATGTGTCAGGTGAGGAAATTTTAAGCAGCATTTCAGATGAGCGGAAGGCGGCACTTGGCGAGATCTGCATGCTTATCAATCCGCTGCTGGAGGAGAGCAGCCTGACATCGGTCAAGAAGATCAACAAGCCGCTGTATACATTGAATTTCTGCCAGGTTCTGAATCACGAGGAACTGGTAAGTGGTTGTGATGGCGAGGAATATGTCAATTTCACTGCACCGGAGGCGAGGATCCTGATCGTAGATGATAACGAGATGAACCTGAAGGTGGCGGTGGGACTCTTAGAACCGTTAAAGCTGCAGATCGATACGGCAGACAGCGGCAAGCGAGCATTGCAGCTTGTGAGCCAAAAACAGTACCACATCATCTTTATGGATCATATGATGCCTGTCATGGATGGTATCGAGACGACAGAGCGCATACGTGCCATGGATGATGAATACTATAAGAATGTGCCAATCATTGCGCTGACCGCCAATGCGCTGATGGACGCGCGGGAAAAATTTAAGGCGGCCGGTATGGATGATTTTGTGGCAAAACCGATCGAGATGAGTGATATCTGCAGTAAGATCAAGCATTGGCTGCCCCGCGCGCTCATTCATCATAGCTGTGCGCTGCAAACGGGCACGGGCGATCAGGTGAAGGCTGTTGTGGAGGGTTTGCCGGAAGAAGTACAGACGACACAGCCTGCCGGGGAGAAGCTTGGAAATATCGACAAGGCGGAGGGCATCCGCTGTTGTGGAACAGAGAAGCTGTGGCAGGAGCTGCTTGGAGATTTTTACAAGCTGATCGACATGAAGGCGAGCAAGATCGAACAATGTGTGGCGGACGGACTGATCCGCGATTATACGATCGAAGTGCATGCACTGAAAAATACAGCGCGCATGATCGGAGATAAAGAACTTTCTGAGTGGTTCCACCGCATGGAAGACTGCGGAAATGCAGGTGACGAGGTCACGATCCGTGAAGAGACACCGAAGCTTCTGGAGGCATATCGCAGATACAAGCCGATTTTGGAACCGTTCGCGCGGACGCAGAATGAGGCGCTGGAGGAGTGCACGCCCGAGCAGCTGTGCGAGATCCTGCAGACGATCCATGATGCGACGGATGCTTTTGATCTGGATGGAGCAGACGCTGCGATGAAAAAACTGGAGAGCTGCCGCATACCGGATGCCTGCCAGGAAAAGATGGAGACATTGCGGGTATATCTTGCGGATGTGGCGTTGATGGAAGTGATGGAGCTGACGGATGAAATTTGTGCGATACTGAAGAAGGAGGGATCGCAATGCTGAAAAAAATTTTGATCATAACGCAGACACAGGGGTATCTGATGCTGAGTCTGAAGGAAAAATTTGAGGATGCAGGCTATTTTGTTACGAGCGTGAAGGCTGATATCGATGAGATCAGTAAGACGGAGGAAGATATCTGCGCGATACTGATCTACGGAGATGAACAGCTCGTAGAACAAAAACCGGCGCTCATTTTTGTGAAGGACTGGGCTTCCGAGCACGAGGTTCCCGTGTTCATTACGGGAAGCAACGATGAATTGCAGGAGATTGAATCTTCTGTCGGTCCGCATCTCGTGCGTCAGAAGTTTACGCGTCCGCTGAATGTCAACAGTATGGTGGAATCGATCGATCACTATGTGCAGAAATTCGGTTTCCAGACGAAAAAGAAGATCCTCGTCGTTGATGATTCCGGTGCGATGCTGCGCAATGTGAAAGGCTGGCTGGAAGATCATTATCAGGTGATCCTCGCAAATTCCGGCGCAATGGCGATCAAATATCTGGCGACAGACCGTCCGGATCTGGTTCTTCTGGACTATGAAATGCCGATCGTGGACGGCAAGCAGGTGCTGGGAATGATACGTGCGGAAAAGGAGTTTTCCGATATGCCCGTTATTTTCCTGACCAGTAAGGATGACAAGGAGAGCGTGCTTCAGGTCATGTCCTTAAAGCCGGACGGATATCTCTTGAAAACGTTGGAGCCTGCGAAGATCATCCAGGCAGTAGACGATTTCTTTGAGAAACAAAAGGGAAAGAACCATGCATAAAACGGTCGCGGTCCTTGCCTTTAGCGGGCAGGGCATACAGACGGGTGAAAAAATAGCCGTAACGGTGGAGGCGTCGGGCAGCCGGGCAGAAAAACGTGCGCCCGCCCGCCTTGCACCAGAGGGCTGGGAGAGCTTTTCCACCTTGGCAGAGGAGATGGAAAAGCTCATTTTGCATGCAGACGCGTTTGTGTTTGTGGGAGCATCGGGCATTGCGGTGCGGGCCATCGCACCCTACGTGAAAAGCAAGCTGAGTGACCCCGCAGTGGTGGTGGTTGATGAATGCGGACAGTTTGTCATTCCGCTTCTGTCGGGCCATGCAGGCGGTGCCAATGAACTGGCGCGCCGGCTTGGTGAAGCACTTTCTGCGATCCCGGTCATTACCACTGCGACGGATATCAACGACGTGTTCTCAGTGGATACGTTTGCCAGACAGGAGCATCTGGCTATTGTGGAAAAGGATGAGATCAAGCATCTTTCCGGCGCTCTCTTGGAGGGAAAGCCCATCGGGGCACTCACGCCGGAGTGCGGTTTTGTGATCTCGGGGAAACCTGTCGGACAGCCGTTTTCACATACACTGCATCTCGTGCCGCAGGATCTGGTTCTTGGCGTGGGCTGCCGAAGCGGTGTGTCAGGGGATGAGCTGTACCGGTTTGTGTCAGATACATTTGACGAACAGGGCTGGTCGCTCTACCGCATCCGTGCGGTCGCATCGATTGATGCGAAAAAGGAAGAAGCGGGGCTGATCGCACTTTCGGACCGGCTCGGTGTGACCTTTCTCACATATTCCGCTACCCGGCTTGCAGCGCGGCCGGGGGATTTTCAGACATCCGGGTTTGTGCAGCAGACGGTCGGTGTCGATAACGTATGTGAGCGGAGTGCGCTCTGTGCTGCTGTCTGTGAGGGCTGGCTGCCGCCGGAAAGCCGGTTTGAAGATTTTTGCCTGCTTCCGAAACGCGCGGAACGTGGCATGACACTGGCAGTACTTGCGCTTCATAAATTTTTTTGAATGTGTAGATATTTTAGGCCTTTGATTCGTTATGATATATGTACAGGGAAGGAATTTGTCTGGAAAATGTTGTAACCTGTTTCCGAATTCTGTGTCTGTACGGACAAAGGCATCCGGAGAGAAGCTGCCTCAGGGTTGCTTCGCGTAAGGGGAAAAGAGGGAAAATATGAGTGAAGAGAAGAAGGAAGCAGTAACAGAAATGGTGGCGCAGCCTGCAAAGGAGGAAGCGCAAAAACAACCGAAAGCGTCTAAACAGCGCGCAAAGAGAGTTGGACATGTGATCGCCTGCGTGGCGGCGGTGCTGCTTGTTGGCGGTGTCGGCACTTCGGTCGGCATGAATGTGATGCTCATGGATCAGATGAACACGCAGAACGCGAAGGTGAGTCAGTTCATTGATGATGAGCGCGCAAGGCAGGCTAAGGAAGCCGAACAGGAGAGCAACTATCAGGAGGATGGCTTTAAGGTCATGGATCAGTATGAGATCCGCAGTACGACCAACATCTCCGATGCCTATTTAAAGGATGACCCTTCCGGTCTGGAAGGTGAGGATAAAGAGACTTACGACATGGCGAAGGCGGTGCTGGATCAGGTCATCAAGGATGGAATGAGCGACTATGAGAAGGAGCTGGCGATCTATGACTGGATGGTAGAAAATATCGGTCAGGGCAGCGGACATTTGATCTCCATGCCGGGGCAGAATTCTCAGGCATTCACCCCGCATGAGGTGTTGAAGAGTCATAGTGCGGTATGTGTCGGTTATGCGACGACATTCCGTCTGCTGGCTAATATGGTCGGACTGGACGTACATATCGTACATAATGATTATCATTCCTGGGATATGGTAAAGCTCGATGACGGTGAGTGGTATCAGCTGGACATCTATTCGGATGTCAACGGTGCAAAATACCGCAACTTTAATATGACGGATGAGATGGCGCGCACCGGTCATGAATGGGATGGTTCTTCCCTGCCCGAGGCAAAGGGAACAAAGTATTCTTACGCAGTTCAGAACGCGGTGGCAGTCAAGGATCTGTTCGAAGTACCGGCTAAGGTACGTGAGGCATTTAACCAAAAGAGCAGCAGCCTCTACTTTAAGTTCCCCAAGAAGCCGGGTGACAAGGAACTTGCACTTGCAGATCAGATGATGAATCTCATGCAGCAGGCGATGTACTCCATTTCCGGTGCGGATTCAAAGGATCTGAGTGCCGCGTGGATCCCTGACGGTGAGGACAATTATGTGCTGGCAGTTTATATAAATGATTATTCGCAGGCTGGTTCATCACTTGGAGATGCGGTGCCTGAGAAGGTGACGCAGATGACCAATAAGATCAATGAGCTGTTCGGCAGCCAGGTGATGGATCCGACGCAGGCCGGTGCTGCTCCGGTGCCTATGCCCGTGGAGGACGGAGCTGCTTCTGAGAAGACAGTTGATGTTCCGGTGGAGCAGGAGATCATCGGTGAGGCTGACGGACCGACGGCAACCGTTACCGCGATAGAAGCGGATGCGATGGAGAAAACGGTCAACGAGGCGATGAATAGCGAGACGGAAGAAACAGAAGTAAAAGAGGAAGAGTAAATGAAACAGATATATCGCAAACTGACAGTATTTGCATGTGTACTGCTGCTGACAGCCTGCATGGCAGGCTGCGGCGCTCAGACAACGGCACAGGAAACCGGTGTTGCCGTAGATATGCAGGCATTGCAGGAATCGATGCTTGCGGCGGATACGACACTGCCGGAAATGAAGGTTGCGACCAGTGATGATGAGCAGGCAGAATTAAATTTCAGTGCATTTTCTGATTTTGAATATGACCGGGTGCAAAGTTATTTTTACGCTTATGCAGCGGATGGCGGCACCCAGGAGGTTGCTGTGGTGCAGTTAAAGGATGCAGGTGACGCGGCGGCACTCATGAACACGTTGAAGGATCACCTGGAAGACCGCCGCGGGGCGCTGACCGCCTATGCGCCGGACCAGCTGCCGCTTGTGGATCATGCGGTCATCAAGCAGAAGGGTGCGTTGGTGACGATGATCATCTCAGAAAAGAGTGGTCTCATCCAGCAGGCGTTTGAGGCAGAGTAGAGTAAAAACGAGGTAGAGACAATGGTATTCAGCAGTATGATCTTTCTGTGTGTCTTTTTGCCGATTGTATTGATCGTATATTTTGTATTGCCGAAGCAGTTACGAAATCTGTGGCTGCTTCTGGCAAGTCTTTTTTTCTATGCATGGGGAGAACCGCGCTATATTCTCATCATGCTTTTTTCAACTGTTTTTGATTATTGTAACGGACGGGTGATCGAATATGCGACGGCGAAGGGAAAACATGATACGCTGGGACGCGCGGTGCTTGTGCTGTCGGTTGTGGGAAATCTGGGCATTCTATGCTTTTTTAAGTATACGGATTTTGCACTGGAGACAATCAACCGGTTGGCGGGCACACAGTTTGGGCTGCTTCAGCTTGCATTGCCGATCGGTATTTCTTTTTATACTTTCCAGACCATGTCCTACACGATCGATGTGTACCGGGGAGAGACTCCGGCGCAGCACAACATTATATCGTTCGGTATGTATGTGTGCCTGTTTCCGCAGCTCATTGCGGGACCGATCGTGCGTTACAAGGAAGTACAAAAAGAGGTGGACGGGCGAAAAACAACGATTTCCGGCGCTGTACACGGTCTGCAGCGGTTTCTGATCGGTCTGGCAAAAAAGGTGCTTTTGGCGAACCAGATCGGCGCACTGTGGGATTATATCAAAGGGCTCGGAAACGCGGACATGAGCATGGCGCTGGCATGGCTGGGAGCATTGGCTTTCACGTTTCAGATCTACTTTGATTTTTCCGGCTATTCGGATATGGCCATCGGTCTGGGCGAGATGTTTGGTTTCCATTTTCCGGAAAACTTCGATCATCCGTATGAGTCAAAGAGTATCACGGAATTCTGGCGGCGCTGGCACATTACGCTCAGTACATGGTTTCGCGAGTATCTGTACATACCGCTTGGCGGCAACCGAAAAGGAGTGGCGCGTCAGATCATAAATCTGTTTATCGTGTGGTTTTTGACCGGACTCTGGCATGGCGCCGGATGGAATTTTATCTTGTGGGGACTGTATTATTTTGTGCTGCTGGTGCTGGAGAAATTTGTGCTGCGACGGGTGTTGGAGCGGCTTCCGGCTGTCGTGCAGCATCTGTATACATTGTTTTTCGTGGTTGTGGGCTGGGTGATCTTTGCCTGTGATGACATGGGACTGCTTGGCAGCTATTTAAAGGCAATGTTTGGGATCGGCGCGCCTGCCGGGAATGCGCTGGCGCTCTACGAGTGGGATGTGCAGGCTCCGTTTCTGGTGATCCTGTTGATCGCATCCACAACGCTACCGGCGCGGATCGCAAAACAACTGACACGAGAGGATCAGCGGTCGCCGCTTCTCATGGTGTACACCGGTGTGCTGCTTGTGCTGTCGCTGGCGTTTCTGGTGAGCGGCAGCTATAATCCGTTCCTGTACTTTCGCTTCTAGGCGTGCGTCCGCAGGCATCCTTTTCTGATCCATGGACTGTGCGCTATAGAGCATGTGCTGAATTTTGCCAGTCGGTTATGCTTACCGGGTAAATCACGCGGGCGGCACAGAGTCCAAGCAAGTCTGCTTGGCTCTGCTGCCTGATAATCGGCTGCATATAGCTATTTCCGCGTGAACCCGTCGCATAAACGACATGACAAAATCTCAGCGCATGCTTCCCACGCACAGCCTGCCAAAGCTCTGTCAAGGTTTTCGCACACAGTCGCACACAGTCGCACACTGTTATCGCAGAGGAAGGGCGCGTGTCCAACGTTTGGATGTAGTGGATGACCAATTTGTGGAGGTTTTGAAAGATGAAAGGAAAAGCCGGATCTGGAAAAAAGCATATTGAATGGTTGTACGTGCTGCTCGTGATCGGCGCGTTGGCGGTGGGCGGCGCAGCGATCTTTGTGCTGCCGCAGCAGACATATTCGGAGGCGGAAAACCGTTATCTGACAAAACTGCCGCGCATTTCTGTAGAAGGAATCTCATCCGGCGAGGTACAGCGGGATCTGACAGAGGCGGCCAGCGACCAGTTTCCGGAGCGCGATATGTGGATGCAGATCGCAACGACGAGTCAGTATCTGCTCTACCACCGTGAGATCAACGGCGTGTATGTGGGAAAAGACCATTATCTGTTTGACAAGATCGTAGACAGCGATCTTTCAGAGAAAAATTACCGGACAAATCTGGGCTATGTGACAGCGATGAAGGCCAATACGGACGCGGATGTATCCGTGATGCTCATTCCGACACCGGGAACGGTGCTGACAGAGAAACTGCCGACGCGGGCGGTAGTCTATGATCCTGAGCCTTATGAGGCGATGGGAGAAGAACTATGCGAGGCGGACAGCGTGCGCTGGGTGCAGACAAGGGATGCGCTGGAGCGCGCGGACAGGAACAGCTTTGATCAGATCTATTTCTGCACTGATCATCATTGGACGACAAACGGCGCCTACGTGGGCGCGTCGACATATTTGGAGACGCAGGGTATTCAGATCGCGGAGCAGGAGCATTTTGATGTGCAGACGATGAGTGATTCTTTTTACGGCACGCTTTATTCCAAAGTGGCAGGATTGCCCGGAGCGCGCGCAGACGAACTGGAACTGCCGCAGGCTCTGCCGGAGAACCTTGTGATCGAGGCAGACAGCGCACCGGCGGATGCGCTGGGTGCGGACGGCGAAAAATCGATGCCGGAGTTTAACGGCATTTATGACCTGACCAAGCTGGATATGAAGGATAAATATACAGTTTATTTTGGGGGGAATTACGGAAAGATCACCATCAAAAACCCGCAGGCGAACGGAAAAGGATCACTTTTGATCATCAAGGACTCTTATGCCAACAGTATGGTGCCCTATTTACTGGATCACTATGGGCAGATTACGATGATCGATCTGCGTTATTACAACGAATCCGTACCTGAACTTGCAGCTGAAGGCTGGGATGAGGTGCTCGTGTGCTATGAGATGAGTAACTTTATCAAGGATCGGAACCTTTTTAAACTGATACGGTAAAATTTTCCATTTTCGTGTAGTATTTTACCAGACACCTACGTTTGGTTTTATGTAAGTACCTCAAAAGGGCTGTGGTGACGACCGCGGCGGGCGCGCAGGGGAGAAAGCAAATGTTACTATTTTTAGCAATGCTGGATACAGCAGAGGAGCAGAACAAATTTACGCTTCTCTATGAGAAATACCGCTACCTGATGTGGTATGTGGCAAAAGATATCTTAAAGGACAAGGATCTGGCGGAGGATGCCGTGCAGGAGGCATTTCTGGCGCTGACGAAGCATCTCGACCAGGTGGAGGAGGTGGACAGTCCCCGCACGAAGCGGTTTCTGGTGACGATCGCAAAGAGCAGGGCGATCGATCTTCTGCGCAGGGAAAAACGTGCGGAATTCACGGAATATGAGGATGCGCTGGGGGATGAACCCGACAGAAATGACATACTGGATACATACCTGCAGACAGAATCCTATGAACAACTCGTGGAGGCGATCCGAAGTCTGGATGAAAACTACCGGGTGGTTCTGGAGTGCCGCTATCTGCACGAACTGTCGGAAAAAGAGACGGCGGGCGTGCTCGGGCTGGCGGAAAAAACAGTAAGCGTGAGGACCTATCGGGCGAGAAAAAAATTGAAGGAAATGCTTGCGCAGGATCAGGGAGGTAACGTATGAGTCTGAAAGTAAGTGGTGAGCGCTTTTTAGCGGAAGCGTTGGCAGATGCGATGGACCGGGATCTGGCGGACGTTCCCCCAAGGGAGCAGTTAGAACAGCAGCACCGCTTTTCCAAAAAATTTGTAAGAAGGATGAAACGGCTGGAGACAGCCGTAAAAGATGGACGGGAAACGCAGACTGTAGCAGAGCCATCAGAAAAGCCTCAAAGCGGCGGAGGGAAGATCGTAGATTTCCGCAGGCTGGGCGCGATGGCGAAACGCTATAGCGGACTGGCGGCGGCACTCGTCTGCGTGATCGGACTGGCGGCAGTCGTCGGCGTGATGAGCCAGTCGCTTCGGATGGGTAAGTCCTTTACTGATGAGGGTATCGCGGAGGAGTCGGCGGCAGACACCGCAGCACCGGAGGAAGCATGGGAGGATGCGACAGAAGAACCGGCTGCGGACACAGATGATGACGCGGCATCAGGTGTGGCGGAAAACGAAACCGCAGATGACAGCTCATCGGACAGTATCACGGACACCGGTTCACCGGAGGAAGCAAAGGGAGAGCCTTCACCGGGTGAGCAGCCGGAAGACGAGCAGGAGGCAATGGTACCGGACTGGCAGGAAGAACTGCTCTTGGAGAGCGCAAAGGCAGATGAACTCGTGACCTGGCATCTGAGTATGATCTATGATGACGGTTCCATCGGGCTGACCTCTGATGTTGTGAACCCTGCACACAGTACCGGAGCAACACCCGGGCAATCCCTCTATGTGAGCGGTGTGTTTGAGGTTTATTATGAGCAGAGCCCGGATGAGTGGGAGTGTGTGTATCGAACCAAGCGTTCAAGGGATAACTATTCGGCAGCAACGAGTTGGGATGAATGGTATGCGCTGGATGAACTGAATATGACGCAGGCGGGAACTTATCGCCTCGTTCGCCAGGTCAACAGCTATCGTCAGGTACTGCAGCTGACACTGGACGAGCAATGATAGCAGAAGGCAGGAATATACACCGGATACATGCGGTGAAGAGGTGTGAGAAAGAGAGGAAAAAAGTATGAAAAAGAAATTGTGTGTGACATTACTGGCAATGACCATGGCATTGGCGCTAAGCGGCTGCGGGGCTTCAAAAGGTTATGATTCTGCAGCGGCAGATATGGCGATGCCGGAAGAGGCTCCTGCGGAAGAATTCAAGGTGACGGAGGAGGTTGTGGAAGACGAAGCATGGGATGATGCTGAGGCTGAGATGGACAACGGCATGACAGATGCGGCAGCCGGTTCGAGTGAAGCCAAAGCAGAGACTGTCCAGTCGAATGAAAAGATCATTTACACCTACAACTATTCGGTAGAGACGAAACAATTCGACACCTTTATGGAGGCGGTACAAAAACGTATCAATGAGTACGGCGGTTATCTGGAGAGCTCGGAGACAAACGGTAATTCTGACATGAACATTCGTCGTTATGCGAATATGGTCATCCGGATTCCGGCTGACAAGATGCACAGCTTCCTGAACATGGTGAAGGAAAACTCGAATGTGACCTACTCCAGCAGCTCGACCGAGAACGTGACGTTGAGCTACGTGGATATGCAGAGTCACATCAAGGCGTTGAAGACCGAGCATGAGACGCTCATGGGGATTTTAGAGCGTGCAACAAAGCTGGAGGATATCATCACGATCCAGAACCAGCTGACAAACATCCGCTACGAGCTGGAATCCTACGAGTCACAGCTGCGCGTATTCGACAACCGCATCAATTATTCGACATTGTATCTGGACATCAACGAGGTGGAGCGTGAGACGAGTGTGGCGACGGAACTGACTTACGGCGAGGAGATCAAACGGGGACTTTCCGACACATTCTACGATATTGGCCAGGGACTTCGCAGCTTCTCGATCTGGTTCATCGTAAACCTGCCGATCATTCTGATCTGGGCAGTGATCATCGTGCTCATCGTTCTGATCGTGCGCAAGATCCTGCGGATCCACGCAAAACGGGAGGAACGCAGACGGGCAGCGCGTCTGGAATCAAGAAAGAGTACGCAGACTGCACAGAGCGGCGTATGGACCGGAACGAGCGAACAGGCGGATGAAAAGAAAGGATCAGAGGAAAACGCTGAAAGCAAATAGGAACAAGGAAACACATTCCATTACAAACCATCTGTAAATTCATGGCAAATATCAGAGGGCAACCCTTGCGGTTGCCCTTTGATGTGTGATAGAATACAATATATAGTGTCTCAGATAGGAGATGAGACACAAAAAAAGAGCGAATCATTTTCAAGAAGGAGGAACAAACAATGTATCAGAAGGCAAAGAAGTTGTTGGCTGCATTGTGTATGATCGCACTTATGATCACGGCTTTACCGGCAATTCCGGCTAAGGCGGCGACCGCAGTACCAAAGTTTCAAAAAACGTATTCCGGTCTGTACGAGAACGGAACAAGTAAAGGGAAGTACACCTATACCTTGAAGAACCTGAAAAAAGGGCAGACGGTAAAATGGAGCGTGTCCGGTACGGGCAAGTCCTACGTCAAAGTGAGCAAAGCCAGCATCAAAGCCACAAAGAGCACGATGTCAAATACCGTTACCGTGAAGACCGGAGGAAAGATGTCAGTAAAAAACAAGAAGGTGACGCTGACCGCAAAGGTATATTCTACGGCGGGTAAGCTGCAGTATACGGTAAAAACCAGCGCAAAGATCATGGTAAAGCCTACAAAGGTAACGCTGGTATCAACGGAGCAGCTGGAGAACGAGCTTCATGTAGGTCAGAGCTATAAGATCAACTACACCTTAACCCCGGCAAATGCCACATCCGATAATGTATGGAAGGTGACGGATGAAAACGGTATCGATTACTCTTCCTATATGAGCAGTACCGGTGTGTTTAAGCCTATGAAACCAGGCATTTATACGATCAAATTATCGGCAATGATCGGTACAAAAACGATCAAGTCTGCATCGAAGATCGTAGATGTTGTGGATTATATGGTATCCGCAAAACAGACGGCAGCAAATAAGGTAGAGCTTACTTATTCCGGTGACATGCGTCAACTGTTGGATGCGGATGATTTTACCGTGAAAAACGCGCTTGGTTCCAACATCATTGTCAAGAGCATATCTTTTGCGGAGGATGGGAAAAAAATAACACTTACGCTGCATTCATACTTTAAGGATGGCACTGCATATACGGTCAGCGCCAACAGTGATGCGCTCTCATTTGTGGCAAGTGTAGGTGACCCGGTTGAATTAAAGATCCTTACCCAGAAAGCGACGGTTGACAAGGAAACACTGCTTGAATCCGCACTCTATGATAAGAATGGTATAGACGTCACGGAAGTATATGGCGGTTCAGTAGAATATAAAGCAGAAGTCATGAACGGATACGTGAAAGACGGAAATAAGCTGTTCATGACGGAGGTTGGAAAGACGGCAACTGTCACTGCGCAATATGTCAGCAAAACGAACAGTAATCTGAAACTATCGGGCGTAGCTGTCGTTATGTGTGTGGCGGCGGAGATATCCAATGAGACAAACTTTACGCTGACCAATACGACGATCGCACCGGATTATACGGCCACCAGTTACAAGGATAATCAAAAAGTATCCATTGGAAGCACTTATTATGCGCATTTCCGTGCACTCGATACAGACAAGAGTGAGATCCAATACAGCTCTGTAAAATATGAGTCTTCAGATCCGGATACGATGATCATTACCGCAGATGGAAAGGTGACACCGATCCGGATCGGAACGGTGAAGGTTATCGTTACGGCGGTATATGCCGGAGAGGATTATATTTACAGTTACGATGTGACAATTGCAGAGGCACCCTATCTGAAGTCACTGCAGCTGAGCGCGGATAGTGTGAAGATGTCAAATGTATACAATTCAGACTATCGCCAGTATATACAGGTGACCGGATACGATCAGTACGGAGAGGTTTATCCGCTCTCCAGTGAGACGGCGGGCTTTACGGACAATAATTCATACAAGCAGAATCTTGTCAGCTATGAGGCGGCATCAGACCGTATTGTGGTGAAGGCGTCAACGGCTGTTCCGGGAACCTATACCTATACACTGTCATTGACTGCAGACGGCAGAAAGGCATCTGCAACCTTCCAGGTGGTTGTTGTCACCGTTCCGACAACCGGAACAGATACTTATGAGATCCAGATCGATAAGAACAACGTGGATCTTTCACTGAATGAAGATATTTCCACCAGCCAGTATGCGAATGTCCGTCTGGCAAGATATCGTGGCGGCGTATTTATGAATTATGCCAGCTACACGTCCGCGACGGTGACAAAGGAGGGCTATTATTACGGAAGCGATCTGACGATCGGGGGAACGACAACAAAACAGTCCTTCAGTGCAACCACCTCCGTCGCACCTCTGTCCTTAAAGTTACTGGATATCACGTCCGGTGTTTGCCGGAAAGCGGAGACCGGTACATACACGATCGAGATGCAGTATTATTCTGCAGCAGATAAGGGATATGTGACACTGTCCACGACGTTGACGCTGACCGATACGCAGGATGAGCCGGAGGTACGTATTGATCGCATCAAGGCGAATAAGAACTGTGCAAACGCGTTAGAACTGGCACAGAATTGTCTGACACCGGAAACAGGAACGATCACCGAGTGTGTGGTGACCGGAGAGACACAACCCGGATCCAAGGTGGCATTAAAGGCAGGAGATCAGGTCAACATCCGTTCGGTGACGGTTGTCGGCACTTACAAGATCGCAGGTGGACAGGAAGTGACTGTGACATATACGATTTATGTCCATAAGACACTGACCAACAGCTGATTTCATTTAAAAAGAGAGCAAGCAAAAAGGAGTGATCCGTTTATGGGTCACTCCTTTTTTGTGAACGATCAGATTTCATTATCATCGCCGGATAAAAAACGCATCCGGTTGCGATCCTTTTTCGGTCCGAAAGAAGTGTAGGAGACTTCTTTGTTTCCGTTCATGATACGCATGCACTCCGGGCATAATGTACCAAACGTTACCGGAACACCGCAGCGCTGGCATCGGGTGTTCATCATCTTGTTTTCACCGGCGGCATATTCGATCCGCCCTTCCTTGATCCATTTGCGCACCCGGTTCTGCGAGATATTAAAAATTTCGGCCAGCTCAAATTCCGTCACTTCGTGAGTGCGGATATACTCCCGTACTTCCTTAAAGAGTACATCGTCCTCGCAGGCCGGACAAAATTCTTTTTCATAATCGATCGGCATTGGTCTGCCACACATGGAACATGATTTGTAATTTGTATACTGGTCTTTTTGATTTATGTTCATGGCGTATCCTCCTCATTATGGGAATAGCAGTCAAGAATATCCTTTAAGTATTGCTGATACTGCGTGCGTATTTCCGGTGGTGAAATGATCTGCACCCCGCTGCCAAGTCCGGTGAGCCAGCCGAAGAACTGGCGGCTGACGGCGACGTTTACGCGTACACGGATCTGACCTTCCTTGTCCGGACGCATCGGCACGTCAATGCCAAAGCGGTCGATCATAACTCCGGTGAGGGAAGCATCACATCGAAGTACCACGGTTGTTTCATCTCCGGCGAACATACCGAACGTCTTTTTCGCAAAACCGGCAATGTCGAGTGCAGCGAAAGCCGCCTGCCCGTCTCGCGGCGTTTCACAGACCGTCAGATGCAGCATCTTGTCTACCCGGTAATATTTCAATATTTCCGCCGTGCTGTCATAGGCGATCAGATAATAATTCTCATCCTCCCATGTCAGAAGCCAGGGACTGACCTCATAGTATGCACCATCCTTGCGGGGAACCATTTCTTTTCGCACGGACCACTCGAAATACTGGAAGCGGATGGTGTGATCAGCAGCCATAGCTGCGTAGATCTCATCCACATTGTAGTAGATCTGTTCATTCGATGACTTTCCGCGCTCTGCGACGACCACCTGACGGTGAAGCTGTCCCGCTTCCCTGCGGCTGGTCAGCGTTTCCAGTTTGCTGATGAGCTCGCGGGATTTTTTTGTTGTCACAAATCTGGACGCCTGCACGGCATCTACAAGGAGCTTGAGCTCCGCAAGCTCAAACTGACGGCTGGCAAGATAATAACCGCCGGGTTTTTCGCGGATCGCAATAATATCCATGCCGAAATTCTGCAGTGCAGCCATGTCATCATAGATGCTCTTTCGCTCCGCGCGGATACCCTGCGCGGCAAGATAGTCGATCATTTCCTTTGTCGTAAGGGGATGTGACTCATCCGAGCGCTCTAAAAGCAGCTGTGCCAGATATAAAATTTTCAGTTTCTGACCATAGGATTTTGGCATAGGCAGCTCCCTGATGTGGAAAAAACGTTACATGTATGATCTGATCATTATTCTATCATACTTTACAGAAAACGACTATAAGAAGATGAAAGATTTCACAATGAAAAAGCGACCGCTTGAACGGTCGCTTTTTCGAGGAGTTTAGTTATGAAAATGTTACATCTATATAGGGAATTGTTGCATCAACATCTCTGTTGATAGTTCATAGTATATGCGGCAAATGTGTCCGAAGTGTGTCCGAAACATAAAAGAATTCTAAAATAATTATAAAACAATTCTAATGTTGTTAACTTGTGCACGGGAAATGTCTGTGCTAGAATAAAAAAAGTATACGAGACAAGGTTTATGACCGGAAAAGGAAGAAAATAAATGACACCAGAACTCTTTTTTTCACAGTTGATCAGTAATCAGGTACTCATGGGCGGCGTCGCAGGCTGGTTTGCTGCTCAGTTTTTCAAAACATTTCTGTATGCGGTCCTTAATCACAAGCTGGACATCAGCCGGTTTTGGGGTGACGGGGGAATGCCCTCGGCACACTCCTCTACCGTGAGCTGTGTGGCAGTGTCGGCGGGTATCGTGTACGGGATAGGCTCTTTTCAATTTGCGATCTGCGTGATCATAGCGATGATCACAATGCGTGACGCGATGGGTGTGCGTCTGGAGACCGGAAAGCAGGCAAAGCTGCTTAATGAGCTGGTCAGTCTGTTTTCAAAGGATAATCCCGGATTATCGGAAGAACGCCTGAAGGAATTTGTCGGACACACGCCGGCGCAGGTTCTGATCGGATGTCTGACCGGATGCGTCATGGCGTTTTTGCTGAATTTACTCTATTTGTAATTTAAAATAAGGAATCGTAGCTATGAGAGATTTGACAACGGGCAGGCCGATGAAGCAGATCCTGCTCTTTCTGTTGCCGATCCTGATCGGAAATATTTTACAGTTGACCTACAGTCTGGTGGACACCCGTGTGGTAGGTTCCGTGCTGGGAGGGACTGCATTGGCGGCGGTGGGCGCTACCACTTCACTGAGCACAATGGTCATCGGATTTTTGCAGGGACTGACCAACGGATTTGCGGTGATCATCGCGCGATTTTTCGGCGCAGGCGACTATAAAGGACTCAAGCGCTGTGTGGCGGCGACTGTGACACTGGCGCTGGGCGTGAGTCTGGCGCTGACTGCGGTAACGATCCTGTTTTTGCCCCGGATCCTGGGTGTGCTTCATGTGGGAGACGATATCTATGCGATGTCGTACCGATATATTGTTGTGATCTTTGCGGGGATGACGATCTCCATGTTGTACAATCTGTGCGCGGCAATGCTGCGTGCCATCGGAGATTCCGTGACACCGCTGATCTTTCTCGGCATTTCGGTCATCTTAAATATTTTTGGTGATCTGTTCTGCATCTGCGTACTTGATATGGGCGTGCGCGGTGCGGCAGTGGCGACAGTGGCGGCGCAGCTGTTTGCGACGGTCCTCTGCCTGATCTTCATTTATAAGAAGTACGAGCTTTTACATATCGGAAAGACAGATTTTTTATTTTCCGGTGCACTTGTGCGGGATCTTGCAAGCTGCGGATTGTCCATGGGCTTTATGGGATGTCTGGTAAATATCGGTTCCGTGGCACTGCAGACCGGCATCAACACACTTGGAAACGACATTATCGTGGCACACACAGCGGCGCGAAAGATCACGGAGCTGTTTATGTTGCTGTTCGGTGTCATCGGAACGACGATGGCCACCTACTCCGGACAAAATTTTGGAGCAGGACGTTTTGATCGCGTAAAAGAGGGTGTGCGCGCAGCGCTGATCATTGTGTTTATCTGGTGCGGAATCGTGCTGTTGTGCAGTTATACCATCGCACCGGCGCTGATCCGGCTGGTGACCGGAACAGACAGCGAGACGGTGATCTCGGCGGCGACGTCTTATCTGAAATTTGACACGCTGTTGTACTGGGTGACAGCGATCATTGTGGTGCTGCGAAATACGATGCAGGGTATCGGCGATCATGTCACGCCGATCATCTCCAGCAGTATCGAATGTATCGGAAAGATCATTCTGGTGAATCTTTTGGTGACACCCTTCGGGTACTGGGGGATCATCGTGGCAGAGCCGATCACCTGGTGTTTGATGGTCATTCCGCTGATCGTGCAGTATGTACGCAATCCGATGTTAAAGATAAAAAAAGAAGTAGCCTGACCTCGTATCAGGTTGCTTCTTTTTGCTTTGAAATGTCGATTTAAGTCGTTTAAGCGTCGATTTGTTCCATGTCTGTGGAAGAGAATGTAACGAAATTATAAAATAGAAAAAATGGGCTGATAGGATAAGGAGAAGAGAAACGCATGGAGATTCGAAAGATCACAGAGGAATCGAAGGAAGAATATTTGCAGGTTCTTGACCGGGATGAGGTGGAACATATCGGACGGAAATATTACCGCGCGCTGGCGCTGCATGCGGATCCGGATGCAGCTGTACAGGGAGCGATGATCTGGAAGCTTGTTCATGCGCAAAAAGGGCAGAAAACAACAGCGCAGATCACGTGCTTTTATGCCAAAGACCAGGAAGCCGGAAGGGTGCTTCTGACGGAGTACGAAAAAGAGATTGCGGTGGAAGGCATCACCGGTTCCTGTTTTCAGTTTTCACGTGACAGAGAAGTGGTTGGAGAAATATTGGAGCAGGCAGGATTTCTTCTGAAGGAGAAGAAAAGCAGAGAACTGATCGTGACGGTGGACGAATTGTCAAAGGTAGCAGGAAAGGGGAAACCGGAACTTTCGCCGAACATCGTGAGTATCGATCAACTGATGCTGCGTCAGTTTCAAAAGGGTATCATGAACTGCCTGTCCCATGGGCTCGCGGGTGCATTGGAAGATTTGGACACGCTTCCGGCAGGCTGGTTTGAGCCGAAGGTATCCTGTTGCGTGCAGTCTATGGGAAAAGTGAACGGTTTTCTGCTGTTCCATGAGACCCCTTCCGGGAAACTGGCAGTAAAGCTGTTTTTCGCATGCAAGCCGGCCGGGAATCAGGAGCTGCTTGGCATGATCCGGTTTGCGATCATGAAGGCACAGGAAAACTATCCGCCGCAGACGCAGGTAGTGATCCGGTCCTATGACGAGGCGACGGATGCATTTGCAAGAAAGATTTTTCCACAGGCAGAGAACCAATTGATCATAGAAGCAACAAAAGAAGGATAAGCGGATGGCGTAGAAAGGCAGAGGTAGCAGATGAAGATAGGAAGATTGACAAAAGAGCAGATTGATTTTTTTGCGGACATGGATCCGCTTTTGATGCTGGAGCGGCTGGAGTTCCCGAATTGTTTCGCGCTTGCGGCGACAGAGACAGACATGCAGACGCAGGAGGAACTTCCGGCCGGGCTGATGGTCTGCGCAAAGTCGGATGACCGGCTGATCATCGAGTGGATCTATGTCGCTCCGTCGTACCGGATGCAAGGGATCGGAGAACAGCTGCTGGTGGCGGCCTTTGATATCGCAAAGCAGCTGCAGCTGCCGGAGATCTGTGCCTATGTGAACCGGGAATTCGGACGGGAGATGGTATGTCCTGATGAGGAAGAGTTTCTTGGTGATCATTTATTTAACAAGGAGCAACAGCTTCCGGGAGAGTGGCTGACAGATCTTCGGACACTGTCGGAAAATCCTTATTTTAAACAGCAGAAGGAGCGGCTGCCCTTTGTGACACCGTTACAGCAGCTGACGCGTGCAAAGATGAGGGAGGCGCTGGATTCCCTTGCCTCACTGGAGGGAGCAGCCATGCTTTATTCCGCTGCGGATGCCGGAGCATACCTTGATGAAGAACTGAGTTTTCTGATCAGCGCAAAGGGTGAGATCCGCGGTGGGATCCTCGTGCAGTGTATCTCACGCAACCTGTATGACACTGTTGGCGACACGCTTGTTCAGGCAGGAAAGGAACAAGTGCTCTGCCCGGTCTATTTCTGCGCGCAGTCGGAGCTGGAAGAGAAGGCTTTGCTCCTCGCTGCCATGCAGGCGGCAGAAAAAAAATATGCGCCTGATACCGAGGTGCACATCATTTCCCGCTCAGGCCTTTGCGACAGGCTGATGCATGAGGCTCTTCCCGAAGGCGGGACGCCAAGCCGGCTGCTCATCGCAGATGTGGCGGAATATTTTGATCAGATAGAGCAACCCGATGATTACTTACTTTGATTTTTTGTAAAGGGAGGATGGAAAATGGCAGGCAACGAACAGGAATTACAAAGACAGCGAAATACATATACGGTGGCACAACAGCAGCGGGATGAACAGATGCTGCGGGAGGATCAGCAGGCATTTGCGCGCTATCAGCAGGATCATACGCAGGAGTTTCAGGCGTCATCAAAGAAGACGACAGCCCGCAATTACAGGGACTATGAGATCTATCGCAGCCTGCAGGTACCGGAGGCGCAGGCGTATGGCAAACGGCAGGAGGCAGCCGATCATATCGCGGAATGCTTTGCGCGGCTTGATGACTGGAAAGATCCCCTGAAAATGAACCTGCCGGGACTGGATATTCCGGCAAAGGATGTTTTATTGCATCTGTGCCGCAGCAGGCTGCTGGAAAAAGAAGTAAATGCAGAAACGATGAAAACGCTGACCGATCATCTGACCGCAGGACGTATGTGGGCCGAGGGAGAAAATCCGTATGTCAGAGTGCAGCACAGGATGAACGAGGCGGGAATGGAAGCGCTGCAGGAAATCTATGCGAAGCATCTGACAGCTCTGGATAAAAAGTACGGAGAGAAGCTGGTAAAGCTCACGCCATCCCAATATATTCAGGCGATGCCTGCGCTGGAAGAGGATCTGTGTGTGGTCGGGGACATGAAGCGGTTTTTTGATGCTTACCAGGTACCGGGCAGTGATCCGGAGCAGACCGCTCTGATAAAAAAGAAGATCACCTTTTATGCAGATGTGTGGCAAGTACTGCGTGACAGAGAGCGGCTTTATATTGATATGGACCCGGAAAAGATCACGGAGAAGGGCGAGCTTGCAAAATCTGAAGCTGAGGATTATCAGAAACGGCTTCGGGGGATACGTGAGCAGGCAAAGAAGAGCGGTGCCTTCAAGACATGGAAGGGAACCGCAAAGAAGCTCAGCGTGATCTTTGAGGACACCAAAAAGATAAAATTAGCGGCAGCGCAGGAGCAGGAGGATGCGCAGGCGCTTACGAACCTTGGAGCAGATGCAGAAGCGCTTGCGCAGGACGCGCCCATCCCCTATGAGGACGCAAAGAGGATTGCCTTTGAAGGCGCGGGAATCTTAAAGCTCACATCAAAAAATCCCGATGACCGTCCGGAAAGCATTCCACAGGTGATGGAGCTTTTGAAGGCTATGAAAAAGATCCGGGATTTCAAGGCGGCACAACCGGATTATTATCGTCTGGGTCAGAGCTATAAAGATTATGTGCACTGCGAAGGTGTGCTGCGCATGCTGCCTGTCCTGGAGGAAACCTTTACGCTGTATTTACGGATGCATCATCTGGATACCTATGGGCGCACCCGGGCGGATATGATTACCAGACGGGAACTGGAACGGCGTTTTGAGGAGAAAAAAGATGAGTGCACCGGTCTGTATCGTGCTTCCATGGAAACAGAAAACGATACCCGTCAAAGGATGAAGGAGGAGCTTGGCAGCGGACTGCGCCTGATCGAAAAAAAACGTGAGATTTTGGCAGGGAGCCAGGAGGCGCTGCCGGAGGAACTGTTGTATTCTACGCTGTATAGCAGCGCACTGTCATTTATCGAGCTTCCGGCTGAAGGACAGGAGGTTCCGGGGCAGATGGACACCATGCGCAGGGATGCACAACGCATCCGGGTATTGACCGATCATACAGATGCCGGTAAAGAAGCGGAACTGACCGGGGCTGAGACGGAAGTGACACCCACCGGGGAGGTGACGGAAGCGGCGCTGAATCTGCTGCGCAGATTCCATGGACGTTATGATGCGATCATGCATGTGTTGGATGCAGAGGGAACGTTTTCGGACAGCTGTCTGCTGGAGCACCGCAGCGAATTGGAGCAGTGCGCCCTCATGGCGGATTTTCTGAATAAACATCTGAAGAAGAACAAACTGAAGGATAAGCTGATGAAACAGTTGCAGGGAGATGCGCTGGCAGCGGCGGATCTGGAGTTGCTTGGAAGCATGGAGGAACAGATGACGTGTATCACCTCACTGTTTCGGATCGCTCAGGGGATCATGCTGAGTCAGGCGCATCTGGAAGGTCTGGAGCGTGTGACATTTTGTGGTGCGGAGGGAGAAGCGCAGTCGGCGTTGACTCCCGAAGAGATGATGGGCATGGCGAAGAATCTGATGGAGCAGAACCGCAGCGCTCAGTACAAATTGCAGGCAGAATATCTGGAAGCCCAAAAGGAAGCAGAGCTGCGGGAACTGGAGATCCGCACCCGTGTACAGAATGCCGTGGGCAGGGAGTGGATCGCAAGCGCCAGAAAAGGAGAAGCAGTCAAGCATACCAGATTTACTGATTATATTGGTAATGGACTTGGGAAGCCGCTGCAATTTTTCAGCTGGCTCCTGCGCAACAAACGTTCGATGAAACATGGCGAAGCGTGCTATCAGCAGTCACGGGAGGTGTATCAGAGGACACTTGCTACCATGCAGGATCAACAGTCCATATTGAATGACTGGGGGCGTGGAGACGGAGAATATGCGCCAAAGGTCGAATTGCGCAAATATTTCAGCAGTCCGCTCAAGAACACGATCAAGGATATGCTTCGCGATGCAAATGAAGCCCGGGGCAACTATGACTTCGCGGATGAGTCATTTGCGCATGCCATCGAGGCAATGAACTGCTACTGCAGGATCGAGGGCATTGTCAATACGGATACCACAGAGATGGAAATGGCATTTCTGGATACCTTCCAAAAGCAGGCTGCGATCTATATGGAGAATCACGAGGGTATCGGGCAGGCTCCGGAGATACAGTCCGCCATGCACCTGCTGTATAATTTTCAGGACCAGCTGGATCAGAACCTCAGGGGAACACTGAAGGACACCATGTCTGAGGAGGAATATCAGCTGATCAGGGAAAACACGGTTGCCTATATAGAGGATACGACTTACAGCAGTAATATCGAAGAAAGTAACATTCAGGACATTCCGCTCTTTTTACACGAGCCGAATATCAACGATGTCCGTCAGAGCACCATTGGTGACTGTTGGCTGGTGTCGGCCATCGGTTCCGTAGTGAAGACCAATCCGGAGTTTATCCGCAGCATGTTCCAGGACATGGGAAACGGGGACGTGATCGTGCGCCTGTTTTCAGCAGTGGATGCGCAGGGAAATAACGTGAGCTACAAGGAAGATCTCTGGAATAAAGGCGTGCACTTTCAGCCGGCATATTTTAAGGTGCGCAAGCACTACGAGACAGGCTATGGCAACGCCAGCGACTGTCCGTGGGTACAGCTGCTGGAAAAGGCCTATGCGCTGGGCGGATACAACACCCGCAATGTCATGGAAGTGCGCGGAAACAAACTTTATAATGTGTCGGACGAACTGACGATGGGGCAGATCGATCAGGCGGTGGCACATCTGACCGGTCATCTGCCCGAAGGGGTTGACTATAAAAAAAGAGAGATCGTGCCTGGAGACGAGTTGGATCTGGATCTGGACGTGTGCAGGGGCATGCTGGCAGGCCTTGAGGAAATGGAAGCAGCATACCTTGAGTCGACGCTGCTTGGTTATCAGATCTCTTATAAAGATATGAAGAAGGACCAGACCTGTGCCATCACCCATGAGAGTTTCCGTGAGTTTATGCTCGCAGAGGGTAATCGGGAGGGGGTGATCCGGGCATGGCGGAGTGTAAGAAATCTTCCGCCTGATACGGAGTTTGGTGAGCAGGATCTGGAGGCGGTGGTAGAACATTATTGGAATATCATGCACGCGAATCTGCAGCGGATGATGAACGGAGAAGAACTGCCGTTTGCCGGGTATCAAAATATGTATAAGAGGGAGGAGACGGTCATTGGCGAGGATGGGCTCTCAAAGATCGAGCACAGGATGATGTATGCCCGTGGCGGGCGTTATTCCTTTCCGGTCATGTACACCATTTTGAAGTTCCGCCGCTGTATTGAGGAAGGCGGATGTGTGTCCGTGTCCATTCCGCACTGCGTCAGCATCCTGGATGTAAAGGAGCATGAGGGCAAATGGTTTTTCCTTATGCGTGACCCCTTCAATATTTATAATTCGGAGTATACGCAAAAAGGCAAAAAGGTGAGCAGGACCAGCGATGGAATTGGAAGTGTTTTCACCGGACAGAATGGAAACAGGCATTTGCAGAGCACCAGAGAGGAAACAGTTCGCGGTGGTTTCCGGGGCACTTCCTGGATCGAGGCTCAGGAGATCTACGACCAGCTGTCCAGCGCTTATCTGATCAAACCGGAGTACACACAGATTCCGAATTACCGCTGAGTGACAGCAAACCGAACATCATTGCAACAGAACAGTAGAGGGAGGAAATCGTATGTCAATTCATCATGAGAATATGAACCAGCAGATTACAAAAACACAGGTTGACCAGATCCTGACACAGGAGACCCGTGTGGCGAAAAATATGGAAAAGGACGCACAGGGCTATGACAGGCAGTTTTACAGCATGGAACAGACCAGGCAGGATATGAAGCTGATCGACCAGGCGCTTCATTTTCCGACTGCCGAGCTGGAGATCACAGATCAGAAAAAATATCGTCTGCAGGCGATCCAGGGACGAAATCTGTCTCATGTTCTGCTGAACAGCACAAAGACTACCGGTGACAGCAAGGAGATGGCGAATGTCAAAAACAGTATCGAATCGCTGGAACAGAAGCTTGCGGAAGTGCGTCAGGGTGCTGTCAGCGTAGCGAATATCGAGGAAGTGGAGAACGCGTATCTGTTGGCGATCTCCCATTGTCAGTATTATTGTGACCACAAGAATCCAACCTTTCAAACAGGAAAGGAACGCAAGCAGCTGGTGATGGATACGCTGACTCATCTGCGTCGGGAGGCCGGCTGGCTGGCTGAGGCAAAGCAGCGGATCCGGGAGGGAGAACAGTTTGAGGATGTCCAAAGTGTCAGGGATCTGCTGGAGAAAGGGGAGAAAGCAGAGGAGACACCTGTCGAAACACCCGTTGAGAGAAGTATGGCTGATCTGACCTATAATGACTTTATTGCTGTACTTGGCACGTACAATCGGGGGCAGGTGGAGTTTTCCGGCGGAGAATTGAAGATCATCAACAACGGCATGCTCTCACGGTCAAAAGGAGATGCTTCCACCGATAATTATCTGCTGCGTCAGCGTTTCCTTACCATTGTAATGCAGCGACTGGGCAATGATCGGACACCGGAATTGATGGAACGCATGCAAAAGATCCTGGAGATCGACTTTACCGCGGATCAGGCGTTGCCCTTATCCCGTCAGGCGATCCGTGATGTGATCGCGCTTGTCAATATGCGGTCATCAGTTGTTGCAAAAACGCTCCATCGGGGATCAAAAGAGGACCCGGTGCAGTTTGCACTGGCGAAAAAGGCGCATCAGATGATCGGAGGGAATGCAAATGCCTATGAGCGTTCCTTTACGACGAGCGAAAGAGAGAAGAAATTCAAAGAAGAGATCAACAATGTGCTGAAAATTGCGCGGGAGTGGACGTGGAATGATGGGCGGCATGAAACGTTTCCGGAGCTTACTGAGCGTCAGATGGATCGTCTGGTAAAGGGCAATCTGTCACTTTTGCGGGATCAGATCTATATTGCCTTAGAGAAATGTCGTGCACAGATCACACACTTAACCGGTGGCGGGGACAATGGACTGGAGCTGGCTGAAGGAACGTGGAATACAGATAAGGTGATCGCTGCCAGAGTCATTCATCTGGTGGCTGCCAGCACAGAGACCGGGCGGGCGCTTGCAGAGCATATGCTGGAGGAGACCATTTCAAATGTGGCATTTTATTTTGTAGATGAAAATGAAATTGGTATCAGTAAGACTTGTAAAGCTCTGAGGTTTGGAGATCTGTCGGAACGGGGATCAAACGGGCTTCAGGAGGCAGTGGAAGAGCGTTTGTCAACGAGCAGCGTGTTGCAGGGGGATATGGAAAAAACCCGTCTTGGAATGGAGAGTTTAAAAGAACTGTGTGACAAGCTGCAGAAGCTGGATGAATGGAAGGCAAGGGCGATTCAGAGCGGGCTTTCTTCGGAGGAAGCGACACAGATGATCGCATTTGGAAATGAGCTCGATGAACTCTGCGCTAACTATGGTATCAACAAAAACCGGTTTAAAGCAATGGAATTTGTGGCGAAGGAGTTGGAGGGAACACGTTTTGCCGTTGGTTTTGCAGCGCTGAAAGCAGGACTGGAGGACGAAAAAGAAAGGCTCAAAATAAGACAATTGGTGAAAACACTGGCAGAGGCAACGACGTGTCCGGAGGCAATGCTGGCGAAAGAGCGGCAGCAGGAGGCTCCACAGGAAGAACAGGGACAAATGACCAGCAGGGATATCCGGTATGAACTGGATATGTTAGCGCCGGGGGCACGTAAGATCGCATCCGTGCTTCTTTTGGCAGACAGCCCGTCAGCGTTTATAAATGCAAATTCAGTTGAGGAAATGCAGGATTATAAGGATCTATATAGATCTATGAGGTATTTTGCCGCGGCAGGAGGAACCTTTGACGCAGAACTACGTGTGGCGGGTGTTGACTTTCGGCTGTTTCAGGAAGACAGCCAGATATTAAAGCTTGAGATTGATGGCAAAAAGCTGACCATCCCGGCAAACGCAGCCATTATCGCTGATGCAATGGAAACGGATGTCATTGGACACGAAGAGCTGTACGGTGCAGAGCGCGTGCAGGAGGTCATAGATGGACTGGAGGTACAGGAGGAAAATATGGCAGAGTGGATTCGATCCAGAAAACTCTGTCTGAAGGTGCTGACCGGGAAAACAGGTCAACCGAGCGATTTCTTTAACAATGTACCGGCAAAGAAGTTGAAGGATTTTGCTTCCAAACTGCTGGCAGGACAGATGACTGCGGATGCTGTGATAGAAGCGGTGGACAAGATCGAGAACTACGAACGCATCAATGGTGATGAGACACTGGAACTGTTGAAAATGCAGACAAAGATGCAGGAGCAGGAAAGAGAACTGGGGATCCATGATGTCCGTGTGAGCATGCCCGAGCATCGGGTGACGAAGCATAAGGAAGAAGGCGACTGGTCAGACGAGGAAGAGAAAGTGAAAGACCTCGTTTCGGATCTGGTCTTTTCGCAGGAAACCTGGAAGGCTGATGAGACCATGAAGAAGCCGGTGGACCGGCTCAGACTGATGCTGGAAAAGCATGTAGATACGCTGGTAATGATTATTAAACATCCGCAGATGGTCGAGGAGATACTGGCGAAGATCCCTTTAGAGGGTATGGAAGAACTGCGGGATACCGTGCGTGACGCGTTGAATGGCATCAGAGGTTTCGTTCCATTTCTGGGTTTTATGAATGATGGCATGATCCGTTCGCTGATCCTGAATCAACTGCAAACAGAGGGCGCGGAGAACAAACTGAAAGAAATCGATGCTCAGATCGAGGAAACCGTGCAGGCTATGCTTATTAATGTGCAGAAAAACATCTCGGCGGCTGTGAAAGATGCGTTTGGCGAGGGTGCGGATGATGCAAATGAACCGGATCTGCTGGATGATACAAAGGTGGAAGATAATTTAAAAAAGGTAAATGAGCAGCTGAAGACATTCTATAAGGAGCATCCATACTATAATCAATTAAGGAAAATCAGCCCTGATAAGTTGAATGATCAGAATAAGGCGGAACAGAAGAAACTGATGGATCTGGAAACGGAGAGAAATAGGCTTAAGCAGGAATCCGTTGACAAACTGAATAAGATCATGGAGAAATCTGCGCAGGGCTCCAGCGGACAGGGAAAATTCATTCGGATCGTGATGGAAAACTATTTTATGAGTATGCCACTTATGGATCAGCGGGCAATGTTTGCTTCTGCACTGCGTAACGCAAAGCCGCGTGTAGCGCTTCCGGAGGATGCGACAGAAGAGATGAAGACAGCACAGCTGCAGCGTGAGGGAGGCATCTTTCTGTCCGGAATTCTGAAAGGAGCGGGACCGCTTCTTCAGAAAATGATGCAGGGTCTGCCGTTGGAGGCAATGCCTGAAGTGCTCAGGGACGCGTTAAGGGATATGAAATCAAACCTTGCGCCAATACCGGATGAGATCGTAAAGGCACAACTGCTGGGCATGGTTGAGCGTTCTCACGGAAAGGTGACACGAATAGAAGTAACGCGTGCGCTTGGCGCGGCATCTGTCGGTCAGGCATTTTTGTGCAAGATCTATGGACCGGGAATACCTGATGAAGGCAGTGAAGTGGTTGTAAAATTGCTTCGCCCGGATGTGCGCAATCGTATGGAGCGCGAGAAGTGGGTCATGCTTTCCTGTGCGAATCAGACGGATGAAAACCGTGGTATGTGGGCAACCTACAGTGGCCAGCTTCTGCGCATCGCAGAGGAATTGGATCTCTCCTTTGAAGCGCAGAATGTGGAGGCGGGAAAGGTTTATGATCAAAAAACCACAACGGTGCAGTCCATGAAGGTAAATTCCCTGATCGAGCCGACGGTCAATTCACTTGTTCTGGAGAAGGCTCCCGGAACAACGATCGATAAATATCTGGATGAACTTCATGAGATGAAAGAGGAACTGGAGAGAGAGCTTTATGCACACAATGCGGATGGCAGCGTGAAAATGATCAAAAAAGATCAAAAAACAGTTCCTCAATTTCGAAAGCCTGATCAGATGTATAAGATCAAAAAGCACCGGGATATGATTGCAAAGAAGCTCGCTCAGCTTCAGAAGCGGCAGACCTATCTGGCAGACCTTGCACAGCAGTGGGTAACAGAGGGTATTTTCGGAAAGGGATTTTATCACGGTGATCTGCACGCCGGCAATATGCTGATCGATGACGACGGACTGACGGTCATTGACTTTGGAAATGCCACAACGCTGACGAGTGAGCAGCAGACGGAGGTTACGCGAATGGTGGCTGCAGCGGCGGCCGGTGATTCCCAGGCGTTTTGCAACGGTCTTCATCGTCTGCTGGAGCATACAAGTGAAGAAGTATATCAGGAAAAGCAGAAAGCGTTGGGAGAGACGGTAGAGAAGGTGTTTCGGGTGGGTAATCAGGAGAGCTCCGGTCAGCGGATCGCAGTTGCGCTGCTCAAGGCCCAGGAGCTTGGAATTGAAGTTCCCTCCGCGATCTTCAATTTTTCACAATGCCAGCTCCGTCTTCAGAATACACTGGATGAAATGAATAGTATGATCAGTTCTATGAAAAAGGATCTGGATGTGCTGAATGATGCTACAAAGGATGAGGTGAAGGTGAAGGGCTATTTCATGAACGAGAATCTGGACCAAGAGTCAAAAGAGAGGTTTACAAAACGAATGGCGGAACGTGAGAAGTTTATGTTAGAGGCTGATCAATACCAAGGAAGGGGTGTATTTACCTCCAATTATCAGACGATTGTATGCGGTCCTAAAAATGACTTTGAAAGTCTGAAGACTATTATTACTGATATTCTACCTAAACATTTTAAAGGGGGGCAGCCTAAGCAGCCTGGGCAGTCTGATGGGGCCAAAAAGCTCGTAGATGAGACTCTGCAGAACGTTAAGCCATATCTTTCGAAAGAAGAAGTGCGGCATGTAGAAACGGACACACTCGCAATCTATCATAAAATGAAATACGGTGTAGATTGTACCAATCAGGTGGCCGCACTGTGTACATATTTGGACAGGATTGAAGCCAGAGGAAGAGCTGAAGCAAATGAGTATGATACTGTATGTAAAGAACTGCAGAAGGCATATAAAGCTAACAAACCGGCAGAGGAACTGGCACAGCTCAAAGAACGCGCTTATGATGCATACTGTGAGGCACACCGGTCGTATATTGTTAATTATGCATTAGCTGAGGTGCGTGAAAAACTGGAAGATCCGGAGCAAAGAACAGCGATGGATGAAATATTGGAACCTATGTTTCGTGATCAGGAGAATGATGGCGAGACACTTCAGGCACTCTATCATGCGCTGCGTGATGCTCAGGACCAGCAGGATGAGGAGCTCATACGCGAGATGGAAAGTGCATTTTTACATCAGTACTATGATATGATCCTAAATGAGCTGGAAAAGCCGAATAATGACGGTGTGAAAGATCAGGAGCCGGATACGTTCTTTGATATCATGGCGGATGTGATCTGCGAGAATCTGATGGCCTCCCTCAAGCGGCTCGGCACAGCTGCAATAAAGTACAGTAAAATCCTTGCCTGATGAAATACCAAAATAAAAAAGCGCTGCGTGCAGCGCTTTTTTGTCGTATAGGAAACTTCGTCTCCTAATTCTTATTTTTTCTGATATTCCAGCGCCGCCTCCACAAAGCCGCGGAACAGCGGGTGCGGGCGGTTGGGGCGGGATTTGAGCTCCGGATGTGCCTGTGTGGCAACAAACCACGGGTGATCCGGCTGCTCGATCATCTCCACGATATGTCCGTCGGGAGAGAGACCGCAGAGACTCATGCCGTTCTGTGTGAGGATGGCACGGTAATCGTTGTTGACCTCATAGCGGTGGCGATGACGCTCGTGGATCGTTTTCGTTCCGTATAATGCATAAGCCTTTGAATCTTCTGCCAGCTCGCAAGGGTAGGAACCGAGGCGGAGTGTGCCGCCGATGTCGCCGTCTTCGTCCTGATCGGGCATCAGCGCAATGACCGGATGGGTGGTCTGGGGATCGATCTCGATGCTGTGGGCATCGTGAAGCTCGCAGACATGGCGGGCAAATTCAATGATAGACACCTGCATGCCAAGGCACAGACCCAGATAAGGCACCTTGTGCTCGCGGGCATATTGACAGGCGATGATCATGCCTTCTACGCCGCGGGTGCCAAATCCGCCGGGTACAAGGATTCCGCTGACATCTCCAAGTATTTCTGCTACATTTTCTTCGGTTACCAGCTCCGAATCCACCCACTTGATATGAACCGTGGAACGGCTGGCAATCCCACCATGCTTTAAGGCCTCTACCACAGAGATATAAGCATCGTGAAGCTGGGTATATTTTCCGACAAGGGCTACGGTGACATCCTTGTTCGGATGGCGCAGCGCGTCTACCATTTCCTCCCAGTCTTTCAGATCCGGCTCGGGGCAGTCCAAATGCAGACACTCGCAGGCTACCTTTGCCAAATTCTCTTTTTCCATCACAAGGGGAGCTTCATATAAATATTCCACATCCAGATTCTGCAATACGTGTGAGCTGGGCACATTACAGAAGAGCGCGATCTTGTCCCGAATACCCTGATCCACCTCGTGCTCGCTGCGACAGACGATGATGTCGGGCTGGATACCCATTCCCTGCAGCTCTTTTACGGATGCCTGCGTCGGCTTTGTCTTCAGCTCGCCGGATGCTTTAATATAAGGAATGAGTGTAACATGAATGAGGATCGCGTTTTCACGTCCGACTTCATGCTGGAACTGACGGATCGACTCTAAAAAGGGCTGACTTTCGATATCGCCGACGGTTCCGCCTACTTCAATGATGGCAATATGTGTATCATCAGAGGTATAGTTGCGGTAGAAGCGGCTCTTGATCTCATTTGTAATATGAGGAATGACCTGAACCGTGCCGCCGCCGTAATCGCCTCGGCGCTCTTTTTGAAGGACAGACCAGTAAATTTTACCGGTTGTAACATTTGAATTTTTGGTTAAACTCTCATCAATAAAGCGCTCATAATGTCCGAGATCGAGATCTGTCTCCGTGCCGTCATCCGTTACAAATACTTCGCCGTGCTGGATCGGATTCATCGTTCCCGGATCGATATTGATGTAGGGATCAAATTTCTGCATGGTGACTGTATAGCCGCGCGCCTTCAGCAGACGGCCGAGGGATGCTGCTGTAATTCCTTTGCCCAGACCGGAAACAACACCGCCGGTGACAAATACGTACTTTACGGACATAATAAGTTCCTCCTGATATCTGATTCATTGTAATAATATCTTCCAATTATACATCGGGGCGAAAAAGAAAACCAGCGTAACAGGCTTTAGAAAATTAAGAATTTATTTAGAAATTGTTTAGAAAAAACGGAAAAGTTCATATTGAAATCGCAGCGGATTGCTCTTATAATGATAGGAAGTGTTTATATTATACGCAAGTAAAAAGAAAGGTACAGATAGATTTATGGAAAACGGTAATTTCGGAGGCGGAGGAAGCAATCCGAATAACAAAAATAATAACCAGAACGGTGGAAACAACAATAACGGCGGAGGATCGCGCAACAACCGTAACGGACAGATGGTGATGATGTTTGTGCTCATTACGCTGGTTGCGCTGCTGTTTATGAGTCTCATCAGCAAGTGGCAGACCCAGATGACCGCCCGGGAGATCTCTTATACGGAGTTTTTGCAGATGGTGGATGAAGGCAAGGTTGAGAGCGTGGTGCTCAGCTCCCAGCAGATCGATATCACGCCGAAAGCCAGTGAGGATGAGGTCGTGCCCATCACCTATTATACCGGATATGTGGGAGATGAGGACCTTGTTCCGATGCTGAAGGAAGCCGGTGTGGATATTAAGGGAGAGATCCCGGACAACACTGCCGGATGGATCTACAACATCGTGAGTTTCCTGCTTCCGCTTGTGATCATTTGGGGTCTGATGGGATTCCTCATGAAGCGTATGGGTGGCGGTGCCATGGGCGTTGGCAAGAGCAACGCAAAGGTTTATGTGGAGAAAAAGACCGGCGTGACCTTCAAGGACGTAGCCGGACAGGATGAAGCCAAGGAATCTCTGCAGGAGGTGGTTGATTTCCTGCATAATCCGAAGAAATATACGCAGATCGGTGCCAAGCTGCCGAAGGGTGCTCTGCTCGTAGGACCTCCCGGAACCGGTAAGACATTACTGGCAAAGGCAGTAGCCGGAGAGGCGGGCGTGCCGTTTTTCTCACTGGCAGGTTCAGACTTTGTGGAGATGTTCGTGGGTGTGGGAGCTTCCCGTGTGCGTGATCTGTTTAAGGAAGCGCAGAAACAGGCACCCTGTATTATCTTTATCGATGAGATCGATGCCATCGGAAAGAGCCGTGACACCCGTTACGGCGGCAACGACGAGCGTGAGCAGACATTAAACCAGCTGCTGGCAGAGATGGATGGATTTGATACCTCAAAGGGACTCTTGATCCTGGCGGCAACCAACCGTCCGGAGGTGCTGGACAAGGCGTTGCTGCGTCCGGGTCGTTTTGACCGCCGGATCATCGTGGATAAGCCGGATCAGAAGGGTCGTCTCGAGACACTGAAAGTACATTCCAAGGATGTGAAGATGGATGAGACCGTCGATCTGGATGCAATTGCACTGGCATCCGCAGGTCTGGTCGGCTCCGACCTTGCCAATATCATCAATGAGGCTGCGATCATTGCAGTGAAACACGGTCGCGCCTTTGTGAACCAGAGTGATCTGTTTGAGGCATTTGAGATCGTTGCAGTGGGCGGCAAGGAGAAGAAGGATCGCACCATGAGCGATCAGGAGCGTAAGATCGTCGCTTACCATGAGGTTGGCCACGCGATGGTGGCTGCTCTTCAGAAGAATACGGAACCGGTACAAAAGATCACGATCGTTCCCAGAACAATGGGCGCTCTCGGATATACGCTGCAGACTCCTGAGGAGGAGAAGTTTTTACAGACAAAGGATGAGCTGGTAGCAAAGATCAAGACGTACATGGCAGGACGTGCGGCGGAGGAGCTGATCTTCCACTCAGCAACCAGCGGCGCTGCCAACGATATTGAAATGGCGACACGCATCGCCCGCGCGATGGTGACACAGTACGGCATGTCTGAGGAATTTGGTATGATGAGTCTGGAATCCGTGGAAAACCGCTATCTGGACGGACGCCCGGTATTGAACTGCGGCGAGGAGACTGCCGCCCAGATCGACAAGGTTGTCCAGAAGATGATCAAGGATGCCTATGCGGATGCGACAAAGCTGCTGGAGGAAAATCGTGAGGTATTAGACCGCATCTCCGACTACCTGTACGAGAAGGAGACCATCACCGGTAAGGAATTCATGAAGATCTTCCGTGAGATGAAGGGACTGGATGACCCTGAGGAGGAAAAGAAAGCAGCTTCTGAGACTGATGCGTCAGACAGTGTGGAACACACAGGCGCAGACAGCGCACAGAGCGAAACACCTGTGGAGACACAGGTTTCCGACGTGATCTATGTGGGGCCTTCGGATAACGCGGAGGATTCCATGGATATCGAGGGAACGGATCAGCCGTAAATCAGATTTTAAGAGGAAGCGAAGGATGGAATTCGATCTTGCAGAGGAACTGGCAAAGCTTCCGAATAAGCCCGGTGTTTACATCATGCACGATAAAAAGGACGCGATCATCTATATCGGCAAGGCGTTATCGCTGCGCCACCGCGTCCGCCAATACTTTCAGGCGAGCCATCATGAGGGGATCAAGAAGGACCGGATGGTTCAGCAGATCGAGCGTTTTGAGTATATCGTGACAGATTCCGAGCTGGAAGCGCTGGTGCTGGAGTGTAATCTCATCAAGGAGCACCGCCCAAAATATAATACGATGCTTACGGATGACAAGACGTATCCATATATAAAAGTGACGCTGGGGGAAATGTTCCCCAGGGTCCTTTTTTCGCGTCAGTTAAAAAAAGATAAATCCGTCTATTTTGGACCGTATACCAGCGCGGGAGCAGTCAAGGACACCATCGGGCTGATCCACAAGCTTTATCAGATCCGCACCTGCAACCGGAATCTGCCGAAGGATATCGGCGCGGAGCGCGCCTGTCTGAATTACCACATTCATCAGTGCCAGGCACCCTGTCAGGGCTACGTGTCACAGGAGGAATATCGCAGACAGATCGAAGGTGTACTGGATTTCTTGAACGGGCGTTACCAGCCGGTGCTTCGCATGCTGCAGGAAAAGATGGACGCGGCGTCGGAAGCACTGGATTTTGAGAAAGCCATCGAGTATCGGGATCTGTTGAACAGTGTCAAACAGATCGCTCAGAAGCAGAAGATCACCCACGCGGACGGTGAGGATCGCGATATTCTGGCACTTGCCTGTGATGACCGGGACGCGGTGGTACAGATCTTCTTTGTCCGCGACGGGAAAATGATCGGAAGGGATCACTTTTATCTGCGCATTGTCAATGAGGATACACCGTCCCAGATCCTCTCTGCCTTTATCAAGCAGTTTTATGCGGGGACACCTTATATCCCCCGGGAGCTCATGCTGCAGGCGGACATTGAGGACCGGGAGATCATTGAAGAGTGGCTCAGCAAAAAGAAGGGGCAGCGCGTCTATCTGCGGGTGCCCAAGCGCGGTTCGAAGGAGAAGCTCGTAGAGCTGGCAGAGAAGAATGCGATGATCGTGCTGACGCAGGATCGGGAGAAGATCAAGCGCGAGGAGGGACGCACGATCGGAGCGGTGAAGGAGCTTGCTGATCTGCTCTCGCTGCCCCGTGAGAAGGTACAGCGTCTGGAAGCATATGATATCTCCAATACCAACGGCTTTGAGTCGGTGGGATCCATGGTCGTCTACGACAAGGGCAAACCCAGCCGCAGTGATTACCGGAAGTTCAAGCTGCGCACGGTCGCAGGGCCTGACGATTACGCTTCCATGCATGAGGTGCTCACCCGCCGTTTTGAACACGGTCTTCGCGAGCGGGAGGAACGGCAGGAGAGGGAGCTGGACGAGGAGTACGGCAGCTTTACGCGGTTTCCGGATCTGATCCTCATGGACGGAGGCAAAGGGCAGGTCAATGTGGCGCTTCAGGTTCTGGAGGAACTGGATCTGCATATTCCCGTTTGTGGTATGGTGAAAGATGATAATCACCGCACCAGAGGGTTATACTATAATAATGTAGAGCTGCCCATCGACCGGCACAGTGAGGCGTTTCGCCTCATCACCCGCATCCAGGACGAGGCGCACCGCTTCGCCATCGAGTATCACCGCTCCCTGCGCAGCAAGGAGCAGGTGCACTCCGTGCTGGATGATATACCGGGCATCGGTCCCGCCAGACGGAAGGCGCTGATGCGCACCTTCCAGTCCATCGACGCGATCCGCGCCGCTACCGTGGAAGAGCTTGCCGCCGCTGAAGCCATGAACGAGCGGGCAGCACAGGCGGTCTATGAATACTTTCACCCGCAGGCGTGACAAACACAGTGATTAAGGGCAAGACGGGCACGGCTTTGTTCTGCTCCGATTGCATGGCGGTGTCTCGCTGCCCCTTCAGCCCCAGCTCGATGTGTCCTTCGCACACATAGCTGGGGACTTCCAGTAGTGTAACCTAAAAGTTATTTATGCGCTCGCACTTCGCCACGCAAAAGTCGCAGCCCAAAGTCGTGCCTGTCTTGCCCAATTTACGGTATTGACAGTCTGCCGAGTAGCAAGCAAGTTGTTCATGCGACCGTGCCCTGCGTGGCAGTATTTGTCAGGCCGTTTATGCGACGGGTTCGCGCGGATAATGCGTTTTGGGGTCTGTAATAAGGCAGCAGAGCCAAGCGGATTTTGCTTGGACTCTGTGCCGTTCGCGTGATTTACCCGTCGAGCATAACAGGCTGACAAATACTGTCACGCAGAGGAGGACGCATGAACGACTTGCAAAATATTAAACTGACGCTTTCCGGTGCATAGTCAGAGATGTATAAAATGCCGCCTAAGGGGAATGAAAGCATTGCAAAATCCGATGCCGTAAATTATTATAAGAAGTAAAGAAAATGTACAACCAGATAGGGGGAATCGTCATGACACAAAAAGAAGTATCCGTTGCAAAGCTCGCGCGTCTGCTGGAGCTGAACAACTTCACGGATCAGGTAAATTTAAAGCAGAAAAAGGTCTGCATCACCGAGATCAACCGTCCGGCGCTGCAGCTCCACGGCTATTTTGAACATTTCGCGGAAGGGCGCGTGCAGATCATCGGAATGGTAGAGTTCGCTTATCTGCAGCAGGTGACAAAGGAGCGGAAAAAAGAAGCCTACGACAAGTTCATGAGCTTCGATATTCCCTGTGTTGTCTTCTGTCGCGGATTCCAGCCGGATGAGGATTTCCTGGAGGCAGCGACCAGACATAATGTGGCAGTATTGGGAACCGAGCGCGCAACCAGTGCACTGACTGCGGAGCTGATCCGGACGCTCAACGAGGAGCTGGCACCCTGTATCACGATCCATGGCGTGCTCGTGGATGTTTACGGCGAAGGTCTTCTCATCATGGGTGAGAGCGGAATCGGAAAGAGCGAGGCAGCGCTGGAGCTGATTCGCCGCGGACACCGCCTTGTGACAGACGATGCGGTGGAGATCAAGCGCATCGACGACACGACGCTGATCGGAACATCGCCGGCGATCACCCGCCATTTTATCGAGCTGCGCGGTATCGGTATCATCGATGTAAAATCACTGTACGGTGTGGAATGTGTCAAGGACAAACAGCAGATCGATCTGGTCATCAAGCTGGAGGACTGGCACAAGGATAAAGAGTATGACAGACTCGGTATGGAGCAGGAGTATACGGAATTTTTGGGAAATAAAGTTGTCTGCCATTCTCTGCCGATCCGTCCCGGACGGAATCTGGCAGTGATCTGTGAGACGGCAGCCGTCAACCACAGACAGAAAAAGATGGGTTACAACGCTGCACAGGAGCTGTATCGCCGCGTGCAGGCAAATCTGAGCAAGAGCTCAAACCCGGATGAGGATGATGAGTAAAATAAAACAGCTGTGAAGGAACTCAACAGTTATATATAAAGGAGCAATAAAAAATGGAACGAAGCAATGCATGGGATGCCTACCCCGGAGACAAGAAAAAAGAAGTGTTTGATTTTGCGGAGGAGTACCGCACTTTTATATCAGAGAATAAAACCGAACGCGAGTGCGTGAAAACATTTGTGGAGGCGGCGAAAAAAGCCGGCTTTACCAGCCTCAAAAAAGCGATCAAAAAGGACCAGAAGCTGAAACCGGGAGATAAAGTATATTATGATCACATGGGAAAATCACTGGCGATGTTTGTGATCGGTGAGGAACCGATCTGCGACGGAATGAATATTCTCGGCGCGCACATTGATTCACCCCGTCTGGATCTCAAACAGAATCCCCTGTATGAGGATAAGGATCTTGTGCTGCTGGATACCCATTACTACGGAGGGGTCAAGAAATATCAGTGGGTGACTCTGCCGCTGGCACTGCACGGAGTTGTGGCTAAAAAGGATGGCACCGTGGTGGAGATCAATATCGGCGACAAGCCGGGAGATCCGGTTGTGGGAGTGAGTGATCTGCTGATCCATCTGGCAGGAGAGCAGATGGAGAAAAAGGCGAACAAGGTCGTTGAGGGTGAAAATCTTGACGTGCTGATCGGAAATCTGCCTGTCGATAAGGATCAGACGGAAAAGGAAGAAAAGGAGCGTGTAAAAGCGCAGATCCTGGATCTTCTGAAGCGGGAATACGATATCGAGGAGGAGGATTTTCTGTCTGCGGAGATCGAGGTCGTTCCCGCCGGTGAGGCAAGAGATTACGGGCTTGACCGCAGCATGATCATGGGCTACGGACATGATGACAGAGTGTGTGCATACCCTTCCTTTGAGGCCATTTTACAGATGAAAACATCGAAGCGCACCAGCGTCTGCCTGCTTGTAGACAAGGAGGAGATCGGCAGCGTCGGAGCGACGGGCATGCAGTCCAGATTTTTTGAGAATACAGTTGCAGAGGTGCTCGCACTGTGCGGACAATACACGGATCTCGCTCTGCGCCGCGCACTGCAGAATTCCAGAATGCTGTCCTCTGACGTGAGCGCGGCATATGACCCGAACTATCCGTCCGTATCCGAAAAGAAAAATGCGGCATATTTTGGCAGAGGGATCGTATTTAATAAATATACCGGTTCCCGTGGCAAGTCCGGTTCGAACGATGCGAATGCGGAGTATATCGCAAGACTGCGAAAGATCTTTGACAAAAATAAAGTGGCGTTCCAGACGGCAGAGCTGGGCAAGGTCGATCAGGGTGGCGGCGGAACCATCGCCTATATCCTTGCAAACTATGGCATGGAAGTCATTGACAGCGGCGTTGCGGTGCTGAACATGCATGCGCCGTGGGAGATCATCAGTAAGGTGGATCTGTACGAAGCGTATAAGGGATATGTGGCATTTTTGAAAGAGGCTTAACGCAGCGGACTCGCGTGAGACCGTCATCAAGAAAGCATAGGTTGGTTTATTATATGGATAAAAACAGGCAACAATTTGAGCAGGAGCTGGAAAAACTCCTGCCGCAGGATCAGATCAGAAAAGAGGAGCCCATGAGCCGTCACACGACATTTCGTGTCGGAGGCGCGGCAGAATATTTTGTTACGCCTTCCATCGAACAGGTGCCGGATGTGGTGGCACTGTGCAGACGGTTCGAACAGCCCCTGACCGTGATCGGGAACGGCAGCAATCTGCTGGTGTCCGATGCGGGACTGCGGGGAGTTGTACTGGAATTTGGCAAGGCAGCTTCCGGCATTCGGCTTTTGGATGGGGAAGATCTGGCGGTAAAGGCGGGTACGCTTCTTTCTGAGACAGCTGCTTTTGCTGCAAAAAATGGTCTTTCCGGTATGGAATTCGCAGCGGGCATTCCCGGATCTGTGGGCGGGGCGGTTGTGATGAACGCAGGAGCCTACGGTGGGGAGATGAAGGATATCTTATCCGGTGTGCGTGTGCTTACAAAGAAAGGCGAGATCAAGGTTCGACCTGCGGATGAGCTGGATCTGTCCTACCGTCACAGCCGCATGATGGATGAGGAAGAACTTGTTTTGGAAGCACGTCTGAACCTGACGCAGGGGAGCGAGGCCGTCATCCGCGCAAAGATGGAAGAACTGCGGAAAAAGCGGATCGAGAAACAGCCCTTGGAATATCCCAGCGCCGGCAGTACATTCAAGCGACCGGAAGGCTATTTTGCGGGCAAGCTGATCGAGGATGCGGGACTGCGGGGTTTTCGTATCGGAGATGCCCAGGTGTCGGAAAAGCATTGCGGATTTGTCATCAACCGCGGCGCAGCCAGCGCGGCACAGATCATGGAGCTGATGCAGCATGTACAAGAGCGTGTAAAGGAATTCAGTGGGGTGGATCTGGAACCGGAGGTACGTCTGCTGGGCTTTTAAGCCACAGCTGATGACTGCAAAAGAGGCAGAAAACAGGTATTTTTGGAGGAGAAGTGCATATGAGGTGTGTCATTTTAACAGGAATGTCCGGCTCGGGCAAAAGTACGGCACTTAAGATGATAGAAGACATGGGTTATTACTGCGTCGGCAATCTGCCGATCTCCCTGGTGGAGAGCTTTGTGGAGCTGGCGGAAAATGACCCGGAGCTGGAAAAAGTGGCGATCAATGTGGACATCCGCAGCGGTCAGAATATCGGTGATCTCACGGCAGTGCTGGACCGGTTACAGGAGCGGGGAAAGAGCTTTGAGATGCTGTTTCTTGAGAGTGAGGATTCCGTGATCATCAAGCGCTATAAGGAAACGCGCCGCAGCCATCCGTTGGCAGAGGGCGGCAGAGTGGATAAGGCGATCGAGCGGGAGCGGGAGCGTCTGCTGCCGGTCAAGCGCCGCGCAGACTATATTCTTGATACGAGCCAGCTTTTGACCCGCGAGCTGCAGGCGGAGCTGAAAAAGATGTTTGTGGAGAATCAGACGTATAAAAATCTTTATATTACAGTGCTCTCGTTCGGATTTAAGTACGGCATTCCCACGGACGCGGATCTGGTCTTTGACGTGCGTTTTCTGCCAAACCCCTATTATGTGGAGGGGCTGCGTCCGTTGACAGGTCTGGACAAACAAATTCAGGATTATGTGAGTGATTGCGGGCAGTATCATGAATTTCTTGATAAGCTGGAGGATATGATACAGTTTTTGATCCCCAATTATATCAGTGAAGGGAAAAACCAGCTTGTCATAGCGATCGGTTGTACCGGCGGAAAGCACCGTTCGGTTACCGTTGCGCAGGGTTTGTATGACCGGCTGGGCGTACAGCAGGATTACGGACTGCGTATCGAGCACAGAGACATTGAAAAAGATGCCCATCGTGGCAAATAGGAGAGAACGATGTCATTTTCCGGTGAGGTAAAAGCAGAGCTGGCAAAGCAGATCGACAACAAGCGTCACTGCCAGCTTGCAGAACTGGCAGCGATCGAAACATTCGCCGCAGATCACACACATCTGGCGGAAAAACGACGCCTTTTAACAAAAAAACTGTTCGGTGAGATTCTGGCGGAACAATTGCAGCAGCAGATCGACCGCACACTTCAGACGCAGCGCGAGCAGCTATTGGAGAGAACCTGCTGCAAGCGTGCCTTTTTGCGTGGGGCGTTTCTTGCCTCCGGTTCCATCAGCGATCCGCAGAAGTCCTATCATTTTGAGATCGTCTGTCAGGAACAGTCACAGGCAGAGCTTCTGCAGGAACTTTATCGTACATTTGAGCTGGACGCAAAGATCGTACAGCGTAAAAAATATCATATCGTCTATCTGAAGGAGGGCGCGCAGATCGTAGATGCGTTGAACATCATGGGCGCATATGTGGCACTGATGAATTTGGAAAACGTGCGTATCTTTAAAGAAATGCGCGGTTCCGTCAACCGCATCGTCAACTGTGAGACCGCCAACATCAACAAGGTGGTAGGCGCTGCGTGTCGTCAGGTGGAGGATATCCGTTATATTCAGAGTAAGATCGGACTGGATGAGTTGCCTCCTGCGTTGCGGGAGATGGCGCTGATCCGTTTGGAATACCCGGACAGCTCCTTGAAAGAGCTGGGCGAGCTGTGTGACCCGCCGGTGGGAAAATCCGGTGTCAATCACAGGCTGCGCAAGCTGGGTGAGATCGCAAAAAAATTGGGAAGGAGCAATGCATGAAACTGTTGTTTGTATACAATCCGCATTCCGGTGTCGGAAGGATCAGGTCTCAGTTATCAGACATTCTGGATATCATGGTGCGCGCGGGCTATGAGGTGAGCGTGCATCCGACGCAGGCGGTGGGTGATGCCACGGAAGTGACGGCGGCATGGGCGGCGGATTATGATCTCGTTGTCTGCTGCGGTGGTGACGGTACCCTGGACGAGACGGTGACCGGACTGATGCAGAGCGGATCCGAGGTGCCGCTCGGTTATATTCCGTCGGGCAGCACAAACGATTTTGCTGCTTCGCTAAAGCTCCCGAAAAATATGAAAAAAGCAGCGCAGATCGCAGTGAGCGGCGCCGATTTCAAATGTGATGTAGGCTGCTTTGGCGAAAAGAACTTTATTTACATCGCAGCGTTCGGGTTGTTTACGGATGTGTCCTATCAGACAAAGCAGGAGCTGAAAAACGTACTGGGGCATGTGGCTTATATACTGGAAGGGGCAAAACGCATCGGCAGCCATCCCAGCTACCGCATGCGCGTGGAATATGACGGAGGTGTCATTGAGGACGAGTTCATGTACGGTATGGTAACGAATTCCCTGTCCGTGGGAGGCTTCAAGGGCATGACGGGAGATGATGTGGCATTGGATGACGGCCTGTTTGAAGTTATGCTCATCCGCACGCCGCGCAACGCAGTGGAGCTCAATGAGATCATTGCCGCGCTCACAAAGCTGCGCCCGGAATCGGATCTGATCTACACCTTTAAAACGGATGAGCTGCAGATCTCGCCCTATCAGGCCATTCCGTGGACCCTTGACGGGGAGTATGGCGGAGAGCAGACGCAGATCCGGCTGAAAAGTATGCGCCGCGCCCTGACGATCCGTGTACCGGGTGAAAAGTAGCGGTCGTTATTAGGGCACCCTATCGCACCGGCAGAGTTCTGCCAGTCGGTTGTGCTTCTCGGTAAATTCGCGCGGTTGGCACAGAGTAAAAGCAAAATCGGCTTTTCTCTGGTGCCATTCGCGTGATTTACCCGGAGAGCATAACAAACTGTTACATACTGCCACACAGAGAAGGGGCGCATTTCACACGCTTTTCCTTTACAATTAGTCCCGTTCATGATATATTTAACAAAGATATGGGCATTCACTGCCCGTAGGGCATACCGCCCAAACACTCACATATTTTTATAGAAAATGGAGGAATTCACATGTTAGTATCTGCGAAAGAAATGTTAGAAAAGGCAAAAGCCGGACACTACGCAGTAGGTCAGTTCAACATCAACAACCTTGAGTGGACAAAGGCGATCCTTTTAACCGCACAGGAGTTAAACTCTCCCGTAATCCTTGGCGTATCTGAGGGTGCAGGAAAGTACATGACCGGCTTTAAGACCGTTGCTGCTATGGTAAAGGCAATGGACGAGGAGCTGGGGATCACAGTTCCCGTTGCATTACACTTAGACCACGGTACCTACGAAGGATGCTATAAGTGCATCAAAGCAGGCTTTACCTCTATCATGTTCGACGGCTCACATTATCCGATCGAGGAGAACATCGCAAAGACAACCGAGTTAGTAAACGTTGCACATGCAATGGGCATGTCCATCGAGGCAGAGGTTGGCTCTATCGGTGGTGAGGAAGACGGCGTTGTCGGCATGGGCGAGTGCGCTGATCCCGACGAGTGCAAGGCTGTTGCAGATCTGGGAGTAGATATGCTGGCAGCAGGTATCGGAAATATCCATGGAAAATATCCCGCAAACTGGGCAGGCTTAAGCTTTGATACACTGGATGCCATCCAGCAGAAGACCGGCATTATGCCTCTCGTACTGCACGGTGGTACCGGAATCCCTGAGGATATGATCAAGAAGGCGATCGACCTTGGCGTATCCAAGATCAACGTAAACACAGAGTGCCAGTTATCCTTTGCAGATGCTACACGTAAATATATTGAGGCAGGCAAGGATCTTGAGGGCAAGGGCTTTGATCCCCGTAAGCTGTTAGCTCCCGGAACCGATGCGATCAAGGCTACCGTAAAGGAAAAAATGGAGCTGTTCGGATCTGTAGGAAAAGCTTAAGAATATTAAGAATTTAAAAAAACTAAAATTTGCTATTGCTTTTTTGCGAAAATAGGAGTATTTTAGTTGGCAGAGAAGCGAACGAGGGTGTTCCAAATGAGGTGCACCCTCGTTCGCTTTATGCTATTAAGCTATAATTATGAAAACGATAAAGGGAAAGGATGAATGTTATGAGTGAAAACGAAAAATTCAGCGTATCAGAGATCTTTGGCGAGAATGTGTTCAATGACTCCGTAATGCAGGAGCGTCTCCCGAAGAAAGTCTACAAACGACTGCATGAAGTGATTGAAGGTGGACAGGATCTGGATCTTGCCACTGCTGATGTAGTTGCACATGAGATGAAGGAGTGGGCGATCGAGCAGGGTGCTACTCATTATACACATTGGTTCCAGCCATTGACCGGTGTGACTGCAGAGAAGCATGATTCATTTATCACCGCGCCGATGGAAAACGGCAAGGTGCTTATGAGTTTTTCGGGAAAAGAGCTGATCAAAGGAGAGCCGGATGCATCCTCATTCCCCTCAGGCGGACTTCGCGCTACCTTCGAGGCAAGAGGATATACTGCATGGGATTGTACTTCACCGGCATTTGTCCGTCATGATGCAACAGGCGCAACACTTTGCATCCCGACTGCTTTCTGTTCCTATACCGGAGAGGCACTGGATCAGAAGACACCGCTTCTTCGTTCTATGGAAGCCATCAATGAGCAGGCATTACGCTTGTTAAGATTATTTGGAAACACCACATCTACAAGAGTTACCCCTTCTGTCGGCGCAGAGCAGGAGTACTTCATCGTAGACCGTGAGAAATATTTAAAGAGAAAAGACCTGATCTTTACCGGACGTACCTTATTCGGAGCAATGCCTCCGAAGGGACAGGAGATGGAGGATCATTACTTCGGAGCGATCCGTGAGCGCATTGGCGCATACATGAAGGATGTAAACAAGGAGCTGTGGAAGCTTGGCGTTTCCGCAAAGACCCAGCACAACGAGGTTGCTCCCGCTCAGCACGAGCTGGCACCCATCTATGCAGAGTGTAATGTGGCAACTGACCACAACCAGCTGATCATGGAGACATTGAAGAAGGTGGCAGGACGTCACGGTTTACAGTGCCTGCTTCACGAGAAACCTTTCGCAGGTGTGAACGGTTCCGGAAAGCACAACAACTGGTCCATCACGACCGATGACGGTATCAATCTGTTAGATCCCGGTTCAACACCTCACGAGAACATTCAGTTCTTACTTGTGCTGACCTGTATCTTAAAGGCAGTTGACGAGCATGCAGATCTGCTTCGCGCATCTGCTGCAGATGTCGGAAACGACCATAGACTCGGAGCAAACGAGGCACCGCCTGCAATCCTTTCCATCTTCCTCGGCGAGCAGTTGGAAGATGTGATCACACAGTTGATCAGCACCGGAAGTGCCACACATAGCTTAAAGGGCGAGATGCTCGAGACTGGTGTAAAGACATTGCCTGATTTCATGCGTGATGCAACTGATCGTAACCGTACATCACCCTTCGCATTTACAGGAAATAAATTTGAGTTCCGTATGGTAGGTTCTCAGGCTTCCATCGCACAGCCCAACGTTGTATTGAATACGATCGTGGCTGAGGCATTTGCAGAGGCATGTGATGTGCTGGAGAAGGCTGATAACTTTGACGATACCGTACATGATCTGATCAAGAAATATGCGACTGAGCATCAGCGTATCATCTTCAATGGAAACGGCTACTCTGATGAGTGGGTAGTAGAAGCTGAGAAACGCGGCTTGCCGAACATTAAGTCCATGGTGGATGCAATTCCTGCATACGCAACTGACAAGGCAGTTTCCTTATTTGAGAAATTCGGCGTATTTACGAAGGTTGAGCTGGAGTCTCGTGTAGAGATCGAGTATGAGACCTACGCAAAGACGATCAATATTGAAGCAAGATCTATGATCGATATTGCAAGCAAGCAGATCATTCCTGCAGTGATCCGTTACACGACCACACTTGCAAATTCCATCAACGCAGTGAAGGCAGCAGGAGCAGCAGATGTATCTGTACAGACAGAGCTCCTTTCCGAGACCTCTGATTATCTGTCAGACGTTAAGGTCGCACTTGCGAAGCTGATCGAGGTTACCGATGCCGGAAGTGCAATGGAAGAGGGCAGAGACCAGGCTGTTTACTACAGAGATGTGGTTAAGGCTGCGATGGATGAGCTCCGTGCACCGGTTGACAAACTGGAGATGATCGTAGATAAAGACTTATGGCCGATGCCGTCTTACGGCGACCTGATCTTCGAGGTATAATACCTCCCTTACTAGTTGCGGCTAATCTCTGCTTGGTTTTAGTGTTCTATCAATCAGGTCGAAGCATTTGCTGCTGAGATCGTGAGAACATGATGCAGGCGTGCAAAATCCCATTGCCGATAGGCAATTCTAAATGGATTTTGCATCTACCTGCGAAAGAATTGAGCAGGTTAGTATTTATCTAATCCCCTTTAGAGTATAAAGAAAGTACCCCCTGACAATCGTCAGGGGGTACTTTCTTGTCTTGGCTCTGAATGGTGGTCAAATTGTTTTACAATTCCAAAGTCAAGAGGATTTTGTGATTTGCTCATGAAATAGCAAGTTGCACAAAATGACGAAAAATGTTGAAAATGGAAAAAAAACGAGGGGTGCACAACTAAAAGTTATTCACATTAAAAAGAATGATTTTATCGGAAAAATCGAGTTATACACCAAGTTATTCACATTATCCACAGAAAATCCAACAAATTTTGCGGTTTACATAGTAAAATAATCGAACAAAAGTTTTGTGCAGATGCAATAAAGTTACGGCTTTTGTAAAAAAATGTCGGAAAACACTTGACAATATTAAAATATAAAAATATAAATTTATGTCGGAATATGGCGGGAAATTATCTAAAATTATCAGAAATTTACTGCAGGTTGAAAAATCGTGTATTGTTTGTTATACTATCCACGCACAGATTAATCTTAGAGATAATAGGAGAATTATGATAAAACAGATACAGCTTTTGGGAATGACGATCCCCAATTATTCTTTGCGGGAGGAGCTTCAGCTGGCACAGGATGCGCTGAGGGATGAAAGGCTCCGATTGCTTTTAACCGTTTCCATGCAGTCGCTCATCAAGGTGAGCAGCAGTGAGTCACCGCAGATCAAAGAATGTGTTGAGCAGGCAGATCTGGTCGTGGTGGAGGATCCGGAGATCCTGAGTGTTGCCGGTATCAACTCCAGCCAGCGCATTCGCGAGGCGGAGGATCATTTGTTTTTCACGGAACTTCTCAAGCGTCTGCAGCGCGGACAGCAGCAGGTATACCTTGTGGCATCAAAGAATGCGGCGCTGGAAAAAATTCAGGAAATTTTAAGAGAGCGGTATGAAAAACTTCATATTGTCGGACAATATAGTATTGAGGATTATCCGGATGACCTTGACCGCATGATCAATGAGATCAACAGCGCAGCGCCGGATGTGATCATCTCTGTGATGCCGACACCCCAGCAGGAGGAATTTCTGGTGGCAAACCGCAGCAAGCTTCTGGCAAAGCTGTGGTACGGTCTGGGAGAGAACTATGGTCTTCTCATGGAAAAGAAAGGGTTTGGTTGGCGGATGAAACGCCTGATCCATTTTGGCAGGTTTAAAATGCATGTCAATCACTATGAAGAAAGAGAGTAACTAGGCAGTGGTACGTGTTCATAAAAAAAGAAAAGAAGTGGTGCGCGACTACATTCTGCTGATCGCCGGTACCGGTCTGATCGCTCTGTCCGTTCAGGCAGTCTTTGATCCCATGGGAATGGTGACCGGAGGCTTCACCGGAATCGGGATCTTACTGCGCCGGGCAACGCTGGGACTGATCCCGGGTGGTATTCCACTGTGGTTTACCAACCTTGCGTTGAACCTGCCTGCGTTTGTGGCCGCGTGGTTTTTAATGGGAAAAGTATTCGTAAAACGGACTGCTATAGCAGCAGTGCTTTTGTCTGCATGGCTGGCGGTCATTCCGGTCATGGATCTTGCCAAAGGAGATTATCTTCTGGCTGCGATCTATGGCGGACTGATCAGCGGCGCCGGCATTGCGATGGTCTTCCGCACCGGAAATGCCACCGGAGGCACAGACCTTCTGGCATCGCTTTTGCACCTCCGATTCCGCAATTATTCAGTTGCCCAGATATTGCTTGTTCTGGACGGAGCAGTCATCCTTGCAGGTTATTATCTGGTGGGTGCGCGTCCGGCATTGTACGCGATCCTGACAGTAGCGATCGTGACCAAGGTATCGGATGCCATTCTGGATGGTTTGAATTATTCCAAGATGATCTTCGTTGTTTCAGACAAGTCGACAGAGATCGCAGAGCATATCTTATACGAGATGGATCGTGGCTGTACAGCCATACCGGCACAGGGTATGTACTCTGATGAAATGCGAAAAATGTTGTTCTGTGTCGTGGGGAAAAAAGAGGTTCTGGACTTCAAAGACTGCGTAAAGGAGCTTGATCCGCATGCATTTGTAATTGTGACGGACGCAAATGAAGTGCTTGGGGAAGGATTTTTAGAATATTAGCATAAAAAATATGGCTTTTCCTCTTTTCTTTTTTGCAGTTTTGCATTAAAATGAGAAATACGAAGTCTGTTTTGCTTTTTTTTCGTCAAAATTCTTTTGTGAAAAATGTATAGCGAAGCGGAGCTTTGCAGCGGAACGGGGAGAGTGGCAGTGCGTTCCGATATGGGGTGAAGACAGGAGGAGCCAACATGATATCAAATCAGATCTTGCAGAATACAATCGATGGATTGAAGGGTATTACAAGAAACGATCTGTGCGTGATCGACACAGAGGGTACAGTGCTTGCATCAACATTTCCGGAGGCGGACAATTATACCGACGCTGCGCTGGCGTTTGTAGAGTCGCCTGCAGATTCCCAGGTTGTGCAGGGCTGTCAGTTTTTTAAGGTATTTGATGAGCATCAGCTGGAGTATGTGCTGCTGGCTTACGGGGAAACAGACGACGCCTATATGATCGGTAAGATCGCGACGTTTCAGATCCAGAATCTTCTGGTAGCGTATAAGGAGCGTTTCGACAAGGATAATTTTATCAAAAACCTGTTGCTGGACAATCTGCTCCTGGTGGATATCTACAACCGTGCCAAAAAGCTGCACATCGATATTGATGTACCCCGCGCGGTGTTCATTGTTGAGACGAATCGTGAGAAGGACGGCAATGAGCTGGAGAAGGTGCGCAGTCTGTTCCATGGCAAGAGTCATGACTTTGTGACAGCTGTGGATGAAAAGAACATTATCGTTGTCCATGAGCTGATGGATGGCGAGGGTTATGAGGATCTGAACAAGACCGCAGAGGTTATCCGTTCGCTCTTTGGCGGTGCCGGCAATCAGGAGGTACATATTGCCTATGGTTCGATCGTGAAAGAGATCAAGGAAGTTTCCAGATCCTACAAGGAAGCGCGTATGGCGTTGGATGTGGGAAAAATATTCTTTGAGGATAAAGATATCATTGCTTACGCTGCACTCGGTATCGGGCGTCTGATCTATCAGCTGCCGATCCCTCTGTGCAAGATGTTCATTAAGGAGATCTTCGGCGGCAGATCACCGGATGATTTTGACGAGGAGACTCTGATGACCATCAACAAATTTTTTGAGAACAACCTGAATGTATCAGAGACATCTCGTCAGCTGTACATTCATCGTAATACACTGGTTTATCGTCTCGATAAACTGCAGAAAAGTACCGGTCTTGACCTTCGTATCTTCGAGGATGCCATCACCTTTAAGATCGCGCTGATGGTTGTCCAGTATATGAAGTATATGGAGACGATGGATTATTGAGCGACTGGTAAGGAGGCTTTATGATTCAGCTTGAACATGTGAGTAAGTCCTTTTCCGAGGGCATACCTGCATTGAATGATGTATCGCTGCACATATCGGAAGGAGAGTTTGTGTTTGTGGTAGGAGACAGCGGCTCCGGAAAATCCACACTCATCAAGCTTCTGTTAAAGGAACTGGAACCGACTTCCGGCAGCATTACGATCAACGACATAGATATCCGGAAACTTCCCCACAGGAAGATTCCTCATTTTCGCAGGAATATCGGATGCGTGTTTCAGGATTTCCGGTTGTTAAAAGACCGGAATGTATATGATAATGTGGCATTTGCACAGCGTGTTGTCGGTGCTTCCAACCGCAGCATCCGCCAGAAGGTACCGGTGATGTTGTCGATGGTGGGACTGGCGGCGAAGTACCGCTCTTTCCCGAAACAGCTTTCCGGTGGAGAACAGCAGCGTGTGGCCATCGCTCGTGCGCTGGTAAACAACCCGCGGATCCTGCTGGCTGATGAGCCGACCGGTAATCTGGATAACAACAATGCATGGGAGATCATGAACCTGCTGGAGATGATCAATTCCCGCGGTACGACAGTCGTTGTCGTGACGCATAATATGGAAATTGTGCGTGCAATGGGCAAGCGCGTCATTACGATTCAGAAAGGAACCGTTGTGTCAGACTCTCTGGTCGACGGTATGGGTGGTGATGGCGATGAGGATTAGTACATTTTTTTATTCGATCAAACAGGGTATTAAAAATATCTGGAGAAACAAGATGTTTTCTCTTGCATCCATTGCAACGATGGCTGCATGTATTTTCCTGTTCGGACTGTTCTTTGCGATCGTGACGAACTTCCAGTCAATGGTAAAAGAGGCTGAGGAGGGCGTGGCAGTGACTGTGCTCTTTGATGATGACATCACACCCCAGCAGATCGCGGAGATCGGTGACCGGATCAAGGAGCGCCCGGAGGTATCTGCGTACAACTTCAAATCTGCTGCTGATGCGTGGGCAGAGTTTTCACAGATCTACTTCGAGGGCAATGAAGAGTTGGCAGAGGGCTTTGGCGACGACAATCCGCTGCAGAAGTCCGAGAGCTATGAGATCTATCTGAATGATGTATCCATGCAGGATACGCTGGTCAAGTATCTGGAAAACCTGGATGGTGTGCGCGAGGTGCGCCGTTCGGAGATCGTGGCAAATACGCTGTCCGATTTCAACCGCCTGATCGGTTATGTGTCAGCGGGTATTATTTTGATCCTGCTGTGCGTAGCTGTCTTTTTGATCAGCAACACGGTTACGGTGGGTATCGCTGTCCGCAAGGAAGAGATCGGTATTATGAAACTGATCGGCGCGACGGATTTCTTTGTGCGCGCGCCCTTCGTAGTGGAGGGAATCCTGATCGGGCTGATCGGTTCTGCTTTGCCGCTTGCATTGCTTTATGTCATGTACAGCCGCCTGATCGTATATATTATGGAAAAATTCAATTTTCTGAGCCGCCTGATGAATTTCCTTCCGGTAAGTACGGTGTTCCGTACACTGATACCGATCGCGCTCGTGCTCGGTGTGGGAATCGGTTTCCTCGGCAGCTTTACGACGACGCGGAAGCACCTGAAGGTTTGATATTTTGAATCGAAACCGGGCGGATGATGAGGCGGTTTCGGATTGGGTTTTAAGGATAAGGATCGAACACGAACAGAGAAAAATGTTTTGCAAGGGGATTGCGCTTGGAGGATTGACAACACTGGCGATATGTCTCCTTGTGTTTTTTGTTATTCCGGTCATGCGGCTTAGGGACATCAATAAGAATGCACAGGAGGCGCAGCAGCAGGCAGCGCAGACGGAGGATTCCGGGCTGCTGACACCGTCGGTAGAAAGCAAGATCGAACGGCTGGCTGATGCGATCGATCAGCTGTATTATGAGGATGTAGATGAGGAAGACCTGGTGCAGGGACTATACAAGGGACTGCTGGAAGGCGTTGGGGATTCCTATACAGCCTATTATACACCGGAGGAGTACAAAGAGCTGATGATCTCTGCCACGAGTTCTTTGAGCGGCATTGGCATAGTCATGCAGCAGAATCCCGACACGATGCAGGTGACGGTCAATTATGTATACGAGGGAAGCCCTGCGGAAAAAGCAGGTATCCTTGCCGGAGATCTGATCGTACAAGCCGGAGATGCCGTGGCTACATCAATGGAGCTATCGGAGTTTGCAACGCAAATCCGGGGCGACGAGGGTACGACCGTTCATTTGAAGCTGTATCGCTATGGGAAGGGTTATCTGGAACTGGATGTGGAGCGGGCGATCATCGATGTGCCGACACTGAAGGGTGAAATGCTGGATGATGGGATCGGTTATATCATGATCGCAGAGTTTGGAAATAAGACGGCAGAAGAGTTTGCCGATACAGTGAGCGAGCTGAAAGCGCAGGGAATGACCTCTATGATCGTGGATCTGCGCAACAATCCGGGCGGAATCGTTGACTCTGTGACCGCAATGCTGGACCAGATCCTCCCGGAGGGTGTGACGGTCTGGACGGAAGATAAATACGGAAACAAAAAGGAGTACACGTCAGATGCCGCTTGTCTGGACTACCCGATGGTGGTGCTTATCAATGGCAACAGCGCCAGCAGTTCGGAAATTTTTGCAGGTGCGATCCGCGATTATAAGTACGGTACACTGATCGGGACAAAGACTTTCGGCAAAGGAATCGTCCAGAGTATCCGCAGACTTGCGGACGGCAGTGCGATCAAGCTGACAACTTCAAGGTATTTTACGCCGAGTGGACAGAATATCCACGGAGAAGGCATTGAACCGGATATTAAGCTGGAATATAAATATCTTGATCCGGATGCGACAGAGTATGATATGATGAATGATAACCAGATCCTGAAAGCGATCGAGGTATTGAAGAAAGAGAAATAATACGATATGATGTAATCAGGTCGAAAAAATTGAGCAGAAAGTTGGTGAAAAAGGTGGTAGAATTAGACCAGTACCGGTTTTTATTAAATACGTGGAAAGAACCACTGATGGAAGTGAGGGATGCACTTTGACTTAGCAAACAAGTCAAAGCGTATCGAGGAATTAGAGCGGGAGATGGAAGCGCCGGACTTCTGGAACAATGCAGAAGTTTCCCAGCAGAAGATGAAGACATTAAAGAGTCTCAAGGATGATATTGAGACATACGCAAATCTGGAGACCCATTATGACGATATCGAAACATTGATCATGATGGCGGAGGAGGAGAATGATGCCTCTCTCATACCGGAGATCGAGGAGGCGGTTGCCTCTTATGAAAAAACCTATGATGCGATCCGTATCAAGACGTTACTGTCCGGAGAGTTTGATGCAGACGCAGCGATCGTGTCACTGAACGCGGGCGCCGGCGGAACGGAGTCCTGTGACTGGGCATCCATGCTTTACCGTATGTATACCCGCTGGGCCAACGATAAAGGATTTTCCGTGGATGTGCTGGATTTTCATGAAGGTGATGAGGCAGGTATCAAGTCTGTGACTTTCCAGGTTAACGGAGAGAATGCCTATGGCTATCTGAAATCCGAGAAGGGTGTGCATCGTCTGGTGCGCATTTCACCGTTCAACGCGGCAGGCAAGCGTCAGACCTCTTTTGTCTCCTGCGACGTCATGCCGGATATTGAAGAGGATATCGACATTGAGGTAAAGGATGAAGATATCCGTATCGATACCTACCGGTCAAGCGGCGCCGGCGGACAGCACATCAACAAGACCTCATCGGCGATCCGTATCACGCATTTTCCGACCGGCATCGTAGTGACCTGCCAGAATGAGCGGTCACAGCATATGAACAAGGATAAGGCGATGCAGATGCTGAAGGCGAAGCTGCTCATGCTGCGTCAGCAGGAAAATGAGGAAAAGGAAGCAGAGATCCGCGGAGAGGTGACGGAGATCGGCTGGGGCAACCAGATCCGGTCCTATGTCATGCAGCCCTACACGATGGTCAAGGACCGTCGTACCGGCTACGAGACCGGAAATGTGGATGCGGTTTTGGATGGTGATCTGGATCCGGACGAATAGGTCTTGCGCCATTTGCATTCTTGTGGTATTATCTTTCAGGTGAATACAAATGTATTTGCAGGACAAACACAGGAGTGTATCATGAAGGAAAAGACAAACTACTATGTATTGAAGGAGAAAGCGGTTCCTGACGTGCTGCTGCGCGTGGTGGAGGCAAAGCGATTGCTTGAATCCGGCAGGGCGGCTTCCGTTCAGGAAGCAACGGAGCGTGTAGACATCAGCCGCAGCTCTTTTTATAAGTACAAGGAAGATATTTTCCCTTTTCACGACAATGCCAAAGGGCGGACGATCACAATGGTCATTCAGCTGGACGATGAGCCCGGGCTGCTGTCTGCGATCTTAAAGACGATCGCGGACTCGCACGCAAATATTCTGACGATCCATCAGAGTATACCGGTCAACGGCATTGCATCCCTGACGCTGAGCGTCGATATTTTACCTGATTCAGCGGATGCGAACCGCATGATGGAGCGTATCGAGCAGCAGGAAGGGGTACACTATTTAAAAATATTAGCGAGGGAGTAAGAGGCAAATGGTAAAAGTAGCAGTTATGGGATACGGAACGATCGGTTCCGGCGTTGTTGAAATTCTAGAGAAAAACAGAGCGCGCATCAAGAAGACCTCCGGAGAGGATCTGGAAGTCAAATATGTGCTGGATCTGCGGGAGTTCGAGGGCGATCCGATCCAGAGCAAGATCGTGCATGACTATCAGGTGATCGCAAACGATCCGGAGATCCGTGTGGTTGTGGAGACGATGGGTGGTGTAGAACCTGCTTACACTTTCGTGAAGGCGATGCTGGAGGCCGGCAAGCATGTTACAACCTCCAACAAGGCACTGGTAGCAGATAAGGGCGCGGAGCTGATCGCACTTGCAGCTGAAAAGAATGTGAACTTCCTCTTTGAGGCAAGTGTCGGCGGTGGTATTCCGATCATTCGCCCGCTCATGAGCTCTATTACCGGAGACGAGATCGTGGAGATCAGCGGTATCGTCAACGGAACGACAAACTACATGCTGACGAAGATGACAAATGAGGGACTCCCCTTTGACGAAGTGCTGAAAGAGGCACAGGCAAAGGGATATGCCGAGAAGGATCCCACCGCTGACGTGGAGGGTTATGACGCCTGCCGCAAGATCGCGATCCTGACCTCTCTCGTATGCGGACAGCAGGTGAATTACGAAGATATTCATACAGAGGGAATCACAAAGATCACACCGACAGATATTATGTATGCAAAGGAGATGGGGCGTGCGATCAAACTGCTTGCGATGAGCAGACAGACAAAGGACGGCTATGTTGCCATGGTGGCACCGTTCCTGCTCCCGGCTTCTCATCCGTTATATAATGTAAATGACGTATTCAATGCGATCTTTGTCAAAGGAAATATGCTGGGAGACGCGATGTTTTACGGCAGCGGAGCCGGAAAACTGCCCACCGCCAGCGCGGTAGTCGGTGATATCGTAGATATGGTCAAACATATGAACACACATATCGTGCTGAACTGGGAGGCTGAGCCGGTACAGCTCGCTGACTATAAGACAAACGAAACCCGGTTCTTTGTCCGCACAAAGGCATCCAAGGAAGAGATCTCCAACACCTTTGGCACAGTGGATTTCGTTGATATCGAGGAGCTTTCTGACGAGATCGGCTTTGTGACAGAGACCATGTCAGAGGCAGCATACGAGGAGAAAGCAGCAAAGCTTTCCAGCGTGCTGCAGATGATCCGGTTTAATTAAAGAAAAAGAACCCAACACGCCTCTCAATGATGCGGACCACGTTGGGTCATAAAAAATGAAGAACCATGTTGTATGACAAGATATACAACATGGTTCTTTTGCGTAAATCTATTGCTAATTTGAAGAACTAATTTGGCATATATTCCTGTGCCGCCTCACTGAATTCAACCTTCACGTCAAATTCCTGCTTTAGCTCCAGATAAAAGTTTGTGAAGGCCTGATCCGTGTAGGGCAGGATCCAGAGGAAACCGATACCGAAAGACATTGCACCGAGGATCGTCCAGCCGACAAAGCTCAACTGCATTACACAGAGGCGCCACTTGGTACCGCGCATCAGAGAGATACTGCGGCGGAAGGCATCGCGTGTGTCGATATCCGGGTCATCCACATAGATCCAAAAGATAAAATACAATGGCAGTGTGATCAGAAAACCGATCACAAGCCCTGCCAGTGAGAGCAGTTCTGCGATGGCAAGGACACTTACATCTGAGAGTCCTTCCGGCGGCATTGCCTCAAATACAAATGACGGGATCATCGGGATCCACGAGATCAGTGTGAACAGAAAGCCGCCGATCAGGATGCGGTCGGGTCGGTTTTTGATCACCCAGAACATATCGGAAACGCGGGCTGTCTGTCCGCGCGCGATCATCAGATGAATGCGTTTCACGCCGCTGTTTAACAGCAGCTCGATCAGCGTGATGATGAAGTAGGCCAGGTAGTAGAGCACCGCCTGCATCGCAATGGTGTTACGGTCGCTGCACAGATAGTTGAAGGGCAGCAGAAAAAGTGACGGAATGAGTGACCCGAGAAGCATCGCCAGCATCGGCACCTGATAGCGGCCAAGCAGCATCTGTCTGGCCATGCCCTTGAGCTCTCCGTTTGAACGTTTCATAATAAAATAAATCTCCTTTAAATACTAAGCGTAACTGACCGGTGTCTCTGCAGTTACTATTACGCTACATAATCCACATTGGAGCCGATCAGACCGGCAGCCTCCAGTGATTTTTGATTTTTTTGGTACGGATTTTCTTTTGAATATGCGATCGTGGTGCGTGTCTCGCCGCCTGCCACATAGGCAGTGCCGCACTCCGGACAGATCTCCGTGCGCAGGGAAACGGTTGCGGAAATCACCTTTCCGTTGTCCTTGGATGCTTTTTCGTAGGCATTGCTCACATGTTGCTGCTCGTGCGCGCGGACAGTTCCGGCAGATGCCTGAGGAGAGATGTGTCCCGGTGCCTTGAACGAAACGTCGCTCTCATTGGAACCATCCTGATATTTGCGCGACTTGCATGTCTTGCATTCGCTGGGTGACGATTTGTGGCCTGCTTTGACCTGATCGTCCGGGGTTGCGCTGTTTTTTCCTGCTTTCCCGGCTGATTGTGCGCGGTCTTGTGCATTTGTGCTGCCTGTCTGTGCATTTCCCTGTATCGCAGACCCGACTGCCCCCGCATTTCCATACATGCCATAGCTGCCCATCATGCCATAACCGCCGATTGCCATAGAACCTGCCATACAAACACCTCCTTGCTTTGACAAAGTCTGCTGTGCAGACTATAATTTTCTTTATGAGTAAAAAACAAACCAGTTTAGAAGATCAATTATATATCATCGGCATCTGCCTGTTGCTAGCGGCACCACTGATCATCATTGCTTACCGGTATCTGTGCGCCCGGTTGCCGTTTCTTATGATGCCATGTCTGCTGCGTACCTTTACCGGATATTATTGTCCGGGCTGCGGAGGAACGCGCGCGGTAGATGCATTGTTGCATCTGCAACTGTGGCGATCTTTTTGTTATCATCCGCTCGTCCCCTATGGGGCTGCGGTCTATCTGTGGTTTATGGTCAGCCATACCATCGAAAAACTGAGTCGTTATCGTCTGCGTATCGGGATGAAATGGAACCCCGCCTGGCTGTGGATTGCACTGATTATATTAGTGCTGAACGTGCTCGTCAAGGACGGCGCTCTGCTTTTGTTTCACATTGACCTTTTGCAGATGATACCCTGATTTATATTCCGCTCTCTTCAAAGAGTGGAATGCCTGTCATTGACTCCATAATATCTGAATATGCCTTCAGAAAGTTCTCAACGCTTCCGTATTCGCGGATCGTCACCACAAACATGATGACAGTGGCAAGAACCGAAATGATGATTGCCGCTGTGGAAGTCATGACTGCCATCTTGCCCTGTGGGGAGAGCTGCTTTTGCTGCCCACGGGAGAGCAAAGCCAGAATGATGCTGAGCGAACCGCATATGATCGATGCATAGATACAGCATGTTGTGGCAATCGCAATAACGCTCAACATAATGGAAGCAGTCAGCATCACATCCTGCGGACGCGCCTGCGGGCGGTACTGCCCGCTAAAATTATCATCCGAATGGAAATCCATCGGGGAATCCTCCTTCTACTACATAAAAAACTCAATATATATCAATATAATAGCACGATTGCGGCGCAGATTCAATCACTGAATTCGCAGGAATGCGCGCTTATATGTGTTTTCAGCCACGCCCGATTAAGGTCACTAAAACATCGTTTTTGATTGATTGCCCTCAGTCAGCTTTTTTAATTATGCTTTCAGCACCCCGACGTACGACAGAGCTTTGCCAGTCGGTTGTGCTCCTCGGTAAATTCGCGCGAGTGGCACAGAGCAAAAGCAAGACCGGCTTTTCTCTGCTGCCATGTTTATGAATAGCGGATTTTTTCTCCGCGCGTACCCGAACGCATAAACGACCTGTCAAATTCTCTGTCGTACGTCGGGGTGTCCTGCCTGTAAACATTCATTTGCTGTACTTCGGGCAAAAACGTAAAATCCGATGTTTACGATCTTAATCGGGCTGCTTGTTGGAAATAATACCAAGACTTGCTTGTGCGAATGGGCAAGGCTATAGATTGCAGGACGTGCGTCCAAGCCTTGTGTGGCGGGATTTTGCAGTCATTTATGCGACGGGTACACGCGGAGATAACGTTGAATAATCAGTCATAAGGCAGCAGAGAAAAGCTGATTTTGCTTTTGCTCTGTGCCACTCGCGTGATTTACCCGATAAGCATAACAGACTGCAAAATCCCGCCACACAGGAGCGGACGCACAAAATGTTCTACTGAGAAGGCGGTTGTATATGCAATGTTCTTGCGTGTGCTTTCGCGGAGGGTTATAATAATAGTCGAAATTCACATAAGGAAGGAAACGAATTACATGGATCGTCCGCAAAAATCAGGTGGACGCAGCGGTAAAACTGATCGACGAGGGCAACACGATCCCCTTTATCGCCCGCTACCGCAAGGAGGCAACCGGCGCGTTAAATGATGAGCAGCTCAGAAACCTGTTTGAGCGACTGAACTATCTGAGAGGCCTGGAGGAGAAAAAGGAACAGGTGCTTGCGACCATCGAGGAGCAGGGCAAGCTGACCGAGGAATCCCGTGCCACCGTGGCAAAGGAAAAAGGACTGGAGCCGCTGGCGAACATACTGATGCTGCAGATGACGGATAAACCCATGCTGGAGGAGGCGAAAGCCTTTATCAGTGAAGAAAAGGAAGTAGCTACCGCAGAGGAAGCACTTGCCGGAGCAAAGGATATCGTCGCAGAGACGATCTCCGAGGAGGCAGACTACCGTATCCGCATCCGTGAACTCACGACGAAAAAGGGTGTCGTGCGCTCAATGGCAAAAGACGCAGAGGCAAAGACGGTCTATGAGATGTATTATGATTTCTCCGAGCCGGTAAACAAACTCGCCGGTCATCGCGTGCTTGCACTGAACCGCGGCGAGGCAGAGAAAGTGCTCACTGTCAAGGTGGAAGCACCCGAGGAGGATATTCTCCGTTATCTCGAAAAGCAGATCATCACACGAGATAACCCGAACACGAAACCGGTGCTGCAGGAGACCATCGCAGACAGCTATGACCGCCTGATCGCGCCGGCCATCGAGCGAGAGGTGCGTTCCGATCTGACCGAGAAAGCAGAGGATGGCGCCATCAGCGTGTTCGGAAAAAACTTAGGACAGCTTCTGATGCAGCCGCCCATCGCGGGGAAAGTCGTGCTGGGCTGGGACCCTGCGTTCCGCACCGGCTGCAAACTGGCAGTTGTGGATGCCACCGGAAAGGTGCTGGACACGAAGGTCATCTATCCCACTGCTCCACAAAATAAAGTGGAAGAGTCTAAAAAGATATTAAAGCAGCTTATTGATAAATACGATGTTTCCCTGATTTCCGTCGGAAACGGAACGGCATCGCGTGAATCCGAGATGATCATCGTGGAATTATTAAAGGAACTGAAAAAGCCGGTGCAGTACGTCATCGTCAATGAGGCAGGCGCGTCGGTTTATTCCGCCAGCAAACTGGCTACAGAGGAATTTCCGAATTTTGACGTAGGACAGCGAAGCGCCGCGTCTATTGCAAGACGTCTGCAGGATCCGCTGGCAGAACTGGTCAAGATCGACCCGAAGGCGATCGGTGTCGGCCAGTATCAGCATGACATGAACCAGAAAAAGCTGGGAGAAGCACTGGGCGGCGTTGTGGAGGACTGCGTGAATCGCGTCGGTGTGGATCTGAATACAGCCAGTGCATCCTTGCTGGAGTACATATCCGGTATCAGCAAGGCAGTGGCAAAAAATATTGTTGCTTACCGCGAGGCAAACGGACGGTTCGTGAGCCGGAATGAGCTCCTGAAGGTGCCGAAGCTGGGACCGAAAGCGTATGAACAGTGCGCAGGTTTTCTTCGCATTTTGAACGGAAAAAACCCGCTGGATGCGACCAGCGTGCATCCGGAGAGCTACGAGGCGACCGCACAGCTTTTGGAGAAGCTTGGATACGAGAAGGGCAGCTGGAAGCCAGGGCAGCTTGCGGGCATCACGAAAAAAGTGAAGGATAAAAAGAAATTTGCCGCGGAGCTTGGCATCGGTGAGCTGACGTTAAATGATATATTGTCCGAACTGGAGAAGCCGGGCAGAGATCCCAGAGAGGACATGCCCCGACCGATCCTGCGCAGTGACGTGCTGGAGATGAAGGACCTGACACCCGGTATGGTGCTGAAAGGCACGGTGCGCAACGTGATCGACTTCGGCGCTTTTGTGGATATCGGTGTCCATCAGGACGGACTGGTGCATATTTCACAGATCTGCGACCGCTATATCAAGCATCCGCTGGAGGCGCTTTCCGTCGGGGATATCGTGGAGGTAAAAGTGCTTGATGTGGATCTTCAGAAGAAGCGAATTGCGTTGACGATGAAGGGGATTTGAGTTAAAATCTAGGTATAGCTGTGAAGATGAAAAATAGCTATGGGGGAATTAAAAATCTTTAAGAGAAAGGATGCAGCCGAAACAGATGGCTGCAGCAGGGAGAAGGAAAATGGCAAACAGATTTATCTTAAATGAGACCTCTTATCACGGAGCAGGTGCGATTGAGGCGATCGCGGATGAGGCAAAGGGCAGAGAGTTCAAAAAAGCATTCGTATGCTCTGATCCCGATCTGATCAAATTCGGTGTGACAAAGAAAGTGCTTGATGTTCTGGATAAGGCAGGTCTGGCTTATGAAGTATATTCAAACATTAAACCCAACCCCACGATCGAGAATGTACAGTCCGGTGTCGCTGCGTTCAAGGCAGCAGGTGCTGATTACATCATCGCCATCGGCGGAGGTTCCTCTATGGATACCGCAAAGGGTGTCGGCATCATCATCGCAAACCCTGATTTTGCAGATGTGCGCAGCCTGGAGGGCGTAGCTCCTACAACAAAGAAGAGCGTACCCATTTTTGCTGTACCTACAACAGCAGGAACTGCGGCAGAGGTTACGATCAACTACGTGATCACTGACGCAGAGAAGAACCGCAAGATGGTATGCGTAGACCCGAAAGATATTCCGGTTGTTGCATTTGTTGATCCGGATATGATGTCATCTATGCCGAAGGGCTTAACAGCTGCTACCGGTATGGACGCGCTGACACATGCCATCGAGGGATACATAACCGCAGGCGCATGGGAGCTTTCCGACATGTTCCACCTGAAAGCGATTGAGATCATTTCCAAGAATCTGCGCGGAGCAGTAGAGAATACAAAAGAGGGCCGTGAGGGCATGGCACTCGGACAGTATGTTGCCGGCATGGGATTCTCAAACGTAGGACTTGGCATCGTTCATTCCATGGCACATCCGCTGGGCGCATTATATGATACGCCGCACGGAGTTGCAAATGCGATCATCCTGCCTACCGTTATGGAGTACAACGCAGAGGCAACCGGTGAGAAATATCGTGAGATCGCACGCGCAATGGGCGTTGAGGGTGTAGATTCCATGAGCCAGGAAGAGTACCGCAAGGCAGCCATCGATGCAGTAAAGAAGCTGTCCGAAGATGTCGGAATCCCGGCAGATCTGAAGGAGATCGTAAAGAAAGAGGATATTCCGTTCCTTGCGCAGTCTGCATACGACGACGCATGCCGTCCGGGTAATCCGAAGGAGACCAGCGTGGAAGATATCACAAAGTTGTACGAGAGTCTGCTGTAAGAGCAGATCATATTCAGAAAAGAGGGTTGAGAGACCCTCTTTTCTTTTTTTTTCAAAAATGTTATACTACTTATAACTATGATTTTAAGGAGTAATCTGTCATGGAAAAGATAGAAATTGATGTAAAAATGACATTTGAAGATATGTATCGGTTTAATCTTTACCACGTTTATCACAACTCACAGGGCATTTTGTCCATCGTGCTGGGGGTGATGCTGGCACTGATCAGCGTTCTGACGTGGGGCGAATCGAACGTTGCGTATAATGTGCTGTATCTTCTGGCTGCGGTACTGATCGTGTTGTACGTGCCGCTGAATCTGCGCAGCAGAGTGAAAAAGCAGATGAGAAACACAGAGGTTTATCAGGAACCGATCCACTATACATTTGACGAGAACGGTATCACGACGAGCTTTGCGGACCAGAGCGTGACGATGCCATGGAAACAGCTCTACAAGATCGTGAGCACAAAACGTCTCGTGCTGCTCTACGGCGGGCGCATTCGTGCGAATGTCGTTCCGAGAGACCAGCTGGGAGACGCTTACGATGGGCTTTATGAGCTGGCAAAAGCCCACATGGACAGCTATCGTTTTAAAATGAAGAAAAACTAGGAGCAGAAATTATGGTATATGAGACCAATTCGCCGGAAGAGACCTTTGCGCTGGCCAGACAGCTGGGTGAGCAGGCGGGACCGGGGACAGTCTATACATTGACCGGAGACCTTGGTGTCGGTAAGACCGTGTTTGCACAGGGACTGGCATCCGGGCTCGGAATAGAGGAAGCGATCAACAGCCCGACGTTTACGATCGTTCAGGTGTATGATGAGGGCAGGCTGCCGTTTTATCATTTTGATGTATACCGGATCGGCGATATCGAGGAGATGGACGAGATCGGGTATGAGGATTATTTTTACGGAGACGGCGTGTGCCTGGTAGAGTGGGCAGAGCTGATCGAAGAGCTGCTTCCGAAGACGCGAACAGAGCTTTTGATCGAAAAGGATCTGCAAAAGGGCTTTGACTATCGCAGGATCACACTGCAAGAGGTGACAGAATGAAACTATTGGCATTGGACAGTTCCGGCCTTGTGGCAAGCGTAGCTGTCGCAGAAGAGGACAATCTGATCGGTGAGTATACCGTGAATTATAAAAAAACACATTCGCAGACACTGCTTCCCATGCTGGATGCGGTGGCGAAGATGATCGATCTGGATCTGGAGACCGTGGATGCCATCGCAGTCGCAAAGGGGCCGGGTTCTTTCACCGGACTTCGTATCGGGTCGGCCACCGCAAAGGGCCTGGGACTGGCATTGGACAAGCCCATCGTTGAGATTCCGACGGTGGATGGACTCGCCTACAATCTGTGGGGAGCAAAAGATCTCGTGTGTCCGCTCATGGATGCGCGCAGAAACCAGACCTATACAGGCATTTATGCCTTTGAGAACGGTGAAATGCAGGTGTTGGAGCCGCAGTGCGCGGTGGATATCGCACAGATCGTTGAAAAGATCAATGAATTGCAGCGTGCAGTCATATTTTTGGGCGACGGTGTACCTGTATTCCGGGATTATATAGCAGAACATGTACAGGTGCCGTATTCCTTCGCACCGGCACATTTGAATAAACAGCGCGCAGGCGCAGTGGCAGCTCTGGCGTTCCGGTATCTGAAAAACGGACAGACCGTCAGTGCCGCGGAGCATCAGCCGGATTACCTGCGGTTGTCTCAGGCGGAGCGCGAGAGAAAAGAAAAAGAGCAGCGTCTGCCGGGAGATGCGGGCGTATGACGATCCGGGAGATGAGCGCTTCGGATATCGATGCGGTAGCAGCGCTGGAGGCGGAGATTTTTTCTATGCCCTGGTCCGCCAGAGGTTTTGCCGATACGCTGTACAGAGAGGATGTCCTGTTTCTGGTTGCATGTGACGGGGAAAAGCTGCTCGGCTATGTGGGCGTATACTGTACGGCGGATGAGGGCGAGATCACCAATGTCGCCGTGGTGCAGTCGGCGCGCCGACGCGGTGTGGGACGTGCATTGATCGGGGAGCTGATCCATGCACTGGCGGACAGAGAGATCTTCCGCATTGTGCTGGAGGTGCGGGCGTCCAATGAACCGGCGATCCGCCTGTATGAGCAGGAAGGCTTTGCTGTGGTGGGCACGCGAAAAAATTTTTATGAAAAGCCGACGGAGGATGCCTATGTAATGGTACGGGAACCAATAGTTCCCACTGGCGCTGCGGCGGCGTTATCCTTACAATAAAGACAATAAGCTTTTTGGAGGATAAGTCATGACGGAAAACGGAAAAACGATTTGTAACTGCTGCGGCAGGGAACTGGAACGATGCGGTGAGCGCTATGAGGATCACCTGCACATCATAAAAAACTGGGGCTATTTGTCCACGCAGGATGGAATAGCGGAAGAGATGGATATTTGCCCGGGTTGTCTGGCGAACTGGGAGCGCACCTTCGCGATCGCGCCCCGAAGATACCGGATGACGGAATTGCTTTAGAGAGAGGAAAATAATCATAAATGTTAGATGTATGCTTGCTTGGAACCGGCGGTATGATGCCACTGCCTTATCGGTGGCTGACCGCATTATTAACCAGATATAACGGCAGCAGTCTGCTGATCGATTGCGGTGAGGGCACACAGGTGGCGATGAAGAAGGCGGGACTGAGTGCAAAGCCCATCGACATCATGTGTTTTACCCATTACCATGCCGACCATATCAGTGGTCTGCCGGGCATGCTGCTCACGATGGGAAACGCCGAGCGCACAGAGCCGCTGACGATGATCGGACCGAAGGGGCTGGAACGCGTGGTGAACGCGCTGCGCACGATCGCACCGGAGCTGCCTTTTGAGATCCGATATCTGGAGATCGACGGGGCGAAACAGCATTTTTCCATTAATGGTTATGAGATCGAGGCATTTCGGGTGAATCACAACGTACTCTGTTATGGATATACCATCGAGATCAGGCGGGCAGGACGCTTTAACCTTGAGGCTGCACAGCAGCTGCCGATCCCGCGCAACTACTGGGGACGGCTTCAGCACGGGGAAACGGTAGAATACGAAGGCGAGACTTATACACCGGATCTGGTCATGGGTGCACCGCGCAAAGGGATCAAGCTCACTTACTGCACGGACACCAGGCCGACGAAGTCATTGACAGAGGCTGCAGAGAATGCCGATCTGCTCATCTGCGAGGGCATGTATGCGGAGTCGGACAAGCTGGAAAAGGCAAAGCAGTATAAACACATGACATTTTACGAGGCGGCGCATGTGGCGAGTGACGCAAGGGTGCGGGAATTGTGGCTGACGCATTTCAGTCCTTCACTTGTGCATGCGGAGGACTATATGGATAAGGTGCGCGGGATCTTCCCGGGAGCATCGCTTGGAAAAGACGGACGGATGATCGAACTCGATTTCGAGGAGGACGAAACATGACGAAAAAACGTGGTGGCGTGATATTACTCATACTCATAGCAGTACTGATCGTTGGTGCATTTGCGTTCGTGGCTTACCGCACGCCGAAAACGGCGGAGGAAGCGACGGAAGTCACGGAGAAGGATGAACTGATGAGCAAGAGCATTACGGTTAATTATCCTTCCACGCCCAGAGAGGTGATGAAGCTGTATAACCGTTACATGCTCTGCCTCTATGGCGTAGAGGGCAGTGAGTTAAAGGACGAGGAAGTGCGCACACTCGGCAGAAAAATGCGGGAAATGTATGATGAGGAACTGCTCGAGGCGAATCCGGAGGAGTCGCATCTGTTGAGTCTGGCACAGGAGATCGCTGCATTCAGAAGCAATGAGAAGGTTATGATCCAGGCAAATATCTGCGATTCCAATGAAGTGGATTACATTGATGTGGATGGCGCATCCGGCGCATTGTGCGAGGCATCTTATTTTATAAAAAAAGGCTCGAAGGAATTTACACGCACTTATCAGCAGTTTTTACTGAGAAAGGATGACAGCGGAAACTGGAAGATCCTTGGATTTGTAAAGGTGGACGGAGGAGAGATTTGATTCATGGCAGAAAAAAAGAAAAGGAGAGACATAACTATTCCGGTCAGGTCGGAGCGGAACCGCGTAGGCCGTGAGAATATGATTCAGGAGTGCAAAAATCCCATCGTCGAAGACGATTTTCATGGATTTTTGCATCGGAACTGTGAAGGCACTGAACAGTCCGTAAAAATACTGGCGATCGAGAGCTCCTGCGATGAGACGGCGGCAGCTGTCGTTGTGGATGGCAGGGATGTGCGTTCCAACGTGATCTCATCACAGATCGCGCTCCATACGTTGTACGGCGGCGTTGTGCCGGAGATCGCTTCGAGAAAGCATATCGAAAAGATCAATCAGGTCATTTCGCAGGCACTGTCCGATGCGGGGATGACACTTGACGATATGGATGCAATCGCAGTGACCTACGGACCGGGGCTGGTGGGGGCACTCCTTGTCGGTGTGGCAGAGGCAAAGGCGATCGCTTACGCAAGAAAACTGCCGCTTATCGGCGTGCATCATATAGAGGGGCATATCAGCGCCAACTATATCGAAAACAAGGAGCTGGAGCCTCCTTTTTTATGTCTGGTCGTATCCGGCGGACATACCCATCTGGTAAAGGTGCAGGATTATGGCAAGTATGAGATCCTTGGAAAAACGAGAGATGACGCAGCGGGAGAAGCTTTTGACAAGGTGGCTCGCGCGATCGGACTCGGGTATCCGGGCGGACCGAAGATCGAGAAAGTATCTCATGAGGGAGATCCGTACGCCATTCACTTTCCGCAGCCGAAGGTGGCGGACGGACCGTATGATTTCTCGTTCAGCGGTTTGAAGTCTGCGGTGCTGAATTACCTGAACGGCGCACAGATGAAGGGGGAGCAGATCGTTCAGGCAGATGTGGCAGCGTCTTTTCAACACTCCGTTATCGAAGTGCTTGTTCATAATGCAATGCGTGCGATCGATGAGTACAGCATGGATAAATTTGCCATTGCAGGCGGTGTGGCTTCCAACCAGACGCTGCGATGCGCGATGGAGGAAGCGTGCAAAAAGAAGGGAGTTGCGTTTTATCATCCCTCGCCCATTCTCTGTACGGATAATGCCGCGATGATCGGAGCGGCTGCATATTATGAATATCTGGCAGGCAAACGAGACGGCTTGGACTTGAATGCGGTTCCGAACCTGAAGCTGGGAGAACGGTAGATGGAGCGCGCGGTATATGGTGCGGTAGTGCTGGCAGCAGGTTCCGGCAGCCGCATGAACACAAAGACAGCAAAACAGTATCTTCTATTAAATGGAAAACCGCTGATCTATTATGCACTTCGTCAGTTTCAGGACAGTGAGGTTGAAAAGATCGTACTGGTGGTCGCGCAGGGACAGGAGGACTATTGCAGAAAAGAGATCGTAGAGCGCTATGGTTTTACAAAGGTCTGCGCAGTTGTTCCCGGAGGAAGTGAACGTTACCTTTCTGTTCATGCCGGACTGAAGGCATTGGACGGCATAGATTATGTATTGATCCATGATGGGGCGCGTCCCTGTGTGGATCAGGATATTCTGAAGCGGACCATGGAGGAAGTGGCGAGATGGCAGGCATGTGTGGTGGGCATGCCGGTCAAAGACACCATCAAGATCGTGGATGAACAACAGATGGCTCAGAAGACGCCCGATCGAAGAATGCTCTGGCAGGTACAGACCCCGCAGGCATTTTCCTATGATCTGATCAGGGGAGCATATGATAAAGTGGTGGCTTCCGGTGAGCAGACGGTGACGGATGACGCGCAGGTACTGGAGCTGGCGCTTGGCAGAACATCCCGGTTGATAGAGGGTTCCTATCGCAATATTAAGGTTACGACGCCCGAGGATTTGGATGTTGCACAAATATTCTTAAAAAATGTGAAATAAGTTATTGACATATTGCGAAGCGGATGTTAATATAATATTCGCTGATTGCGAAAAACAGCACGGAGAGGTATCGAAGTGGTCATAACGAGGCGGTCTTGAAAACCGTTTGTCCGCAAGGGCGCGTGGGTTCGAATCCCACCCTCTCCGCTTCCATAAATAATCAGTTTGCATGGCAGACTGGTTATTTTATTTTCGTAACTGTTCAGCACCTTTACAGTTACTTTTTATTTATATTATGCCGAATTGATTCGGGCAGAGCATGGAGAAGTACCCAAGCTGGCCGAAGGGACACCCCTGGAAAGGGTGCAGGTCGTTAACAGCGGCGCGGGGGTTCAAATCCCCCCTTCTCCGTTCGCGATTTTGCGACAAAAATGAGTCGAAAAAGTTTTTTGAAAAAATTGAAAAAACTTGTTGACAAATGCGAAACCGCGTGATATATTAAATGAGCTGTCGCTGATACGGCGGCAACAAAACAAACAAAGAACCTTGATAACTGAACAGTGAAATAACCTTGAAAGATTTTGAGACAAAGTTCTTTAAAGAACGATCTTTTTATAACAGTAATGAACGGTTAAACAAAAGCCAAGCTTTTGAATGACCAGAAACAAACTTTAACATGAGAGTTTGATCCTGGCTCAGGATGAACGCTGGCGGCGTGCTTAACA
>SFRL01000040.1 GCA_004562765.1 bacterium | reverse complement strand
TTGATGGACAAGGAGCAAAAGAGAGCATAAGGTATGAGTGGAGTGACAGAAGCTTTTACTATTATTTGGATTTATATATTGATGATGAAAAAGTGGCTTCTTTCAAAAACAGTGCTCCGGATGTTTTGCTTGGGGATGTTTTTGTTACTGATATAGACACGACAGATAAAGTCAAAGATATTTTTGTACTTACATATGGATCAGGCAATTGGCCAGAGATTACTACTTTTTATTATTGCAGATACGAAAACGGAAAATTTAAACAAGTACAGGATCTGAAAAAATATTTGAAAAAAGAATTGAAGTCTATGCCTAAAATCAAGGAAATCGGATGCAATTTCCATAAGATGCAGACAATAGAGCAGCTAATTACAGTAATGGGTAGTAGTATGATGGGAATTACTACATGTGGTAATTCGAAACAGATTGGTTACTTTCATGCGCAACTCATGCTGAAACTGGATAATAAAAAAATCAAGCTGGCAACTAAAAATCCATACGGATGTGTTATGGAATCCTGTGCAGCAGAGTATAAAGAAGTAGAAAAAGGTAATCTGCCTTATTATGAGTTAGTCTCCTTTGCAAAGTTAAAATCAAATTGTAAATTTTATACTGAACCAAATGGAAAGAAAACAGCATTTACAGCAAAAAAAGGAACCAGCTTTAAGAACCTTTATTTTCAATTAATTGGTGGCAAGCTGTATATTGGAACTGATAATAGTAAAGGAAAGACAGGATGGATTAAGGACAGCCAGAAAGCAGTATTTAAAACTCAGCAAGGAGTGCATATTTTTAATTAATGGAGATCCCCGGCTTTGTAATGAAGCCGGGGATTTTGAGAAAAAATGAGGAGATGCATTTATTTCTGTTTTTACAGAATAGAATAAGGTATTAAAAACTTCATTCGTGAGGAATTTTCTGCAAACAATTGACTTTCTATTCCCAAAATGCCTACAATAAAATAATAAAGAAAATAGGTCGATTAGCATCATGGAAAAAAGGAGTTGCTTATGAAAAGAAAATTACATCAACTGAGTATTGTTTTGTGCATGTCCGTTTCCCTTACATGTATCACACCGGCATTCCCTGTTTTTGCGGAGACAACACAGGTAATAGACGAAGGGGCAGATGAAACACAGGATGAGAATTCGCAGCAGGATTTAGAGAGCAATGTACAGGAACTGTCTGTTGTCAAGCAGTCAGCAGTAAAAAAAGCATACATTGTCGCAAATAAAAAAGCGCGTATTAACTGGACCAGGTCTTCCGGTGCAGATGGATATATCCTTTATCGCCGGACGGCTGATACCACAAAGTGGACAAAGATCGCTGTGCTGTCCGGTGAGAGCCAGACTTACGGCTACGATCCGAAAGTCGAGAAAAAGACCTACTACTATACGGTAAAGGCTTTCAAAAATGTCGATGGAAAAAAGGTGTATGCGGACATGGATGAGAAAGGCTTTAAGGTCAGCTTCAAGAAAAATACGGTGGCATCCGTGACCGGAGTCTACAAGAGTGGTTCCGTGTACGGACCAAAGCTGAATGCAAAGCAGCTCTCACAGGTCAAGACAGTTGTACAGAAGTTTTGCGATAGCTATATTACTTCCGACATGAGTGATCTGGAAAAGGTCATTGCAGCGCAGCTGTATATGGCGCGCACCTGTATCTATGCACCAGACTGGTCAAAAAACGGCGCAAACACGGCATGGGGCGCTTTGGTCTACAAGGACTCTGACGGTTATCACGAGGCACAGTGTTCCGGCTTTGCCAGAGGAATGAAGGCACTCTGTGACGGCATGGGCGTAGATTGCCGTTATGTGCATGCAAATGCAAAAGCCTCAAACCCCAGTCATCAGTGGGTGGAGATCAAGATCGATAAAAAATGGTACATTGTCGATCCGCAGTGCAATGCGACTTCTGGCTTTTTGGCGATCTTTCTGTGTAGCGGTGACACCTATACGCAGCTGACAGGTATGACATGGGACAAAGGTTCGTATCCGACTGTCTCCAGCAAGGATTACTCTTATCAAAAGATTGAGGAGGCATGGTATGGTTACAAGATCACGAGGGTCTATCATAAACTTTTTAAATAGCATTTTTATAGGAATCAGCACTCAAAAATGCGTAAATGCATGCAACACTTCCCATCTGTCGATTGAATATTTTTCCATTTTAAAGTACAATAGGAATAATATCGATTGGAGTGAAGCGGATGAAGACAGAGTATTCGGTTTCAAAATACATAAGAATTACTTTCTATATACTTGTTGCAGTTACGTTTATAGGGCTGGTTCTTGCGCAGATTTTCTGCCCTTCAGAGCGTGAACCGGGAAGTGAACCGAGCCGGCTGACTTATGAAGGAATATTATACTGGGAGAAGCCGGACGGCACAAGGGAGCAGATCACTGCGCCCGGCACATACGATGTGGAGCCGGGAGAGGCAATGGTTGTCACAACACTTCTTCCGGAGGATTATGCGGAAAATACGGTCATGATCCGGGGATCCCAGCAAAGCGTCCGTTTTTACATCGACGGGGAGCTTCGCTATATCTATGACACGGCGAGGTCGAGACCTTTTGGTTCGGAATCTACAAGCCGTTATGTGTTCTGTGAAACATCCGCAAAGGATGCCGGTAAAGAGCTTCGCATTGAACTGGTATCCAATTCCAAGCGCTATTCGGGTGTGGTCAATCAGATCTATTGCGGTGATAAAGCAGATATCTGGAATTATCTGCTGAGTGATTACGGAAGATTCAGCATCATTGCTCTGTTTATTCTCTTTACCGGAATTATCACGATCATCTTGAGCGTTGCTTTAAGTATCGTTTTTAAGATACGGATCCCGCTGGAATATCTCGGCTGGTGTATGATACTGGGAGCAATGTGGATGTTGGGAGAGTCTAAGCTGCGTCAGCTGTATATGCCAAATGCATCCTCTCTGTCGGCTTTGTGCTTTGTGATCGTGATGATCGCACCGGTTCCGATCCTCTTTTATGTGGACAGTATCCAGCAGGGTCGCTACAGGAAGATCTACGGGATCATTGAGTGGGTTGCTGTTTTGAACTTTGTGATTTCCAGCGTTCTGCAGATTGCGGAGATTGCCGATTATCTGGATACGTTATACATCTCCCACAGCATATTAGGAATTGCAATTTTTGCGGTTTTTATCACCTTTTATCTGGATTATCGCAAAGGCAGGATCGGAGAATATAGTCTGGTTGTGTTGGGACTTCTGGTGTCTATGACAGGTGTGCTGGCTGAGTGCCTATCTGTCTATTTTATGGTACATGCATCAGAAATTTTCCTGTGTGCCGGAATGCTGATCTTATTGTTTTTTACGATTGTCAATACAGTCAGGGAAATACGTGACCAGGAAGAAAAACGTCAGCTGGAGCGCGCGGAAGAACGAAGAAAACAGACAGAGGCTATGTCACTGCAACTGATACAGACGCTGTCTGTGATGATCGAGTCAAAAGACGAATATACCAAAGGACATTCTTACCGGGTAGCGGAATATTCCGCATTGATCGCAAAAGCGATGGGATGGGATGCCACAGAGGTAGAGAATATCAGAAATGCTGCCTATCTGCATGATATAGGAAAGATCGGGATACCGGATATTATCCTCAATAAACCGACAAAGCTTCTGGATGCCGAATACGATATTATCAAGCAGCATGCAACTATGGGTGCCGATATCTTAGATAATATTACTTTGGTGCCCCATGCAAAAGAAGTGGCAAGACATCACCATGAGAGGTATGACGGGACCGGTTATCCGGATGGCTTGCGGGGAGAGGAGATCCCTGTTTTTGCGCGCATTGTCGCTGTCGCAGACAGTTATGATGCAATGAACTCCAAGCGGATTTACAGAAATGCACTTTCAGAAGAGTCGATCCGCAAAGAGATCGTTACAAATAAGGGCAGACAGTTTGATCCGGTGGTAGCAGACACATTTCTTAAAATACTTGATGCAGGAGAAGTGAAGATTTCAGAGCAGGATCATTCGCTTTTGGCTGGAGCAACGACGACGCAATCGGAGATGTCCGGAACCCGGGAGGCGATACAGTTTATTTCCGAAGTGGTCGATACGATGAACAGCCAGAAGGATGTGCAGAATATTGACTTTCTCACCGGACTTTCCATGCGTAATCTCGGCGAGAAACAGATTGCGGAGGAGATGCAGAAGCATGCCGGATGTCTGGCATTTTTGGATCTGGACAATCTCAAGAAGATCAATGATATTTATGGTCATAAATCCGGAGACCGGATCTTAAAGCTGTTGGGTGAGACCATTTCCGTATGTGCAGGGGATGCGATCACCTGCAGACTTGGTGGAGATGAGTTTTTGATCTTCCTGCGGGATCAGGAGAGAGATGCAGTAGATAAGGTGGTAAGCACTATATTTGAGTGCTTTACTGCGAAGAAGGAAAAAGAGATCGAATTTCAGGAGGCTTCCCTGTCCGGCGGATTATGCATGAGCAGGAAAGGGGATTCCTTTGAGGACTGCTACGCAAAGGCAGATAAGGCGCTCTATTACACGAAACAGAACGGCAAAAACAGCTATTCATTTTATCATCAGATTGAAGCAGGTGTTGGTAGTCCGGGTACGGTCGAGAAGGATCTGGAGAAGATCGCAAAGGCACTTGAGAGAAGCGGAAGTTATGTGGGTGCTCTGGGTCTGGATAACAGAGAATTCTCTAAAGTCTATGAGTATGTGAGCAATCTGGGCGAACGTTATAATCATAGCTGCCATCTGGTCATGATCACGATGGAAGCTGTCACGGGCAATACGATGTTCATTGATGAGATCGAACAGGCACTGCAATGCATGGAAACTGCAATCCGTGGCAATATCAGAAACGTAGATGTCTGCACCCGATATAGTTCCATGCAGTATCTGGTGATCCTGATGGAGGCAGATCCGGATATGATCCCGTTTATCATGGAACGTATATTCAGCAACTATTACAAGCATTTCGGAAAGGATGACCTCATTCCCCATTATGATCTGCGGGAAATGTGGAACGCCAAAGACGAAAGCCAGACTTGATGGCGTTTTCCAAAGTGATGCCCATCGGCAATTTTTTAAATAATTATTCATAAATCCCTCTTGTCGTACATATAGTGATGTATGGACAAGGGGGATTTTTCTATGCTGGAAGAACAGTTACTCAAATTATTTCCATTACATATGCGGGAAAAATTAAAACGCGCGGACATCGACCAGCGCACGTTGGAGGAGATCCGCATCCGGGCAGGACAACCACTCATGTTCCTGTACGGCGATGGTGAATATTTCTTGGAGGAAAGCAGTGATGCGCTCTGCCGCGACTGTGAGCGCGGATATCGCATGACGAGAGGCGATCTGGAAGAGATGGTGGGATTTTTGTGCAATTATTCCATGTATGCCTACGAGGAACAGCTGCGCATGGGGTATCTCACACTGCAGGGCGGACATCGCGTGGGCGTGGCAGGAGAGGTAGCATTGCAGCAGGGAAGGATCGTTCGTCTGCAGCACATTTATTTTCTGAATATCCGCATTGCCCGTGAGAAAAAAGGCTGCGCAAAGCCTCTGGTGGAGGCGGTGAGGGATGCACACGGCATCTACAATACGCTGATTCTTTCACCGCCGGGTGTGGGAAAGACGACCTATCTGCGCGATGCGATCCGCATTTTGTCGGAGGGAGACAGCACGCATCCCGGAATGAAGGTAGGAGTTGTGGACGAGCGTTCGGAACTGGGTGCAGAATATCTCGGAATTCCCCAGAACGATCTCGGTCCGCGCACGGATGTGTTGGAGGGAGCCGGAAAGAGTGAAGGTATCTACATGCTGCTGCGCTCTATGTCACCGCAGGTGATCGCGGTAGACGAGCTTGGTGCAAAGGATGATTTTGAGGCGGTGACCCGGGCGTTTCACAGCGGCTGCCGACTGATCGGAACGGTGCATGGCGAGGATATCGAAAGTCTTCAGCGGATCTGCGGTTTTTTCAGCTGGAGCGGGAAAGGGGAGATCGGGCGATTTGTCGTGCTTCAGAAGGATGCGGACGGACGGCGGAGTATGCAGGTGTATAACAGCCGCATGGAGCAGGTGGGAGGTCAGCTGCTATGAGGCTGAAGCTGATCGGGGCAGGACTGATCCTTCTGGCATCGCTGGGCGTTATCTTTTCCAAAGAGGCGGAATTCTCGGAGCATAAAAGGCAGCTGGATGAATTCGGGCTGCTGCTGTCATTGCTTCAAAATGAGATCTGTCTGCTGCGTCTGCCCTTGCCGCTTGTACTGGAGCATTGCAGTATGCATCTGCATCATCCGTACCGGGGACTTTGTGAGGCAGTCAGAGAAAAACTCGTGGAACAGAGTCATGGGGATGCACCGGAGATCTGGAGGAAACAACTCGAGGAAAACAAAAAGACGTTTCTGCTGGATGAGGCAGAGTGCCGGCTTTTGGCAGAGGCGGGAGAGGTGCTTCGCATGGACAATGTGGAACTGAAGGAGGAATTGTTCGGTGTCTATCAGCAGCGGCTCGGCAGGCTGAGGGATGTATACGAGACAAGCCTTATGACGCGCAGGCATCTTTGCCGTTACGGCACGATGCTGGCAGGGATTTTCCTGATCATTTTTTTGATCTGAAGGGAGAACAATATGAGTGTAAATATGATTTTCAAGATCGCGGCGGTGGGCATCCTGGTCACGATCCTCGGACAGGTGTTGAAGCACAGCGGACGCGAGGAGCATGCCTTTTTGATCAGTCTGGCAGGACTGGTGCTGGTGCTGTTGTGGGTGGTGCCCTATATCTATGAGCTGTTCGAGACGATGCAGACGTTGTTTGAACTGTGATCCGAAGTGACGGGAACAGTACATGGAGCATATGTGAAGTGAGGGTGTGTATGAGTATTGTACAGCTTTCCCTGTTTGCAGTGGCGGGCGTGCTGCTTGCAATGGTGTTGAAAAAAGAACGCCCGGAATATGGGATCGTTCTGAGTATGGTGGTGTGTGTCTGTATATTTTTTAGCGTGGTAGGCAGGCTGTCTATCCTGCTGGAGTCAGTGAACCGTCTGCGTGAATTGGCGACGATGGATGCCGGGTATTTCCAGACGATCCTGAAGATGATCGGAATCACTTACGTCGCTGAATTTGCGGTCAACCTCTGTAAGGATGCGGGTTATTCCACGATCGCTTCTCAGATCGAGATGTTTTCCAAAATATCGATCCTGCTTCTGGCACTGCCTGTCATAGAAGCGTTTCTGGATCTGATCGCGACGGTGGCGGCATGAGGGGGCGGATGAAAGGGCTGCTGAGTACAGGGTTACTGCTGATTTTGCTTCTGATACAGCCGTTGCCTGTCCGGGCAGAGGAGACAACACATCTGCAGGCATCGGACGACCGGACGCAGCAGGCAGAGGACACAGACCGGATCACGGATGACCTGACAGATGAATTGATCGGCGAATTGGAGCTGGATGAGATGGAGCGCTTCCTCTCACAGCAAGCTGAGGACGATCTGGATATCAGCTTTGGGGATCTGATCAAAGGATTTTTGTCCGGTGAAGAAAATTTTGATGTTTCAAGTATCTGGTCATGGGTCGTCAGCCATTGCTTTTCCGCTGTACGACAAAATAAAACGTATCTTGCACAAATGCTGGTTTTGCTGCTGGCATTTGCGATGCTTCAGGGGATTTCCGGGATCTTTGCGGATTCCTTTTTGTCAGACATCAGCTTTTTGGCAGTGTATTTTTTGTTTCTGTACAATGCGCTGCGGATATTTGCGTCGATGCAGCAGATCGTTTACAGCTGTATGGACCGGATCGCTGAATTTACACTGCTGGTGCAACCGGTGTTTTGTATGGCAATGATCTTTTCCACGGGTGTGAATTCTGCGAGCCTCACATATGAGATGCTGCTGCTCGTGCTGTATCTGGTTCAAAATCTTCTGCAAAAGCTGCTGCTTCCGCTTGTTTTTGTGTTTTTGATCACGCAGTTTGCAAACTTTGCGTGGAAGGAGGAGCATTTTTCCAGTCTGGCAAAGCTGCTTGAGGGAGGGATCATGCTGGCGCAAAAGGTGCTGGTGACCTTTGTACTGGGGATGAATCTGATCCAGGGAATGGTGGCTCCGGTGGTCGACCAACTCAAAAGGACGGCGACTGTCCGGACGATCGGTGTGATCCCCGGGCTTGGCGGAGCGATGAATGCAGTGAGTGAGATGCTGCTGGGCACGGGGCTGTTGATCAAAAACTGTGTCGGTGCCGCGGTGATCGCCGTCTTGGTCCTGCTGTGCGCAAAACCGCTTTTAGAGGTCGCCGTTCTGGCACTCATTTACCGGGTGCTGGCCGCACTGGTGGAACCGGTGACGGACAAGCGGATCAGCGGCGTACTTGATGCGCTGGCGCGGGCAGGCATGCTTTATCTGAAACTCGTGATCACGGCGATCCTGATGCTGTTTCTCACGGTGGCTGTCGTCTGCGTTGCCACCGGCGCAGCTGCGTAGCGGATTTTCGGATGTCAGCGATGGAACGCAGAAGGGTGCGCAGATGGGAGGGAGTTTAATGCAGACATTGACGGACTGGATCCGCTCGATCCTGATCTTATATTTTCTGATGATGATCATTCTTTATTTTACGGCGGGGGAATCCTATAAAAAGTTTATCCGCTTTTTTATGGGGCTGGTGCTTGCGCTGACGATCCTGCGACCGGTGCTGTCACTGCTGGGAAAGGAGGACGCGCTGCGGGAACGCATCGCATATGAGTCATTCCGGCAGAGCATGGAGGAAGCGCAGTTCGATTTCGGTCAGATGGAGGAGACAGAAAACGAGGTTTACCGAAGGCAGTATGAACGGGCGCTGGAGGAACAGTTTTTGGAGGAAGCGCAGGAAAAGTTATTGGATATAGAGGACATTTCCGTTTCGCTCAACAGCGACTATGAGCCGGAGCGGGTGACGATCCGGGAGGGTCTGCCCGGCGACGGTGAGACATTGAAAAGCTATCTGATCGAGGTATATGGTTTGAAGGAAGGGCAGGTGTTTGTGCAATGAAGTGGGACTGGAAAAAACTGAATTTCAAGGATAAAAATACGTGGCTGATCCTGGGAATCGTCGGTGTACTGCTATTGGTGATCGCGATGCCGGTCGACCGGTCGGAACAGAAAGACCCGGAAGGGGCACAGGCGCAACAGTCTGCAAGTGAAACGGCGGCACAGACCGGACAGGAGGCGGCGGATGATACAACTGCAGCGCTTGAAAAACGGCTGGAGGAAACACTTTCACTCATTGATGGCGCCGGAAAGGTACGTGTTATGATCACCTTGAAGGATACCGGTGAGAAGGTGGTGGAAAAGGATGTCACGCGCCGCACGGATGCGGGTGCAGGCGGCACCGGAAATTCCGACATGTCACAGAGCAGCGTGTATGAGAAGGAGGGGAGTACGGAAACGCCCTATGTTTCCAACGAAATGACGCCTCAGGTCGAGGGGGTACTGGTGGTGGCACAGGGTGGCGGAAACTCTCTGGTCAAACAGAATATTTTACAGAGTGTGATGGCATTATTTCCGCTGGAAGCGCATAAGATTACAATAGTCAAAATGTCGATGCAGGAGGTTAGCGACCATGAAAATTTTTAAGAAAAACCAGATAATCATTACGGCGTTAGCGTTAATGATTGCTGCGGCAGGTTACGTGAGCTATACATATGGAAATGAGGAAGACCTGGCGGCAGCGACAAGTCAGGAGGTGGCGGAGGACACCTATGATATTTCCGAGGAGGATGCACTCTTAGAGGATGATATTTTTACAGATACGGAGGATCCTGCGCTCGATACGGCACAGGTACAGGAGGAGACAGATGACGCGGAGACTTCGGCGGATACAGAGGAGGCAAGTGTGGAAAATCCGGGTGAGACCGTGCTGACCGGAACCGTTGTGGAGAATGTGAACTTCGCAGTGGAGATGAAGATGAACCGGGAACAGGTGCGCTCTGAGAATAAAGAAAGCCTGCAGGCGATCATAGACAGTGAAACGCTATCGGATGCACAGAAGCAGGATGCGGTCGACAAGATGGTTGCGCTGACTGATATCGCGGAAAAAGAGGCTGCTGCGGAGATGCTGCTGGAGGCGAAGGGATTCAAGGATGTAGTGGTCAGCATCAGCTCTGACGGCGGCGCGGATGTGGTGCTGGATATGGGTGATGTCACGGATGCAAAACGCGCACAGATTGAGGATATCGTTTCCCGCAAGGCGGATATCGCGGCAGAGAAGATCGTGATCACACCGATTTCAACAAAATCATAAACATATCGTGAAGCAGGATAGGAAGGCATGTTCTTTTTGGAACGATGCCTTCTTTTTATGTATGAAATCCGCTGAGAACAGGAACAATACCTTGACAAAAGCAGAACCGACCGATAATATAAATGAGGTATATGAAGGAAGAAACATCGAATGAAAATGATTTGGAGGATCATTCCGTGGCAGACATGAAGAAGGAAATCGAAAAAAGACGTACATTTGCCATTATTTCCCACCCGGATGCGGGAAAGACGACATTGACTGAAAAGTTTTTATTATATGGAGGCGCGATCAACGAGGCGGGCTCCGTCAAAGGAAAGGCCACCGCAAAGCACGCGGTGTCAGACTGGATGGAGATCGAAAAACAGAGAGGTATTTCCGTCACCTCATCCGTGCTGCAGTTTCACTATGATAATTATTGTATCAACATTCTGGATACGCCGGGACATCAGGATTTCTCGGAGGATACTTACCGTACACTGATGGCGGCAGATTCAGCGGTCATGGTCATCGATGGTTCAAAGGGTGTGGAGGCGCAGACCAGAAAGCTGTTCAAGGTGTGTGTGATGCGCCATATCCCGATCTTTACTTTTATCAATAAGATGGACCGCGATGCGAACGACACATTTGAACTGTTGGATGAGATAGAAAATGAGCTGGGTATCGCGACCTGTCCGATCAACTGGCCGATCGGTTCCGGCAAGGGCTTCAAGGGTGTGTACGACCGTGAGACAAAGAGTGTCCGCCTCTTTTCCGATACGCGCAAGGGAACCAAGGAGGGTGAGGAACAGATCGTTCCGATCGACGCACCGGAATTGGAATCGCTGATCGGGGCAGAATATAAGGAGCAGCTGTTAGAGGAGATCGAGCTTCTGGACGGCGCGAGTGCGGAATTTGATCAGGAACTGGTCACAAAGGGTGAGCTTTCCCCGGTGTTTTTCGGATCTGCGTTGACGAACTTCGGTGTGGAGACCTTTTTGCAGCACTTTTTGAAAATGACCTATTCTCCGTTGCCGAGACAGTCCAACATCGGGCAGATCGATCCGTTTTCTGAGGATTTCAGCGGATTCGTATTTAAGATCCAGGCAAATATGAATAAAAATCATCGTGACCGTGTGGCGTTCATGCGTATCGTGTCCGGTAAATTTGATGCCGGAATGGAAGTGTATCATGTACAGGGCGGCAAACAGATCAAACTCTCCCAGCCCCAGCAGATGATGGCGCAGGAGCGTAAGATCGTGGATGAAGCCTATGCGGGCGATATCATCGGTCTGTTTGATCCGGGCATTTTTTCCATTGGAGATACACTGACGACTGCGAAGGATAAATTTGAGTTTGAGGGAATCCCGACCTTCGCACCGGAGCATTTTGCGAGAGTGCGCCTCATCGATTCCATGAAGCGCAAGCAGTTTGTGAAAGGTGTGAACCAGATCGCTCAGGAGGGTGCTATCCAGATCTTCCAGGAGTACAAGGGCGGCATGGAGGAGATCATTGTCGGCGTTGTAGGCGTGCTGCAGTTCGATGTGCTGAAATTCCGTCTGGAAAATGAGTACAATGTGGATATCCGTCTGGAGAATCTGCCCTATGAGCATATTCGATGGATCGAAAATAAAGAGGAAATTGACATGGACAAGCTGACCGGAACTTCGGATATGAAAAAGATCATGGATCTGAAGGGCAATCCGCTGCTTCTGTTTGTCAATGCATGGAGTGTGGGTATGACGCTGGACCGCAACGAGGGATTGAAACTCTCCGAATTCGGCCGCAATTAACAACTGTATGGGGATTTGTTTTTGGCACATGAAATGTATAAAAAAGGAGGTTTTTCTATGGCAGTGATTCAGGTAACAGAAGACAATTTTGATGAGGTAGTCATGAAGAGCGACAAGCCGGTTTTGCTTGATTTTTATGCGGACTGGTGCGGACCTTGCAAGATGATGAGTCCGATCGTGGAAAAGATCGCAGATCAGTATGCGGACACCTATGTGGTCGGCAAGGTCAATGTGGATGAGCAGCCCGGGCTGGCATTGCGCTATCAGGTCATGAGCATTCCGATGCTGGTGACGATGAACCTTGGAATGTTTGCCGGAAAGAGCATTGGTGTCATCAGCGAGGCTGAGGTGCTGGATCTGTTAAAAAAGGCATCTGGACTGAAAGACCAGAGAATCGAGTCTTGACGCTGTATCTTTAAAACGATATAATGAGAACACCCGTTGTGGGTGTTCTTATTTTTTTCGGCTGATCGCGCTTTTGCGGCTGCGATATTTCTTTTTTTAAAATCCCTGTTGACAATTATGACAATGTGTATTACTATAATTACAGACACGAACAGATGTTCGCTAGCGATTGGGCGGAACACAGTAAAAAATAAAAAGAAAGATAGAAAAAGGAGAAGATCATGGCAGATGAGAATAAATTAAAAGCATTGGATGCGGCGATCGCGCAGATCGAGAAGCAGTACGGAAAGGGTTCCGTGATGAAACTGGGAGATCCTGCGGCGGCAATGAATGTAGAGACAGTTCCCACCGGTTCCCTGAGTCTGGATCTGGCATTGGGACTTGGCGGACTTCCCAAGGGACGTATCATAGAGATCTACGGACCGGAGTCCAGCGGTAAGACGACCGTGGCGCTGCACTGTGTGGCAGAGGTACAGAAGGCGGGCGGCATTGCGGGCTTTATTGACGCGGAGCATGCGCTTGATCCGGTGTATGCGAAAAATATCGGTGTAGATATTGACAATTTATATATTTCACAGCCGGATAACGGTGAGCAGGCGCTGGAGATCACCGAGACGATGGTGCGCAGCGGAGCGGTGGATATTGTGATCGTGGACTCTGTAGCGGCACTTGTGCCTAAGGCTGAGATCGATGGCGATATGGGAGATTCGCATGTGGGTCTGCAGGCGCGTCTGATGTCGCAGGCATTGCGTAAGCTGACCGCTGTCATCAGTAAATCAAATTGTATCGTTATTTTTATCAATCAGCTTCGTGAGAAGGTTGGCATTATGTTTGGAAACCCCGAAACAACCACCGGTGGACGGGCGCTGAAGTTCTACTCATCCGTACGTCTGGATGTGCGCCGCGTGGAGGCGCTCAAGCAGGCGGGTGAGGTGATCGGTAATCATACCCGTGTAAAGGTCGTGAAAAATAAGGTGGCACCTCCGTTCCGCGAGGCAGAGTTTGATATTATGTTTGGAAAGGGTATTTCAAAGGAAGGAGATATCCTGGACCTTGCGGCGGGCATCGATGTTGTAAATAAATCCGGTGCATGGTATGCCTACGAGGGAGAAAAGATCGGACAGGGACGTGAAAATGCAAAACAGTTCCTGGTTGACAATCCGGAGATCTGTGCAGAGATCGAGGCAAAGGTGCGCAGCCATTACGGCATTGGACCGGATGCCGGGACAGCAGACGTCAATGCAGAGCAGCCGGGCAGAGAATCTGCAGGTGAAGAGGAATAATCCGATATGGACGGTGTGGTAGTCGTATCCGTGGAGCCGCTTTCAAAGGGAAAGCGAAGACTGCATCTGGACAACGGAGAAGTATGGGTGCTGTATAACGGAGAACTGCGTGCATGTTCACTGGCAGAGGGGACAGAGCTGACGCAGGCACAGTATGAGCAGATCCGACAGGATATCATCGGTAAGCGCGCAAAAAAACGGGCGATGCATCTGCTGGAAAAGATGGACCGCACAGAGCAGGAACTTCGTAAAAAACTTCTGGAGAGCGAGTATCCGGAGGATCTGGCAGAGGACGCTATCGCTTATGTCAAACACTATCATTATGTAGATGACGCGCGTTATGCAGATTGCTATGTTCGTCTGCGGGGAGCGGCAAAGAGCCGTGGGAAATTACTTGCGGAACTGCAGAACAAGGGTGTTGACCGGGAACTGGCGAACCGGGTGCTGGCAGAGTACGAGGATGAGCGGGATGAGCCGCAGATGATCCGGGAGCTGATGCGCAAGCGCAATTATGATCCACAGACCGCATCTTTGCAGGAACAGCGCCGAATGTACGGATATCTGATGCGCAGGGGATTTCAGAGTACAGATATTTGTAAAGCGATCGGAAGGTCATAAATACATATTATTTACTTGACATCATGCACAATAAAGGATAAAATTTATATGTTGTAGTTATGACAGATGTACGATTTTTTATGTTATATGTACAATGAAAATTTTATAAGGAGGTGCTCCTGTGACAGTAAGTATTGTAGTACTCATAGTTGCTGTCTTAGTCACCTTGGTTGTCGCTGCGGTAGTGACGGCAGTTATCATGAATCAGGTACAACAGAAAAAGGCTGATTCAAAGGTTGGCTCTGCTGAGGAGAAGGCAAGAGCGATCATCGATGATGCTGTAAAGACCGCAGAGGCGAAGAAACGTGAATCTCTCTTAGAGGTCAAGGAGGAGTCTATTAAGACTAAGAATGAATTAGACCGCGAGATCAAGGAACGCAGATCAGAGATTCAGCGCGCGGAACGTCGTGTCGAGCAGAAGGAGTCCAATCTGGACAAGAAGCTGGAAGCGATCGAGAAGCGCGAGGCAAGTTTCGCAGCCAAGGAAGAAGAGATTAAGAAGCAGAAAGCAGAAGTCGCAAAGCTCAATGAACAGCGAGTACAGGAACTTGAAAGAATTTCAGGTTTGACCTCCGAACAAGCAAAAGAATTCTTATTAAAAACCGTTGAAGATGATGTAAAGCTTGACACTGCAAAACTGATTAAGGAAATGGAAACCCGTGCCAAGGAGGAAGCCGGCAAGAAGGCTAAGGATTATGTAGTGACTGCCATCCAGAAATGTGCAGCGGATCATGTGTCCGAGACTACGATTTCCGTTGTTCCTCTCCCGAATGATGAGATGAAGGGAAGAATTATTGGACGCGAAGGTAGAAATATCCGTACACTGGAGACATTAACAGGTGTGGATCTGATCATTGACGATACACCGGAAGCTGTTATTCTCTCCGGTTTTGATCCCATCCGCCGTGAGGTAGCGCGAATCGCGCTGGAGAAGCTGATCGTGGATGGACGTATTCATCCGGCCAGAATCGAGGAGATGGTAGAGAAGGCTCAGAAGGAAGTCGATACTATGATCCGCGAGGAAGGCGAAGCTGCCACCTTAGAGGTTGGCATTCATGGTATCCATCCGGAGCTTGTACGCCTCTTAGGTCGTATGAAGTTCAGAACCAGTTATGGACAAAATGCATTAAAGCATTCGATTGAAGTTGCACAGATTGCCGGACTTCTGGCAGGAGAAATTGGCGTGGATGTCAGAACCGCCAAGCGTGCCGGATTATTGCACGATATCGGTAAGTCTGTGGATCATGATATGGAGGGATCACATATCCAGATCGGTGTGGATCTGTGCCGCAAGTACAAGGAATCACCGCTTATCATCAACGCAGTAGAGGCACATCACGGTGATGTGGAGCCTCAGTCTCTGATCGCATGTCTGGTACAGGCTGCTGATACGATCAGTGCAGCACGTCCGGGTGCACGACGCGAGACATTGGAAACATATTCTAACCGCTTACAGCAGTTAGAGGATATTACAAACGGTTTTAAGGGAGTTGACAAATCTTTTGCTGTTCAGGCAGGACGAGAGGTTCGAGTAATGGTAGTTCCTGAACAAATCAGTGATGCTGATATGGTCATTCTGGCAAGAGATATTTCTAAGCAGATTGAGTCTGAGTTAGAATATCCGGGACAGATCAAGGTCAACGTCATCCGTGAGTCACGTGTGACTGATTACGCAAAATAGACCAGAGTATCATAAAAAAGACTGATTCGACAAGGCGTTAAGATTTTAGATCTTAGCGCCTTTTTCAATGTATATTTTAGAATGAGATTGGATCGGAAATAAATAAAAGCAGAAAGATATGGAAAGGAGCAGTATACAATGGAAAATCAGATCAAACGGGTGAACCGGACATTAAAATATCAGGGGGTGATCGTTGACTTTTACAGTGATACAATGCAGATGCCGGACGGACGGCTGGCGGAGTGGGACCTGATCCACCACCGCAAGGGAGCAGCAGCAGTCGTTCCTGTACTTCCGGACGGAAAGATACTGATGGTGCGCCAGTTTCGGAATGCGTTGGACCGTATAACTGTCGAGATACCGGCGGGAGCCAGAGATTCTACGGAGGAGGAGACGATCCGCTGTGCAGCCAGAGAACTGGAGGAAGAGACCGGATATCGCAGTGAGCATTTAGACTTCCTGATCTCTCTGCGCACGACCGTGGCATACTGCGATGAGTTTATTGATGTGTATGTTGCGAGGGATCTTGTGCATACGAAGCAGCATCTGGATCCGGATGAGTTTGTGGAACTGGAGGCGTTTGAACTGGATCAGCTCTGTGAGATGATCTATGCTGGTACGATTCAGGATGCCAAGACCGTGGCGGCATTGATGGCATATAAGAACAAGTATTGCATAAAATGATTTAAAAGAAAAACGAAGAGACAGGCGATTATGCGTGTGCGTGAGCTAACCATAAAGCAGCAGCTGTTCATTGATTTTCTGGTGTTCTTTTTAGTCGGAATCGTGCTTGCAAATCTGCTGGGTGCAGACAGCTTTCAAAAAAACGGCAGTCTCACCCGGTATTATCTGAAACAGTTTCAATATGCAGGAATTCAGTCACAGGAACTGTTGTGGCATGTGGGCTGCAATCGTCTGGTATTGTTCCTGGCATTGCTTACACTAGGAACGATTCCGAAGGGAAAACTGGTTCACCTGCTCTTTGTGGCATGGTGTGGATTTGCCTATGGCTATTTTTGTGTGATATCGATCGGTGCATTTGGCGCAAAGGGGCTGCTTTTGTGCCTGCTGGCGTTATTTCCGCATTTTTTTGCCTATGTGCCTGCATATCTTGGGCTGGTAGAGTTATCCGGACATCGGAGAGAGCACGCCGGTTGGCGGGGAATAATGGCAGTTGTGTTTCTCTTTGTGGTTTTAGTTGTTGGAATATTACTTGAATCTTACGCAAATCCACGAATTTTACAAAAAGTATTAAAAATATTTTAAAAATGTTACATAGTATTTGCATTTTTTGTAATATTTTGGTATAGTAAAGACATATTCGCGCCCTGAATCGTGATGTATGCAATGTTATTTTTGCAGGGCGGGTACAGGGGTAGGTTTTTACATGAAAAGAGAAATCGATGCATTTATCAGTTATATGCATGAAAAGCGTGAGACTTCGGCAAACACGGAAGCGGCATATACCAGAGATCTGCGCAAGCTGATGGAGTACGTGCAGCAGCATCATGTGACAAGCTTTGCGCAGGTGAACGCCGGGCAACTGCAGGCATATGTACAGGAATTGGAAGCACAGGGGCGAAAAGCAGCAACCATTTCCCGTTTTATTGCAAGTGCAAAGGCCTTCTTCACCTGGCAGGTCAGCGAAGGGCTGCGCACGGATAATCCGGCGAAGGGATTAAAGGCCCCAAAAATTGAAAAGAAGCCGCCGGAGATTCTGTCGGAGGAGGAAATCGCAAGATTGCTGGATCAGCCGTCATCCCACGCACCGAAGGAGCTTCGGGATAAGGCAATGATGGAGCTTTTATATGCGACAGGCATTCGGGTGTCCGAGCTGATCTCGTTGGAACTGGATGATGTGAACCTTCAGATGGAATATGTGACCTGCAGAGATGAGCATAAGGAGCGGACCGTTCCTTTCGGAGCGAAGGCAAAATGTGCGTTGGAGTACTATTTGGAGAAGAGCAGACCACAGCTTGTGGGAGATGCAAATTGCAGGCTGTTGTTTACGAACTGTTCCGGTGAGCCTATGAGCAGACAGGGGTTCTGGAAGATCGTCAAATATTACGGAAAGCAGGCAGGTCTTGCAGGGGAGATCACACCGCATACGCTGCGGCATTCCTTCGCAGCGCATCTGCTTGGAAACGGTGCAGATCTGAAATCCGTGCAGGAACTGATGGGACACTCGGATATATCGACGACACAGGTATATATGCAATTGTCGAACCGCAAGATCCGCGAAGTATATAAAAATGCACACCCGAGGGTGTGAATATCAATACAAAATTAAAACGAGATACATTTGTTGCTTCGTTGCCCTTACCCTCGTCAAGCTCGGTCGGGCAAAAGTCGCAAAAAATGTATCTCGTTTTTCATTTATGATATTCACACACTCTAGACGCGTCTTAAACGCGCTCCGCAATATCATAGATGAGCTTCTCGGATTCCTCCCATCCGAGGCAGGGATCAGTGATCGATTTTCCGTAAATGTGTTCACCGATCTTCTGACAACCGGGTTCAAGGTAGCTCTCGATCATAACGCCCTTGACCATCTTACGGATCTCAGGAGCGATCTGGCGATTGTGCATGACTTCCATGACGATACGCACCTGCTGCTCGTATTTTTTGCCGGAATTGGAATGGTTGGCATCAATGATAGCAGCGGGATTGACCAGATCCATCTTGTCATACATTTCGATAAGACGCATGATATCCTCATAGTGATAATTCTGTACGGTGTTACCGTGCTTGCTGACAGCGCCGCGCAGGATGACATGTGTCAGATCATTTCCGGTCGTGTCCACTTCGTAGCCGCGGAAAGTGAAGTGATGGGGATGCTGCGCTGCATAGACAGAATTAAGCATGACGGAAAAGTCTCCGCTCGTCGGATTCTTCATGCCGGAAGCAACATCAAAACCGCTGACGGTCAGCCGGTGCTGCTGATCCTCTACGGAACGCGCGCCGATTGCTACATAAGAGAGCAGGTCGGAAACGTATTCCCAGTTTTCCGGATAGAGCATTTCATCTGCCGGTGTCAGACCACTTTCACTGATGGCACGCAGATGCATTTTTCGCACAGAGATCAGTCCTGCGATCATATCCGGTGCTTTTTCCGGATCCGGCTGCGAAGCGATGCCCTTGTATCCTTCGCCGGTGGTCCTGGGCTTGTTTGTGTAGATACGGGGGATCAGCAGCAGGCGGTCTTTTACTTTTTCCTGTACTTTAGCGAGGCGGTTCACATATTCGCATACCGGATCCTCGCTGTCTGCGGAACAGGGACCGATGATAACCAAAAAGCGGTCATCTTTTCCGGTAAGAATGTCACGGATCTGTGCATCGCGGCTGTTTTTTATAGCCGTCATTTCTTTGGATAACGGATATTCTGTCTTGATTTTTCCAGGTGAGGGCAACTCACGCAAATAAGTAAAACTCATATGAAAACTCCTTTTTAATTAAAAAATATCTTTCTGATCTCTTCTACCGGCATTTCTTTTCCGGTCCATAATTCAAAAGCAGCAGCTCCCTGATACAACAGCATGTACATGCCGTTAAAGGTTTTACAGCCTATTGCGGATGCTTCCCGCATGAGCTTTGTCTCGGCAGGATTATAGATGATATCAGAAACGACCAGCTCCGGGTAAAGCAGTGACGCATCAATAGGACTGGTATCGGTATGGGGCGCCATCCCGACGTTGGTCGCATTTACCAGCATGACAGCGTCCTGCAGACGTGTCCGAAGCGCAGTGCTATCGTTGATATCTTCCAGAGTGATGTCACAGCCTGTTTTGCCTGCGACACGCGAGATAAATTGTTCTGTGGCATCCCAACCGGCATTTTTGCGTTTGAACATGTGAATCCCTTTGACACCGTCCAAGGCTGCCTGCACACAGATCGCGCTGGCAGCACCGCCGGCTCCCAGGAGAACGATCTCTTTTCCGGTGGGATCAACACCTTCGGCAGCGGCAGAACGCATAAAACCGATGCCATCTGTTGTATGCCCGATCAGTCTGCCATGATCATTTACAACCGTGTTGACGGAGTTTGCCAGTGCGGCGGCAGGACTCAGCTCATCAGTCAGACCTGCCATTGCTGTTTTTAAAGGCATTGTCAGATTCCAGCCTCTTGCATCAAACAGTTTCAAAGCATCTACGGCGCGTGGCAGCTCCTGCTCTGTCACGCGGTATGCCATATATGCATAGTCCAGATCCAAAAGCCGGGCAGCCGTATTGTGCATCATGGGAGATTTGCTGTGTTCTACCGGGTCACCGAGCAGGCACAGCAGTTTTGTAGTTCCGGTAATTTCCATAATGTGATATAGCTCCTTTATCAAAAATCGAAAATCGTATGTTCTAAAGATTTTCGTCTCAAAGATCCATTCAACATAATAGTAGAAAATAAAATAGATGTCAATTACAACCAATTACTTGCCCGAAACGCCGGAAACGGTTATACTTAAAAACAGATCTCAAATCTGAAAACGAACGGAGAGAAAAAGGATGAGTACATATATCCGAAAAAAGGGTTACACCATCGGTGAACGGCCATTAGTCTGTGTCCCGGTTGTAGCGGAGAAAAAGGAAGAGATCCTTGCGCAGGTCAGGATGCTGGCAGGCGAGCGGGCACAGATGATCGAGTGGCGGATCGACTGGTTTGAGGCGGCAGATGATAAGAATCAGGTGCTGGAAGTATTGCAGACCCTGCAAAAGATATGTAAAAGCACGTTGCTGCTCGCGACTTACCGCTCAAAAAAGCAGGGTGGGGAAGGAATACTTTCTCAAAAATGCGTGACGGAATTACTGCTGTCACTGGCGGAGTCAGGGAATGCAGATCTGCTGGACGCAGAGTATTTCGAATTGGAACAGACACAGAAACTGTTTCAGAGGATCCATGAAAGCGGTACGCTGATCGTTGCATCACATCATAATTTTCGCGAGACACCATCCCCGGAGGAAATGTTGGGGATGCTTGCGCAGATGCAAAAATCAGGGGCGGATATCGTAAAGCTGGCTGTGATGCCGAACAGACAGACAGACGTGGCAGGACTTCTGCTTGCGACAGCGCAGTTTAAGGAACAGTTTCCGGATACGCCGCTGATCACAATGTCAATGGGAAGTATGGGCGTTGTGAGCAGGATCTGTGGTGAGAGTTTTGGTTCCTGTGTGACATTCGGTGCGGGAGTGAAGGCAAGTGCACCGGGGCAGATGGGAAAGAAGGAACTGGCACAGGTATTACAGCTTATGCATCAGGCGATCACAGGCGGCGATGCCAATATCTACCTGATCGGATTTATGGGTGTCGGAAAGAGCACTGTTGCAGGTGCACTCAGACAGTTATGCGGAATGGAGATTATAGATACGGATGAGGATTTAGTACAGCGGGCAGGAATGTCTATTCCGGAGATCTTTGAGAAGCATGGACAGGAGACTTTTCGTGAGATGGAGACCGCACTGTTCCGGGAATTGTCGGAAACGAAAAACGTGATCGTTTCCTGTGGTGGCGGTGCGATCCTGCGGGAGGAAAACCGGATGCTGATGAAAAAAAGCGGTACGGTGGTGCAATTGACGGCGGAACCGGAAACCATTCTGGAGCGTGTGCGAGGCGATCACAACCGTCCGATCCTGGAAGGAAGAAAAAATGTGCCGGCGATCAGGGCGCTTTTGGATGAGCGCAGGGAAGCATATGAGTTGGCAAGGGATGTGACAGTTGCCACCGACGGTCGGGGGACCCAGGACATTGCGGCCGAAATTCTGGAGAAGATAAAGGAGAGAAAATAGGATGTATTACGGAGCATTGAAAAAAACAGATATCGCAAACGGACCGGGGGTGCGTGTCTCGTTGTTTGTGTCCGGCTGCACGCATCACTGCAAGGACTGTTTTAATCCGGAAACATGGAATTTTACATACGGAGAGGAGTATACGGATAAGGTGATGACGGAGATCCTGGAGGCACTGGAGCCCGATTATATTCGGGGCATTACGATTCTCGGAGGAGAACCCTTTGAACCATCCAATCAGAGAGGGCTGCTTCCCTTGTATCACGAGATCAAAAGCAGATACCCGGAAAAGACGATCTGGGTCTATTCCGGATATACACTGGATCAGGATCTTCTGCAGGAAAGCCGGGCGCGCATTGATATTACGGACGAGATCCTTTCCATGATCGATGTGCTTGTGGACGGTGAATTTGTGCTGGAGCAGAAAAATATATCCCTCAAGTTCAGAGGGTCGGAAAATCAGCGGATCATCAATCTTCCCGAGTCGTTGGCTGCGGGAGAGATCATTTTGCTGCCGGATGATGAAATTAAGTGAGAAAATCATAGATTTTTTTGCATAAATGTAGTATATTAGGGATTTGTGGAAGAAAACATTTGATATAAATCGAAGGAGAAAAGAAAATGGTTAAGGTTGTGAAATTTGGCGGAAGCTCTCTCGCAAGTGCAGAGCAGTTCAAAAAGGTAGGGGCGATCATCCGTGCGGACGAGGCACGTAAATATGTGGTGCCGAGCGCACCGGGCAAGCGTCATGCAAAGGACACCAAGGTGACAGACATGCTGTATGACTGCTACAATATTGCTGAGTCTGGAAAAGAGTTTTCCGGAAAGCTCGGAAAGATCAAGGACCGCTATGATTCCATCATCAAGGGTCTGGATCTGAGTTTGTCATTAGACGAGGAGTTCAAGACCATTGCAAAGAACTTTAAGAATAAGGCCGGTGCTGACTATGCGGCAAGTCGTGGCGAATATTTGAACGGTATCATCATGGCGGAATATCTCGGCTATGAATTTATTGATGCAGCTACCGTCATCTTTTTTGATGAGGAGGGCAATTTCCTGGCGGACAAGACAAACGAGGTGCTGGGAAAGAAACTGGCAGAGTGCGAGTGTGCGGTCATTCCCGGTTTTTACGGATCAAAGGAGAGCGGAGAGGTGCATACCTTCTCCCGCGGAGGTTCTGACATCACCGGATCGATCGTTGCGCGTGCGGTGCATGCGGCAATCTACGAAAACTGGACGGATGTATCCGGATTTCTGGTTTCCGATCCCCGTATCATTGACAATCCTGCTGTTATTCATACGATCACTTACAAGGAGCTGCGCGAGCTGTCCTACATGGGTGCTGGCGTGCTTCATGAGGACGCTATCTTCCCTGTGCGCAAGGAGGGCATTCCGATCAATATCAGAAATACCAATGCGCCGGAGGAACCCGGTACAATGATCGTGGAGAGTACCTGCCACCAGCCGGAATACACGATCACCGGTATAGCGGGACTTCGTGATTTCGTGGCTGTAAACGTGGACAAGGATATGATGAATTCCGAGGTGGGATTCTGTCGCAAGGTATTGCAGGCATTTGAAGAGAACAATATTTCTATTGAGCACATGCCTTCCGGTATCGATACGATGACTGTATTTGTGCAGCGTCACGATTTCGAAGGAAAAGAGCAGCAGGTGCTCTCAGCCATTCACAAATATGCCGCACCGGATACGATCGAGATCGAGGGAGGTCTGGCACTGGTAGCGGTAGTGGGACGCGGTATGAAATCAACTCGTGGTACGGCGGGCAGGATATTCTCTGCACTGGCACATGCTCAGGTCAATGTCAAGATGATCGATCAGGGATCCAGTGAGTTGAATATCATTATCGGTGTGAGCAACGACGACTTTGAGCGTGCCATCCGTTCTATTTATGACATTTTTGTGGAGACACAGCTATAGGGGATTTTTGTGCAGAATTCACAAAAAAGTGCGTTAAAATGGAAAAAACCAGTCATTTTTATCAAAAAAGGTTGCATGAATTCGACAGATTATATAGAATATAAGATATGTAGATATAGTATTCTATTTTTAAAGGAGATTGGATTGCTATGGATGAAATGCAGAATATGGAAGAACAGTTAGAACAAGCGCAGGAGGAAGTGGTACAAACGGAGCCGGTACAGACGGAGCCGGTACAGACGGAACCGGTACAGACAGAACCGGTACAGACAGAACCGGCGGAGGAAAAGACAAAGAAAAAACGTCCGAAAAAGTCTCGTGAAAAGACGAAAGGAATGGGTATCAAGACGAAACTGGTTCTTTTGGCTGCGATTCCGGCTCTTGTGACAATGATCGTGATCGTTCTGTTTGCAAGGAATTCCATGACAGACGGTATGCAGACGGAGGCGATCGACGGACTGGCGCTTCTGGCGGAGGCAGTAAAAGGCTCTTATGAATTTATGGATGGCGATTACAGTCTGGGCGATGACGGCTGCGTCTACAAAGGAGATGAAAATATTTCCCCGTCTGAGGACGCTCTGGACGGGTATACGGCCAGTACGGATGCTGAGTTGACACTCTGCTGGGGAAAGACACGTATGGTGACTTCTCTGGTGAATGAAGATGGTTCACGACCGGTGGGAACAGACATAGCAGATGAGGTGTGGGCGACCATGCTAAAAGGCGAGATCTATGAGACCAGTGACATTGTGATCATGGATAAAGACTATTATGCGGTCTATCTTCCGCTGACGAATTCGGATGGAACCGTTGTTGGTGCAGTGTTTGCAGGTCAGCCCTGTGAGGATATCACGGCATATATTAACAAGAAAGTGGGTTCCCTGATATTTATTGCGATCGTTGTATTGCTGATCTGTATGGTTGTCGGATATCTGATCGCAAACGGCATTGCAAAAGCGACTGTATCAGCGGGAAATGCTCTGCTAGAGGTTGCAGAGGGACGCTTAAATGTGGATGTAGATGACGCTGTGCTGAAGCGAAAAGATGAGCTGGGACAGATGGGACATGCCATCGAGCATCTGATCGAAAAACTGCGTGCGATCGTAGGCGGTTTAAAGCAGTCTTCGGATACGCTTTACAATTCCGGCAATTCTCTGGATGAGATGGCAGGGCAGTCCTCTGCTGCGGCAGATGAGATCAGCCGTGCTGTGGAGGATATTTCCAAAGGCGCTGTATCACAGGCGGAGGAGATTGAGACGGCTTCTCAGGAGATCGCTACGATGGGTGAGGTGATCGAGAGCATTGTAAATAATGTCGGAAGCCTGACAAATACATCACAGAATATGACTGCAGCCGGTGATGCTTCCACGATCACCATGCAGGAGCTGAGCGAGTCAAATGACCGCACGACAGCGGCTATTGCAAGGATCGGAGAGCAGATCCGCATGACAAATGCATCGATCGAGCAGATCGGAGCAGCGGCAACGCTGATCACTTCCATTGCGGATCAGACCAGTCTGTTGTCACTGAATGCTTCCATTGAGTCTGCACGTGCAGGAGAGGCCGGAAGAGGATTTGCTGTTGTGGCAGGAGAGATCCAGAAGCTGGCCGTTCAGTCTGATGAGGCAGCGGCAGAGATCCAGCAGATCATTGACACATTGCTGGCAGAGTCTGAGCAGACGACGGCTGTGATGCAGGAGGCAGAGGAACTGGTTGCTGAACAGCAGCAGAAACTGAACGATACAAAGTCACGTTTCAGCGAAGTGAGCGATGGAATCAATGTTTCCCGGGAAGGTACGAATGTGATCCGCGGCAATGCAAGCTCCTGCGATCATGCGAGAGCGCAGGTAGTGGATGTGATCTCCAATCTTTCTGCAATTTCGCAGGAGAATGCGGCTTCTGCAGAGGAGACGACCGCTTCCATGGAAGAACTCAATGCAACGATCAATATGCTCGCTGAGGCAGCCGGTAACCTGAAGGTTCTTTCCGAGCAGTTGAACGAGGAAATGAATTTCTTCCAGATGTAACAATACATAATCTTAACTTCACATGATATTTATGCTCCCGGACAGCCCTGGCTGCCCGGGAATTTTGTTGTCCTCGCGCAGCCGTTCAATTATGTCACGCGTGCGCCAAGGCGCCTGTACTCTGCGCTAATGATGGAGTGGAAGAGTAGAAAAAGTGGGTTGACATATGTAGAATGTAGTGATATAACTGTATTAACACAACTAATACGCATAGAACGGATAGTACACAAATATGTGACGGAGTTGTGTGAAAGCGTAAGAAGGAAGATGAAATTGTTCGGGAACCGAACGAAGAAGAGAGGAGGAGCGTTTGCATGATACAGCTGAATTACCGTGACTCCAAGCCAATCTATGAGCAGATCAAGGAAGGACTGCGCAGGCTGGTCATCACAGGAGCCATCGCAAAGGACGAGAAGCTGCCGAGTGTGCGGGAACTGGCCAGTGAGCTTGCCATCAATCCGAACACCATCCAGCGTGCCTACCGTGAACTGGAAACAGAAGGCTATATTTACACGGTTGCAGGCAAGGGCAGTTTTGCGGCAGAGCAGTCGGATGTGCATGGAAGGAGGAACGAAGAATTGCTCAAGGAGTTTGATGAAATTGTAAGAGAGTTGTTGTATCTGTCAGAGGATAAGGAAGCTCTGATCAGACGCATTGAAGAAATTGCCAAGGGAGGAGAGAAGCAATGATCCGCATTACAGATGTAGTCAAGGATTTTGATGGATTTCGCGCACTGAACCATCTGGATATGCATGTGCCGAAGGGTGCCATCTATGGACTGGTAGGACCGAACGGAGCCGGAAAGTCCACGATCATCCGCCATATTACCGGCGTGTATAAGCAGGATCAGGGCGAGGTGAAGATCGACGGCACGGACGTGTACGAGAACCCTGCGATAAAGGCAAAATTTGCCTATATTCCGGATGATATCTTTTATTTTACACAGGCAAATACCATTGATATGATGAAATACTATAAGGGCATGTATCCGAAGTTTGATGCGGAGCTGTTTTCAGCGCTGGCAGACTGCTTTCCTGCAGTGGATGTCAGACGCAATATCCGCAGCCTTTCCAAAGGTATGCAAAAGCAGGTGGCATTCTGGCTTTCTGTCTGCTGCAGACCGGAGCTTTTGATCCTGGATGAGCCGGTGGACGGACTTGATCCGGTCATGAGGCGCCAGATTTGGAGCATTATCATGAGCGACGTGGCAGAGCACGGAACGACAGTCCTCGTATCCTCACACAATCTGCGAGAGCTGGAGGATGTGTGTGATCATGTGGGCATTATGAACGAGGGAAAGATCCTCATCGAGAAATCATTATCTGATCTGCAGGGCAGCGTGACAAAGGTGCAGGCGGCGTTTGCGGGCGATATGCCAAAGCTCCCGGACAGCATTCAGGTGCTGCATAAGGTGACGACCGGACGCGTGCATACGCTGATCCTGAAGGGTGAGCCGAAGGAGGCTGAGGCGGCGATGGCAGCGACAAATCCGCTGATTTTGGATGTGCTGCCGCTGACATTGGAAGAAATCTTTATCTATGAGCTGGGAGGTGTGGATTATGCAGTCAAAGATTTCCTGTTTTAATAAAACGATATTCAAAAAGAATCTGACACGCTTCTGGCCCTTTGCAGTGTTGTATGGTCTTTATCTGATCATGGTGCATCCGATGGTGCTGTATCTGGAAATTACAAATCACGCGCAAAGTTACAGTGAGACAAAGCCATGGCAGATCGTGGGTGACCATTTTATGGGAATGACAGAGCCGGTCAGTGTGTTTCTGGCTGCGATCGTCATTGCAATTGCGGTGTTCAGCTATCTGTACCAGAGCCGCAGTGCGAACATGATCCATGCATTTCCGGTGACGCGCACAGAGCTGTTTGCGACCAACTATCTGTCCGGGCTGGCACTGATGGTCATTCCGCAGATCCTGGCAGCGCTGGCATCCAATCTCGTGATCCTCGGAAGGGCGAACAGTATGACATGGTCTGTGTGGGCATGGTTTGGCATCACGGTTGGTGAGACCATATTCTTTTATGGTTTTGCATGTTTTATCATCATGTTTACCGGACAGCTTCTGGCAGCCGGACTGTTTTATATGATCTGGAACTTTTTGTATGTCGCATCTGTTGCGCTTATCAATGTGGTGGGGGATCTGATGATCTACGGTCTGAATGAACAGTTGATCAGTAAGATCCGTCATCCGCTGTTTCCGGTGGCCTATCTGCTTGGAAACGTCGGCTTTTACGTGGATGGTTCCACCAATATCTATCATGTGCAGGGAATCTCATCCCTGTTGATCTACGCAGGAGCAGGACTGATCTTTGCGGCACTGGCATGGTACATTTATCAGAAGAGACGGATCGAGTGTGCCGGAGATTTCCTGTCCATGAAGTGGACGGCTCCTGTGTTCCGCTGGGGAACAGCGATCGTTGTCGGTGCGGCCGGTGCGCTTTGCTGGACCTATCTGAGCGGGGAATACACCAGCCAAAACCGCATGGTGACGAAGTTTGTGATATTCCTTGTGATCTGTGCAGCAGTTATGTTCTTTGTGGCAGAGATGTTTATCGAAAAGAGCTTCCGCGTACTGAAAAAGCGGATCGCAGTAGAATGTGTGACCTGCGTGGCAGTACTTCTTGTAGGAATTGGCCTGTTGCAGTTTGATGTGTTTGGTATTGAATCCTACGTACCGCAGACTGAGGAGATCCAGCAGGTTGCCCTGTGGGGGAATGGAAACGTGAGCTTTGAAGATGCCTCCGATGTGGAAAAGGTGCGTGCACTGCACAAGCTGATCATCGATCACAGTAAGGATCAGAAAGCACAGATACGAAACGGCGTCATGGAGCAGGCCGAGCTGATCGGCGATCCGGCGGACGGCTCTGCAAGTTCTGAAAGCGCATATTATTATGATTATATCGGCATTACCTATGCACTGAACAATGGAAAAAATGTGTCCCGTTCCTACCGGATTGAAACGGATGATGCATCCTTTAAAGAACTTTTAACGGCGCAGTGTGAAGCGCTGTTCAATGACCCGGAGGCGCTCAAGCGTGGATACTATGGAATCAACTATAAAGAGCTGAACTGGCAGCTGATCGGTGCCGGCGTAGAGCATGCAAGAGTCGATGCTCAGGGAGGGTATTTCTTTGACAATGATCCGGTCTACGGCACACAGGAGGATCTGCAGAAACTCTTTGATGCGATTCTGGCGGACTTTGATGCAGGCGCATTTTCAGAGTATGGATGGAATGGAGGATCCAAGATCAGCGCAAGCATGAATCTGACGCTTCGGACGGACCATAAACGTGAGGAGATCCGGTTTGCAAATGGCGGTGGATATATGTCCTACTTTGATGGTGAAGAACTGCCCAACGGCACACAGATGTATTCTTCTCTGCGTCTGACCGACCGCTGCACAAACACGATCAATGCCCTGATCGAACTGGGCGAGATCGAGAGCGCGGAGGATCTGCACGTGCCCGAGACCGAGGGAGACGTTGTCATCTACGAAAAATACATTGTAGGTTCGTGGATTTACCTGTATACTAAAGATTGTCAAAGTCAATGGTAACAGGGATTACCGCATACAAAGGGAGGTCATCAAATGAATTATATCACAGTTTACGTAGGAATGGATGTACACAAAGAAAGTTTTACATTTTGTGCGTACACAATCGATGCAGAGAAAGGTTCTCACTTCCAGAGAACAGAAGCTGATTACAAAAATGTCCTGAAGTATCTGGAGTTTCTTCGTACCGTCTACGGAAACGATGCTAACTTCATATGCGGTTATGAGGCTGGTTGCCTCGGTTATACTTTATATCATCAATTGACTGACAATAATGTCAATTGCGTGATACTTGCTCCGACTACGATGCTGGAGCAGCGTAGCCGAAGAAGAATAAAGACTGACAAACGTGATGCCGAGATTATAGCTAAATGTCTGGCACAGCATAATTACAGTCCTGTTCATATCCCTACAGCAACAGACGAGGAAACAAAGGAATTTCTTCGTATGAGGGATGACCATAAGCTGGCACTTAAGAAGGTCAAGCAGCAGATTCTGGCGTTTTGTCTTCGTCACAACTATCGTTATGATGGAAACAGTCACTGGACAGCAACGCACATCAAATGGCTTAAGTCATTAAATCCTGAGGCACTTTATAAGGAGATCCTCGACGAATATATGCTGACCTATGCAACCCTTAGCGATAAGCTTGAACGGTTGGACAAACGCATTGAGGAGCTTGCCTCCAAGGATGAATACAGAGAATCAGTTAAGAAACTCAGTTGTTTCATTGGTATCAAGACGCACACCGCATTATCTGTTCTGGTTGAGGTTGGTGATTTTCAGCGTTTTGCTTCTGCGCAGAAATTTGCTTCCTACCTGGGGCTTGTA
>SFRL01000039.1 GCA_004562765.1 bacterium | reverse complement strand
AAAACGATTTTTTATCACTAGACTTAATTACCTGTAAAAAAGCAGCATCATTACAGAGTTCCAAAAAACTTATATATACTTGCTTTTTATTCTTTTCCAGCAAAGCAATTTCTTCATCCTTCAGGACAAACAAGCTTCTGCACCAGGCCTCATAAATCGCCTTGTTAATTGGACGACGAATTCCATTTTCTCCTAATTTTCTGAATGCGTACTTTCCCATAATATTTTTGGATGCGATCATGATTCTATTAAACTGCTTCTCTATATCAGATTCATCTGCTCGATTCGATGAATTTAAATACGCCATCGTTCCATTTAAATAATTATCTGGAATTCCTTCATATTTATCAATCCCATAATAACATACCGCTACAAACCGAAGCACAAACTCCTGATCCATCATCCGGTCATCCCGGATACTATATGTAGTGGCCATCTGAAATTCAGGCATCTTTGCAAATTTTTTACACAACTCTGTTGCCGGTCCCTGATATAACGCGTGTCGGATTTCCTGGGGACTCAATTCCAGTCCACCTGTATTGATTCTTTTAAATATATTATATTTCACGTTTTCAGGAGTTCCACCTTTTACGATATAGGCAATGATATTGGTTTCTTCTATTCTTCTCGCAAAGGCTCTCGGCAGCTCTTCGAAAGTCATATCCTCCAGATCATGAAAAAATTCCAAATTAGATAATTTTAATGTTTTATCTACGACAAATTCTTTTAATGCAGTAATACGCTGCAATCCATCGATAATGAGCCAATTGTCTTTAATCCCTCCATCAAAATAAAAAGCCGGAATCGGAATCCGAAGAAGCAATGATTCTATTAACTGGCTTTTCTGCTCCTGTGTCCACAATCCACTCTTTCTTTGAAAGTCCGTATTCATATTGATCTCATTATATTCCAGACGCTTAATGATACTGGATAATTCCATCGTTTTCATATCAATATCAATCTTGCTTGGATCAAATGGGCGTATTTCCGGAACCGGCAAACACTCATCCTCCGTTTCTATCTCTGAGCTATCATCTACGATCTCAATACCCGCCTGTTCAAGATATGCAATCATATCCTGATATGTATCTTTTGTCTGCTTTTCAGAAGGAAATCCCACAAAGTAATTGGAGATAAGCATTGAACTAAGTTTTCCAGCCTGCTTTCTTCCCATGTCCACCAGCAAATCCAAATCCCTTTTCTCTCTTTCGTCAAACATACATAATCTCCTGTCATTTTGAATATACTTGTCTTATGGAAAATACTTACAGAAATATTATACTCGCTCGGAGGATCTTTGTAAAATGGAACCTGAATATGCAGTTAAAATATCCCTGACCAAACATGAACATGACAATTTTGAAAAACCTTATTACTGGAGCCTTATCAAATATGACAAATCATGGCATCAAATAGCTTTTGGCTGGGAGGAGTCTTCTGAAAAATGCTTTTTTTCAGCAATGGAATATTATCATAAATTAACATAACTACTTATATATTTCCGGATCTCGCAGAAAAACATATAAAAACACTTCATCCTTCTCTCTTTCCACACATTACCTTGCACAAAATGACCGCCGTCAGCGTGCTCACCAGCGTCGCCACGATCCCCGGACCGACGATCGCCGCCGGATTCACACTGCCGTACTGGCTGCGGTAGGCGATCATATTGACCGGTATGAGCTGCAGGGAAGAAATATTCAGCACCAGAAAGGTACACATCTCGCGGCTGGCAACCCCCTTCTTTTCCCCGGAGAGCAGCTTCAGCTCCTGCATCGCCTCCAGCCCCGCCGGTGTGGCTGCCCAACCCAGTCCGAAAATATTTGCAATAAAATTAGTAGCGATCAGTTCATTTGCTCGGCTCTCCTGCGCCAATCCCGGAAACAGGAATTTCAATAGCGGTCGCAACCTCTTCGTACAGGCCGCCAGCAGACCGGTCTCCTGCGCAATTTCCATCAGCCCGCTCCACATGGCGACCACGCCCGCCATGGCGATCGCCAGATTGACCGCCTCTTTTGCAGAGTCCACAGCCACCTCTGTGATCAAACCAAATCCGCCGTGCAACGCACCGAAGATCACTCCGATCACGATCATACCGCCCCAAAGATAGTTCATATATACTCCTTGTCTGCTCCCGTAACTGCTCGAACAAAACTCCTCCACAAGTCTCTCCCGGTTTGCAACAGTTACGATTTTTCTTTAGTATATGCACGTTTCCTCTGATCGTTCATATCATAATACAGAGTGTAGAAGGAGGCACGCGATATGTCCTTTTTACTTTTTTTGTCGGATGCATTGATTCCTATATTCATCTTTGTGATCGTTGGCTATGGATTATTAACAGGCTGCAATATTTACGACACATTTATCCACGGCGCTGTACGTGGATTAAAGATCGTTGTGCAGATCCTCCCGACACTCATCGGACTCATGGTCGCAGTTGGTATTTTGCGCGCTAGCGGCTTTATGGGATGGTTTGCCGGGCTGCTTGCACCGCTTTGTGAGCTGGTGCACTTTCCTGCGGAGCTGTTGTCTGTCGCTTTTGTGAAACTGTTTTCCTCCTCCGCCGCCACCGGACTGGCTCTGGACATCTTCAAGGAATTTGGGACTGACTCCCTCCAGGGACTCGGTGTCTCCATCATGCTTAGCTGTACGGAATCCGTGTTTTACACGATGTCTGTCTATTATATGTCCGTCAAGATCCGCAAGACACGCTGGACACTGCCCTGTGCGCTGCTTGCTACCCTCGCCGGGATCGTGATGAGCGTCGTACTGGCGTATGCAATGTTATAAACTACTTACAGAATTTATTCAAACGCTTGACATTTTAATATTGTCCTTGTATGATATCAGAGAAGAAGCGGTTTTCTACCGTACAGTCATTTTGACTCATGCGGCGTACTCGCTTCTTTTTTTATATTTATAACATCGTATAGAAATAAGCCGTGCGGTGTTTTTCGAACTACAAGAGTCGCTCTGTAAAGATTTAACCTCTTTTCCCTTTCTCCACTTCCCTGGACAATCATGCCAAAATAAGTATCATAACGATACCAACCTTCAGAAGCATCTTTTCTGTGCTTATTATCCATGTTCTCAACCCAACGTCTGTCAGTTGCATTTTTTATCATTAAATCAATAATTTGTGCCGCATTTGCCTTGACTTTTGCTAATGCACCGCGAAGTTTTTTCGTATACCTTGATTCTGTGTATTCGTCAGGAAAGTTACTGGCAATATGAATAACATCCTGCGATTCTTCTACAACGAAATCTTGTCCGATATAATGTTTTAAATATTGCTCTACATCATTCCAAGGAATATTCTGTTTATTACCAAAAATGGCTTTCTCTATCAGCAATACATTGTACTTCATTGTTCCTCCCAAAACGCCTTGCCGACAGGCCGGACGATCTAATGCGTTCCCCAGCTCTCGTAGTCGCTGTGCAGAGAATATTTCGTGTCGAACAGCAGACAGTCACCGTCCTGAAACGCAAAACGATTGCCGAAATAATCCGTCCGATCATACGAAAATCCCTGCAACTGCCACATGTTACAATAGCCACGCATACTGTTTCCCACATTGGCATAGCTCAGATGTCCTGTTTGGGAAGAGCTGGCAGGATACGAGCGCACCTCAAACTGCACCAGCAGATATCCATCCCGCAAAAACACCGGGTCTCGTTGACCGATTCGCCCGCCGCGCTGCCTGATATATCTGTCCAAGTCAATGCCTGCATCCACCGGATACAGATCCGGCGAAAGCTGATATTCCCCGTCCCACACCTGCACGGACTGTGCACGCAGAACCGGATCGGACACATTTCTCACTTCTACCGGAATATAGCTCCGGTTCCATGCAGTCATAACCAGAGGCACATGTACCTCAGACAAATCCTCTTTCCGGTACAGGCGCACTTGCTGCCGCCTGCTTCCGTCACGGGGTATATAATAATAAGTAGGGATCAGTGCGATCCGATCCTCGCTGCCCCTCATATCGCCGATCGTTTTCAGCTGTATTTTCACACGATAGCCAAGTCCCACCGCACGGGCAGACCGGTTGAAGGGATGGTCTCCGGGCAGGATCGGTAAGATACCCTGCGCCGACCGCCCCAAAAACACATCCCCTTCCAGATTCTTTTTTCCGATCCAGAAAGCATACATCCTCTTTGAGCCGTCCGTGTCATAGAACACGCTCCTCCAACGCGGATAATCCACGACATCTGTCACTGCCAGATCATACATGCGCCCAATGACAGTCACTGTCAGCTCATCATATGCTCCGTAATCTGACAGTTCCAGATTTGCCAGATACCCGTTTTTATCAATACCACCCTGCTCAGCAGCCGCGTTTTTGGCGATCGTGCGATAGCGGATCCGATAGTCTCTCTCCTGCACGCCCAACGGAAGATAAAATGTCTTCTGCTCCGCCGGAAGATCGATCCATGTGTCTTTTGCATATCGCATATCGCTGTCATACACCTCAAACGGAAACTTTATCTGGCGCAGCGCCGTATATTTCTCATAATCCCGGGTTCCATACCCCTTCTGATCCTTATGCGTTCCGACTGTAGATACCCCGACCGTGAAATCCCGTCCCAGTATCAGGCTGAAATTTCCGGTGGGGATGACCTGCTGATTATGAGCAACATCATCCGTGATCCCTCCCTTGCACACGACCGGGGTATGGACGACCACCGGGTTTACATGCTTTACCACATGCTGCTGCGGATGTTTATCCAATACATCCCGATAAAAAGCCACCGCGAACGTATCGTAGCTGTCATTGCGCTTTGTGTGCGGGATTGTCATGTTTTCACTGCAAAACGACTGCAGCCGTTCACCATACAGTTTCTCAGGTTCCGGTGCCTGAGCCTCCGCAAAAGAACCATCCAGAACCACTTCCCCATCGATGATCAGCTCATCATTTCTTACCCATACATCCCCCGCCGTCTCCTGTGCGATCCGCTCCAGTTCTTCACCGCTGATACAGGCTCCGCTCGAAAGATCTCCGCCATAGACAGACGTTCCATAAGTAGGTATATCTATATACCTGTCACGGTCACGCGTGAGTACCAGGCGCAGTGTATACAGATCCGAACACTCCAGGGGAAACACCGGCAACGCCTGATTTTCCACAACGACCTTCTCCAACGCGTATAACTGCAGGTCTTCGACCCGGTAGTAAGAATACGGGCGGTTAACATAATACGTCATCGTGGTTGTAAAAGACCCCGTCGAAGTTCCCGCCTCCGTTGTGATCGAGTATGTATATGTCACGGCGATCTCTACGGGAACGGGCACCATACCGTAACAGTGTAGAAGTATCCCTTCATAATAATATTTCTGCAGCTGACCGGTCACAAAGGCATTTTCTCCGGTCGGAATACCCTTCTCCACATCAAATGCCGGGTTCTCCCCCGGCGCAGCCTGGATCTGTACACGGTTACATGCGCTGCGTTCCACGTCACCGTATGCGATCTTCACCCGCTCCTCTTCCCCCCTGTTGATATCCGGTGAAACCATCTCCGGAAGCGGCGGAAAGCTGACTGCCTTATTATAATGTGTCCGCAGAGCCTGCGCATCTGCCCAGTCTCTCGCATTCATGATCCCGGCAGCAGTCGTATATACCTCTCCGTGCAAAATACCGCTTTCATCCATAGAACCCAGCGCTCTGCCATTTTCCACTACTGTCATGATCGCATCCAGATAAGCGATGCCGCCGTTTTGGTACAGATCCTTCTGCCAATCTGCCGATGCAACACCGATCTTTGCGAAGATCAGATCCTTATCACATTTAAAATAAGTAAAAATATAGTCCGGATCTGCCGGGTCCGGGCGGGATGCTCCGTTCTGTTCCAGCTTTAAGCGCACGATCTCTGCTCCTGCAGATGCATCCGGTGTTCGCTTCATCGTCCAGCCGATCGTTTTGTAACGGACACTGCTGCCCGCCTTTTTATCCCGTGTTGTCATCAAAAGATTTCCGTTGGAATCAAATTTCAGACTTTCATGATAGAGATCCGTCTCATCCGCAGCCGCCGTCTGAGGTCGAAAAAGACATACCGACAAAAGCAGTCCGGTCAACAGGATGATCCGCACCACCATGATCGATTTTGATCTGTTCATGTGAATCCCTCCTTATTACTGTTCACTCGTACCTCGTTCCAGTAACAAGGGCTTCCCTGCCATGCCTTCGGCATGGCAGGGAAGCATCTACTGTTATACGTATTGGTCCCACGCCCCGCAGCAAAGTGCGTGTCGTGGTTGTGAACAGTCACCCTTCATTAATATTCATACAGCCGGGATTCGGAACATAGAATCTAAAGACATTAGAATTAGGGCTTCATTTTAGCATAGTCCCGGAAAAAGTGCAATGACAGGTATAAAGATCAAGGAAATCATGAAAAAGGGATCGAATAGCAAGAAGGCGAGGATCGGACTCCGGCTGGCAGGTCTGGGACTTTGCATTGCCATACTTTTTACCGGCAGCATGTCTGCTTTTTCCTCATTACAAGCGAGAAAACAGCCGGATTTCGCCTCCTACACACAACTGCTCTTTCAGGAACAGCTCGCTGCAGACACGATCGGTCTCCACTACACGCTTGCGCATCCGGAAAACTACGGGATCACAAGCCATGAGATATCACTCGGCTCCCTGGATGAAACGAATATTCTCTCCACGCGCCTCTCCTGTGAAAACATCCGTGCCGCATGCAACCGCTTTGACTACGACACGCTGACCACGGAACAGCAGTTGACATATGATATTCTCAATTATACACTGGATCAGAATCTGAGAGGCTGTACATACTTCTACTATGAAGAACCCTTAAATCCCATCAACGGTATTCAGGCAGAGCTCCCTGTACTGCTGGCGGAATATACCTTCCGCTGTCAGACGGATGTGGAAGACTATCTGGCTCTGCTGGCGGCTGTCCCCGATTATTTTTCAGAGATCGTGACCTTTGAGGAACAAAAGTCTGCAAAGGGCCTTTTTATGCCTGCCTTTGCCACGGATGCTGTCATTGCGCAGCTGTCCTCTCTGCTAAATCCGCCTGCCTTTTCCTGCCTGACCGAGACCTTTCCGAAAAAGCTGGAAGATGTTCCCGGTTTGAGTAAAGAATACAGGGATGCCTATCTGGAAGAACATCAGACACTGATCGACGAGAGTCTGATCCCTGCGTATGAATCCCTCAGCACCGCCCTCTCCCGTCTGCAGGGGACATCAAAATATGAAGGCGGCCTCTGTCACCTTCCGGGAGGATCGGACTACTATTCTTATCTGGTGAAAAAAACGACTGCCAGCTCCCACAGTGTTTCGGAGCTGAATGAGATGATAGCGGAAGAAAGACAGCAGAATTTGTCTGAATTAGTAAAAATAATAAAATCTAACCCCGATATTATGTCTCAGATGTCTAACGTGAAGTTGGAGTGGAACACCCCGAATGAGATGCTCAAACATCTGAAAACGTGTATGTCTGCCGATTTTCCCGCAGCACCGGACAATACCTATGAAGTAAAAACCGTGGAACCCGCTATGCAAAAATTTCTCTCCCCTGCTTTTTACCTCACGGCACCGATGGATGATCCGGATGAAAACAACATCTACATTAACCCCGCATACAACCGCTCTGATCTGGAGCTTTTCACCACACTCGCACATGAGGGCTATCCCGGACATCTGTACGAGACAGTCAGCTCCTATGAACAGGATTTTTCGCCGCTGCGCTATGTGTTAAACTTCGGCGGATACACAGAAGGGTGGGCGACCTATGTTGAAATGCAGTCCTACTGCTACGCCGGATTGGATGAAACCCTTGCGCGCGCACTTCAACTGAATGCTTCTGCTACCTTAAGCCTCTACGCCTCTATTGATATCGGCGTTCATGAGGAAGGGTGGGATCGCGATATCGTGCTGGAGTTTTTGTCAGATTACGGCATCTCCTCTGTAGAAGCCGCCGACCACATATATGAACTGGTTGCAGAGACTCCCGCGAACTACTTAAAGTATTACGTCGGGTACCTGGAATTTTTGGAATTAAAAAAAGATGCCCGCCTCCGCTTCGGCTCTGATTACAATGACAAAGCATTTCATCAGGCGCTGCTCTCCATTGGTCCGGCACCTTTTTCCATTATCAAAGAATATTTACCTTCCTACTATGACTACGACTCCTCCGACAGCAATGCCTGATAGACATCCCGTTTGGAGATTCCCCGGTCCTTTGCCACCAGCTTCATGGCTTCTTTGCGGGGGATCTCCTGCGCTTCATAGATCGCCATATGTTCGGAAAAAGACAGTTCCTCCCACGCTTTCTGCGCCTGTTCCTCCATTTCCCGTCGATCCCTTCCGGAAACAACCAAGACATATTCTCCCCGAGGTTCATGGTCTTTAAAGTATAATAGGACATCTTCTATTGTCGTTTTCTGAATATCTTCATGTTTTTTCGTGAGCTCTCTGCAAAGGGAGATCGAACGGTTTCCAAGTACTTCATGCAACTCCTGAAGTGTCGCAACCAGATGATGCGGCGCCTCATAGAGAATGATCGTGCGTGTCTCTGCTTTCATCTCCTCCAGTATCTTCGCACGTTCCTTTTTTTCGCGCGGCAAAAAAGCCTCGAATGCAAACCGTCTGGTAGGCTGTCCGGACATCGTGAGCGCCGTAATGCAGGCGGCAGCACCCGGCAGGGATGTCACGTGGATTCCCTCCTCCAGCGCAATACGCACCAGTTCTTCCCCCGGATCGGAAATACCGGGTGTTCCCGCATCTGTGATGAGCGCGATATTTTTCCCCTGGCGCAACTGCTCCACCAGCTGATATGCCTTCTCGATCTTATTGTACTCATGATAACTGGTCATCGGCGTGTGGATGTCAAAGTGGTTTAACAACTTCATGGAATTTCTCGTATCCTCCGCCGCGATCAGATCCACTTCCTTTAACGTGCGCAGCACACGGTACGTGATATCCTCCAGATTTCCGATCGGTGTTGCACATAAATATAAGGTTCCGTTAGTATCCATAGACTTCCGTGATCTCCTCCGTATAGATTCCCGGCTCCCGAAAAACAATGACCGGTTTTTCAACTGTCAGTCTCGCATTGCCGCCGCGCAGCCCTTCGATAAGCACCATATTCGGCTCCTTGTCCACAAAAGGGTGCACCATCTTCATGCGCTTCGGCTCGATCCCGTACGCATGCATCAGGCAGAAGATCTCAACCAGCCGGAACGGACGATGCACCATATAAAAGCGTCCTTTCGGCTTTAGCAGCTTTGCACTCTGCGCAATGATATCCTCCAGCGTACAAAGGATCTCATGTCTGGCGATCGTCTTTGCCTCATCCGCATTCTGTAAGCCGTGCTGTCCGATCATATAGGGCGGATTCGTTGTGATCACATCAAAAGAAGATGCTCCAAACAATGTCGAAGCATCCTTGATGTCACCGGTTACGATCTTTATTTTTTCTTCCAGCCCGTTGTAAGCGACGCTGCGGCGCGCCATATCCGCGCTCTCCGGCTGGATCTCCAGCCCGGTAAAATGCTCTCCCGGTGTTTTTGCTTCCAGTAAAATAGGGATGATCCCGGTCCCGGTTCCAAGATCCAGCACCCGTTCGCCCTTTTTTACCTGTGCAAATCCGGACAAAAGCACCGCATCCATGCCAAAGCAGAAACGCTTCTCGCTCTGGATGATCCGGTAACCGTTCCGTTCCAGATCATCCAGCCGCTCACCCGGTTTCAACAAACTGCATGCCTGCTCAAGTTCAGGAAGGCTTTGATTCCGAGGGCTGTTTGTCTCCCCCACCGTTTGTCTTCTCTCCACGATCTGCCCGATCCTTTCCACGGTCTTTATTCCGGTTTCTGTTGTGATGGTTCCGCTTCTGATTCTGATCCCGGTTTTTATTATCCCGATCTCTATTATCCCGGTCTTTATTATGATCTTTGCGCTCTCTCGGCTCCCGATTCTGATCCCGGCGGCCGTCTTTTGCTTCCCGTTCAGGCTTTGCCGGCGACTGGTTCCCGGAATCACTCATATCCTCATCCGCGAGACCTTCCAGTTCCTCCAGCTCCTTGGCGGACAGCTTTACATTCTTCTTGCGGGGGCGGAACTTCAGCTCGTCCACATCATATTCATGAAGTTCTTTTTCATCATCTACCTCGATCAGTACCTTCACCTTCTGACGCAGCACATTGACACTCTGCACTTCGCCGGTCTGACCGGTGGCGGTCATGACAGAATCACCTACACCCGGCAGACGACTGTTCAGATATTCGTATGTCTCCTCCTCGTTTTTGAGGCAGCACATCAGTCTGCCGCAGACACCGGAGATCTTTGTCGGGTTCAGCGACAGGTTCTGCTCCTTTGCCATCTTGATCGATACCGGAACAAAATCGGAAAGATAGGAACAGCAGCAAAGCTCTCTGCCACAGATACCGATACCGCCGAGCATCTTGGTTTCATCTCTCACACCGATCTGCCGCAGCTCGATACGGGTGCGGAATACACTTGCCAGATCCTTTACCAGCTCGCGGAAATCGATACGTCCGTCTGCCGTGAAGTAAAACAGCAGCTTGTTGTTGTCAAACGTATACTCCGCCTGCACCAGTTTCATCTCCAGCCCGTGCTTTGCGATCTTTTCCTGACAGGTCTTGTAGGCACTCTTTTCCCGCTCCCGGTTTTTCTCCACCGTCTTGGTATCCTCCTCGGTAGCCACACGGATCACCGGCTTTAAAGGCTGTACAACCTGATCGTCTGCCACCTCTCTGGGTGCGATCAAAACCGTTCCGTATTCAATTCCTCTGGCCGTCTCCACGATCGCGTGACTTCCGACCTCCATCTCAAAATCCTTCGGATCAAAATAATAGATCTTTCCCGCATTTCGAAAACGGATTCCAACTACTTTTATCATCTTAATTCTCCTTTAATGTCAACAACAGCAACTCGATCACAAGCTCAAAATTCACATTCGCATCCAGACGCATCTTCGCTTTTTCCAGACCTTCCAGAATCAACTCGATGCCATGATAAGAGCTGGTGTTTGCCTGTTTTTTGATCTCATAGACTTCATCCTTAAAGACAAGTCCGTTCACATCTGCTGTCGCCTTGTATAATAACACATCCCGATACCAGATCATCATGATATCGAAAAAGTCATTGATGTCCAGTTTATACTCACTGACATGCTTCACTGCACCGATCATCTCGGACAGGTCGATGTCCTTGACACGCTTTAGCAGCTGCAGCGCAGCATCCTTGATCTCATTAAAATGCGCAGAAGAAGCCAAAGTAACCGCTTTTCCGACGATGCCCTGTGAAAAATCAACACAGATATCTGCCTGATAATCCACGACGCCACACTTTTTCATGAGAAAATCTTTCAGCTTATCATCTGCCACCGGCTTCAGGTCCAGACGGATACAACGTGAAAGGATCGTGGGCAGAAACGCGTCTGCGTTTGTGGTCAGAAGCAGGATCACGCCGTATGCCGGCGGCTCCTCGATGGTCTTGAGCAGGGCATTCTGCGCCTGCACATTCATTTTCTCCGCTTCATCGACAATATAGATTTTGTATGGACTGCTGTAGGGCTTGACCGCAATGTCCTGATTGATCTGTACACGAATGTCATCCACACCGATCGTGTTCGGCTTTTCATGCTGTACATAAATGATATCCGGATGATTATGGCTTGCCGCCTGTTTGCAGGAATGACACTCGCCGCAGGGTTCGGTACCCTTCTTTTCGCACTGCAATGTGGCTGCGAATGCCTCTGCGATCATCCGCTTTCCGGATGACTCCGGCGCATTTAAAATATAGGCATGGCTTACCTTTCCCATGCGGATCGCGTTCTGCAAATGCTCAATGATCTGTTCATTTCCCAATATATCTGAAAATACTGCCATACGTGCCTCCTTACGTTAAAATATCCAGCAGTAAACCTTCGATCTCACCGATACGGCTCAGGATATCGATCTGGTTTTTTTCATCCTCTACCAGCTCCTGCGCCAGTTCATCCAGGTTCTCATCGATCAGACGAATAATACCGTATACGCGATGACGCCCGCGGTGATCCAGAAAATTCTCTCTGGAAAACTTATGGGAACGGTTCACGATCTCGTTCAAAAAATCCTTGATCAGACCGCGGTATCGCTTCATCTCGCGGATATCCATGTGTCTTGCGATCAGCTTTCCCTGCACATTGATGTCCTGAAGCATACGATTGATCTTTGTCTGGAGATCCGCATCCTCGATGGCACTCGTCAACGTAAAGCGAAAGCTGTCATCTACCGGCTGTGTATTGCTCGTCCGGTTGACCGATGATAGCGGTGTTGTCTCATTTACCTTAAAATTATCCATATCTCACCTGTTCTGTATGTCACGGATGTAGGCTGCGACCTGTGCCACTGTCTCATCCAAAACGACATTCTGAAAAATCGGCTGTATATTTGCGCGTTCCAGATTTTCGGCTGAAAAATCCTCTTCATCCGCCAGAAAACGCCGGCACAACTCTTTATATCGTGGCTGTACCTGTACGCGTTCCCGGTCAAGTGCCCGCTGCAGACGCAGTCCGTCATCCACCTCCAGATAAACCGGAACCAGACAGTCCGCTCCGAAATGATCCCTCAGCTTCACATATGCCTCCAGCGTATTGATCGTCAGATAGTCCCGATGTGCCACATCCAGATTTTCATGTACTACCGTGAAATAATTCCAGATCCCGTGTATCGTATCATAGGAACGGCACTCGATGATCTTCCCGTCAGCCCGAAGCTTTTCAAACTGTTCATTTGTATAAAAATAGTATTCTTCTCCGTCACGCTCACCCTCGCGGATCGGGCGCGTCGTCCCGGTCACTAATCGATGCAGTCCGAGCTGCGTGTTTTCCAGCAGTTTCCGGTAGACTGTATCCTTCCCGGAAGAGCTTTTTCCCATGAGACAAAATATATAACTCATCTTTTTTCCTTAATCACTGTTCGGAATCGTTACGTTTCCTTCTGACTTATTTAGTATACTCTAATCTTACAGGCATTGCAATTACAATACTTGTATAAATTCCGCCTGCTTGTCCCGCATTCCTTCCGGTATCATCGCGCGCGCTTTCATCTCCCTCACATCGCACGCAAAACCCGCATCGATCCGCTCTCCGGGAACAAGGATCGGAATGCCCGGCGGATACAGATAGACATATTCACCGCTGATCCTTCCGACAGATGTCTCCAGTGTCACTGTCACCTGGGCACTCTCCAACGCCTCCGAAATCGGGCACACCTGCTCCCGCTCACGATACATCCGAGCCACAAAGCCCTGCTCCGGTGCCTGTTTCCGCTCCAGTGTACCATCGATCGCAAAAAGCGCAGACGCCAGACGCTCAAACCCTTCCGCCCGATCCATCAATGAACAGAGGGCTGTCACATACTCACCGGAGCACATCTCCAGCTGCAGATGATACTCCTCCAGCAATCGGTCATACAACTGCCTGCCGTTGATATTGCAGTCTCTTGTACTGATCAGGATCTTGGACGGATCACGGGCAAAGGCCACGGTTTTGTCGAAGTCCTCCTCCCGGATCACGTGCAGATGGCACAGATTCCCGGTCTTTTCATAAAACTGCCGCAGATTTTCTGCCAGCGCGGTAAAATGCACTTCTCCCTCTTTCTGTAAAAACGGGACCAGACGACTCATACCCGCCATCAGCACATAAGACGGTGAACTGCTCTCGTAAATATCAAGAAACTCCTCCAGTACCTCCGTCCGTATGCGGTCTGAGCACAAATGCAAGACCGCGCTCTGCGTAAACGCGGGAAGCGTCTTGTGTACACTCTGGATCACAATATCCGCACCACAACGAATGGCAGACCGGGGAAATGCCGGATGAAGACCAAAATGCGCACCATGAGCCTCATCCACAATGAGTATTTTTCCGAAGCTGTGCACGATGTTCGCGATCGTCTCTATATCAGATACCACGCCGTCATAAGTCGGACTTGTCACATACACCGCTTCGATCCCGGGATCCTCCTCCAGCGCCTGAGCGATCTGTTCCGGCTCGATCGCACCCTGAATATCAAAGCTGCTGATCCGCGGATAAACATAATGCGCCGTTAACTGCCGCAAAAACAGTGCATGGTACGCCGCCTTGTGGGAGTTGCGCGCCATGAGCAGTTTTCCGCCCCTTGACACAGTTGCTGAGATCGCTGCCAGAATCCCACAGGTGCTGCCGTTCACCAGAAAAAAGCTCTTTTTCGCACCTGCATACCGCGCCAGACGCGCCTGTTCTTCCTGAAGGATCCCCTGGACGTGATGCAGATTATCAAATCCCTCCACCTCCGTGATATCCAGATGGTAGGCATCCGCGCCCAGCTCCAGCTGTCGTTTATGCCCCGGCATGTGAAACGGGTAAATATCTGACCGGTCATACGCCTGTAATCGTTCCAATAACATTTAATCCAAATACCTCCCCAGATCGGAAATCCAGCTGCCCAGATAGATCATTCCCTGCAGACTTGCCTCCCAGGGCGGCATGAGAAAACTCCAGAACCTTCCATAGACATCCTCCCACAGCGGGGTCGTCTTTCGATGTTTTTTCAGATACGACTTCCATTTCTTAGCCATATAAGGATACGTCAGATAGCGTTCCATCTGTGCAAAGCGCATTTCATCCATAAGGATCTCATGCTCTCCGCAAAAGCGTTCCAGATCCCTCTGAAACTGCCTTCCCTCAAAGTCCAACATGCCGAGCGCCTCATACATACGTTCATACACTGCCATATCCCCGATCAGTTCCAGCTTGGTGAGCGCCTCCCGCAGATCATCAAAAAACAGTTCCTGCACCGGATAAACTGCGATCCGGCATGCCTTATTGTTCTCCATCACCAGTCGCACCGTGTATTCCCCGGAAGAATAGGCGCAGCTCCCCTCTTCCACCGGATCTATCACCAGCTCCACCGGCATGCGCATATCATCTAAAACCGCCAAAAGCTCCACGATCAGTCTGCTGCCCTCCATGCGCGACCGCCAGCTCCATGCAATATTCGTTTGTGTCTCCCATTTGATCGTATTTTTCAAAAAAGCCGCAAAATCCGCCTTGCTGAACACCTCACCGGCCTGCTTGATATAAGCATAATACAGCCGGTGACTGCCGCCTCTGCCAAAACCTGATAATCCCAGTATGCCCGGATTCTTTAAAAGCAGACGTTCCCCCCGCTCAGACTCAGAGAGCTTTACTGCCAGCTGCTCCATCACATAACCGGCCAGCAGACGCTCCATCGGGATCGCAAGCTCTGCACTTTTTTCCATGAGCGCAGCTTTTCCGATCAGATTCCTCTTTGGATTTCTTCCCAATTACAGCCACACTCCAATCCGGTTTTGCACCTTGTTTAAGACCTTACGCTCTTTTGCATAACTTAAAAGCCTGGAGATATCCTTCGTCGGCTCCGCGAGATAAGCGCGCAGCGCCTTCTTTAAGTCCTCTCTGTCCAAGCGATCCTCATATTTCAGGCAGTCACAGATCAGCCGCTCCCGGTCATAGATCTTCATGGTTCCGCCTCCGAACGCAGTCTGCGTCACACCGAGGGCAAGCACCTTTGGCTCACTGTAATAGGGATGCACAAATGGATAATTCAAATGAAACCGGGACTTTGATGTATTTTTGTCCACAGCGATCTGATACTCCGCAGGTTTTACAGGCAGATAGCCATAAATATAAAGCGCACTTTCCATTGTCAGCACGCCATCCTCACCAAACAGGCGATAGATCATCTCGTCCTCGGACAGCTTTTGCTCCTGCAGGCTGTAATAACCGTTTTTGACGCGTAAAAGCACGCCCCAGTCCACAAAGCTCTGAATCCGTCGATAGTCAATACCCAGTGTATACAATTCCGATGTCTTCACCACACCATCATGCTCTTTCACCAGCTCCCGGATCGCCGTTTCATCTTTTTTCCATTTTTCCTCTCTTGTCATCGGTCACATATCCATCCTTTCCGACTTTCTGCAAACATGCTTATTCTTTCCGCTCAATGCATGTAATATCGGTTCTTTTTAAAGTATAAGGGGTAAGCGCATGTTTGTCAACGATGTCGTTTTTTGGAAAATAATATGCTTGAAATTGAACTTGAAGTGTCCTATAATCATTTTAAGACAAAAAAAGAAGTCACAAAAGACATTTCGAGCAAATTGTGCAGGAGGCACCTATGGACGATACGATCAGAAAAAACCCTTCCCGCAAGGAATGTGAAAAAGCGATCCGCCGCATCCTCATCACAGAGATCCTGGAAAACGGGAAAAACAAACACTTCCGTATGGCAACGGATTTCATCACCTATTTCGAGGCACTTTATCCTGCGTCTGACAGTCTGACAAAGCAGGTACAGCGCGCCGTGAAGGCAATGAATATGCCAAAGGATGAGGACGGTTTCTTTATCATTGACCGAACACCGGAACAGGTCGCACAGGATAAAGAGCTTCATGCATTGTTTGAACATGCGAATGCACGCATCGAATCACTGGATGACTGCGAGCAGCTTTTTCTCGCACTGGATCCGGACTATCGCGATTACATCACCTATCGCATTTCTCATTCTGACACCTTACAGGACAAATATGTGACGATTCAGGAAACAAACAACGGATTGATCATCTACACCAGAGATAAAAAGAAGCTGGAGCAGGTGCTCCAGCGTCTCATGCTTCTCGGTTAATTCCTTTTTCTGTTTTCTTTTGGCGTTGACAAAAGATCAGAATCTCAGGTTTTTACTCTTTTTCACTCGTTTGCCCCGTCTACGGCTCTTTCGCGTATCGCGGATCGTCTGATAACGGTTACGTTCGGTTCGCCGGCTTCTCATGCCGGCGATCTTCTGGCGGATAATATAGGAATGGGTTCCGAGCCAGTACAATAACAGGATCAATACGACAAGTATCACGATCAATCCAACCGCTATCCCGACATTTTTTGCATTGATCTCAATGTGGATACTGTGCGGATCCTTTTCCTTCTGACCGGTCGGCTCCACAGGCACTTCTTCGGCAACCTCTTCTTCTTCCTCTGCATCTTTACGGACACTTTCCGTAAATTCATAGCTGTCTGAACCAATATCATTCATCCGGACATCCGCTTTCCCGACTATACGGTCCGCATAAGAATACACCAGCGTGCCCAGTACGTCATCCTCACTGCTCTCATACACGATCTTTGAAGTCAGATCCTCAAAAGAAGCACCGGCAGGAAGGATCACGGTCGCATCCTCATCAATATCTGCAAATGCCACTGCGTCCTCATCTGCTGACGAATCTTTCTCATGATCCGCCACGCGCAGCAGCTTAAAGTTCTCAAAGCAGTAATCAAACATCTTTCGCGTGTCTGTATAGTGGTTGGGAGATTTCTCTCTCATCACGACGCAGACGAGGGGCAGATCTCCCTTTTGCGCAAAAGAGACAAGCGTGCTTCCCGCCGCATTCGTATATCCGGTCTTTCCGCCTGTCGCATATTCATATAAATGTTCATAATTTCCGTGAAACGGATAAACCATCAGGTGATGGTTGTGCAGCGGCGTTGTGTCCTCATGCTTATTTGTAGGCGGGATCGTATAGGACTCAGCACCTGCAATCACGCGAAATGTCTCATTCTTATATGCCTCAGCGGAGATCAGAGCCATATCGTGAGCGCTTGTCCAATGCTCCTCGTCGGGCAGACCGTTCGGATTGTTAAAATGCGTATTCGTGCAGCCCAGTTCCTTCGCACGCTCATTCATCATCTTTGTAAAATTTTTCATGGTGCCGCCGACATGTTCACCGATCGCCCAGGCACACTCATTTGCCGACTCCAGCATCATGCCGTAAAGGCATTCCTCCATCGTCATTTCCTCGCCAATATCGCGGCTGATATGAGAGGTATCGCCTTCATTGCCGTACACGGCTTCCGCTGAAAAGGTAACGATCTCATCCAGCGAAGAATTTTCCAACGCAAGAAGCGCTGTCATGATCTTCGTGATACTTGCCGGATAATTCTGTTCGTCCATATCACGCTCATAGAGGATCGTACCTGTCGTGATCTCCATCACACAGATCGACGGAGCCTCCACCTGTGGCATTTCCGGCCATTTTTCCTCCGCATATACCGGAGTAACAAAATTTATCAAGCATATCATAACTGCCATCAGACAGCTTATTGTTGATTTTATTTTTTTCATGATTTCCTCATTTTTATCTTGATTTTAGTATTTTCCTATTTTAGTATAATATCCGTGAATATGTTACGCAAGACTTTTTTTAAGGAGACGATCTTACGATATGAGACTTCGAAATATACCGGGCGCGGATGCTGCTGTAACCGCATGCCCCTACGTGATCGATGAACCGACCGCACTGCGCGGCAGATGGAATACACATTTTGAGAAAGAACAGCCGATCCACATAGAGGTCGGTATGGGAAAGGGTCAGTTTCTCTTTGGACAGGCAGCCGCGCATCCCGGGATCAACTACATCGGGATTGAGCGCTACACCAGTGTTCTGCTGCGCGCCATTCAAAAGATCGACACGGAAAACCCGCCGAAAAATCTGCTCTTTGTGTGTATGGACGCCGCTGAACTTCCGGAAGTCTTTGCACCGGATGAGATCTCACGGATCTACCTGAACTTTTCCGATCCATGGCCGAAGGACCGCCATGCACGCAGGCGTTTGACCTCTTCCGAGTTTCTGGCACGCTACGACCGGATCCTCATCCCGGACGGTACCATCGAGTTTAAGACCGACAATCGTGGTCTGTTTGATTTTTCACTGGAAGAAATAAACGCCTCAGATGTCTGGAAAGTGATCGCACACACCTTTGATCTGCATCACACACCGGAAATGTTCACCGGTAATATTATGACCGAATATGAAGAAAAATTTTCATCCATGGGAAATCCCATCTGTAAACTGATCGCAACACGAAAATAACGCACATCATCAAAAATGTCGCATAAGCTAAATAAAAAGCCTATGCGACATCATTTTTTTCATTCCTGCCGCCGCCGTGTGCAACACTGCGGTAAATTTCAAGAGCGCTGTGAGTGTATCCACCGCGCATTTTTAGAGATCATCAAACTGTTAAACTGCGTGTAATTCCACACGCAGATCCGCCCGGCGTTTCACAAAATAAGTCACATACCACTCACGCACCGGTGTCGGCTCAAAAAAGAGCGGTGAACAAATGCTTTTCAAATGAATCTCCGACTTCACCTTTCCCGCCACAAAGATCGATGTCGGTCCGCATGAACCGCCGATCACTGCCACCGAAGAGGCTGCTATGGAGCCACGGCCCTTCGCCATCGGGGAATCGCCTTTCGCACACGCTTTTAAGCAAAGCTGATCCGCACCGGTCTCCGGTTCGACCCCATAGTAGACCGTCTCAAAATGCGTGGGATACATCATCTCCTGTTCATCAGCTCCCCGGATACTGTTCATCCGTTCCAAATGTTCCTCCGGCAGCTCGTTCGCCTCGATGCGGTCAATATGTAACATAAATTTCTCTCCGGAGAACGGATGCACCAATGGAATCTCCTGTTTTCCTCCGGTCAGCGTAAAATGCTCCCCCGGTACATGCGCATCCTGCTCATATAAGGTAACAACCAGACCGGACAAGTCTTCCACATGCCCCTCATCCCACAAAAAATGCGCACGGGAAATACTGTAGGAAAAAGCTTCATCCAGTCCATAATGTTCCATACACGCCAGCGCCACCGGATCATTTTCCAGTCCGCTGCCGGCTACATCTGAATCCGGATCTGCATCCGGATCCACCGGCATATAATGCAATCCACTGCTGCCCTGAGAGCTCAATTTTACCTCTCCCCGGCTCATGCGCAGCAACACATTCGGTGCCGACGGATTTTCCAGCTGCAGACGCTCAAACAGTTCCTCATCAAAATTCTCCTCCAGCCCTGCTGCCCGAAACTTCCGCACAAAGGCCGCCAGTTCCTCCGGATCCGTCTGCTTGCAATAATCGATCACCAGACCTTTTTCGCACGTATACACAGACAGGATCTTCCACGTCTCGCCACACCAGCTCACCACCTGATTGACGGGATGCTCTACCGTCGGCAGCGGCCGCTCCATCTCTGTCCCCACTTCAAACGCCGGATCATCCTCTCTGTCACTTCCCCAGAAATTTGTGTCAAACAATACCTTCCACTCGCTCATTGCGAATTCATCTCCTCATATTTCTCCTGCAGATACATCCACCGCTCCATGCGCTCCTCCAGGTCAGCTTCCGCCTGCTCCTTTTCGGTCATCAGCTCATTCAGCTTCACAAAATCCTTCACATTGGCAGCGATCTGTCCCTCTAATGTCTCGATCTTCTCCTCCAGACCGGCGATCACATCCTCGATCGTATCCCAGTCCTGCTGCTCTTTGTAGGTAAATTTTACTTTCGTGGAATGCGCACGCCCCTGTCTTGCGCGTTCTTCGGCTTTTGAGAGCGGCGTGGAACCGTCTGCTGATCTGCCCGTCGCGCCCGAAGCAGTCTCTTTGCCGCCAGACGTCTTTCCTGCACCCGCATCCGCACTTACAGCCATCTCTGCAAGTTCCATCTCCCTCACGAGTGCATAGTCACTGTAATTGCCCTCAAACTGGCGAATTCCGCCCGATTCAAACACAAACAGCCGCTTCGTCACACGATCCAGGAAATAGCGATCATGGGATACAACGATCACGATACCGTCAAAGGAATCCAGATAATCCTCCAGGATCGTCAACGTCTGAATGTCCAGATCATTGGTCGGCTCATCCAGAATCAACACATTCGGTGCCTCCATCAGCACCCGCAGCAGATTCAGCCGTTTCTTCTCACCGCCGGAGAGCTTTTCGATGCGCGCATACTGCTCCTGCGGCGGAAACAAAAACTTGTCCAGCATCGAAGATGCCGACACCAGTCCGTCCTTCGTGCGCACATACTCCGCAGTATCGCGGATATAGTCGATCACACGCGCCTGCGGATCCATGTAAGCAATGCCCGCAGAAGGGTCATTCTCCCACTCCTGTGAATAGTAACCGATCTTCACCGTCTGTCCGACAACGACCTCACCCGCATCCGGCTGAATGATCCCGGCGATCAGCTTCATCATCGTTGTTTTGCCGCATCCATTCTCGCCCACAAAACCGATCCGGTCACCCTTCAGGAAAATATAGCTAAAATCAGTAAACAACTGTCTGTCATAACCCTTGCCCACATGATGCAGCTCCACCGTCGTGCGCCCCATGCGGCTCGAAATGGAAGACAGCTCCACGCTGCCGTCCCGGACCGGCGCTCTGCGGTTTTTCAGCTCCTCGTAGCGCTCCAGCCTCGCCTTTTGCTTTGTCGTTCTGGCACGTGCACCTCGCTTTACCCATTCCAATTCCACGCGGAGCGCTCACTCGCGTCCTCCGCATCCTCCCTGGCAGCCTTCAGCTCCAGAAATCCGGCATAATTCGCATCGTAGCTGTACATCTGTCCTTTGTCGATCTCGACGATCCGATTTACCACACTGTCCAGAAAGTAACGGTCATGGGTGACGAGCACCACTGCGTCCCGATATGTCTTCAAATAATTTTCCAGCCATTGAGATGTCTGACTGTCCAGATGGTTCGTCGGCTCGTCCATCAGCAGAATATCCGCCTCCGACAGCAGCGTACTCACGATCGCCACACGTTTTTTCAACCCGCCGGAAAGCGTCTCCACAGCCACATCAAAATCCGTGATACCGAGCTCCGTCAGCATCTGCTTTGCCTGCGCCTCCAGAGAAAAATGGTCTGTATCCATATGCCGCCCATGCGCACCCGTTAAGGGCTGCATCACATTTTCGGACACCGGCTGCAAACCAAGCGCCGCCTGAATGACAGTGGCTCCCGCGGCAAAAACCGGCTGCTGGGGCAGCATCCGCACGACCACATGATTGGCAAGCACCACGCGCCCTCCATCCGGTTCCTCTTCACCCGCCATCATCCGCAGCAGTGTCGACTTTCCGGTGCCGTTGATGCCGATGATTCCGACCTTTTCACCCTCCTGTAAATAAAAGGAGGCTTTATCAAACAGCTTTCGCTCGGAATAATTTTTTTCTATATTTTCTAACGTTAAAATGTTCATAATGGCTTGAAATCAGATGCCGGATGCTTGCACCACGGACAGATAAAATCATCGGGCAGTGTGTCTCCCTCGTAAATATAACCACAGACCGTACAGATAAATCCCTTTTTCGGTGCATCCGCCTTCGGTGCCTGCTTGATATTACTCTGATAATACGCATAGGTCACGGAAGGATCATCGGAAAGCACTTCCGCATCCGTCACCTCAGCCAAAAACAGGGTGTGCGTGCCAAGATCGACCGAACTTCTTACCCGGGCAGAAATAAAAGCATTCGTCTCCTCCGTGAGATAGATGATACCGTTATTTGCACGGGAAAACGTGATCTCCTTTGCCTTATCCACATCTGCTCCACTCTGGAAGCCCCAATGTTTATAAGTCTCAAAACTGGACTTCTCCGTGAGAACAGATACATTGAACGTACCTGTCCGCTCGATCATATCATGCGTATAATTTTTCTTATTTACTGCCACTGCGATGCAGTTCGGCTCTGTTGTCACCTGGATCACGGTATTTACGATACAGCCGTTATCCTTCTCGCCTTCCTTTGCCGTTAAAACAAATAAACCATAACTCAAACGATGCATTGCTTTGTTATCCATTTTACTACCTCCGATATCTGATAATTTTCAACTTATTCGTTTTCTTCCTCTTCCTCGGGTACGATCAGCTTCATTTTCTCCTGCTGTACGCGTGTATGGCTCACTGCAAAAATGATCGCACTGACAAGCAACAACCAATGCCGCAATGTCACTGCACTCAACAGATATACAATACATGGAATCTCCACAAGGATCATCCTGCGCCGAAGTGTCTGTCTCTTCTTATATAAGATCCACATCACCCAGTATACAACCACTAATATATTATTTCCAAAGAAGTAGAGTACAAACGCCAACATCGAATGAAATCCTTCCTCGGATACGCCCACCAGAAAGATCATGAGAAGCATCGTTGTGATCCGCGTCACTTTCTCTACAGTATCTACCCAGCTTTTGATATAACATCCGGTTGTCGCCTGCTTTTTTACGGTAAAGATCAAATTCGGCAGCAAAAGCAGCGTCACAAAGATCAGCCCTATAAGGTTGACCCCACCCATACCGAGCTCTCCCGCCAACGAAATAGAAGTCGGTCCGTCCGCCGAACCGATCGTTGAAATGTATACGGTATCCATACAAATTTTCTCCTTTGCAAAACTCCCCGCCGCTATGTGCAGCGAGGAGCAACTTTGTTATTTCGAAGGCATCATGCTGATGATCCTTCCGGCAAACTCGTTAAAGTTCTGCGTCTGTAAAATAACGCGACCCGGTCCGGTCAGCTTTGTGAGGAACAATCCCTCGCCGCCGAAAAAGATATTTTTTAATCCTTTTACTGTCTCGATCTCGTAATTCACGGTTTTCTCGAAAGCGACCACGTTTCCGGTATCTACCTTCAATACTTCTCCCGGAGCAAGCACCTTCTCTACTTTATTTCCGTCAACCTCCAGAAAAACCATACCCGTTCCATGGATATCCTGTAAAATAAATCCCTCGCCACCGAATAATCCGGCTGAGAGCTTCTTTGTAAAAGCCACACTCAGCTCTACCGTATTCTCTGAACAGAGGAATGCTCCCTTCTGAGCGATCAGTCCGCCGCAGGCTCCGATATCTACCGGAAGCACTTCACCGGCAACCGTAGATGCAAATGCGATCGATGCACCGGGACGCTCTGCACGATAAGTAGCCATAAAAATGGACTCACCGGAAAACATTCTGCCGATGCTCTTTCCCAGACCACCGCGCATATTGGAATCCATAGCCACACCTTCACTCATCCAAGCCATTCCGCCGGACTGTGTGTACATAGACTCACCGGCCTGATCAAATGTCACCTCAACCGCCGGCATCGTATCGCCGATCACCTGATATCTCATAAATAAACCCTCCCATTAAAATGTATTTTATAATTATACTACTACTACTTCTCTACTATAACATCTTCATCGAATAATTGAAAGAAAAAAAAATATGTCCCAGCTATTATAGCTAGGACATTTATATGAAATCGTTTTGAAATGCGCCTCCAGGGGTTCGAACCCTGGACACCCTGATTAAGAGTTGTTTTACTCTTGATCAAGGTGTTTTCGTTACTATTTTGTTGTATTAGTACCATTTTCTAAGTCATGTTCAAAAATCTGTACTGAATTTAATCTAATAATTTCCGTTACCTTTTTAACCGATATTTTTCAATTCTGACGATGTTTCTTGTTTTAATGCTTCTTGTGCTCCGGAGCTGGCCAGCAGTTCTATGTTTCCTTGTGTCTCCAGCTTGCATAGTCGGAAGTTTTCCAGCAGCACTGCTTCCCGATCGGATATGTTCGGCGGCGGTGGAGTGTCGTCCAGATCCAACAGGTAGTCTGCTGACACGTTCAAGTATTTGCAGATCTTAACTAATGCTTCGCAACTTGGCATTGTTCCATTTTTCCATCTGCTAGTACCTGATTGATTTATTCCTGCTCCTTTTGCTAGGGTGTTTAGATTTATCTTTCTTTTTCTTATTTCGTTTTCAATTTTTTCATAAAACATGTAATTCCTCCTTTTAAAAAATATGCGAATTGTACTAAAAATTGCTTGACATTGTATCACAACTGTACTATTATAATTATAGAGGATATGCGAATTGAGATACAAAATTATATAGTTATCCCGATTATAACACAAACTCAATAACTTTTAAATCATTTTTTATGGAGGCGCTGGACATGAATGATATTTTAAATTTTAATGCTTACCTTGAAATTGTTAAAGAAAAAAAGGATCATCTGGATCTTGTAGAGAAGAAACTTGATGATTTTGCTTTTTCAAATGCTCGTTCTGATGAATATCGTGCACTTTCAAAGTCTTATAATGAATCTGCTGATGATTATGATGCTGCTTGCCGTCTTTTGGCTCGGTTTATTGTGGATCATGCAGACCAGATCCGGTTCGAGTAGGGGGTGCAGGATATGGAAAATATCTTAAATTCTTATCTTTTAACGATGATAGAAGACAAAGAGAAGCATGATGCTGCATTACATTCACTTCTTGCTTTTGATCGTGAAAATGGTGATCCTCTTGAATGTTTCGAGTTAAAGGATGCCTATGACTTTGCAACTGCTGAGTATGATTCTATATGTCGTGTTATTGCTCAATTTTGTTTAGATCATCGTGATTCTATTAGATTTGATGAGGAGGCAGCGCATGGATCAGATCAAGCCGGAAAATTTTGATACATATCTTAAATATTACCGTGAGCTTTCTGTTCAATTGGATGTGGTTTGTAAGAAGTACGGTTATCCTGATGATTTGGATTTATTATTTCCGGATGATCTGAAACGCTTTAACACTACTTATAATTTTTTGCTTCAGGAGCGGAATCATGTTGCGATCAGCCTTTGTAATTGTCTCTTGGAGCATGATGGCGATATCCGCTCACCGCTGACACCGAAGATCAGAGCCCGGCGCCCAGACGCGCGCGCCTCAGGTTCCTGATCCTGACGATCGCAGAGCGTACCGCTCTCTTGCGTGGTCTGGCGTGACAGGAAGCAAGGTCTCCGCCGCCTCCGTCGCGGTTGTGTTAAAGTTGATAAGCCGCTTGGGTCGTAGCCTGTTGGCAAGGTGTGGGAAGCGCGTTGTTAAGTTGTGGGTAACGCGCACCAGCGCCGCAGCCGAGGGCATCTGAGGGTGCGCCTGGTGCTGCGGGCGCGTTATCCATGACTTATCAATGCGCTTTCCATGGCTTGTCAATAGGCGGAGAGCGGCTTATCAACTTTTGCACAACCGAAAGGAGTAACCTATGGCGAGCCATTGCTTAGTGTGGAGCCTGCAACACGTTGGAGCGCGGTATGCTCTGGCGCTGGCAGAGAAGAAAATAGATGCGCGCGCGATCTGGGCGCCGGGCTATGAATCGCACGATGTCGGCGATATCGTGAAAGCCATCTGGTACCTGGAGAACAATTTCAAAGGCGATCTACCGGAGCATAAGCTCCGGATGCTGGACATGATCAAACGTCAGGCAGCGGCAGAGCTGCCGGACTTTGAGATATATGGAATATCAAACAAGGAGAAAGGAGGTTAAGGTGGCAGCATCCAAAAAAAATATAGCGAAGTCAATCCGCATCAGCGAGGAAGTGTTTGCTTACATCGACCAAGCGCCGGGCAAAGGATTCAATGAAAAATTCGAAAATATAATCCTAGAGGCGAAAGAAACAGAAGCAGACCGGAAAAAGAAGCTGGCGGAGCTTGAGAAACGAATTCATGATGCTCAGCTGAAACTTAGTGAAGTTTTGAACGAGGAGCGCGAAATGAGAGAATTTTTCCGGAACTTTACGCATATGCAGCATCAGCTTTCTATCATGAGAGCGTGCTTAAATCGTGCAGGCGTACCGGATGAGGAACAAGAAAACAACAACGATTAAAGGAGAAAACAAATTATGGACAAAATGAAAATTTTAGTAATGTTTGCACAGGAGCTTGATATTCCCGCATCAGAGGGCCGTGATGCTTTGCGTGGTACCTCGATTGAATATTTTTTCTTTGGTGAGAATGGAGAAATGGTACAGCCGAAACTTATTGTAGAAGATACCGCTGGCATGCGCCGGGGCAAGAGCTTCCTCTCCCCGGAAATGATCCATCATGTATCATATATCCCGGGGATCTATGACGGTACCTTTGAAATGACGATCGGCTCCAACGGTAAGCCTACCTTAAAGCTGACTGATCTTAATTTTGTAGGTAAGGCATCTATTACCCTTGCATCTGAAAAAGAGGTTAAGTAATGAATGAAAACGATCAAAGCACTCAGGAACTACTACAACAAGTTCAAGAGAATCTTTCAGAAAGTACAGTCGAAGCTCCGGCGGGTGATCCGGTTTCTGGATCGGATTCTGATAACGCTGCTTCGGATGCGGTGACAGAGGATCCTTATTCATCAGGATCTTATTACACCAGTGATGAAGAAGTCGTATCCGGTACCGTGGAGGATTCAACCATGACGGAAGAAACACAAGTGAAAGATATTTCCTTTAATGTGGCGCTGCTTTTTGTGGTTTCGATGATAGTCGGGCTTCAGATCTTTGCCAGCCTATCCCGCAAGTGGCACGCCTGAAAGGTGGTTTTATGGACCTTATAGATTTTAACAGCGACATATTTAATTTATACATGAATGTGTCCATCACCGGCATAGCTGCCGGATTTGCACTCGGTTTCATATCGTGGGGCTTTGGCTTCGCGGTTTATGGAATAACAAAATTATTCAAACTTGCATAGTCCGGAAATGCATTTTGAGGGAAGGAGGATCTCATGGCTGATATTCAGACTGCTATGTCTACTGCTTTTCAGGGCGTACAGACTAACGTTACGCAGATGATTACAACTTGCGCACCTTTCGCGCTGGGAATCATCGGCACCGTGTTAGCCGTAACAATCGGCATCAAGGTATTCAAGAAGCTGACCGCTCAGGCTTAGTTCTTGATCCATCGTTTTTGCTTCCTTTCGTGGAAGCGATCAAGGACAGCCCCTGTTTAACCAACTCTTGGGGCTGTCCTTTTGTATTACAAAAAAACAGCTGCAGCTTCCAGATCCGGAAGCAGCTGCAGAAAAAATGAGATACAAATTATTGGGGGTTCATTATGAAAAAGGTGATGCGATTCATCAAACGTCGAATATGTCCTATCATGCTTGCACTTGTGATAGTGTTTTTTTCTGTTGTCATTCCATGCGCAAAGGTAGAAGCGTCTGCAGCTCCTCAACTTCCTTCTGCTTCAGTTTTTGAAGTTATAGAGGGCGGTGCTTCTGGTGCTACATCTGGTGTTACTTATTTTGATCTCCTCGGTGGTTTTTTTACTGGTTTCGAGCTTGCTCCTATTATAGATTCTGATGGTAATTACTCAACTGTTAGTCAGGAATTATATAACGATATGATTGAAACGATCGAACTTTGGGCTTTGCAGAATAAATCGGATGTTGAAGATCTGAGTGTTGAACTTCGTGGTCTTGCTTCAGATGCTATTGATGGTACAATTACCATTTCTAAAAATCTTTGGGAAGCTTTACAGCAGTTTGCTCTTAATGCTACAGATTATACGTCGCAGTATTCTTTAGTTAATCAGTTTTTTGATTCAACTAATTCGCCTTCATATAATGTCACAGGTTTTCCATATCATTTTAATGCTTGCTATTATGATCATGATCAGCAAAAAATTACAGCTTCTGGTGATACTTGGTGCAATTCTCCTTGCAAAGCTATTTGTCTTAAAACTGGTGGTCTTTATTCATGCTATTTATTATATTCTTCTCAGTTTCGCTGTAAAAATTGGGCTGGTACTAGCACTTCAAATCGTCATTCTAATAGTTTATTTTATTATGGTTTTTTTGGCGTAGATATTAGAAATGGGTCTCTTCATGGTGTACCTGTTATTTCTTGTTCTTCTGTTGATTCTTATTTTGACAGTTTATCTTCTCTTGATGATGTACCTGATTTTCATCCTCCTTGGCCTGTTCAATCTTTAAATATTGAAAAGGTTAATCCTCCTACATGGGATGATGCTATTGCTGACCAGATTATCATTCCCGGAGCTCAGCCGGATACAGCTGTAATTACATTACCTCGTGTTCTTCCTGATTCGAAGCCTGTACCCGATCCCGATCCTGATCCAGAAGAAGAGGAAGATCCTGATCCTCCTCCGCCTCCGGAAGATGAAGATCCCGATCCAGAAGAGGAGGAAGATCCTGATCCCCCTCCGCCTCCGGAAGATGATGAGGATATAGTTACCCCGGAAGAGATCGGCACGCTTCCCGATATTGCTGGCGGTGGCGGAGATATAACGAAGCTCTTTCCCTTCTGCATCCCGTTTGATCTGGTTGCTCTTATCAAAGGTATGAAAGCCCAGGAAAAAGCTCCGGTGTGGCATTTTAAATACTACTTTAAGGATATAAACTATACATTTGAGTTTACTGTCGATATGACGGAATATGAGAAATATATAAAGATCTTCCGCGCCGGAATCGTGATCTTCTGGATCATAGCCCTAATGTTTATTACGATCCGTTATAGTAGCGGAATCGCAAAAGATTAAAAGAAAGGTGGTTATTTTATGAGTAGACTGATTTTTTCTATTGCTGCTGTTGCTGTTGTTGCTCTTGTTTCCCTTTTTTGTGGCATACTTCCGCAAAGTCCTTTTCTCGCCTATCTGAATTGGACGCAGCTTAATGATTATCTTGGTTATATCAATTATTTTCTGCCGATCAGTGAGATCATTGTTATATCTGAGGCATGGCTTTTATGCATAGCTCCCTGGCTGCTTGCCCAGAACTGTATCAAGGCCATTAAGATCCTCGGCGAGTATATTCCCATGACATAGGAGCTGATCGACATGATAACTTTGTACAGTGGAACGCCCGGAGCTGGTAAGAGCTTGCATCTTGCATCCCGGCTCCTGAATTGGATGAAATTTAAAAACGCACCGATTATAGGTAATTTTCCTTGTGATTTCTCCCAGATCAAGCGCAAGAAGGGCTCTTATTTATATATTGACAATTCCGATCTAACGCCCGAGCGCCTGATCCTGTTTAGTCAGAATTATAAAGCCTATGTGAAGGAAACATATCATCGTGCAGTAAAAGAGGGCGAGATCCTTTTGGTTATCGATGAATGCCAGCTCCTTTTCAATTCCCGAGACTGGGGACAGAAGAACCGCGCACAGTGGTGTTCTTTTTTCTCCCAGCACCGGAAATTTGGATATGAGATCATTCTGGTTGCTCAGATGGATCGGATGCTTGACCGTCAGATCCGCGGGTTGATCGAGTACGAGTGGAAGCACAGGAAGGTATCTAACTTCGGTGCAGCCGGGAAGATCCTCGGCTTGTTGTTTGGCGGCAAACTCTTTGTTTCCGTCCGTGTCTGGTACCCGATGAAAGAAAAGGTAGGCAGCGAGTTCTTTTTTTACCGGAAATCATTTGCTCAGATATATGACACATATTCTATCTTTTCGCTGCCTGAATCATAAATGTATCTTAATCTATCAGCTGCAGCTTTCGGATGGCGCCGTTTTTTGAGATACATTTTACAAAAGGGGGGTATTTCGATGTTCTTTTTTTCTGTATTACAATTTAACTGCAGTTTCCTGGCTGCAGCTGAAAAAATGAGATACAATCGCATTTCAGATCCGTTTTGCGGGGGCGGGGTGCGTAGCGGGGGTCAGGGGGCCCCGCGGAGCGGCGCGCCCCCGCCGACCACGTATCTGTAATACGTGGTTCATAAATACACAACAAATTTGCGCTAAACACTGATAAATACTGGCTTTAGCGGCATTTAGGTCATTTGGCGAAATGGGGGGTTTCGCCAAAAAATTTTAACCCAAAAATACACGAAAGAAGGTGTCATTTTGATCGATGTCAGGGTAACGAAAAATTCCCAGATATACAACGAGTTTGACGAGGTCGAAAACAATTACTGGTTCGATTTCAAGAAGTCAAAATTCCTTCATAACATCGATACGTTTTACTACAGTGTCAAATTCAAGCAGGATTTCACGGCGGATAGTTCCGATCTGGCGGTGAAGCGATTTAGGAGATATTTTTCTCATCTTTCAGATCAGTTGGAGAAGTCGAATGATTATGATTCTTCGATTACTGTAACGCTTCCTGGACTTCCTTCGGCACTTAATTACAAACATTTTTCGTTTGCTGGTTTTTATAATATTTGCTTGGAGTGTCCGGAATACTTTGATATGTTCTTTGCTCCGATTGTTCCGCATTCGGTAGATAATGGTGCATCCGTTACATGTGAATGTGTTGTCCAGATCAGAAGCTATATGCTCTGGTTGTACGGTGTGAAACTTGCGTATGAGCGATCTTTTGAGTATGTGCAGGCGATTGCGGATTATTTTAAACTGGAAGTAGCCTTTACACAAGAAAACCGTGTTGATTATTGTTGGCATACAAATTACTTGCAAAATCCGGCTGCATTTTTTGAAACGAAAAATTTTTATAAGATGCGTGTCTCTCGTTTTAAGGATGCGCTGTTCCATACCAGTGAAAAAGGATCGGAAGATTTCGAGATCGACTATGTTGCACTCGGTAAGCGATCGGATAAGGTTTTTATTCGAATTTATCTTAAAAGCAAGGAAGTGGTTGAAAAAGGATACAAGCCCTGGTTCTTTAAGGTCTGGCTGTTTAATGGTCTGATCAATCGCTATGATCTGTACTGTTATGAATTTGCCTTTTTAAAGCATAGCTGGAAAGCTCTCGATCTTGCTCGGATTACATACTATAGCGAGTACGGCAGAGACAAGCAGCTGCTTGATAAATGTCAGAATATTATTTCTGGAGAAACTAAACTTTCTGCGGATGCCATGAAAGCGTTTGCCGATCAGCTGACACCGCCGATCAACCTTGTTATGAATGTTGAGTTTCAGACGATGCGTAAGCATTCGAAGGCGTATACTTTGATTCCTTTCTTTGACAATACGGACAAACTGACCGCGAAGCGCATTTATGATTATCTGGATAACCGTAAGATAATATGTGATTATCTCACGTCGAAGGTGTTCCGGCTTGTAGAACCGTATGAACCGGGTGTCAATGATTCGAATAAATCCCGCCGTGATGACTGTGCGTTCTGGAAAGCGCTTCGGAGCTGTAAGCTCACCGATTGTTTTATTCCGAAAGATGAGTGCAAACTTGTTCGGACGTATACTAGAAAACTGAATAGTGAAGTTTTGAAAAGCCGTGCCATTAAGGCGGCTGTTACATACGGAATCTATACAAAGGGTGTTAACGAAGAAAATCCGTTATTGGATTGCATTGAGGCGTTGTGCATGATGAATGACAACGATATGGAGGCTGCGCTCAGATATAAGCGCAAAAAAATCCGCCAATTCAATGCAGATGAATTAGCGGATACGATGGCCGAAGCCATCCAACGACCTAACAACTTGATGATATTGGATAAAGAGTCAGGTGAGCTCTTGCTTAAGTAGATTATAGCACGATAAATAAAAATGTCAAACAAAAGAAAAAAGTGCTACATTTTTAAAGCAGCTGCGCCTGACCTTAAGAAAATTTGTAATACATTTTGGAGGTCATATGGATATTTTAACAGCTTATAAATTGTTTCTGGTCGATCATGAGTCTTACTGTTCCGGAAGGACGATCGAATATTATAAGGAGAATGTACCAAAATTTTTAGATTTTTTGTCTTTTCGTTTCGTTTGTCCTTCTGATCTTATTGATTGTGACAAAATTTTACGTGACGATGTTCTTGCTTATCTTTCTGCTCTCCGGGAATCTGGGCGCAAGAACACAACGATCAATACATACTTCCGCGCCGTGAAGGTGTTTTTGAATTATTGCATTGATGAGGGTTACTGTTCTCCGGATGTGCTGCGCAAAGTGAAGTTCCTGAAAAGCGATCAGGAGCCGGTGATCCCTTTATCTGAATGGGAAGTTGACGAGATCGACGGTCTGTTTTCTATGAAAACTGAATCCGGTATGCGTAACCTTTGCATTGTGCATCTGATGCTTGATGCCGGGTTTCGGAGTTCCGACGTTGTAAATCTCCGGTTCAGTAACATAAACTTTGATTCCAACTATCTCATAGTTAAGGGTAAAGGTGACAAATTCCGAAGTGTGATCCTTTGCCCGAAGTTGAAACGGCTGCTTTATCATTATCTGCTCCGGTACCGGGCTTATGATCCGCAGGATGATTATCCGGTGTTTGTTCAAGTAGGTACCAGCAAGCCGATCAACAGCAACGTGATCAAGCAGCTCTTTGCCCGGATCAAGGTTAGCTCCGGTCTGGATCGGGTGCATCCGCATCTGCTCCGGCATACATTTGCTACCAGTTACATTATGGGCGGCGGCAATATGGAGTTCTTGCGGATGATGCTCGGCCATGCAGACTATGAGACAACAAAGATGTATTTGCATCTTGCGCAGCAATCGAAGATGTTGCACTCAGACGTTTACCGTCTGGACCCGGTGTTCTTCAAGGCTGCATATTAAATGTATCTCAAAAAGTTGGATCCGGATCGATCCTGGAAGATCTGTTTGAGATACAAAAAAATTGTCCTAGCCGTAATGGCTAGGACGTTTATATAAAACTAATACTAAATGCGCCTCCAGGGGTTCGAACCCTGGACACCCTGATTAAGAGTCAGGTGCTCTGCCAGCTGAGCTAGAGGCGCTTGTGCTTGCGTCATCTCAACGCAAGTCATAGTATACCTCGTCGCGATGAAAAAAGCAAGCATTTTTTTCAATTTTTTTCAATTTTTTTTATTTTTCTAATTGTTAGCCCAAATTCGCAAATAATGCAGCGATCTCATCCGGACTCATCTGGCGGTTCGGATCAGACAGATCCGGCATCGGCGGTTTTTCTTCCTCTACCGGCTCTTCAATCGGTTCCAGTGCAGGTTCTTCTTCCTCTGCAACTTCCTCCACATCCGGTAATGATGCGGCAATTGCCGTATCAGCAGCCATACTTGCCAACAACGCTTCGATCTCATCCGGACTCATCATCTTATTCGGGTCGGACAGATCCGGCATCGGGGACACTTCCTCTGCTACCGGTTCAGGTTCGGGCTCTGCAATTGGTTCGGGCTCTACGATCGGTTCAGGTTCCGCTGATTCATCTGCCACAACCGCTGATTCCGCTGACATATTTGCCAACAGCGCAGCTATGTCATCCGGGCTCATCATCTTATTCGGATCGGACAGATCCGGCATCGGCGGCAGTTCCTCTGCTACCGGTTCAGGTTCGGGTTCAGGCTCCACAATTGGTTCAGGCTCCGCAACCGGCTCAGGTTCTGCCATGGGTTCCAGATCCATAAGCGGCTGAAGCCCCTCCATCGGATTCAGTTCCGGTTCTTCCTGTACTTCCTCAAAAGCAGGCTCCGGTGCCTCTTCCTCGACAGCATCCAGCGGCACAAAATCAGGCAGGTCTCCAAGATCGCCCAACTCACCGAGATCATCCGGGCTGGCAAAAGGTTCAGGCTCCTTATTTACAGGCGCTGCTATCGGCTGCTGCATCTGCATCATCTGAGGTGAAGCCATCACTACCTGCGGAGATACACTGGATAACTTGTTCACCGCCTGCAGGATCTCATTTCGAAGACTTAACTCCAGTTCACGCATCTGATTTGTAATCTCTGTCTGCTTCTGTAAAAGAACTGCATTCTGATCCTTTGCACGTTCCGCAAAACCTTCTGATATGGCCTCGGATGTTTCTTCCAGCTTAGCTTCCAGACTAAATACAAGCTCCAATAATTTATCATTGGAATTCATAAGTGCATCTGTATTTTCTTTATTTCGGTTGATCGTCACCTTGGCAGTCGCTTTCTGCGCAGCGACAACCTCCTGGAACGGCTCGGAGAACTTATCCTCCAACAGGGTCAGTTGCTCCTCTATCTCGTCAAAATATTTACGGATCAAAAGATAAGCAGCTTTTTCTGATTTCAGGATACTGGCATACTGTTCCTCCTGCTCCTGCTCTTTTTTTCGAAGACGCTTTATATATGTAGAAAGATCTATATACGCGCATCCCACGATCACTACACCGACAACCGCGATCGCCGGCAGCATTTGCGGCATTGTGATCATCAAAAACAACTCCACAAGAAATAGAAGCATAATTGCCAGAGATGAGATCAGGATCGTATTCAGCGAAGTGTCCTTCTGCTTCTGCTCCGGTTTTTTCTTTTGCAATTCGTTATCCATAAATAACCTCCATGTACCTGCCATCCAGGCAATTATCCTTATTTTTTCGCATTATGCGTGACGAATATTTGTATATTCGGAAATCTCCCGGTTGATCGTTACCAGATCATCCACACTCAGATCGTGCACGGAAGAATGGCCCGTAACCCGCGCAAAACTCTTTAACTCGGCAAGCGTTACATTCAGATAATTTGCTACTCTCTGCGCTGACTGCTCTACCTTTAAGCGCTCACGCAGCTTCGGATCCTGTGTTGCAATACCCACCGGACAATTGCCCGAACCACAGATGCGATACTGCTGACAGGCAGCCGCGATCAATGCCGCGCTGGCCACTGCCACTGCGTCCGCACCCATTGCAAGCGCCTTGGCAACATCTGCAGATACACGCAAGCCTCCTGTGATCACAAGCGAAATATCCGAATGGATCGAATCTAAATATTTTCTTGCCCGATACAGCGCATAGACCGTCGGAACAGTTGTCGCCTCCCGAAGAAACAGCGGACTGGAACCGGTCGCACCGCCTCTGCCGTCGATCGTGATAAAATCCGGCTCCGCATAAACACAAAACTCCAGATCACGCTCAATACGTCCAGCTGCGATCTTGATACCGATCGGTCTGCCATCCGAACGATTCCGAAGCATCGTCACCATTTCTTTCAAATCTTCCTTGGAATTTAACTCCGGGAACTTGCTCGGACTCTGCACATCCTCGCCGGGCTTTTTGCCACGAAGAGCTGCAATCTCCTCCGTCACCTTTTCTCCGGGCAGATGTCCACCCATACCGGGCTTTGTTCCCTGACCGATCTTGATCTCGATCGCATCTGCTGCCCGCAGATTCTCATCTGTCACACTGTACTTATTCGGAATATACTCAAAAATATATTTGTAGGCAGCTTCCCGCTCCTCGGGTAAAATACCACCTTCACCACTGCACATCGCCGTTTTTGCCATCGCAGAACCCTTTGCAAGCGCTACCTTGATCTCCTTGGAAAGCGCGCCAAAAGACATATGCGATATGTAAACCGGATTTTCCAGTATCATCGGGCGCTTTGCATTTTTTCCGATGATCGTCATCGTCGTAACAGGTGCATCATCATCCAACGGTGCCGGATTCAGCTGTGCACCGAGAAGCAAAATATCGTCCCAGTTCGGCATCGGCATCTTCGTTCCCATGGAACCACCGATCGTCTTTCCGGTCACTGCCATCTGATGGATCTCCTCCATATATCGGCACGATTCATCCACACGATAATACGTCTTGTCATAGCTCAGGTCAGCCTCAACAGGTGCCGACTTCTCATCCGGCTCAGCTGCCTTTTCTCCGGCTTCCCCTTCAGGTATTGTATCCTCCGATGCCTCTTCCCGGAACTTTGACCCCGGCTGATGGCACACCGGACACTCCTCAGGCGCTGCCTCTCCCTCATACACATAACCACAAACTGTACAAACAAATTTACTCATATGATACCCTCTCTTTCCGGTGTCCCCACACCTGATTTATCTCGGCCTACGCAGTTCTGTTCTGACCGGTTACATTATCTCAATATAGCTGCCAGCGTGCTCATCAGCTCTTTAATGTTGATGGGCTTTGCAATAAATCCATTCATGCCGCACGCAAATGCATCTTTCTTATCTTCATCAAACGCATTCGCAGTCATCGCAATGATCGGAATATTTGCCTTTCTGTTATCACTCAGTGTCCGGATCTCTCTTGTAGCCATGAAACCATTCATTTTCGGCATCTGAATATCCATAAGGATCAGATCGTAGCTGTCAGATGGAGCTGACGCCATCTTATCAACTGCGACAATGCCGTCTTCCGCAATATCTACGATAAATCCGGCCTCTTTCAGAATTTCCGCTGCAATCTCCTGATTGAGCTCATTATCTTCTACCAGAAGGATCTTCTTTCCCGTAAGATCAACATCTGCCTCCTGGTCTTTTGTAATCTCTGTACGAACAGGTCTCGTAAGCGCTTCTCGCAATTCCGACATAAACAACGGTTTCGCTACAAAGGCCGTGACACCGGCTTCTCTCGCCTCAACTTCTATATCGGACCAGTCATACGCGGTCAGAATAATGATCGGTGTACTGTCTCCGATCACTTTACGGATCCGGCGAACGGTTTCGATACCATTCATATCAGGCATAAGCCAGTCAATGATATACGCCTTGAACTCATCACCTTCATCATAGGCTTCTTTTGTTCTGACAACTGCTTCCTTTCCGGAAACCGTCCAGTCTGCTCTCATTCCGATCTGCCTGAGCATTTTGCTTACGCTCATACATGTACTCGTATCATCATCAGCAACTAATGCACGTGCACCCTGAAGCTCCGGGATCGGTTCATATTTTACAATATGATCTGACAGCTTGCAGTCTAAAACCACAATAAATTCCGTTCCCTTACCTTCCTCGCTCTTTACACTGATGGTTCCGCCCATCATGTCTATGATATTCTTTGTGATCGCCATACCCAGTCCGGTTCCCTGGATTCCGCTTACCGTTGTCGTCTGTTCCCTTGAGAATGATTCAAAAATATGCTTCTGAAATTCCTCGGACATACCGATTCCATTATCCTTGATGCGGAATTCATAAGTTGTATAGCCATTAAGGGCACATGACTTCTCGGAAATCCTGATACTGATCGTTCCACCGACCGGCGTAAATTTGATCGCATTGCTGACGATATTCAACAACACCTGATTCAGGCGAAGCTTATCGGTAATAATATCTTCATGCAGAATATCCTGTGTATCAATAAACAGATCCTGCTGCTTAGATGCAATATTTGACTGAATGATGATCCTCAGATCATGAAGCACATCCGGCAGATGCACCTCTTTCTCCTCGATCTTTACCCGGCCGCTCTCGATGCGGCTCATATCCAGCACATCATTGATCAGGCTCAGTAAATGGCTACTGGATACAGAAATCTTATTCAGATAATCCCTGATCGTATCCACATTATCAAGATGAGACGCTGCCAAAGCGGTATACCCGATGATCGCATTCATAGGAGTACGAATGTCATGGGACATATTGTTCAGAAACGCTGTCTTCGCCCTGTTAGCATGCTCTGCAGCCGCCAGTGCATCCACCAGCATCTTCCTTTGTGCTTCTTTCTCACGCTCTTCATCATCAACATTCAGAAAAGCAAAAGCCACGTCTGACGCTTCTTCATTTACTTTGGAAAACTTGATCAGAACAAGCTCCAGCCACTGATATTCACCATTCTTCCCGGTATTCAGGAATCTGTAGGCATGTCTTTTCTTATCCCGGAGAATTTCTTTTAAATACTTTTCATCGGCGAACTTAATCAGTTCACTTCGAAAGTCCGGATGCGCATAGGCAAGCACCAGTTCTCTGAATCTGTTAAGATACTCTTCTGAATTCCCGCTTTTAACCTCTGCACTTTCTCCGTGAACCGACTCACCGACATTATATTTGGAATACTCTTTTGTTTCGAGATTAATGAAATACAAAGTCGAATACTGACTGGCCAGTCCCTCAATCTTTTTGATATCCTCTTCAAGAATCCTTCTGTGCTCGGCTTCCCTGGCATGAAGCTCTTCGATTTTTGTAAGGTCATGAATGTATGTGATCGCCAGAAGATCATTGTTTGTCAGATCCCGGTACATCACCACATGCTGCTCGGCTAACATCGGATTACCCAGTGAATCTTTCGTCCAATATCGATGAAAAACGTGATCTTCCCCTCTTTCAAAACACTCGGTCAGGTGATCAATCGCAAAAAAGGCGAAGTACGCCGGCTGCTGTTCCGCGGACAACTGATTTCCCCAATATTCAATAACGTCCCAGTATCTGCAGTCATCCGGAAATCCAATCGCCTTATTGATACTGTATTCAACTTCATCGATTACCTGATACATGGTTCCCGGAACAAGGTTCTGAGTGATGTTGATATTGTAGTAAGCTCCTGCACTTGCAGAAAGTGCATGTTCCATTATTTTTATTTTTTTCTTACAAGTTTCGAGCTGCTGTTCTAATCTGGTTTTCCCCACCCCGGTAACCTCCTGTTTTCTCATTCCTGTCATACGGCACTTTTACAGTTTCCTCAGGAACACCCTTTTGAAATCTGAAATGACATAATATTTCATTTTATAAAATACTGCTCAATTTTGTATTCTATCATACTCAATGTCTTAAAACAAGGAGTATCCATGCTCTGTCATCATTTTTCGAACACTGTCAACGAAAATGCTGTTATTGACTTTATGTCATGAGAAATTACATTTTCTGTAAAACAACAATATTTCATCCCTTTGCATAAAATCCAAGTCCCGCTCTCACGGATACCTGGTTTCCATTCAGGTTCGTTCCGGAAATGCCTACAAAAGAGTTCACAAGCTTCAAAAGTAAGAAAGAAAAACGCTAGATTTCCATGCCGTTTTCCTCAGCCAGCAATCTGGAAGACCGGCGAATAAAGTCCTCATAGACGTACATATCCGGCCCTACATAAGCAAAGCAGACAATAAACGGCTGCTTTGCATAGACAATCCCCACATCATGGGCCTTGTCCTCCTCATCTCCGGTCTTGTGGGCCAGAGGGAAGTCCATCGGCAGGAAACCGCCAATCTTATGGTTGATCTGCTGTTGGCGCAGAAGCTGCTCCAGCCACTGAGAAGCTTCTGCGTCAACCAGTGTCCTGTCATGCATCTTTTTCAGCAGCATTCCCATCTCTTCCGGAACAAAATAATTGTTGATCCCTCTGTTTTCCTTCTCTTCATCCCAGTATTCTCTGTTGAACTGAGTGCCTGTCAGACCAAGCTCCAGAAATCCTTTCCGGATCATCTCCGCTCCGTAATGGCGAAACAGTGCGTTGGTGGCACAGCTGTCACTGATGGTTATCATCAGTTTACATAACTCTCTAACAGTAAGCGAGACATCTCCGTCCAGATGCTGTACTGCTCCGCAGCCTGGAATTTTCTGTTCCTCCCTGATAGTGACCGTATTATCAAAACTGGTCTCACCGCGGGCTCTCCACATCAGAATCGCCGCCGCAAGCGGCAGTTTCACAATACTTGCCGCCAGATAAGGCTCCTTTTCTCTGTATCCCCAGGTTTCTGAGGTTGCCAGATTATAATAGTACATACCGGCCTGTCCCCGGAAGTTTCTGATCTCTTCAAGAATTCTTTCCTTTGCGCTCATATGCTCCACCTTTTCCTTTTCGCAGAATCTGTCCGGCTCTGGCTCCCGTATGAACTCCTTCCACAGCGGTCAGAATACCGTTCACATAAACCCGTTTCACTCCCCTGCAGGGCTGTTTGGGATTCTGATAAGTGGGAGTATCCTCGATTTCGTCAAAATCGAACAGTACCAGATCCGCCTTCATTCCTTCTCTGATCAGTCCCCTGTCGGAAATCCCAAGCCGGCTGGCAGGGAGTCCCGTCATCTTAAACACTGCCGTCTCCAGCGAAAACAGCTTCCGTTCCCGGCAGTATCTGGCAATCACCCGCGGGAAAGTACCAAACCACCGCGGATGGGGCTGACCATGATATTCCATGGAAACAGCATTGCCATCGGAGCCTGTCATGGTATACGGCTGCTTCATAATATATTCAATATCCTCTTCGCACATTCCGTAATTGACTTCACCTGCTCTGCACCGTTCCTCCAGAATCAGATCAAAACAGGCGTCTGCCGGATCGACACCGCGGATCGCCGCAATTTCCGTGATGGATTTGCCTACAGTCCACTGATTCTTTTCGCTTTCAACGTATGAGATATAAATATCGCCCCATCTGCCCCTGTGACTTTCATTTGCCTCATCGTTGATCCGTTTCCTGTCCGCCGGATTCTGAAGCCTTGCCAGAAGTGATTCAACACCGCCTTCGAAGGCCCAGAGGGGCGCATTGCTGTCCAGGGTGGTCGCTGATGCCGTATAGGGATACTGATCCATCGTGACATCCATCCCCTGACGGCGTGCCTGATCCACCAGAGCGACCGTAGTTCTGCAATGAACCTGCCAGCCGCTTTTTCTTATCACCTTGTGATGCGCGATCTGAAGCGGAACACCGGAACGCCTGGAAATCTCCAGCGCTTCCTGCACAGCCTCCACAACCTTCTCTCCTTCATCTCTCATATGTGTTTCATAATAAGCACCGTAAGGAGCCAGCTCCTTACACAATTCGGTCAGCTCATCTGCATCTGCATAGCAGCCCGGCGGATAAATCAGGCCGCTGGACATGGAAAAAGCCCCATCCTCCAGTGCCTGACGCAGAAGCTTTTTCATGGTATTCATCTCTGCTTCTGTGGCTTTTCTGTTCTCAAATCCCATGGCTGCCAGCCGCAGTGTTCCGTGGCCGACGGCAGTTCCGAAATTGACGCTTGTATGGAGCGCTTCCAGCCCATCGAGATATTCCCCCAGCGTCTCCCAGGAATAATCCATCTCTCCCATATAATCGCAAAGCTGCCGTTTCTTCTCCGGATCACGGCTTACCGGTGCAACAGACAGGCCGCATTTACCGCCAATCTCCGTTGTAATACCCTGGAGTATCCTGCTCTCAGCCTGGGGATAAAATGGCAGACTGGTATCACTGTGGGAATGGATGTCGATAAAGCCAGGACAGAGGTATCGATCATTGCCATCCACAATTTCCTTTGCCTGTTCCGGATTTCCTCTCCCTACCCTGGCTATGATATCACCCTGCACTGCCAGCCAGCCGCGAAACCAGGGTGCTGAAGTTCCGTCTATAATTCTGACATTTTTTATAATCAAATCGTACACGTTCATTTCCTCCATTTTCAGACTTATTATAGTACAATGTTGTGACTGTGTACAATTGATTTTCTGTTGTTTATGGGAGGATGCCGACTATATCATCCAGACATACAGCAAATTCGGCTCCCCCATTGACTGCCTCACGCTTCTCGTGCAGCACAGCCTGGAGCGCAAAACAGCAATGCTCCACATATATCGCTCCATTCAGCGCAAGGTATTTCTGAGGGAACTGGAACGTATGGTCTATTACGTCATCACCCAGTATATCAATACTGTCACGAAGAATCTTGTCATTTCTGATGAGGACAAAACGCTGCTGATCCGCTTCTATAAATGCGTTCTGGTTGGCGTCATTTTAGACTGGCTGGATGCAGGTATGAATTACGATCTTCTCAGCGGTGCCATCCGTATTCATGAACTGTTCGATGACGTTTCCGGTCAGAAAGCGATCCTCCGTGCGACGGAAGAGCTGAAAAAAACTTCCGGCTCCTGATCCTACCGCCTCTGTCACCCATTGGCTTCCTGTCTGATTTTCAGGCATTTATGGATAAAATGTCCCAAAATGCTGATACATTTTCTATTTTCCAAAGCACTTCAGAAGTCTTTGGCACGTCTCTTTGCACCTGCATCTCACGGACTTTTTCATTACACGGAAAATTCCCCACATTCCCGATTCCACATCCCAGCCGAAGCTGCCGGAGCGGTACAGGTAATCTCCCGGACAGGATGCTCCGCTCTTCAGCTCCATATCAAACCGGTTGCCGACACTGATGCCGCCCTGAAGGGCTATCTCCCTCGAGAGAGCGTCCTTCGGCTGTTCTCTCCACAGATGCCCATGGACAGCCAGCGACACATTCCTCGGTTTGTCAGATGCCATCACAGTCCGGAAAATCACTCTGTCACCTGGATACGCTTTCCAGACGGGAGTGGACGGATCTCCGTGAACCCTGCTGCTGAACACCTTCCATATCCTGTCATCCTCTGCAAGCCTGTTGGCGAACCGTTCTGACCGGTAATTATATCCTTTTTCTCCGGTGTCCTCCGGATCCACGGTATCCGCTTCTCCCGCAGCAGCAGTCCTGATCAGATTACCCTCCTCATCCAGCAGGCGGATTCCATTCTGGATAAAAAGAACAAATTCACGGAAGCTCTCCGTACCCAGCGCTGTAATGACTGCCTGCTCCGCATACGGATTTTTCTTTCTGGATAAATTTTCATACCATCTGGCTCCGGCAGGCTCCACGATCACAGCGCCAAACAGACCGTGATATCTGTGGTTTCTCATATCACCGAAGGACTGGAGAATACAGACTCCGTACTCCCGGTCCGCGTGCCACAGATAGCGTATGCTCTCGCCCGGCCCTGCCGTCTGCTCTCTCTCATTATAGCCCACATTGATTCCGGAATCACAGACCGGATCATACTTCAAAAACTGCGGGTTCAGTGAAACACGGTCCGATGGTCTGTGCTTCATCTCAAGCGGCACTGTCGGATAATCAAAATAAGGAATCGGATGTTCCGGGTTCTCCGGGCACTGATGGCGGATTCAGCGGTTTTCCGTCTCTGTCAAACAGAAAAGCAAAATCATGGACGAAGAGGGCAAACTCCCGGAAGGATGTGCCGTCCCTTCTCCTGATCACCGCCTGCGTGCCGAAGGAAAGCTCCCCGCCATCATGGATATTGTGGAACGTAGCTCCTGCCTCCTCGATGATCAGCGCTCCGAACATTCCGTGCATCTGATGTGCATTTGCAAACAGGTGATCATGGAAAAATACAGTACGCAGCTCCTCATCTGCAAAAAACCGTTCCACCAGCGTCTCATATTTTCTCGCACCGGCGATATTGTTCCAGCCGTTGGCGGCTCCGTCGGACGTAATGGTATCGAATTTCACCAGATGGACGTGGTGTCCCACAATATCTGTCCTCGTTCTGAGCTGAAATGCATTTTCTTCCAGATATTCAGGCAGAAGATTTGTTGTCCGCAGTTCGATACAGTCCCCTGCATTGGCCCGGATCACCAGGGGCTCCACTTTGCGGATATATTCGTCCAGTCCTCCATGCCGTTCCAGCTCCTCCTTCAGTACGAAAAAGCGGCCTTCAGGATCATGCCATCCATATTTATTGTACGTGAGCTTCGCCTGGACGAGTGCAATTTCAAATACCCTGACTGTGTCACTGTCTCCGGGCAGATTACAGCCCGGGCATCCGGATTTTTCGTTCTGCATTTCTCTCTCCTGCTTCGATTCTTTCTGCTCCACTTCTTCCTCCTCCGGCATAATTTCCATACCGCACACGTCACATTCATGTTCTTTCCGGACGGTATGGCAGGGACACGTATCTGTATACAGTGCTCCCGGATCTGCATGCTCCACAAAGTTCGCCTCTTCAAGAGGAGTCGGACACACAGTAGGATTTCCTTCTGCATCCAGCACACCGCAGGGCGGCTGCAGCGGCATCTCACCCACACGCCCTGAAATAAAATCCGGATAGCCCGGATGCAGTTCATCTTTCGCAGGTGGACGCTTCCGGTCTCTCAGCGGCTGCAACGCCATCACCCAAGTTCCGTCCGGAAGTTTTCCACTGCCATCCTCCAGTCTGTCGTATATTCTCCACAGAGTCCACATCCCCTCATGAAAATGGGGGTAAAGATGACAGTGAAAAATAACGTCTCCGATTACTCCGTTTCGGCTTCCTGCACCATACAGAATATCCAGTGTATAGCACTCCTGCGGGCTGATCGTGATTGAATCGATGATTGTCGATACTGGATTGTCCGGCTCCAGCCTCCACTGATGATTGTGAAGATGGAACACGTGCGTCTCCTTGATTCCCACCGTGGATCAGCCGGATTTTCGCCGGATCTCCGACGTAAGCTCTCAGAATCGGCGGTGCAGGATCCCCGTATACCCAGGAGCTCATGGATATTTCTTCCCCGGAATCGGCGGGATCGTGGGTCAGGGGCATTCTGTTTCGCATCGGTTCCGAGCGATAGTTGATGGCCGTAGTGGATGACGGAAGTCCTGTCCTGTGATCCATGGGCGTATTGCCATCAGCATTGAGAATTTCCAGTTCATCATGGAAAAACACGCTGTATTCCCGAAAATCCGGTTTTCCCGGCTGACAGATATCCGCCATCAGTCCACATTTTATTTCCTCTCCTGTTTCCGGGCTGAACCAGGATGCTTCAGGCGGTTCTACAATCACTGCCCCGAAAAGTCCGTGAATATTCGTCGCAGCCTCACTGCTTCTCGGGTCTGCCATATCGTGGAACAGAAACACACCCTCCGTATTTGCGTACCACGTGTACAGAATTTCACTGTCCGTTGTACTGTCCGAATTAAACCCGACACTGGCTCCGTCAAATTCATCGACATCGTATTCCATTCCCTGCACATGAATGGACAGTCTTCGGTTCAGTCTGTTCTTAAAACATATCTTTACCGTATCTCCCAGATTGACACGCAGCACCAGAGGCTGAACCTCCTCATAGGGCTGGGGCGGAGACATTTCGAATCTTCGCACAGCCTCCTCCTGTATCCGCTGTGAATCCTCCTCCAGTACGTACAGCAGTCCATCCGGATCATAATCTCCATATTTATTATATACAATCGGAATCTGAATCGCTTCTATATTAAATAACGCATCTTGTTCCGAGAGGGATATTGACACAATTCCATATACTGATTTCCTCATTTCCTTTCTGCATAACAGATCGTTTTTTCTAGTATATGTATGCATGTCAGATTGTGACAAACAAAAACAGAGCCCGTTCACCCTGTTTCAGGCGTCACTGACTCTGCTTTTCCCACAGTTTAAATTCTCTATTGCCCGGTATGTTCTTTTTCTGACAGATCATGTTTACTGCCATCCCGGAATCGGATCAGATCCTCCGGAAGGATTCTCTTCTTTTTGAATGTGGAGCTGGGATTTCTCTTCAAAATACGCTTTGCATTCACGTACCGTTTTTCTCTGCTTCTGGTCAGAAGTTCCATCCTCTGTTCCAGCTCAGATTTCAGCAGAAGCAGACGTTCCGTTTCCCCTGATATTCTGTTCTGAACACCGCTTCGGAAGCGCTGAGAATTCTCTTCCAGATTTTCACGAAGCCGCTGGGAATTTTCTCCCAGTCTCTCGCGAAACCGCTGGGAACCTTCCTCCAGATTCTCACGAAGCCGCTGAGAGCCTCCTTCCAGATTCTCGCGCAGCCACTGGGAGCCTCCCTCCAGATTCTCGCGAAGCCGCTGAGAATTTTCCTCCAGATTCTCCATAACAAGCGCAAGACTCTTCTGGATCAGCTGCATCTCCTTCTCTTTCTCGGCCAGAATAATTGCCTTCAGATCGAAAGCCTCCCTTGCAGAAACAACCACATCCGCACAGAATCCGCAGAAAACAACAGCGTCTGCCAGAATCAGTACCGTATCCGGGATTTTCTGTACACATTCCGCGATGGGCTGCTGAATATAACGAATCAGACCAATCGCCAGAAAACCCCATGCAACAGAGCTGGAAAGACAGATATACCCGTTCAGATTAAATTTCTGATTGGAATAATCCCAGTATTTCACATGAAAAAGCCGTTCCATCACGGCACCTGTCACGTATTCCAGCAGCGTGGCTCCAATCATTCCCACAGCGTATACGGCCGCCGGATTATCCTGAACCGGCAGCGTAATAATCAAAACGGCAATTGCTCCAAATCCATAGATTGGCAACAGCGGACCATGAAGAAAACCTCTGTTTACCCACTTACGCTTGCGGGCTGAAACGTAACAGCTTTCCCATATCCATCCAAACAGGCAGTAGATAAAGAAAAACATCACCCACTGCTGCAAACTGTACTCGTACAATTCTCATTACCTCCTGAAGCTTTCTCATCACTGTCACAGTTCTGATCAGCCCTCAAATTATACTGCCGTCTTCGCTGACTGATCTGTCCCTGTTTTGAGACTTTCTTTATAACTCTTTTGAAGCTAAAATGCAATACCCTGCAAATTTTTCACGCGCTTCGCCATATTCTGATCAGTCTCATTTCATTCCTCCGTCACAAATCTGACCAGAAACTCCAGAGCATCCATCATGACACTCTCGTCTATGTCAAATCTGGAATGATGCACTGGATACGCTTCCTCCCCTTCTTTTCCTGCCAGAAAAACCGCACGCATTCCCGGGATCTTCTCCATATAAAACGCTGCATTGTCACCCACAAGAAACGGTACTTCACCCGAATAATACTTTTCTCCAAACATCTCCCTGCCAATCCGCTCACCTTTTAGGACCAGCGCGGGATCATTGATAATCGGGGGAATTTTCTTCGTCAGTTCTATCCGGATGGATACACCCGTTTCCTGCTCCACGAAAGAAGCGCTCTGCTGCAGTTTTTCAAATACAGCTGCAAAATCCTGCTCTGTAAACGCGCGGAGAGATCCTGTCAGTTCAGCCTCATCTGCCATAATATTGCCGCTTTTCCCCGCGTGGAGAAGTCCGAATCCCAGGACGAACGGATGCTGTGTCTGAAAATTTTCATTGATTTCATGAATTGCACATACGAGCCGCGACGATGCATATATGGCGTCCACACCTTCTCTGCGCTGGCTCCAGTGACTCGCTTTTCCCTTTACGTGTATGCGTATGCCTCCCACGGCTGCTGTGGAAACACTCTTCTGGATTTCCATGGCTCTCGTCTCCTGATTTCCATAATGAAACACAAGGACTGCTTCCGGTTCCGGCTGCTTAAGAGCGCCGTTTGCAATCAGATAGCGCGCTCCCTCCCCCGTCTCTTCCGCCGGTTCAAACAGGAAACGCACATCATATTTCATTTCTTCGCGATGCTCTGCCAGAACCTTGGCGAGGCAAAGCACATCTGCCGTAATGGCATCATGCCCGCAGGCATGCATCTTCCCTTCATCAGCAGATGCAAAGGGAAGCCCGGTCTCCTCTGTGACCGGCAGGGCATCTATTTCAGCACGTACGGCAATCATACGGGGCCTTTCACAGCTCTGCTGTGTTTTTTGATTCCTGTACAGCGTCCCGATCACGCCCGTCTCTCCCACAATTCGGCAGGGAATTCCCAGCTGTTTCAGATATTCTTCAATAAACCGGCTTGTTTCCACCTCCTGCATGGAGAATTCCGGATGCTGATGAAGATGTCGCCTCAACCGCACCAGTTCTTTCTCATAACCTTTCAATTCCTCTCCTGTCATACTTCCTCCATCTTCTGTCGGCTGTCCTTTGTCTCTGTCTTCCACAAATACGCAGCCCTTTTACCTGAAATTATAAACTGTACTTCATCTATATGCAATTTGTTTTGCATTCATATCCTCCGGCATTGAACTGCGTATTTTTCTGTTTACATTTCGACAGTCTGTGATACACTGTAAGAAAAGGTAACTGAAAAGTTTATAAGGCAGGTCGATGAATATGGATTGTATTATTATTGGAATCGCCGGTGGAACCGGCTCAGGAAAGTCGACATTTACAAACCGTCTGCGGGATGCGTTTCCGAACGATATTGCTGTCATCTATCACGACAATTATTACCGGCGTCAGGATGAAATTCCTTTCGAAGAACGTAAGAAGGTGAATTATGATCATCCTGATTCTCTGGAAACTGATCTCATGGTCAGGCATCTGCAGCTGCTGAAGAGCGGTCAGGCCGTGGACTGTCCCGTCTATGATTACAGCCTCCACAACCGTTCTGACCGGACCGTACATATCGAGCCGAAGAAAATCATTGTGGCAGAGGGGATTCTGCTGCTTGCAGATCCCAGACTGTGTGAGCTTCTGGATATCAAAATCTTCGTTGAAGCAGACGCCGACGAGCGCATTCTGCGGAGAATCATCCGTGATGTCAAAGAGCGCGGCCGGGACCTGGACAATATTGTAGAACAGTATCTGACCACGGTCAAGCCAATGCACTATCTGTACGTAGCTCCCACGCGTGCCATCGCAGATATTGTCATCAACAGCGGAATGAACGATGTGGCTTTCGATATCGTACGGTCCAAAATCCGCCTTCTGCTCAATGACAGTGAGAACTGATTTCCCGGCCATCCTGCTGCGCCCTGCGGATGCGGATGGCCATATACTGTTTTCCGGGAAGCTCTACACAGAATCTTCCTTTGAAAGTACCTCTGTACTCTGTCGTCATCTCCCAGGTATCAATAACCTCCACAGTGTACCATGTGCTGTCGTCAAAATAAAACTCCCGGAATGACGGGCGCATGAAGCTGTAATAAATCAGATGGTAACCTGTCTTCGCGGCAAGCTGTTCATCCTCCGGCACGGCACAGATTTCATCCCATTCCTGCTCCTTCGGTGCAAGCCCGATTCCAGGTGTCTGACACATAATACCGTGCAGAAAATGAACCCGCTTCCAGCTCTCACCTCTGAGTCTTCCTCCGTGAGACCACCAGAGAACACCGTCCTCATTGAGATACGTCTCTCCGTGTCCGGGATATCCGCCGCGGCATGCTGCTTCCCAGAACCGCCTCACCATCTCTTCCGCCGTAATATTTCCCCAGCCATGCTGAAGATTTCCCTCGTATGCTATTTCATCCAGCACGATCGGTTTCCTGTAACGGATACGCCATTCATTTACCAGCTCCGAAGATTTGTACAGATCCTGTCTCTGAATACTGCAGTGGGTAATCCAGGGTCTTGTGTGATCGTAGAACGGCCTGCAGTTATGAATGGAGCGGAGATGACCGTACGGGTCGTTTTCACAGATCAGTTTCGCATAAAATTCCCAGTCTTCCAGTGTCTTATGCTCCATCAGGTCATATTCATTGGCAAGAGACCACCATACATTCCGGTATGCAGAAAACCTTGCCAGCACATACTTCCAGTACTGCTCATCCTGCTCTCCTGTCATCTGTGAAAATCCCCACCTGTCGTACGGATGCATTACAATCAGATCTGCTTCTATCCCCATTTTCTGAAGTGTCAGAATACATTTTTCAATATGCTGAAAATGCGCCGTGTTAAACTGTGAAAAATCCCAGTGATTCCCCTCCGTTTTTCCCGTATACTGCAGAAAATTCTCCTTTGTCAGGATGCTGCTGTCCATCGGCGTCCCCTCAAAGGGATAGGAGCGCGGTTCTCCCAGGTTGTAGTCATAATGCTTTGGAAGAATGCAGAAGCGGAGCTTGTTGAAGCCTGATTCCGCCAGACTTTTCAGCGTCTCATCTATTCTCTCATCTGACTGCAGCTCCCAGACGTAACACGTTGTCCCGACAGGATAATAAGGTGTCCCGTCTTCATAGGCGAAATGATACGTATTCGCCGTCCTGACCGGACCATGATTTGACTGCTCCGGCGAAGTCGCTTCAAATGATCCCTGATATACGCGGTCGCTGAAGGTCCCCTGTATGCAAAAGGTATAAGTTGCTTCAAAGGACGGCATAAAACGGACTCTGTAAATACCATTGCCGTCATAAAATCCATTTACACGCACAGTCTCCTGACTGCTCCTGAAAATACCGCAGATTTCATAATCTGAAAAAGGATTTCCTTCTGTCCTGCCCTCACAGGAAAATTCAAAAACATCCCATTTTTCTACTGAAAGCGGATAATTCATAGATACTTCCTCCCATTTTCCTCTCGGTTCTGCCCATGCTGCCTGATTCAAGATGAAATTCCGTGCGCTTTTCGTCTGCCATAATACCAGCATGGCTTTTCAGATAAATTATACCATTATCCCTGTCAGTCTGGCTATTCCTGAATTCTTTTATCCAGGATGTGATCACCGGGATTTTTGCGCATTCTGCGTTAAAACACCTGGCAAAACAGCGGCACGGGAACAGTAACAAGGACGTCAAAAAAACCAGCGCCAAGCGCTGGTCTTAGTACTTCATGAGTCAAAGCGATTTTCCGGAAACGGTATCAGATCGCCACAATGATTCCGCCGTCATTCGCATACATTGTGGAGATTCCCGCCGTGTCAAGCAGAATCACATCCTTCACAGAAATCTGTTCCAGAATCGCGTCCTTTACCATCTTAGCACGATCCGGACAGTTGCAGTGAGAAATTGCCAGCATCCGCTGTTCCGGATGCTCCAGACCTTCCACGACATATCCTACCATTTTGACAAGCGCCTTATTGATACCGCGGGCCTGATCCAGCTGAATAATCGTTCCCTCAGGTGTCGCTCCCATCACAGGCTTGATCTTCAGCATGGAAGCTGCGAATGCCTTAAGATTGCTCAGACGTCCGTTCTTGCGCAGTGTCTCAAGATTCTCCAGCACAAAATACGTATTCTGTGAATCGATGTACGCTTCCACCGTCTCCACCAGCTCTTCAAAATCCATACCGGCAGCTTCGCACTCCTGAATCTTATGTGTAATCAGAGTCTCACCGATTGAGGCGGATCTGGAATTGAATACGTGTACCTGCATTTCGGGCCGCTCCTCCAGGAGAAGCTCCTTTGCAAGAACCGCGCTGTTGTAGGAACCGCTCAGTTCGGCGGAGAGCGTCACTGCATATGCACGTTTCCCGCTTCTTGAAAATGCTTCTTTATAATAATCGGGTGACGGACAGGCTGACTTCGGACTGTTGGGGCTTGCCGCAA
>SFRL01000012.1 GCA_004562765.1 bacterium | reverse complement strand
TTGGCGTGTCCTAACAACATTCACCATCCTCATCGTAGGAATTATTATACGCTTACAAAAGCAACGTCTTTAGTAAACTATCTTAAATTAATGACATTGGGTCAGCACGCCCGGATGCTCCTGCTCCTGCACATGGGTAAGGATCAGCCGCTGCCAGTTGCGGTCAAGCACATCCTCCTTGCAGGCTGTGCCGATCTCGGTCCCGCTGCCCCGCTCCCCCGGCTCGATCAGCAGATGTACCTCCGCGTAATGACGCAGCGGCTCATAATGTCCGATTCCCTCCACAGGGGTGGCGATCGTCTCCTTGTAAACGATATGTCCCTCAGCGAATTCCACTTCCTCGTGAAACCGCTGCCAGATCAATGTCTTCAATACCTGTGTCTGCACCTCTCCCATGAGCTGCATATGGATCTCACGAGCCCGCTCATTCCAGATCACATGCAGCAGCGGATCTTCCTCCTCCAGCTGTCGCAGCTTGCCAAGAAAGACAAAGGCATCACAGGTTTCCGGCAGTACGAGGCGGTAAGTCATGACCGGTGCGAGGCTCGGTGCCGCCAGCGCCGGCGCTTCGCCCAATCCGTCACCTGCCGCCGTGTGCACAAGCCCGGTCAGCGCACACACCGCACCCGCCTGTACCTCATCGACAGCTTCATATTTCGTACCCGAATACAGTCGGATCTGATTCACCTTCTCCGGCTCGTCCGAGCCGGTATTCAGTATATCTTTCACCCGCAGCGTTCCTCCCGTCAGCTTTACCCACGTCAGGCGGCTGCCGGTATCATCCCGGGATATCTTGAAGACACGTGCTCCGAATTCTTTTTCATAAACCGGCTCCGGCAGAAAGCGCTCCATGCCGTCCAAAAGCTCCCGCACACCCGTGTCTTTTAAAGCTGCACCAAAAAAGCAGGGGAAGATCTTCCGCCCCTGTATCTGCTCTGCAATCTGTATGTCATTTAAGGTGCCCTGCGCAAAAAAAGAATCCAGCAATGTCTCATCGCACATGGCAATATTTTCCATCCAGCTCTCATCATAAGCCGCAGAAAAATTCTGGCAGCCGTCAGACAGTTCTGCCTGCAATTGTGCCATCAGACCATTCGCATCCGTCTGCGCCAGATCCATTTTATTAATGAACAGAAACACCGGCACCTTATAGCGCACCAGCAGCTTCCAAAGTGTGCGCGTATGGCTCTGCACACCGTCCGTTCCGCTGATCACCAGCACTGCCGCGTCCAGAACGCCCAGCACCCGCTCCATCTCACCGGAAAAGTCCACATGTCCCGGCGTATCCAACAGCGTGATCTCCCGCTCCTGCCAGACAAAACGCGCCTGCTTGGAAAAGATCGTAATGCCGCGCGCCCGCTCCTGTTCATCCGTGTCTAAAAAAGCATCCTTATGATCCACACGCCCAAGCGTTCGGATCGCTCCTGCCTCAAAGAGCATGCCCTCAGACAGGGTGGTCTTTCCCGCATCGACGTGTGCAAGGATGCCAATACTTCTTTTTTTCATAAATTATGCATACGCGTTTCTGAAATATTCATTCAACTGATTCAATGATCGTACCAGAATCGCCAGTTCCTCCTCTGATAGATTGGCTTTTGCGTTGGCGATCATCTCTTCATGAAACCGCTTGTGATGCTCGAAGGCGGCTTTCCCGCGCTCCGTCAGCGTCAGATAGACAACACGCTTATCCTTATCACTGCGCGTGCGCACCACATACCCATGCTCTACCAGACCGTCCACGGCCCGTGTGAGCGTTCCGGTGGTGACAGACATAAGCTTTGCAACCTCGGAGCTGCGCTTTGCCTCACCGAGACCGATGGCTTCCACGATATGCATATCATTGGTCGTCATATCCCGAAATTCATCCGTGATAAGACACTTGCCTTCAATATCAATCAGATTCTGAAATATATGAACCAGAACCTCGTTTAATGTCTCGTCCGTATTCATGTTCGGCTCCTTTACCATTGGATGACAGCAGCTCCCCATGTGAGCCCCGCGCCAAATCCAGCCAGAACGATTCGCTCGTTCGCCTTTATCATATCATTTTTGTTCAAAGAATCCAAGAGGATCGGCACACTTGCCGCAGAAATATTTCCGCAGTCCTGCAGATTCATGGGAAATTTCTCCATCGGCTGCTTCAGACGCTTCGCCACAGACTCAATGATCCGCTGGTTTGCCTGATGCAGCACAAAGTGATCTATGTCAGCCAGCGTCAGTCCTGCCTTTTCCACTGCCTCGGTGACAACCTTCGGTACCGTGCTCACCGCAAATTTGTAGACCGCCTGGCCGTCCATCGTCACATACTGGTTTTCCGGCTCGTGACTGGCAAACGGATGACAGACCGGCCGGTTTCCGCACGCCAGCACACCGCCGCGCGCTCCGTCCGAATACTGCACAAAAGCTTTTAAACCGCCATTTGTTCCGTCATCCGGAAGTTCTCTCAGCACTGCTGCTCCCGCACCGTCACCAAACAGCACACAGGTGCCGCGGTCGTTCCAGTCCATCATTTTGGATAATGTCTCAGCACCGATGATCAGTGCATTTTTGTATACGCCGCTCTGCATATACGCAGCCGCCGTATTCATGGAAAAGAGAAATCCGGAACAAGCCGCGTGCAGATCAAACGCCACCGCGTGCGTTGCACCGATCGCCGCCTGCACTTCACAGGCAAGGGTCGGCAGAATGTGATCCGGCGAGAGTGTCGCCGCAATGATCAGATCCAGTTCCTCCGCCTTTACGCCTGCCTCTTCCAGTGCCTGTTCTGCCGCCTTCACGGACATACCCGTGGTCGTCTCCTCCACTGCCAGATGCCTCGCACGGATGCCGGTGCGGCTGCTGATCCACTCATCTGAGGTGTCCATAATTTTGCTTAAATCGTCATTTGTAACCGTATGCGCAGGAAGCGCGCTTCCGGTTCCACATATTTTTATCATAAAAAACTCCTTTGGCCTAAAACTTTCGGAATCTCTCATAGCGTGCTGCTGCCAGCTCCTCGCCGCTCTTCTTGCGGTTTTCCTTCAGGAAACGCTTCAACTCCTGCTTCATTGCCCGCGCAATGGAGTCCCTTGCAGCCTCATCCGCACCGCCGAATTCCGGAATGATACCGTCAATGACGTGCAGTGCCAGCAGATCCTGGGCAGTGATCTTCATGACGGACGCAGCCTCCTTTGCCCGTTTTCCGTCCTTCCACAAAATAGAGGCAAAGCCCTCCGGTGAAAGAATGGAATAGACGGCATGCTCCATCATCCACACCTCGTTGCTGACTGCCAGCGCAAGCGCTCCGCCGCTGCCGCCCTCACCGATCATGAATGTAAATACCGGCACACGAAGTCCGCTCATCTCATAGAGATTTCTTGCAATTGCCTCGCCCTGTCCGTTTTCCTCTGCCTCCATACCCGGATAAGCACCGGAGGTGTTGACGAATGTAATGACGGGACGGCCGAATTTTTCCGCCTGCTTCATCAAACGGATCGCCTTTCGATATCCTTCCGGAGAAGGCATACCGTAATTACGTGCGGCACACTCTTCCATAGAGCTGCCCTTCTGGATACCGATCACCGTGACCGGCTGTCCGTCCAGCCATGCAATGCCACCGATGATCGCCGGGTCATCCCTGAAATAACGGTCTCCGTGCAGTTCCATAAAATCATCAAAGATGCTCTCAATATAATCCTTTGTCTGCAGACGGCCCATCTGTCTGGCCTCATGCACCTTTTCCCATGCACTCTTTTCCTTTGCCTTGCTTGCGCGCTCACGCATCAGCTCTGTCGGCTCATAGATATCATTCTCACGCATCGGGTCAAAGTTTGCAAACCCCTCGTTTGCATGACATTTTAAGATCTGGTACAGTGTCAGTTTCAGATCCTTACGCTCTACAATGCGGTCTACAAATCCGTGCTCCAACTGAAATTCCGCCCGCTGGAAGCCCTCGGGTAAACGCTGTCCGATCGTCTGCTCAATGACACGGGGACCTGCGAAACCGATCAGCGCACCCGGCTCAGCCAGAATGATATCGCCGAGCATTGCAAAGCTTGCGGTCATTCCGCCTGTCGTGGGATCCGTCAGTACGGAAATATACAGTCCGCCAGCCTCGGAGTGGCGTTTTAACGCAGCGGATGTCTTTGCCATCTGCATCAGAGAGATGATCCCCTCCTGCATACGGGCACCTCCGGAGCAGCAAAACAGGATGACCGGCAACTTTTCTGCCGTTGCACGCTCCACTGCCTCTGCGATCTTCTCTCCAACGATATGGCCCATGCTTCCCATCATAAAACGGGCATCACAGACACCGATCACGGCATCCATTCCATAGATCTTTCCTTTTCCGACGATCACTCCCTCGGGAAGCCCTGTCTTTTCACGTGTCGCGCGCACCTTGTCCTCATACTCCGGGAAATCCAGCGGATTTGCGATCGTTTCTGTATCTAATTCTGTGCACCAGGGCGTAAATGTATCCTCATCTACGACCATTCGGATACGGTTTTTTGTACGCACACGGAAGTAGTAATGACACTTCGGACAGATATATTTCTTCTTGATGACCTCAGCCTTAACGATATCTTCCCCGCAATTCGGACAGGTGATCATATCCTCCTGGTCCTGCTGGTTCAAAACGATATCTTTTTTCTTCTTTTTTAATAACGCTGCCATTCTTTCACCTCACGATCAACCAATGGCAAAGGTAAGCTCTGCCTGACAAACTAATTTTCCATCCACATATGCCTTCGCGCTGCCCACGCCGATGGGACCTTTTACCTTGATGATCTCGGTCTCTAAGGTGAGCACATCGCCGGGAAGCACTTTTTTCTTGAATTTTGCACTGTTGATTCCCGCAAAATACGCAGTTTTTCCTTTGTTTTCTTCCTTTGATAAGATCGCGACCGCTCCGGTCTGTGCCAGAGCCTCCACGATAAGCACACCGGGCATGACCGGCTCTCCCGGAAAATGACCCGCAAAATAAGGCTCATTGAAGCTGACGCACTTTTTTGCCACCGCGCGCACGCCAACTTCCATCTCCTCTACGGTATCGATCAGCAGCATCGGCTGTCTGTGGGGAATGATCTCCATGATCTCCTTTGTGGAAAGTAAAGACATCGCTTACGCCTCCCATCTCTTGAACAGCAGACTTCCGTTATGACCGCCAAAGCCCAGTGAATTGCTCAGCGCATAGGGAACTTCCTCGGTATAATCCTGCTTGCAGTAGTTCAGATCCAGTTCCTCATCCGGGGTCTCATAGCCGACCGTCGCATGAATGTATCCCTCCTCGATCTGCTTTACGCAGGCGATCGCCTCAACGGCTCCTGCAGCACCCAGCAGATGTCCGATCATGGACTTTGTGGAATTGATCTTCAGATCTTTTGCATGGTCACCGAATACCAGCTTGATCGCGCGGGTCTCAAACAGATCGTTGTGATGGGTCGCTGTACCATGGGCGTTAATATAAGTCACATCCTCCGGTCTGATACCGGCATCCTTGATCGCATTTTCCATCGCGCGTGCTGCACCTGCACCGTCCTCTGCCGGGGAAGTGATATGGTAAGCGTCGGAAGAACATCCGTATCCAACTAATTCCGCATAGATATGCGCGCCGCGTGCTTTTGCGTGCTCCAGTTCCTCCAGAACAAGAACACCTGCGCCCTCACCCATAACAAAACCGCTGCGGTTTTTGTCAAAAGGAAGGGAACACTTCGTCGGGTCATCCACCTCTGAAAGTGCGGTCAGCGCATTAAATCCTGAGATTCCGATGGGAGTCACGCTGCCCTCGGTTCCGCCTGCCAGCATCACATCCGCATCACCGTACTGGATCGTGCGGAATGCCTCACCGATACTGTTTGTTCCTGTGGCGCAAGCAGTCACTACGTTGATGCTCTTTCCCTTTAAGCCAAACTGGATCGCCACATTTCCTGCCGCCATATTGCAGATCATCATCGGCACCAGCAGCGGATTGACTCTCGACGGTCCTTTTTCCAGAAGCTTCTTGTGCTCACGCTCCATCGCCTGAAGGCTTCCGATACCGCTTCCGATCGCGGTTCCTACCATATAGGGATCTTCTTTTTCCATATCCAGACCACTGTCTTCCAATGCTTCCTTTGAAGCTGCGACTGCATACTGTGAAAACAGCTCCATACGCTTCGCTGCCTTGAAATCCATGTAATCCTTGCCGACAAAGCCCTTGACCTCAGCGGCGATATGGCTCTTATACTCACTTGCATCGAAATGAGTGATCGGCGCAAAACCGATCTCCTTATTTTTAATGGCACACCAAAAACTGTCAACATTTAATCCGATGGGAGTAATGGCTCCCATACCGGTCACTACAACTCGTCTCATTTTTTACCTCCTTTAGCAGCCAATGCTCATGCCGCCGTCCACTGCGATCACCTGGCCTGTGATATAACGCGCCGCATCCGAAGCCAGAAATGCGACTGTCTCTGCGATCTCCTCCGGCTCTCCGATGCGCCCGAAGGGGATCATGCTCATCATGGACTCCTTTGCGCTGTCTGTCATCGCCTCGATCATCTCTGTTCCAACAAAACCCGGTGCCACCGCATTGACTGTGATCTGTCTGGAGGCAAGTTCTCTTGCCACACTTCTCGTCAGACCGATCACACCTGCTTTACTGGCCGCATAATTTGCCTGTCCCGCATTTCCAAGCAGTCCGGACACGGAAGAGATATTGATAATGCGTCCGCTGCGCTGCTTCAAAAACTGTCTGCTGGAATGGCGGATCGTGTTGAATGCACCCTTTAAATTCGTGTTGATCACGGCATCAAAGTCCGTCTCGCTCATTTTCATGAGCAGTCCGTCCTTTGTGATCCCTGCATTGTTTACAAGAATATCCAGACGACCGTAAGTCTTTACCAGCTCCGTGATAAAGGCACCGCATGCCTCAAAATCACTGACATCGCACTGTACTGCAGCCGCCTCGCCGCCTGCGGCTTTGATCTCATCAACGACACTCTCTGCGCGCTCTTTGGAGCCGTTATAATTTACAATGACAAAATTGCCTTCGCCTGCCAGCTTCTTTGCAATGGCTGCGCCGATGCCTCTGGAGGCTCCGGTCACAAGCGCTACCTTTTTATCCAACATACTTCTTCAGATCCTCCACTTTATCAATATTTGAGCATTTGATCTCGCGGTTGATCTTTCGCAAAAATCCACTCAGTGTTTTACCCGGTCCGATCTCTACAAACTCATCGGCTCCGTCAGCGATCAGACGCTCCACAGTCTGCTGCCAGCAAACGGAATGACAAACCTGTAACGGAAGCAGTGAACGGATCTTTTCCGGATCGGTCACATAGTCAGCCGTTACATTGGAGAGATAACCGATCTTCGGCTCGAAGATCTTCACTTTTTCAAGCGCTACAGCAAGTTTCTGACCCGCCTCCTGAAGCAGCGGAGAATGGAAGGGTCCGCTGACCTTCAGCGGTACTATGCGCTTTGCACCGGCTTCCTTTAAGCTTTCTGAAGCACGGTCTACAGCACTCTGCTCTCCGGTAATGACGATCTGTCCGGGACAATTATAGTTGGCAACAAACACATCTCCAAAAGTGTCTTCGCACACCTTCTCAATGATCGCTGCATCCAGTCCGAGCACTGCCGCCATGGCACCGCCTGTCGGCACTGCATTCTGCATATACTGTCCACGTTTGCGGATCAGTGCAAATACATCCTTCGGCTCCATAACTTCTGCCGCAAGGATGGCAGCGTATTCACCAAGGCTTAAGCCTGCTACCGCATCTGCGCTCACACCCTCCTGCTGAAGTACTTTTAAGATTGCCGCCTCTGTGGTGAGCATTGCGATCTGTGTGTACTCTGTCTGATTGATCTTGTCCTCTTCCTCAAAGCAAAGCTTTGCCACATCCAGTTTTGCAGCCTCGCCAGCCAGCTCAAAGATCTCTTTTGCTGCCGGAAAAGACTCATAAAAATCTTTTCCCATTCCGATATACTGTGATCCCTGTCCGGGGAACATAAATACTCTCTTGCCCATATTGCGCTCTTTTACTCCTATACCCTGCAGTCCGGAGACCTGATACAGCTCCGGACCGGTTGACTGTTTAAAATTTCTTATTCAATAACTGCTCTGCACCTGACATGATCTCTTCGATGATCTCGGCGCAGGTATCCTCGCTCTTTACAAGTCCTGCGATCTGGCCTGCCATCACACTTCCGGTCATGACATCACCCTCGACAACTGCCTTGCGCAGTGCACCGAGTGTCATCTTCTCCAGTTCCTCCAGGCTTGCACCCTCTTTTTCCATGCGAAGATATTCCCGTGTCATCTTGTTGCGCAAAACGCGGATCGGATGTCCGGTACTGCGTCCCGTCACTTCGGAATCAATATCCTTTGCTTTAATGAGCTTTTCCTTATAATTTTCATGTACAATGGATTCCTTCGAAGCCACAAACCGCGTTCCCATCTGCACACCGCTCGCACCAAGCATCATCACAGCGGCAAAGCCTCTTGCATCTGCGATTCCTCCGGCTGCAATGACCGGAATATTCACGGCATCCACCACCTGCGGAACAAGCGTCATCGTCGTTGCTGAACCGATATGTCCACCGGACTCTGTTCCCTCTGCGACCACCGCATCTGCACCGCCCCGCTCCATGAGGCGTGCCAGTGCAACACTGGCGATGACCGGGATCACCTTTGCTCCGGCCGCTTTCCAGCTTTCCATGTATTTACTCGGATTTCCCGCTCCGGTGGTGATCACCGGAATCTTCTCTTCTGCAAGAAGATCAGCGATCTCATCCGCCTGCGGATTCATCAGCATCAGATTTACGCCGAACGGTTTGTCTGTATGTTCTTTCATCTGTCGGATCTGCTCTGCGACCCAGTTCACATCCGCACCGCCCACACCGATGATTCCAAGTCCACCGGCATTTGATACGGCACTGGCCAGCTCCCAGGTAGCGACCCATGCCATACCGCCCTGAATGATCGGGTAGCGGATACCCAGCATTTCATTGATCAGCTCTGCCATTTACTCTTCCACACCCTTATTCTTTAAGTAATCCATTACATCCTGAACAGTTGCGATCTGATCCAGATCATCAGAAGGGATCTCTACACCGAATTCCTCTTCCATTGCCATGATCATCTCAAACAGATCCAGAGAGTCTGCGTTTAAATCGTCCTTGAAATTGGACTCTGCCTTTACCTCTGCTGCCTCGATTCCTAACTGCTCTGCAATGATCTCCTGTAATTTCTCTAACATTTCTTTGTCCTCGCTTTCTTTTTTCATTCATCGTTTTCATTACTATATCAAGTAGTTTGAATTTCAAATATTTTGATAATCAAATCATTTGATAATCAAACTATTTGGTAGTATAGTTCTCTTAGAAATATTTGTCAACAACAATTTTCAAAAATATGTAAAAATAAAAGCAGTGCCGAAACGACACTGCTTAACATGATTTTTTGTGACTGTTCAGTACCCTCACAGTCACGATTTTTTCATATTTACATCCCGACCTCATCCAGCACATCCCGGAGCATGGACGCGGACTGCTGGAGACGATCCAGTTCTTCCTCTGAAAGCGGGATCGGCACTTTCGTCTCCACGCCGTTTTTTCCAACGATCGCCGGCATGGATAATGCCACATCGGAGATGCCGTACTCGCCGTACATCATGGATGACACCGGAAGAATGGATTTCTCGTCACGCAAAATAACCTCGCAGATGCGCTTGACTGACATGGCGATCCCATAATAGGTCGCCTGCTTCTTCTCTATGATCTCATAAGCGCTGTTTTTGACGTTTTCCGCAATGCGGGTTGTATTTTCCGCATGCTTATAGTGTCCCCGCAGCTTGCAGAAATCGCTCAGCGGAATACCGGAAATGTTCGCTCCTGACCACGCCGCGATCTCGCTGTCGCCGTGCTCCCCGATAATAAACGCATGGACGCTACGGCTATCCACGGTCAGATGCTCTGCCACCGCCCGCTTGAGACGCGCCGTATCCAGTACCGTACCGGAACCGATCACGCGGTTTTCCGTAAATCCTGACAGCTTTGCCGCCACATAGGTGAGGATATCCACCGGGTTCGATACTACAAGCAAGATCCCGCCATATTCGCGCTCTCTGATCTGTGGGATGATGGACTGAAAGATCTTTACATTTTTGTGTACAAGATCCAGTCTCGTCTCATCCGGCTTCTGGTTTGCCCCGGCAGTGATCACGATGATCGATGCATCCCTGATATCGTCATAGTCACCCGCATAGATCTTCGCCGGCTTGGCAAAAGGTACGCCGTGACTGATATCCATCGCTTCACCTTCCGCACGGCTTTTATCCACGTCGATCAATACCATCTCTGAAAACATGCCACTCTGCATGAGCGCAAACGCGCAGGCAGCGCCCACAAATCCACATCCGATGATCGCCACCTTCTGACGGTTGATCTGTATGTTATCTTTCTGATTCATATTTTTGATTCTCCTTCATACCTTGCAAAAAATTCTACATACTTTATAATAAGGTTGTACAAAACGAACTAATTTATGCGGAGGTAAATGATCCTATGAGGAAAACAAAGATCATCTGTACCATGGGGCCGGCTACCGAAAAGCCGGGAATTCTCGAAGCGCTTGTGGACAACGGCATGAATGTCGCCCGCTTCAATTTTTCCCATGGTGATCACAATGAACAGAAAAAAAGAATGGACACCATCAAAAAGATCCGGGGTGAGAAAGATCTTCCGGTTGCCATTCTCTTGGATACGAAAGGGCCTGAGATCCGGCTGAAAAATTTTAAGGAAGGAAAGGTGCATCTGACACGCGGACAAACCTTTACCCTCACCACTAGTGATGAGCCCGGTGACGCATCCTCTGTGGGCATCACCTGCGAAGAACTGTATCAGGATGTGTCTGTCGGAACCATCGTTCTCCTGGATGACGGTCTGATCTCAATGGAAGTGACTGCCATTGAAGGAACTGATATTGTCTGTGAGGTACACAACGACGGTGCCCTCAGCAACCATAAAGGCATCAATGTGCCCGGTGTTCATCTCTCACTTCCCTACATGAGCGAAAAAGACCGCGAAGATATCCTCTTCGGTATTGATCAGGATGTGGACATCATCGCTGCGTCCTTCGTCCGCACAAAAGAGGATGTGCTGCAGATCCGTCATCTTCTGGAACAGAATGGCGGTGAAGGAATCGCCATCATCGCAAAGATTGAGAACGATGAAGGTGTCAAAAACATTGATGAGATCATCGAAGTTTCCGACGGTATCATGATCGCCCGGGGTGACATGGGCGTGGAGATTCCCATGGAGGAAGTGCCGATCATCCAGAAAATGATCATCAAGAAAGTGTACGCCGCAGGCAAGCAGGTCATCACGGCAACACAGATGCTGGATTCCATGATGAAAAACCCTCGTCCGACCCGTGCGGAGGTAACAGACGTGGCAAACGCCATCTACGACGGCACAAGCGCGATCATGCTCTCCGGGGAGACGGCCGCAGGCGCTTACCCCGTTGAGGCGTTACAGGCAATGGCACGCATTGCGGAGCGCACAGAGGCGGACATCGACTACCGCAAGCGCTTCTTTGCCATCACCAGAGATGAAAACCCGGACATTACCGACGCCATCTGCCACGCGACATGCACGACCGCATTAGATCTGGGTGCACGGGCTATCCTGACCGTCACAAAATCCGGTTATGCGGCACGCATGATCTCCCGCTACCGCCCGCAGTCAGACATTATCGCCTGCACCACAAGCGCGCGGGTGGCAAGACAGCTGAACCTCTCCTGGGGTGTAACGCCGATCGTTATGGAGGAACGCCACCATGTATTGGATCTGTTTAACCACGCCGTCGAATGCGCACAGAAAAAGGGACACGTCACAGAGGATGATATCGTAGTCATCACCTCCGGTGTGCCCCTCGGTCATTCCGGTACAACAAATATGATAAAAGTACAACGAGTGGAAGCGCTTTCATAATCACATGTCACTGCCCAGAGTTTTCCGGGCAGTGACATTTTTTAGTCCAGCGTCAGATTCAGATACCCGTCTGTGGGCACTTCAAATCCGGTCAGCCGCTCCGGCAGAAGGATCATGCCGCCCGGAATCTCATAGCGCACCTGTTTTGTTCCGGTTTCTGCCAAAAGTTCCGGCAGAAGCCGGGATAACACTTCTTCCGGCAGTGTCGTCTCTATGATCACCAGTTCCTTTCCCTCCGACGTATACATCAGAAGTTCCTTTTTCTCCGGCACCGACTCCGGCACAAAGAACAGGTTACGACCACCCTCACGCTCATTTGCCGCAAACGCAAATGCGATCGCCTGTACATCCCAGCTCAGGTACGCATGCTTCCGCTCAGACAGATATTTCTCACGCACAGCCGCATAGGTTTCCGGATCTGCCTGCTCCAGATGAAAATTCCAGCAGCAGTTTTTTGCAGCCGAAAGTCTTGCTCCGACATTCTCACTGCGAAAGGCACACGCAAACCCCATTTTCCCGTAATAACGATACAGATGCTCGTCCGCCGGGCAGAGCACCAGCGGCTCATCCCACAGTTCACTGCCACAAATGAGGATCTTTTTTGCAAGTCCCTGTCTGCGATACTCCGGCAGCGTTGCCACCGCATATACATAGCGCACCGGTATGGCGCCTTTTTCCGTATGGTAGACCGCCGGAAGAAAGCTTGCCATGGACACCGGCTTTCCGTCCCGGTAGATCACAAGCATATTGTCCGCCGTCGCCCGCTCTTTTAAATAAAACTCTGAAAAATCCCCGTCCTGAAAACAGTTTTTCCAAAGCGCGCACACTTCTGCCGCAGTCTGCGCATCGTCCGTATTTGCAAACACTACCTCACTTTTGATCGCGGTATATTTTTCCTCCAGTCTGCAGGGCTGGTAGGACAGCTTCGCCTTGCGAAGGCCCGGATCCCCGGTGTCCTCCTCCCGGTCAATATAGGTAAATCCCTCCGCCGCATGCTCGGCAAACTGCTGATTGATCATCGGATAAGCCCCCTGAACATCCGCAAATGCCTTTTCGTAATGCACGACAAAGGTGTCCTGATTCAGCGGCTCCCCTATGGCAAGAGCCACCACACGTCCTGCCTTGCGCAAAAGACCGCCGACGAGACCGAGCTGTTCCATCTCCAAAAGCGCGGTTGTCATCGCCCCGAATTCCTGCTCCAGTTCCACATTCCACACATCCGCGCGCCGTTCTCTCCACTCATCCATCATCGACTTCGCATCCATGCGGTTTTCATCCGTGATCGCCTCGTAATTCCAGTCCTCCGCATCCATAAAGCGGGCAATGTGGTTGCGCTTTCCGTGATATTTTTTCCCCGGCAGCTTTACCAGCTTTTCACGCTCATAGATATAGTCACTCATATCCCGGTTCGCCGCCATGAGAAACTGCCCCGGATACCAGCGGCGCAGACATTCATAGTCCGTACGGGAGATCAATGAAAGCTCCAGTGTCTCTCCCTCTTTTTCACACAACTCCATGACCTGTTCCAACAACGCGCGCTTATCCTCCTCGCTGCCGCCAAAGGGAAAGCTGTACAGATCATGCGTTTCTCCCATGTAACGGAAGATACCGCTTTCTCCCAATCGGGCCAGACGCAGTTTGAAATACGGGCTCCATGCATAGTTGGAGGCAAATGTATACTCGCAGAGCGCCCTTCCGTCCTCCCGTAGCTTTTTTGTCACCCATTCCTGTGTCTCATATGTCAATTCTGAAAATATCAGTTCCATTTGCTTTCGTTAACCGTTCCTTTCGTTTCAATCTGCAGCGCTGATAGATCTCATATACCATTTCGGCATCCTCAGCGCGCATTTCGTCTTTGGAAAAATATGCCTGTCTGACAAGTTTCATATACAGATCCGCATTCACCGCCGCTTCACGAAGTGCAGAAAACCACCGCAATGCACGATAGTAGCGCAGGTCATCCCTGATCCTTCTGCCAATCAGAAGTTCCCGCCGGGCAAGCATCCGGTACATACGCCGATTGATCCGGAGGATCGCCTTTCGGTAATGTCCATCCGTGATCTCCTGACGGATCCGCTGCTCCTGTTTCCTGTCATACATGCGAACGCGGTCTGCGATCAGGCAGACCGCAAAATACGCGGCGAGCAGACCGATCAGCAGATACAGCCACTGTGCGATCGTCCATCCAAGCAGTTCTGTTTCCAACAGTCCGCTGTAGGGATCATCTGCCCGGTCTGTCACACCTGTGACGGGATCGATCTCTTTATCCTGCTTATCATCAGCAGTCTTTTCATCCTCCTGCTTATCTGCATCCGGAACCGGTGTATCCGGTTTCGCCTGTTCCCTTTTTTCTGCCTCCTGATCGGTATCCGTTGTCTGTTCACCGGGTGCCTCCGCACCGGAAAAACCGGGTGTCACCTCATAGGGTACCCAGCCGAACCCGTCTAAATACACTTCTACCCATGCATGGGCGCGCGCATCGGTCACGACCGCAGTATATCCATCTCCTGTCTTCTGAAAGTCCTTCGGAAACACGACATAGCCGCTGGCATAACGGGCCGGAATACCCATCGCCTGCAGTATCAGTGTTGCTGCTGAGGCAAAGTGTACACAATAGCCCTCCCCGGAGGTATTCAAAAAGTAGTCAACGGGATCCGCACCCGCAGGCAGTGGGTCAAGATCTCTGCTGTAGGTGCCAAAATACTGCAAAAACGCTTGCATCATCGGTACATAGGACAAGCGCATCGCATTTGTCATCGCCAGATTCTCCCCCTCATGCAAAGTGGAAAAGTATGCCCGGAATTCACAGGCCTTCTCCCATCCGATCTGATCCAGAAAACCGTCCAGCCACTGCTCAGCAGGCACGGATATCGCCGCATCCGCGCACTGTTCCCATACAAGATCAGAATACCACAACTCCTTGCCTTCCGTATTCAATGTTTCCTTCAGTTTGCTGATACTGATCGTCTGCTCAGGCCACAGCACCATCATATAATAAGTTACAAGATAATCGGTCAGAGGATCAGACTTACTGCCTCCCATCACCAGACTGCCACTGTAGCTTCGCTTCGTCCATGGCTTTTCCGCTGCCGTGTCACCATCCATCGTCAATTCCTCCGGAATCCTGCTCAAATAAGGCAGCGGAGCTGTCTTTCCAAAATTACGGCAGGTGATCGTGTAATCATACTCCTTTGGCAATGCCATCGCGATATTTCCGATGGCGTCTCTTCCATCCTCAGGTTCCAGTATCTGTGCTCCCGCCTCCCGGGAAAGATTCCATATTTTTTCGCCCGCTTCCTGCACCGTCATTCCCTGCTCTGACGCAGCCTGCGCAAATGTTTCCGCACGCACACTCCATCTGCCGTTTTCATAACAGTCTGCCGCGTATGTCTTTAAATATACATTTTCTGTCGGGTTATCTGACAGAGAGATGGAAAGCACTTCTCTGCCTTTACCGAGAGGCGCATCGTTCGTTACCGTCCCGTCCTGCGCAAACAGATCCCACACCGGAAGCGCCAGGACTGCATCCTCCAGCGCCAACTGCCGCTCCATCATTGCGTCGTGCTTTGCAACCACATGCTCTGCCTTCCCCGACAGCACCGCTCCTGTCAGGATACACACGCAAAGAAGTACCGCCAACTGCGCCGCACGCACAGATAACCGTTCCGGTGCATGCACCTGATACATACGCAGCACGATCAGACCTGCAAACAAAAACAGCATGCTCTGCCAGCCCGGCACCAGACCGACCGCGATCCCGGCGATGAGCATCGCAAGCGGTAAAACAGTCATCAACTCCATCCTCTGCACGGCTGCCGCCAGCACAAACAGGCAGATCACCACGATCATCAGCCAAAATAGCAGCGCCATCGGCGATTGCTCTCTGATACCCTTTGGAAACAGGATCACACAATCATAGTATCTGCAGATCTGTGCCACATACTTGCGCAAAAGATATAAAATGCCATCCTCTATTTCCAGATGATGCCTCGGATAATAATACAAAACAAACGCTGCCACAGGAAGCAGCGGCAGCATCCGCATCCAGCCTCGTCTCAGCACACCGCTTCCGTAACACACTGCCAGAACCGCCAGGGCAGACAAAATATACTTCCATGCATGCTCCGGAAGCAATGGGCCACGCATATTGCCCAGTAATTTTATCAGCTGAAGATATGCGCTTACCAGACAAAAAAGCGTACCGCAAAAAAGAAGCAGGCAATCATACCAGCCTCTTTGCAGTTGCGGATGTAAGGAATGTCCGCCATGTCTCTTTTCCTGTTCCCATCGAATTCCATGTCTCATCATCATTTCAATCTATAAATACAACTGTAACGCGCCCAGCGCTTCCCCAAGATTACCCTTTTTTGCAAACGAATGCCATTGTTTTCCGTCCAGATACACGCTCAGATCAGGCTCTATCCTTAACCGGTGCAGACACGCCTCGCTTCGATATTTCTTCAGATAGCGCTCCTCCGTATCCACATCCGAACCCTTCACCTGAGCCAACAGATACCGCAGCTGCCACTCATAAAAGCTCTCCTCATCGTCCACGCGCATGCGCACCGGGTCACCGGTCACATCATCATACCAGCTCACAATATGCGGACACCCTGCATCCACCAGCGCAAAGGAAACAGAGGCTGCAATCTGTAAAAAACGGTCGCGCTGCGCAGGCCTGCTCTTTTCGATCCCTTTGGATCCAAGCAGAAGAACGATACCGCAACCCTTCGGCAGACTGTGTTCTCTCACCATCAGATCGTCTGACTTTGCAGACAGCTTCCAGTGAATATTCTGCAGCCTGTCCCCGGGCACATACTCCCGGATCTGAAATACTTCCGAATTGTCCGTTCCGCCCCGCAGATCATCGTAGATCTCCGACTCTCCGAGAAAATTTTTCACCGCTCCCGATAATTGCAACGGCAGCTCGTGGACCTGTGGCAGCAATTGCGTGGTCGCAGACCGGTTCACCCGCTTTGTCAGGTAAAACCAGCCGGTCCAATCGTAGACACGCACCCGGCGCAGGCGATACTCATATCCGCCTGCACAATCCATCGTCACTTCTTTTCGCTCCGATACTTCCCCGAAAGAAGGCGCCGTCAACTCGATCCATTTGCGCCTGCCCCTTTTTCCGGGCAGCTGCCGTCCCTCCACTTTCACGCGCACCCGGGTCTTTCCGAGCAGTCTGCGTTTTGCCCGCATCGTGAAACGCACACCGACCGGACGACCGCTCTCAGCCAGCGTCATCGGTATCGCAAGATCCACATCCAGTGCCGTCAGCCTCCAGAGCACCAGCAAAAAAGCCGCAGCAACCAGTCCTGCCAGAAGGAATGCCAAAATGGCAAGCGCGGTACTCTCATAAAGTGCAGCCACATATAACAAAAACACGGTCAGCAGTACTGCCATGATCAGATGTATCATGATCTTTTTCTCCTGTGTGTCTCAGACGGAATAAACGATGTCGGTCTTGAAACTTTCTCCGTGATCTCACCCAACACCTGTGCCGGCGTGAGTTTTGCTACACGCGCCTTCGTATTCAGTACGATCCGGTGTGCCGTCACATCGAAAAAGACATCCGTCACATCCTCCGGAAGCACATAATCCCTGCCATGCACAAAGGCCCACGCCTTTGCCATGCGCACACAGGCGATCGTGCCTCTGGGACTGACCCCCAGATCAATATAGTCATTTTCCCGCGTGGCAACGATCAGTCTTGTCACATATTCATAAATGCTCTCATGTACATAGACTGCATCCGCCTCACACTGCAGTTCAACCAGCTCCTGCGCATTGATGACCGGTCGGATCTGCTCCACGCCGTTGCGGTTACTCTTGCCCTGCGCGATCAGCACCTCGCTGTCAAAATCAGGGTATCCCATACTCATACAGATCATGAAACGGTCCAGCTGTGACTCGGGTAAAAGCTGCGTTCCCGCACTTCCCTTCGGATTTTCCGTCGCAATGACCAAAAACGGCTCCGGCACTTCATGTCCGATGCCGTCCACCGTCACCCGGCGCTCCTCCATGACCTCCAGGAGGGCAGACTGTGTCTTTGGTGAAGTACGATTGATCTCATCAGCCAAAAAGAGGTTGCACATGATCGCACCCTCCCGGTAGAAAAACTCGCCTTTTTTCTTATCATACATCGTAAAGCCCAGAATATCCGCGGGCAACACATCCGGTGTAAACTGCATTCTGTGATTATTCAGTGACATTGCAGCGGAAAAAGCAAGTGCCAGCGTGGTTTTTCCCACGCCGGGCACATCCTCGATCAATATATGACCTCCCGCCAGCATCGCTGCAAAAGCCTTTTCGATACAAGTATCCTTTCCGGAGACCATCTTTCTGACCTCCGCAAGGATCTGTTCAACAATTTCATACGAAGCCATCTGTTTTCCCCTTTATTTCCTATTCAAGCAAAAACACCCGACCGAAGTATACACCCCGGCCGGTTTCACACCTACCTACCGTAAAAGATATCTGCCAGCGGTGAAGTCTCGTCAATGATGAGCGTCTTGTTGTCGCCCTTCATCGTGGCCTTTGCCGCATCCAGAGAACGCAAAAACAGATAGAAATCTGCCTTTTCCTCGTTATTATACGCGTCACTTAAGATACGCATGTATTCCGCTTCGCCTTTTGCAACGATCTCCTCCGCCTGTGCGTCTGCCTCAGACTGCATGATCGTGATCTCCGCCTTTGTATTGTTGGAGATCTCCTTTGCTTCCTCCTCGCCCTCTGCCTTGTAGGTGGCTGCGATATTATTTCGCTCAGAGATCATACGCTCATAGACAGCCGCCTTGTTCTCATCCGGCAGATCCAGCGATTTTGTCTCCACGGCCAGCAACGTGATGCCGTACTGATTTAAGGTATCTCCGATATTGTTTTTGATGGAAGCCGCCAGTTCTCCGTCTCGTCCGCTGATGACTTCTTCCTGAGAGAGGGAACTGATCACGTTTTTCAGACTGTTGTAAACGATCGTATTGATGCGGTATTCCGCATTGCTCTTCTGGGCGCTCAGCGTCTGCGTGTACTTGATGGGATCATTGATCTCCCACAGTACAAAACAATCGGCGATCATGGATTTTTTATCCTTTGTCATGACATCGCTCACAGCCAGATCGTAAAGAAGCACTTCCTTCTCGATCTTTTCCACGTGCTGGATAAAGGGCACCTTCACACTCAGCCCCGCATTTTCTTTGACGGAAACGATCTTTCCAAACTGTTTGACAACTGCATACTCATTCGGATTCGTCACCACCATACAGGAGCCGCCAAGCACGATCAGCACCACGACAAGGACAGCCAGTATCCATTTCTTTCCACTAGTTTTCTTCATTTGCCACACCTCCTGCCTCGGTCTGTTCTGCATTGGACGCTCCGAAATCAACATTTGCGAAGCTCTCCAGCGGAAGCATCGTCTGGGTGCTTCCGTCGCTCTTTGTGATGATCACCTTCATGTCGGGCAGAATGTCCTCCATCGTCTCGTAGAACATGCGCTGCTTTGTGATGAGCGGGTATTTCTTATACTCGGAATACAACTCGTTGAGACGGGCCACCTGACCCTTTGCCTCGTTGACACGCTCCTCCGCCTTTGCGTTTGCGGTCTTTAACGTCTCATCCACCTTTGCGCGCGCCGCAGGAATGTCCTCGTTGCGCTTCTGATTGGCTTTGTTGATGGATGTCTCCTTGCCCTGCTTTGCATTTTCCACATTCTTAAATGCATCGATGACCTCCGCAGTGGGCGGCTCTGCATCCTGGATCGTAATGTTCACAAGCTGGATACCAAGATCCTCCTGATCCAGGCGTGTCATGATCTTCTCTTTAATAGAAGCCTGAATCTCATTTTTTCCGGTGGTGATGACGCTGTCCACATCATACAGTCCGATCGTATCACGGATATAGCTCTGGGTGAGCATTTTTAAGATCGCCACAGGGTCTTCGGAATGGTACATATACTTCACCGGATCTGTCACGCGGTACTCCGCATAAAAATCTACATTCACAAAGTTGTAATCGCGCGTGATCATAAATGATTCCGCGTCAATGGACTCATTGGTCTCCCTGTCATAGCCGATGGAAAATCCGTTGATGGTCTTCGGCACGCGGGTCATCTCCTGCGCAAACGGTATCTTCACATGCATGCCCGGCTCCCCGACAACTGTCGGTACACCGAAGGTCGTAACGACCGCATACTCATTTTCCCGCAGCGTGTACACACTGCCACCTATCACATACACGATGACAAGCGCAAGCAGAATAAACACCATGTTCCTGCCCATCTTTGCCGCCGAAAACTTCTTTTTCTTTTTTCCACCCGGCATTTCTGAAAATGTGCCATTTTCTGTTCCGGCATCTGCTCCGGCAGAAAAACCATCTGCCGGATTTGTCCTGTTTTTCTTTTGTCCGAATAACATGACGATCCTCTCCCCTCTTATCTCATTTTATCCAGGTAATTGCGAAACATTTTATGTTATGTTTTTTGGTCATGTGAGCACATGTATGACAGCTTTATCTCCTGTTCATGGACGCTTTGATCTCTTTCCACAGCGCATAATCCGCTACCTGTGCCGTCAAAAACCAGCTGTCAATATGCGCATCCGGCACCAGCTTTTCCATGAGTGACGCGTAATTGCTATCCCTTATGATCACGCGAACCGCCGTATCCGGCGCATACTTTCGCTCTGCTTCCCGTGCAACGGCAGAAAGCAGCACGCCTGCCGCTTTGTCAGATCCGGCATAAAACATGACCGGATACAGAGTCTGATGTTCCCCTGTCTGTACGATCGTTCCCGAACGCACTTCTCGAACCGGTGTCGTCACACACTGCACCAATAATGCCCCGCAAGGCTTGCCCTTTGCAAGAAGCAGTAAACTCAGGTCCTGATCCAGCAGATCATTGCCCTCCGAAAGCGGATACAACACCGGCAGTTTTTCCAGCCCGGCAAAGGCAGCGATAGCCTCGCTGCGCTTCGTGCCGGTCAGATGCCGAAGGGGATATACTTGAAATCCCTCCTCCGGCTTTCTTTTCAAATACGGGATGGAAGCAATCGTCCGTACATCTGTCAGCCATTCCCCCGGAAGAGACCTTCGTTCCCCAAACAACCGTTGTTGAAAATACAACTCACTCTCCGGATAAATGCGTTCCCGCAAATCCTCCCGGCGGAAAGAAGCACAGACAGTCAAAAGCTTCCCCTCCCGAGCTGCCTCAAAGGCTTCTGTCAACAATCGTTCCCCGATCCCTTTTGTCCGGTATGCAGCAGCGACACAGAGCCACTCGATGACCAGACGATCTGATTTTAGCGTACAGATCATCAGTCCCGCGGGTATCTTCCCACTTCCGGTTTCATTTTCAGCCAATGCTGCCAGAGCAAAGCTGCCCGGAAATTCCAAACGCTCCATCATATAAAAATGGTCCATATCCAGAAAAAATTCCCGCTGCTCCTTTTTCAGCCGTACGATCCTCATGCCTCGTTCCTAACCTTTCCTTATTGCTCATTTTCCAGTGCTTTTCGATTCCAATATGCATTCCAGCGTCCCAACTGGCGAATGGAAGTCTTCACGTAGCTTTGTACCAGGGTACCCATCACGTCCGTGAAAGAGTCCGGTTCTGCATCATCCACTTTGATCTTTGCCTTTTCCTGCAATACAGACAGCCGGAGATACAGTGCCTCACAGTACACCTTCAGGAAAGCTGCCTTCTTTTGTTCTGTATCCGGTGCCGTACCTAACTGTGCAGTCCGCAACGCTTCGAAGGTGCTGCGAAGCTTTGTGCAAAGCTCCTCTCCCAGTTCCTCCTTGTCCGCAAACCATACCTCCATGTCCTGCTTCACCTCTTGCACAACATTTTCTTTCTGGCTGTCCAGCGCCTCAAGAAACGAAATAAAATGGAAACCACTCATCATTTTTTTGTCGTAGAGCCGTTCATACCGGTCACAGAATTCCCTTTCCAGACGCTCCAGTTCTTCGGGATTTGCATCCTCCTTGTTTTGTTCTGTTCGCAAGGCTTTCATACTCTGCTCCAGTTCCTCTGATTCTACAACACTTGGCATTTCATATAACCTTCCAAAAATCCGTTTCTGACGTTCCTGATCCTCCCAATGATCCAGACACGCTAACAGTTCTTTCTTCACCTCCTGATAGGATTCGTCATCCGGAAAGATCTCCTTCGTATCCTCGATCATAGATATGGCACCCGAGCGCATGCTGTCAATAAATTCCGGCGAAGCCTGTGCCTTTCTGGTATCCGTGATCATTGTATCAATTTCTTTGAATATACTGTATACAGCAAAGTTTTTGACCATATAGGTTTCCTTAAAGTTCTTGGAAGCATCCTTCTTGCGAAGGTCTGTAAGCATTTTCTCCTTGTCCAAGGGCACATATTCCTGTTTGATCTCCCCCAGTTCCTTGTGCAAAGGCTCCTCGTCCATCCGGAATGTCAGATGCATGCGGAACACGTCTTTGGACTCACTTGAATTGATCTTCATCCGATCCACTCTGCGGATATTATACTGCAGTGACTGAATCCGTTCATTCATTTCATCCACAGCATTCTGCAGTCGGATCTGACACTGGGAAAAGTTAAAAATAGCTGGCGGCAGTTCGATGCCCAATGCCTGTGCCTTCAAAAGCGCTGCTGCGATCCGTTCTCCGGCAGACTGCCTGTCGCCAAGGCTCATCACCTCCTGAAAGACCGTCAATAATTGCTCGCGTTTCTGCTTATAAACACTTTCCGGTGTATTCTCTAACAGCTCGTGAAAACTATCTTCAAAAATATCCACCTTGCCCAGGACTGCCGCGATCATCATTCGGGTCACATGCTTCTTCTGCTCCTCTTCCAGTTTCGTGGCATTTCCAAAATCAATCACTGTAAGACCCTGATCATCCATCATGATATTTCCTGCATGCAGATCACCATGGTAAAATCCGGAACCATAAATTCCCTCAGATACCCATGACTGAACAAGCTGGGTCAGATATTTCTGCCGTTTCTGTACCTGTTCCAAAAGCCGTGTCAGGTTCTCGCGGGTTTTGCCCCACTGGTTGATATTTTTATCCGAAAGCAGCAGTTCAGGAACTCCATCCTCCCGTGTCCGGATCTGCTCCTCTTCCTTAACCGTGCCATCCTCCTGGATTTTTTCCACCTTATCGATCACATAGAACTGCGACATCAGCGCTTTCTCCTGATCCTCCAGTTCCTTGAGATATTTGTCCACCGTTGTTCCCGGCGCTTTTTCCAAAACCAGCGCGTTTGCTGTGGGCTGCACAAGATGATTGACCTTCATAGCCTGAATCGTCTGGAAGCCCTTGTCATACACACAGCCTCTCTGGGCATTGCGCGCCTCGATGGTCAGATCCAGTTCCTCCTCGATACGAAGGAGCTGTCCTTCATAGGTTGCCTCCATGCCGCCCTTTTGCCCCGGATGGATCACATCACCGTTTTCGTCCACATTCCCGTCTGTCTTTCTTGCACACCAGAGCATGGTTTCCTTTTCACGCATCATCCGGTTGCGCACATCCGGACGAAGCAGTTTTACAACGATGTCCTTTCCTTCCTCCATACCCGGGCCAAAGATCTTACATAGGAAGGTCTGGCCTACGGATGCAGCGCCCAGTGCCTTTGTAACCTGAATGTCGGTGATCTTGTTGTCGGAACGGTCTATGATATTCTGCATCTGCGCACGCACGACTCTTTCCGGGATCGGAGCCAGATTGGATTTCATATCCTCTAATGCGCCCTTCAATTCCTCGGGCATGGATTGAGCCGGCATTCCCTGAAGCATCTTCTGCAGCAGCGGACCTGCTCCTTTGAGCATACCGCCAAGGAAATTGCCCATTTCTTCCCGTTCCTTCTTCTGCTTCTGCTCCTCGGACAGATGTTCCATCTCCGGCATCGGTTTTGCATTGCGTACCGCAGATGCCAGCATCGCACGCTGATCAAGGGAAGGCACCTTCACAAAATAGTTGGAGAGTACATTCTTTATGAACAAGCCCTGTCCTTCGGATCCCTTTGCGGCATTTTCCAGGATGGAATGCAACCGCTCCTTGGATGCCAGGATGCGCTCCTTCTTCTCTCCTTCCGAAATGCCGGGCTCATTGGGATCCTCCAGCGGCTGCTGCTGTTCGTCCTGAACCACTCCGCCGAAGATCGTCTCTGCCGCTTCCCTTACCTGTTCCTGAACTGCCTCCGCTGCCTTTTGCACAGCTTCATCAATCTCTGTTTCGATGCCAGCCAGTTTTTCCAGCATGGAATCGCTGTTCAGTGCCAGTAAAAGAGCATTCCTCTTCAGCGCATCAAAATACAACAGCTTCAGTCCTTTTACTTCGTTCAGATCAAGCATTGTTTGAATGCCCTTCTCTACCTGCGCCTTGATACTGTCGGATGCTTCCGGCTGACCTTCCTTTTTCTCCTCCTTCGGTAGCGGAAGTTTATCCAGCATCTGTGTCAGAAGATGGGGTTTATTCAACAGAAGCACCAGTGTCTCAATATGCTCCTTCAAAAGTTCCTGCATGCGCTTACCGGGTGTTTCTATGTACTTGTCGGTGTTCCATGTATCTTTGGAATAGAGGATATCCGCGATGAGATTCTGCACCTTGGTCTCTTCCTCGTTCCACTGGGGCTTCTTCTTTTCATCCTCTAATAATACCACCGGCTTCTTTTCGATGACCACATGCTCCCTGAGCTGTACGTTTTTCTCTACATGTTCCAGCAGTTCCAACGTCTCTGCGCCATTGATATGAACCGTGGACTCGATGGTCTGATCCACAAACTCCTCCACTTCCTGTGCATCCATGGCACCGGACATCATATGAGTCGCAAGGGTCCGGATCAGACTGTCTGATACATTGGTAAAATAAGTTCCGGGTTTTCCGGTCTTTCCCGAAAGATACTTGATGCATAAATTGGTGGAGCGCAGCTTCAGACTGGGATTTTCATCGCCAAAATCCAGATCTTTCAAGATATTCTGCGCATGTTCCTCCCCATAAAGAGAGACATGCTCCAGCATATCGTCCTCCACAAAATCAGCGATCTGCTGCGCCGTCCGGGTCAGTGGAATGGCCTGTTTACCCACGACAAAATACAAGGAATTGTCTGTCTTCTGCACAAACTTTGCATGCACGCCGGCAACGTGTACATCCTTGGAATAGACTTTGCCCGCCGGAAACATGCGAAGCACTTCCCGCATCCGCACCAGACTCTGAGATGCCTCATCCCCACTGTCCTTGATCAGATCCACCGGCATCTTTTCAAATAACAGCACCTCTGCCACGTTCTTTGCAGATTCCTCCAGCATGCTGAGTTTCTCGTCGATTCCCGGTTCGTAAGCTGCCTGCTGTTTCTTTTCCTGTTCTTCTTTCCGGCAATTTGCCGCCTCAGAGAGCTGCTTTGCCGCCTCCTCAAAGGAGAAGTTTTTGTCAATGAGTTTTTTCGCCTGTGCATAACCCTGGGCAAAACGGGTAGACTTCAGATTCTTTGCCACAAAGGCAAGACTGCCGTCGGTATCTTCGGTAAAGATCTTCTGAATCTGAGTGCCCAGTTCACGCATCCGCTGTGCTTCTGCCTCGCTGAGTCCCTCGTCAAAAGCCGTATCCTGCAATTCTGCCAGTTCACGCATATGGTCGCAGAGAGTGCGTAAGGTTTCTGTTCCCTTTCGCACATCCCCGATCCGCCGATTCCATTCTTTATTTCCGGCAAGCCGACGCTCTACGGCAAGATCCAGACCATCGGAACCTCCCACCGCCAGTTTGCCCACATACATGTTTTCACAATTTTTCTGAAGATTCTCAGCCAGCCCCGGCTGCTGCTGTTTGAGCAGTTGGAATGCCATTTCCCTAAGATTCGTCTGAAGTTCATATTCACTCAGTTCTTTTCCTTCTGCCGAATCTGCCACAAATCTGGAGATCACAAGCGCCGCGATCTTTTTTGTGATCTTCTGGTCAGCGGCGATCTTCTCCGGATCCACAGCCACTCCCTTCCGCAAATGGGTGGTCATCTGATAAAGCTGATCCATGGCAACAAAGATCTGATCCCTAACCAGCGCCAGATTGCTGTTGACGAGATTATCCATCTGATGTTCAGAAAGGCTGGGCACATGGACCCCCAGTTTCTTTCCCTGCTTTAAGATGTCCTTTACCTTGCCCCGCAGCACTTCTCTCTGCTTTTCATTTGCCGCGTAAAGAGCCATCTGCGCCTGTTCACTGCTGTCTGCCCCTTCTTTTCCGATATCAAATAATTTGCGGGCTTCCTCCGCCAGCTGGTAACGGGCACGCTGCTGCGCCTGTTGGTCTTCCGGCAATTCCTGCTCGTTTTGCCTGTCCTTCGGCCATAAGACCCGTGCCACCTGTGAGCCGATATATCCCGCTTTGGCAATAATATCTGCCAGTGTCTTTCGTGACAGCGGTGCAGCCTTTGAGGCACCATTATCAAGCTTCAGCTCGATTCGTACAGACTCCAGAAACTCCGGGTTGATTCCATCCAAACGTTCCTTCACCAATTCGTACAGACGCACCTGCATCTGCCGGTTTAACAGTGTCTGGGGATTGTCACTTCCAAACAACATGGAGAACGAGTCATGCATTCCCGTTTGAGCAAACCAGCTGTTTGAAACAAGATGCATTTTTCCGTCTGAAAAACTGATGGCACCCCGGTTTTTTGTACCCACCATCTTTGCAAAATCCTCAAAGGTCAATGCATGGATGCCGGCCGCTTCCTTCTCATTCAGTTCCTCGATGGCATCATCGTTCCCTGAAAGGTGCACCTGTGCCAGAACGAGAAGATCCTGGGGATCTTTCACCTCCACCCCTTCCAGTTCACCCTTCTGTATGAGATCCTTTGCCACTGCGATCTGTTCGTTTTCCTCCTTCAGTCGAAGGAATGTCTCCATCACCCGCTTTTTGCGCTCGATACCCGCCGGAAAGGTGGGATTTTTATTTTCGCAGTAATACCTGCAGGCAGCGATCGCCCGCTGATAGGCACGCTCGATCGTCTCAAAATCGTATCCGTGATCGACCTTTTGAGACATCACCTGCTCCAGATCGGCAACACGCTCCTTGACCGCCAGCATCTCATCACTGTCTCCGCCATATTTGTGCTCGTTCAATAACAGATGTGACAGATTACGTCCCTGGATCGCTTTCAGACGAAACAGATCCTTATCTTCAAACTGCATCCGCGCCGTGGCAGGCAGATTTAATACCTGATCAATAAACTTGACGTCTTCTTTGGTACTTTCTACACTGTTATAAGTGTTGTCATAGCCCTGCTCTTTCCAACTCAGATCCGTTGCTACTCTCGTAGCCTCTGAATGCAGGATCTGATCAACCCGATTTTTTTGCTGCTGCAAACCCAAATTATCATTTTGTCCCGGCATACCTGCTTCCTCCTCTTTTTCATCAATGTTGCGACACGTTTCATATATAAAGATCGTAACAAACAAACACAGACAAAAGCTGGACACATTTTCTAAAAAATTATTTTTTTAATCATGTTAAACAGTATACCAATTTTCAGACAAAAAAGAAACCTTTATTTCTATCAGATCACATACTGGTCAGCCAGCAGCTCATTCTGCCAGTCCAGCATGTCCGCCAGCGTGATGGACTCCAGCACATCGTTGATGGCCGTATCCAGCTTCTCCCACAGACGGAAGCTGACACAGGTCCCCTTATTTTCACAGGGCGTTCCATTTTCACCCACACAGTCCGTCGGCGACAGATTTCCTTCTGCCGCCCGCAGGATCTGCCCTACTGTATATTTCTCCGGTGCCAAAAAAAGCGTGTAGCCTCCATGGGCTCCCCGGACACTTTTCACCAGACCCGCTTTGTGCAAAAGCGCGATGATCTGTTCCAAATATTTTTCGGATATCCGCTGTCTCTTTGCAATATCCTTGAGCTTGACCGGCTCGCCCAGACTGTAGGTGGCCAGGTCCAGCATGATCTTGATCGCATTCTGTCCTTTTGTCGATATTCTCATTTTCTTCAAAATCCTCCTTTCGGATTTCTCTTCAAAAAAACCTGCAGCCGTTTCGGACTGCAGGTTTTTCAATTTTCTTACTTGCTTACTTAATCGTTATTGAAAAGCGGTGTTGACAGATATCTGTCACCGGAATCAGGAAGCAGTGCAACAATCGTCTTTCCTGCATTTTCCGGTCTCTGTGCCAGGATCGTCGCTGCCTTTAATGCAGCTCCTGAGGAAATACCTACCAGGACACCCTCGCTGACTGCAAAGGCTTTGCCCTCTGCAAATGCATCTGTATTCTCAATCGTAATGATCTCATCGTAAACAGTGGTATTGAGTACATCCGGTACGAATCCGGCACCGATACCCTGTATCTTATGTGCTCCCGGAGTTCCCTTTGACAAAACAGGGCTTCCTGCCGGCTCAACTGCCACGATCTTCACATTCGGATTCTTCTCTTTCAGGTATTCTCCGACACCGGTGATCGTTCCTCCGGTACCGACACCTGCTACAAAAATGTCTACCTTTCCGTCTGTCTGCTCCCAGATCTCCGGTCCGGTGGTCGCCTTATGTGCCGCGGGATTCGCGGGATTCACAAACTGTCCTAAGATCACTGCTCCCTCGATCTCATTTTTCAGTTCTTCTGCCTTTGCAATGGCGCCCTTCATTCCCTTTGCGCCCTCGGTAAGTACCAGCTCTGCACCGTATGCCTTTAACAGGTTTCTGCGCTCCACACTCATCGTATCCGGTAATGTTAAGATCGCACGATAGCCCTTTGCTGCTGCCACAGCCGCCAGTCCGATTCCGGTATTACCACTGGTGGGCTCGATGATGGTTGCTCCTTCTTTTAATACTCCGCTCTTCTCCGCATCCTCGATCATTGCCAGTGCAATACGATCCTTCACGGAACCTGCCGGGTTTAAGTACTCCAGCTTCGTAAGAATCGTTGCGTTCTCTACTCCTGCCTTCTTTGCATATCTGCTTGCTTTCAGGATGGGTGTACCTCCGATCAATTCCAATGTGCTCTCTTTAATCTGACTCATAATTGTTACCTCCGTTTTCTTTTCTCTTATTCTTTTTTCCCTTGTCACATCCGCCTTTTTGAACTGGATCTCTATTCGTTTTGGCTTACGTTTTTCTTTTCCTAGTTTTCAAATAGGCTTTCTATGTATTTATTATAATTGAATTATAATCATTCTTTCATCAATTGTCAATTAGTTTCTTTCTTTTATTATTGATAGTCTCAGGCTATATCCTTCTTTGTTTATGCCATTTCCGAGGCCGCCGAAAAAACAGCTTCCAGTTCTGCCAACAGGTCTTCCACATCCTCAATGCCGACAGACAAACGAAGCGTTGCCTCTGTAATACCGTTTTTCTCGCGGATCTCTTTCGGGACATCCGCATGTGTCTGTGTCGCAGGATATGTGATCAGCGTCTCCACACCGCCCAGACTCTCCGCAAATTTGATCATTCGTACCTTCTCTAAGATTGCCAAGGCAAATTCTTTGCTCTTCAAATGGAAGGTGATCATTGCGCCAAACCCGCGCGCCTGTTTTTTCATGATCTCATAGCCCGGATGTTCCGGCAGTCCCGGGTAGATCACCCCGGTGACTGCCTCCTGACACTGCAGCCATTTTGCGATGGCGATCGCATTTTTTTGTGCCCGTTCCATACGAATGCCAAGTGTCTTGATCCCCCGCAGGATGAGCCAGCTGTCAAAGGGTGCAAGCCCTGCTCCGGTGGTCTTGATCAGAAAGCGGAACCGCTCGCTGATGTCCTCCCGGTTTGTGATGAGAAAGCCGGCAAGCGTATCATTATGTCCACCCAGAAATTTCGTTCCGCTGTGTACGACAATATCAGCTCCCAGATCCAGCGGATTCTGAAAATAAGGTGAAAGGAACGTATTGTCAACGATCAAAAGCAATCCGTGTTTTTTTGCAATCTGCGCGAGTGCAGCAATGTCTGTAACGTTCATCATCGGATTGGTGGGTGTCTCAATATAGATCGCTTTTGTATGCTCATTGATATAATTCTCAACATTTTCCCTGTGACACTCAACATGAAAGAAAATGATTCCGTTCTTTTCAGATACATGGCTGAACAGCCGGATGCTTCCGCCGTAGAGATCTGTATCCACGATCAGGTGGTCACCCGGTGCAAACAGCTCCATCAACAGAGTGATCGCCGCCATACCGCTGGAAAATGCCAGCGCATCGATCCCGTTTTCCAATGACGCTACCACCTTTTCCAGATGCTCCCTTGTCGGGTTCTGCAATCTGCTGTAATCGTAGCCGGTGCTCTGTCCTACACCGGGATGTGCATAGGTTGCCGTCTGATAGATCGGATAGCTGATCGCCCCGTAATGTGTATTCAGGCCTTCTTCTTCCTCCAGATGAAGACATTTTGTATCAATTCCTCTTGCCATAAGTACCTCCTGTATGATCATCCATGCGATCCGCAAACCACCTGCTCTTTATTTCCTATAAATCAAATAGGTTTAATAGTTTTCTTGCGTCTACTATATCAGATAGACGGTAACTTGTATAATTCCTTTTTTCTTTTGCAGGTTATAGTTTTTATCTATAGCGCGAAAACTCCCGCCATGCAAAATGGCGGGAGTAAAGGAGTAAAACAATTGAAAACACCCATGATTCAGTTACTTATCAGTCCGCAACCGCACGGAATGCCTCATCCAGATCCTGAATGATATCGTCAATGTGCTCCGTACCGATGGAGAGACGGATCGTATTGGGCTTGATACCCTGATCAAGCAGTTCCTCCGGGCTGCACTGGCTGTGTGTCGTGGAAGCCGGATGGATCACCAGAGACTTCACGTCGGCAACATTTGCTAACAATGAGAACAGTTCCAGATTATCGATAAAGTCCTTTGCCTTCTGCTCATCACCCTTGATCTCAAAGGTAAAGATCGAACCGCCGCCATTGGGGAAATATTTCTTATAAAGCGCCTGCTGCTCGGGATCATCTGTCACAGACGGATGATGTACCTGCTCAACCTGCGGATGCTTACTCAGATAATCAACAACCTTCAGTGCATTCTCTACATGACGCTCCACACGCAGTGACAATGTCTCCAGACCCTGCAGGAAGAAAAATGCATGGAACGGCGAAAGTGTCGCGCCGGTGTCACGCAGCAGGATCGCACGGATCTTGGTCACGAATGCAGCAGCACCTACCGCCTTTGTAAAGCTGATACCGTGATAGCTGGGATTCGGCTCTGTGAGAGAAGCAAATTTTCCGGATGCTTCCCAATCGAATTTACCGCTGTCAATGATGACACCGCCGATGGTCGTACCGTGACCGCCGATAAACTTTGTAGCGGAATGTACAACGATATCTGCGCCATACTCGATCGGGCGCACCAGATACGGTGTTGCAAAGGTGTTGTCCACAACGAGAGGAATCTTGTGTGCATGCGCGATCTTTGCAATCGCCTCGATATCAACAACATCTGAATTCGGATTGCCCAGAGTCTCGATATAAACTGCCTTTGTATTGTCCTGGATCGCAGCCTCTACCTCATCTAAGTTGAAGATATCTACGAAGGTGGTATTGATCCCGTACTGGGGTAATGTGTGAAGCAGCAGATTGAAAGTGCCGCCGTAAATATTTTTTGCAGATACAATATGATCACCTGCCTGTGCCAGATTCTCGATCGTATAAGTGATCGCTGCTGCTCCGCTGGCAACTGCCAATGCTGCCACGCCGCCCTCAAGTGCAGCGATACGTTTCTCAAACACATCCTCAGTGGGGTTTGTCAGACGTCCGTAGATATTTCCGGCATCCGTCAGTCCGAAACGGGCTGCCGCATGCTCGCTGTTGCGGAATACATAAGATGATGTCTGGTAGATCGGCACAGCTCTCGCATCTGTCGCCGGATCAGGATTCTCCTGTCCCACATGCAGCTGCAGTGTCTCGAATTTAAAGTCTCTCTGGTCTCTTGTGATCTTTTCGCTCATTTTCAATATCCTCCTTAAAATCTTCCTCTTTTTACATTCCTACTTTTCCGATAGGTTTTAGATGAATGTATAATATCCTATATTTTCCTATCTGTCAAGTAGGAAAACAAAATAAATCGACAAATTATTTATTTTTCTGATTTACAAGTTCCTCCAGCGTCGTGCCGTCCACATAGTCATTGATGGTCTGCCACAAGCCTTCCCAAAACTTCAGCGTCATGCATTCTTCCTGGCGCTCACATCGGTTGGGCGTATCCTCCAGACAGGCGATCGGTGCCAGAGACCCTTCTGTCGTGCGCAGGATATCACCGACTGTGTAATCCGCAGGTGACTTTGATAAAAGATATCCGCCGTTGTTTCCCCGGAAGCTTCGCACGTAACCCGCCCGGGTCAAAAGCGGCATGATCTGCTCCATATATTTTAAGGTGATTCCCTGTCTTTCAGAGATCTCCTTTAACGGAATCGCCTCTCCCTCATCGTGCTGTGCCAGATCGATCATAATGCGCAGCGCATAGCGCCCCTTTGTAGAAATCTTCATATCTTCTCACACTCCTGTCGTTTCATGTTTCCTAACCTGTTTTTCCGGTTACAGGGTTTTTATTCCTAGTAAACTTATAGGTTATAAAAACAATCTAACGCATTTGTGTGGAATTGTCAATAATAGAAAGTACGCTCTGCGAACTTTCTATTATCATGAATCAGAAAAAGCGTTCCAGCTCTTTTTTCCGCTCCTCGGACAGCACCCGCTTCACCGGCAGAACAGCTGCATTTGCGAAATCACTGATAATCTTTATCGCAAACGCCACATTTTTTTGAATTGCTTTCTCATTTAGTGTCGGCAGCAGATCGTGGATCGTGTGGATCTCTGCGGTCCTTGTGCCACGGCTCAGACCCAGAGCCGGAATCCCGCGATAACAGAACGGAACCGAATCACTGGACTGGACACCAACGCGCAGCTTTGCGGAGTAACCGTTTAAATGACAGTACTGCTGGATAAAAGTTTCCAGATCCTTTTCTCCGGTGACAAAAATGTCGTTCGCCCCAAGCGTTGTCCCACACATATCAAAATTAAAGCAGAACTGTATCTGATCCAGCAACTCTTCATTCTGTGCCGCAAATGTTCTGGAGCCAAGCAGCCCCCGCTCTTCACTGCCGCACCACAGAAACCGCAGTGTCCTTCTCGGCGGATGCGCCGCGAAATGCGAAAAGATCGCAAGGAGTGCTGTTGCTCCGGTGGCATTATCCCAGGAACCGGTGCCAAGTGGAACACTGTCATAGTGCGCCGTCAAAATGATCGACTCCTCCGCAAGGTCCGTGCCCTTGATAACAACGGAAATATTCTGGCTGTCTGTCGTCTTTTCCTTCTGCTGCAGTGTCAGATGAATCGTCTCCGTCTCTTCATTCAAAAGTGCCGCCGCATCTGCCGCCGTGATCCAGAAGCCCGGGATTGCGCCATGTCTGCGGTATTGCTCCCGCAGTTCTTTCGGATATAAAGAAGCCTCCTCTGCCGTGTAGTAATACTTTCCTTTTAAAACAAGAAAAGCCGCCGCGTGATGCGCTGCCAGCCGCTTGTAGACATCTTCGTCCATCAGTTCATTTAAAAGCACCGCCGTATCACTTAGATTGCCGACTCCGGAGAAATCAATCTCCGTCGCATCGTCAAGATACAGCAGTCTGCACTCCCGGTCGATATTACCGGAACAGAGGAATGGCGCGCTGGGAATTTCCCTTCCCGCTGCAGTCACCGTACATTGCTCCACATCCGCATCCGGAATGTCAAAAGGCAGCACCTCTGCCTCAATATCGTCCCTTCCTGCTGCTTTTGCGGCTTTGCGTATCTCTCTTATGATCATCTCTGCTGCCTGTTTCTCCTGTGCGCTTCCCCCGACGCGAACAAAACTCAATTCCTTTACAAAATCTAATAAATGGTTCATGATATACTTCCTTTCCGCATGAAACAATTCTGCCATAATAGCATCAGATCTGATCAGGAAAGCAGCCCGATCAGTATCTGCGCAACAGTCTCGATCTCATGCACATTTGTATATTCCTCACAGGTATGTGATTTGTGCATTGCACTGGCGATCACCAATCCCTCGATCCCATACTGTGCAAACACATTATTGTCACTGCCGCCGAACGTCTTTTGAAGGGCGGCTTTGACACCGGCCTTTTCTGCTGCTTTTCTGTAATTTTTAACTGCTTCACTTTCAAGACCGGTCTCATATGCCTGTATATCCACATTCGTCTCCCATGCCAGCGCAGCTCCCGCTGCCTCTGCGGACTGCTCGAACTGACATCTGTACTGCTCCAGTACCTGCAATGCCTTTTCATGCCGAAGGCTTCGAATCTCACCTTTTACGATGCATTCCGGTGACACAATATTGATTCCGTCTCCACCGCTGATCATTCCGATATTTGCTGTTGTCTCCTCATCGATCCTACCCTGGGAAAGCGCTGCAATTGCATTCGCAGCAGCGGCAATCGCATTGATGCCAGCCCCCGGTTGAAAACCCGCATGTGCTGCCACACCCTTTATTTTTGCCTGAAAAGACAGGATCGTCGGCGCTGCATACGCCGCTGCCCCAATTTCCGCGCTTAGATCCGGCACATAGGCAACCGTCGACTTTAATGATGCACAGTCAAACGCTTTCGCTCCCTTGCAGTACAATTCTTCGCCCGTTGTAAACAAAAGTTCCAGATTCCGATGCGGGATCCGGTTCGCCTTCAAATATTTCACTGCCTCATAGATAGCAGTCACAGCCGCCAGATCATCCGCCCCAAGAACCGTTGTTCCATCACTGGTCACGGTTCCGTCCGCATAAAATATGGCCTGTTTCCCATGTGCCGGCATGACGGTATCCATATGTGCTGCCAGAAGGATCGGTTTTCCGGGAAGTGTACCGGGCACATAGGCATACAGGTTTCCCGTATCTGATCCGGTCACAGTTGCACTGTCATCCTCCATCAGATCAATGCCGATCCGGGCAAATATTTTTTTGATATGTTCCGCCATGCTCCGCTCCTGAAGCGACGGTGAATCGATTCCTACGAGTTCTGCGAAGGTTTTCTTTATATCGTTGTACATCGTTTCTTCCTCCCGTTCTGTCAGTGAAGCATGTGAACTTCAAAAAAATCAACCTAAACCCAAACAATTACAAATATTTCTCCACCAGCACTGTTGAAAAGCCAAGATCAATCTTTTTTTCCTCTTTCTTGGGAAGTTCTTCTGCTCGTTTCGGCCTCGGCTTTTCATACACCGATGGACTGACATCATAATTTGTGACATAGCCGATCTTATTATAAAATCCGGCTGAACGATCCTGACTGTTGATCACAATGTGTTTCACACCACGCTCCAAAATCCATTTTTCAGCATCCTCGATCATGATACGTCCATAACCGCCCTTTTGCTTTTCACGAACGACACACACTCGCTCAATCTTGCCGACTCCCTCCTTCGGAAAGGTGATCCGGCAGCCTGCCACCGGTTTGTGATCCTCGATCAGAACCACAGCCTCCAGCTCCTCCTTCGACTCATCGCCTTCAAATTCGATCTCGATCGGAATGCTCTGACCTACGCAGAATGCATCTGTGCGAACATAGTCGTACGCTTTATATAACCATTCCGGTGATCCTTCTGTAATATGATAAATCTGCATAATTTTTCCTTTCTGTTCCGCAATCTCTCGGTTATCTTCTTTTCCGGAAACATTATGTTTTTCCGGCAATGATCACTCACAAAATAATGAGTTCCTTCGGTGAAAATTCCAGCAGTTCTGCGCCATTCTCCGTCACAACAGCAATATCTTCGATACGCACTCCGCCATAGCCTTCAATATAAATACCCGGCTCGATACTGACGACCATTCCTGCCTCCAGAATGCCTTCCTCATCCCTGCCGAGTCCGGTTCCCTCATGGATATCCAACCCGATACCATGTCCCAGACCATGTACAAATGTGCCGCGAAATTCCGTGTCATCAATGACCTTTCTCGCTGCCCTGTCTGCTTCTTTTCCGCGGATACCGACACGAACGGCAGCAATACCTGCCAATTGAGCTTTCGCCACAGTCTCATAAATTTTCCTCTGACGTTCGGTCGGCTGACCCACCACAACTGTCCTCGTCAGATCAGAATGATAACCGCCAAATGTACAGCCAAAATCCATCGTCACGAAATCTCCCTTTTGCACAATGCTGTCCGTGGGCCAATGATGCGGACATGCACCGTTTTTTCCGGCAGCAACGATCGTTTTATTTGATTCGCCTGCGCCACGTCGGAACATCTCCCGCTCTAAAAAATCAGCAATCTCTCGCTCTGAAATTCCCGGTCTGATAAAAGACAGTACCTCAGAAAACGCCTGATCGGTAATCTCGCACGCTTTTTTGATCTGCCCGATCTCCCACTCAGTTTTGACCATACACAAGTTCCTCCCTACTCAAAATGATTCAGCTCCTCTACCCTGTGACATGCGATCATATGATGGTCTGAAATCCTTCGAAATTCCGGACGCTCCTGTCGACACCGTTCGGTAGCATACTTACATCTTCCGGCAAACTTGCAGCCCTTCGGCGTGTTAACTGGGCTTGGCACATCACCCTCGAGAATAATCCTCGTCCGCTCATTCTCCTGCACCGGGTCGGGCTTTGGAACTGCGGAGATTAACGCCTGCGTATAGGGATGAAGCGGATTTACATACAGTTCCTCCGGCGGCGCGACCTCCACCAATGAACCCAGATACATCACGCCTACACGGTCGGAAATGTAACGTACCATGGAAAGATCATGCGCAATAAACAGAAATGTCAGCTGAAGCTGTGTCTGCAGCCGCTTTAGAAGATTGATGATCTGTGCCTGAATGGAAACATCCAGCGCAGAGATCGGCTCATCACAGACAACAAACTCCGGATCCACCGCCAGCGCTCTGGCGATTCCCGTTCTCTGCCGCTGCCCGCCCGAAAACTCATACGGAAAGCGCTTTGCATGCTCCGGGTTCAGTCCTACCATCTCGAGCAGCTCATATACCCGTTCATCCATCTCCTTTGCAGTTCCCATATGATGGATCTTCATGCCCTCCTTGATGATCTCACCGATCGTCATGCGCGGGTTTAAGGAAGCATAGGGCTGCTGAAAGATCATCTGCACCTGCTTTGTGTACGCCTTTGCGTCCTTTTTATTCAGGCGGAGTACAGATTTGCCTTTATATAAAATATCTCCGCCGTTCGGCTGATAGAGTCTGACCAGCAGACGTCCGAGTGTGCTCTTTCCGCATCCCGACTCACCCACGAGTCCGAAAATCTCACCCTTCCTGATCTGAAAGGTTACATCATCGACAGCTTTTAGTTCACCGCCATCCACATGAAAGCTTTTTTTCAGATGTTGAATATCAAATAAAATGTCTTTCTCCATGTCATATTGTTTCCTTCCTCATATCTATACCGGCCTTCTCTCAGGCTTTACGGGACAATCTCTATCCAGCAGCCAGCAGCGGCATAAATGTTGCTCAGATAAGCCGGTCTCCGGAGGCAGATGATCCTTGCACACCTGCATTGCATATTCGCATCGATCGGCAAACGGGCATCCCGCCGGAGGTTTCACAAGATCCGGTGGTGTTCCCTCGATGGATTTTAACGGCTCACCCTTGCGTCTGCTCAGCCGTGAAATGGAATCCAAAAGCCCCCACGTATAAGGGTGTTTGGATCGGTAAAAAATATCTTCCACCGTTCCCGTCTCCACCACGATTCCGCCGTACATCACAGCTACCTTTTTCGCTATATTAGCGACCACGCCCAGATCGTGTGTGATGATGATGATGGAGACTTTTTTCTCCTTCTGCATCTCCTTCATCAGATCCAGAATCTGTGCCTGTACCGTCACATCAAGCGCCGTTGTCGGCTCATCCGCGATCAGTATCTTGGGAGAGCACGCCATTGCCATCGCAATAACCACACGCTGCAACTGGCCTCCGGAAAATTCATGGGGAAACTGGTCAACGCGCTGTTCCGGATTCGGCAGTTTTACCATCCGAAGCAGCTCGACCGCACGCTCACGTGCCTCTTTTTTTGTCATTTTCCCGTTTTTTCCACCCGCATGCTGGCGTAACACTTCTGTGATCTGATTGCCCACCGTCATCGTCGGGTTCAATGCCGTCATAGGCTCCTGAAAGATCATGCCGATCCAATTACCCCGGATGCCCTGCATCTCCTTCTCGGAAATACTGAGCAGGTCTGTTCCGTCAAGCAGAATCTCACCGCTCTTAATATCTGTGATCTCCTCATTGTGCAATCGCATGATCGATTGTGCCGTCACGGATTTACCGCATCCGGATTCTCCGACGATCGCCAGTGTGTCCTCGTCCTCCAGCCGGAGGTTGACACCTCGCACCGCCTGTACTTCTCCTGAATATGTATGAAAGGATACCCGTAAATTTTTGATCTCTAACATCGTTCTATCTCCTCATCTGCGGATCTAAAGCATCTCTCAGCCCATCACCAAACAGATTAAATGCCAGCATAGTCAGTGCGAACACGATCGCCGGCGTAAAAAACAGCCACAGGGAACCGGGAAACTGATTTGCTCCCAGCTGAAGCAAATTGCCCCAACTTGCCTCAGGAATGGAAATTCCGAGTCCCAGATAGCTCAGATATGCCTCTGCTCCGATTGCTGCCGGTACACTCATCGTGTAGTTAACGAGAATCGGGCCAACTGTGTTTGGAAGCAGGTGCGTGCGGAGAATTCTCCACTTGCTCGCCCCAAGCACCTGAGCTGCCATTGCGTACTCATTTTCTCTTAGCGACAATACCTGTGCCCGCACCATTCGTGCCAGCCCCGTCCAGCCTGTGATGCAGAGTGCAAACAACAATGTTCCGATGCTGGCGCTAAACACGGTAAGCAACAGGATCATGATGATCATCTGCGGAATGGACACGATGACATCGATGATACGCATCATGATCATATCCACTTTTCCGCCCAGATAACCGGAAATGCCGCCATAGATCATTCCGATCAGCAGATTGATCGTCTCTGCAACAAAGCCAATGATCAGGGAGGTTCGTGTTCCGCGAACCAGACGTGTAAGAACGTCACGTCCCAGATCATCTGTCCCAAGCCAGTGTCCCCCGCCCGGTGCCTGCAATGTGCTCATCAGATCTGTTTTCTGATAATCCGGCAGAATGATCGGTCCAAAAATTGCCACCAGAATGATAAAAAGAATAAATCCAAGAGAGATCATAGCCGCTTTATTCTGCTTTAAGGTGCGGACGACTCCCTGTGTGTAGGTCAGCGAAATACGGTTGATCTTCTGGCTTGCCTTCACATCCTTGGGAACCCTCGTAAAGTCCTTTTGAAATTCTAACGCTTGTTCTTCCATCACAACCTCCTGTTAGCGCCCTTTCCCTGACAATCTTACACGCGGATCGATCAGACAATAGATAATATCCACGATCAGCGTACTGGTCACGACGAAAATCGCATAAAAGATCGTCAGTCCCATCGTCAGTGTATAATCTCTTGATGCCACACTGTTTACATAATATTTTCCGAGTCCCGGAACTGCAAACAAGCTCTCAATGACAAAGGATCCGGTACAGATTGTGCCAACCATCCGTCCCACGACTGTTACGACCGGCATCAGGGCATTTCGTACCTCGTGCTTCCAAACGACAGCCGCGTTTGAAATGCCCTTGCTCTTGGCTGTCTTGACATAATCCTGACCGATCACGTCCAACATAGAGGAACGCATCAGTCGCGTGATCGTCGCGATAGAGCTCATGCCAAGCGCAAACGTCGGTAACAGCGTGTAACGGAAGCTCTCCCACCGTGAAATCGGAAAGAGCTGGAACGAAGTATGGAAGACATCCTTAAACCACGTGGACAGCCACAGTCCGAATACACACTGTACGAGCGTGCCGAGCACAAAGCTCGGAACAGAGATACCGATGATGGCAACCACGGATGAGAATCGATCCAGTCCTTTGTTGTGATGGAGCGCCGCCCCTACACCGAGCAGGATACCTGCGATCACTGCAAAAACAAGTGCTCTCAATCCCAGATCCAGTGAAACCGGAAATGCCGTTTTTATAATGTCTGTCACGCTCTGCTTCGGATAAGAGATCGAGGTTCCAAAATTCCCGTGCAGAATGTTGGTCAGATAGATCACATACTGCTTTCCAAGTGGCTGATCCAGTCCGTAGTTTGCCTCCAGCGCTGCAAGCGCTTCCGGTGTCATATTGTCATTTCCCGTTGTAAAAGGTGTTCCGGGAATCTTGTGCATCAGGAAAAAGGTCAGTGTTATCACCACAAACACAGTGATGACCGCAATCACGATGCGTTGCAGAATATACTTTTTCATGGCTATGTACAACTCCATTTTAAACTTCCGGGACGGGTATACCTCGTCCCGGATATGTATCCATGTTTTATTTGATCGTTGCGAAGTAAGTGTCTAAATACGGTACGACCGCACGTCGGATAACACCATCCACGCGGTCAGACACAGCGTAATACTGTGCGGTGTAGTACAGCGGTGTAACTGCCTCATCCACTAAGAGAACTTTCTCTGCCTCACCCAGTCCTACGATACGCGCTTTTTGGTCTGTATTGTATACCGCATCCTTGTATACTTTATTGAACTCCTCGCTAATGTATAATGCAGGATTTGCGTCAGCCCCATGCTCATAGCCGCCAAGGAAGTTCGTTGCATCGTCAAAATCAGCGCCCCAGCTGAGCAAAACTACATCGTAATCAAAACTCTTTCTCTTTGTACTTACAGATGTACTGTCCAGTGTCTCCACATCTACAGAAATGCCAAGGTTCTCCTGTAAGATCTGCTGCAATGCACCTGCGATGGAGGTAAACTCATCCGTATTCTTTGCCAGGATCGTAAAGTGAATATCAGATGCAGAGATGCCAAGTTCCTGCGTTCCCTTTGCCAATAGTTCTTTTGCTTTGTCGAGATCATAGGTATAGGTCAGTGTACTTCCAACAATATCACGGAATGTGGAATCCGCACCGGTCAGTCCGACCGGAACCAGTCCGTCTGCCACGCTTGAACCGTTCTTTAACACACCGCTCACAAGGCTCTCACGATCAATGGCAGAAGAGATTGCCTGACGGATGTATTTATTGGAAAGATACTCGTTAGAGAAATTGTACTGCAAATATGCACTTCGTCCATTATTATAGGATAAGGCCTCAAAACCTGCGCCTTCGATCGTAGACAGTCGCTGTGCGGAAAAATCTACAATATCCAGTTCTCCGTTTAAGAACATATTCACCTGTGTATTTTCATCAGGTATCACGTAAACATTGACCTGATCGATCGCAATATTGTCCTTGTTCCAGTAATGCGGATTCTTCTTAAGAACAACAATATTATCTGTCTCCCATGAATCAATATAGTAAGGTCCGTTTGACAGTGTTGTCTCTGCGTTTGTGCCGTAATTTGCATCGCCACCAATCGATTCTACAAAGGCACGATCAATTCCGAAATGCTGGCAATGTGTGAGGAGCTTTTCAAAATAGGGAACGGGGTATGCCAGATCAAACTGTACCGTTTTTTCATCGATAGCCTTTACACCCAGTTCAGAAGGATCAACCTCACCTGCAAATATCTCACGTGCATTTTTGATCTCGTAATTGAAATCCGGATATGCCACCTCTGTAGAGCCATCCAGCAGACGGGTAATTCCGAATACCCAGTCATCTGCCGTCACGGGATCACCATTATTCCATCCGCTATCTCTCAAATGGAAGGTCCACTGTGTATAATCATCATTGTGCTCGATCTTGTCTGCAAGTCCGTCCACAATCTTCTGATCATCACCGAATCGTGTCAGGCTCTCCTCGGTCAAACCGAAAATATACATCAAACTGTCACCAATATTGATGGCAGGATCCATGCTGCCGGGATCTGAACTGATTGCCACATTCAATACGGAGCCTTCGTCGTTCTCTGTATCTGCCTGAGTTGCATCCGCAGCATCCGTGCCTGCTGCCGCTTCAGAATTCTCTATAGTATCTGTTCTTCCGGTTGTTCCGCAGCCGGTAAATACTGTTGCTGCGACTACTGTTGATAATAAAAGTGCAAGTATGCGGTTATGTATTTTTTTCATGATCGTTAAACTCCTTTTTCGATAATTTATAATAAATCCTTTAACGGATTGATGGACGCATCCACGGATAACGTACCGTTCTTTGGATTTCTGTCCGCCCAGTCGGGGCTGTTCCAGATAGTCTTTGAAATCTCTCCGGCATAATCTTCGTAGGTTTCACCCTCCGGATGTCTCAGGAATAACTCATCCGGGGTCTTGCTGAGCTTTGCGCGGGATCCGTCATATGCCCAGAGCTTCTCAAAATCAACCTTTGGTAAGATTCTCTCATAATAGGGCCGGAAGAAATCTCCGTTGGGCTCCCGGTCTGCATTTGCGAGCGTCCTGGCATTGCTGCTGTTATGGAATGCCGGGATCGTGTTCAGTTCCCGGATATATCCCCAGATATTTTCGTACTCACGCAGCGGCCGGATCGGACCGACATTGCGGTAATAGCCAACATCCCAACGGACAAAGGTCACATACGCTCTCACATCGCTGTCTGTTATGTAATCGCCAAAGAGGAACCGGTTTGTTGCAAGACGTTGATCCAGCTTTTCCAGAGATTCCTTGAAATCCTCATACGCCTCATCGTATGCCTCCGGTGACTGACAGAACGCCATGCGGTAATGCGCGTTGTTAATATGCGGGAACAGCCAATCGTTAAACTCGTCGATCTCTTTCCGGAATTTCTTCGGATACAGATCCGGAGCATCCTTCGGCTGAAAAGGTCTGAACTGTACCTCGAGATAATTGGTCAATCGATGGTAATCATTGTTCACCGCTTTCTTCTCTACGATATCCACCAATGTCGGTGTCGTTGCCCTTCCCTTAAAATCAGGGTTGGCACGCTTGTAAAACTCACTTAAGAAATGTACACCGGTCAGCGGATCTCTGTGCTCCGGCTGATCGCCAAAGCCGTGACCGTAAATATTGCTCTGACCGGAATGTGAAGTCTTTTGGTCTTTGATCACATCCTGCAGTCCCAGCAGATCTCTCACAATGACTGGACGGTTTGACCAGTTACATCCGGTCGCCCAGTAGATCGCATATCTGTTTGCCTCTGCCTTTAAGTCTCCCTCCTTGTCTCCGAACGGCTGGATAAATGCGTTCGGCTGGCGAATAAAAGCGCCCCGCTCATCGATCTCATTGATCGTCTCGTTCGGTCTCGGGTCAACCCCTGCCTCCTTCGCGTATCTCTCTGCCTCCTCGTCTGTATATGAATTTAATAATTCCTCTGCACTAAGTGCTCCACAGCATCCCATTTTTCTTTTCCTCCACTTCTTACTTTTTCTGATCTACGGATTTCCTTTATCATGAATCGGGATCCATAGAAATGATGCCGGGCGGACTCGAACCACCAACTTCGGTTTTGCAAACCTATGCCATTCCTGCGTCTACAACATCTAATTTCATATTCCTACTTTTCAAATAGGCTTTATGTGATTTACGTTGTCAATTATACCCATCGACATATGGGATGTCAATGGGTATCCTGTCATTTGCTAATACCTGTTTTCTTTTACCTGTTATAGGTTTTAGCTATATCATATAAAACTGCCTAATCATTCCGCCAGCCGACATGTCATCACGGACGAAACGTTTTCAACGCCTCGATGGTCTGCGTGATCAGATCATCCAGTGTCCATCCGAGCATTTCTGCTCCGCGCTCGATCACTTCTCTGGAGCAGCCTGCTGCAAAGCCCTTGCTCTTATACTTTTTCTTTACGGATTTGAGTTCCAGATCCTGCACACTCTTCGACGGTCGCATCAGAACTGCTGCGCCGATCAGTCCGGTCAGCTCGTCCACCGCATACAGCACCTTTTCCATCTCGTGCTCCGGCTTGATGTCTACCGTCAGTTCATAGCCATGACTCGCTGTCGCGTGGATGATCCGCTCATCAATCCCGCGCTCACGCATGATCTCCTGCTCCTTGATGCAGTGCTGTTCCGGATACATCTCAAAATCCAGATCGTGCAGGATGCCTACCACTTCCCAAAAATCCTGTTCATCCTCATATCCCAGCTTTCCCGCAAAGTAACGCAGTGTCTTGCCGACGATCTCAGCGTGCTCCAGATGAAATTCATCCTGATTGTATTCCTTTAATAAATCCCATGCTTCTTCTCTGGTCATTATTTAATACCTCCTTTGTCCAACCGGCCGATCGATCACTTCTTTTTTGATCCGCTCCAGCGCATCGAGCAGTGTCGCGCGGGGACATGCCACATTGATCCGCTGGAAACAGTTCCCGCTCTCGCCAAAGATCTTTCCGCTGTCCAGCCAAAGTTTTGCCTTGTGGATGATCAAGTTGTCCAACTCGTCCGCACTCAGTCCGAGCTCACGGAAATCCAGCCAGACGAGATAGGTACCCTCGTGGTCTATCATATGTACACCGGGCAGATTTTCCTCTACATATTGCTTTGTAAATGCAATGTTGTCCGCCACATAGTGCATCATCGCATCATACCATTCGCCGCCATCCCGGTAAGCAGCCTCACAGGCCACAAAGCCCAGCACACCGATCTGGCTTAAACCTACCGCATTCACTTCTTTTCTGAATTTACGGCGCAGCTGCTGGTTCGGAATAAAGATATTGGAGTTCAGCATACTGGCAAGATTAAACGTCTTGCTTGGTGCCGTACAGATGATACAGTTGTCCTCAAACTCTTTTTTTACAGTGGCAAACACCGTGTGCTCGCCCTTGAAAACAAAGTCGCTATGAATCTCATCGGCAACGACAAGAACCTGATGTTTCAGGCAGATATCACCGAGCCGTTCCAGCTCCTCTCTGGTCCAGACGCGCGCAACCGGATTATGCGGACTGCACAAAAGAAACAGCTTGACATGCTCATCTTCAATTTTCTTTTCAAAGTCCGCAAAATCGATATGATAACGATTATCCTCACCCAGATACAGCGTATTGCTCACGACGCGTCTGCCGGCATCCTTGATGACCTCAGAAAACGGATAGTAGACCGGCTGCTGGATCAGCACTGCGTCCCCCGGCTCTGTGTACGCCCTTACTGCCGTCGCCAACGCAAACACAACACCCGGCGTGTTGACAAGCCACTGACGTTTCACCTCCCAGTGATGGCGCTCACGCATCCACCCGCTGACACTCTCAAAGTAGGAATCCGTGGGCTCACTGTACCCAAAGATCCCGTGTTTGATCCGTTCGGTGAGTGCATCCTGTATAAAAGAGGATGTCTCAAAATCCATGTCCGCCACCCAAAGCGGCAGCACATCCTCCGGCATTCCACGCTGCTTCGCAAAATCATACTTTAAACAACCGGTATTTTTCCGGTTAACAATTTTATCAAAATCAAGGTTTCGTTCGCTTGTCTTCTCACTCATATCCTTCACCCTCTATTATCATATAAAATCTCATCTGTTTTCACTATAGCAGAGAAACCCGTATTTGTATAATTCATAATTTTTAGAACATATAATAGCTATTATCTATAATCAGCCCGAGCCCTATCTCAACCTGTATATAGGAACACCGGCTCGGGCGTACATTATTGTTGATCATAGGTTTCCAGAAAATGATGCTTCTCTCCGCCGGTTTTATAGCAGATCATCGTGTCCAGATTTACGTTCTCCACACTCTTGAAAATATTGCCCTCCACATATGGATTGACCTCTTTCAGCGTGCGGATCAGTTCCTTGATCTCCATCCGCTTGGATCTGTTTTCTTCGTTATTGCAGGTCGTGCACGTGTCCGTAAACTTGCAGGCACACTGGATAAAACGAAGTCCGTTGTAATCCCGCCATGCCTTGATATCATCCTCACGGACCAGATACAACGGACGGATCAGTTCCATTCCCTCGAAATTGGTACTGTGAAGCTTCGGCATCATGGACTGGATCTGCGCTCCGTAGAGCATCCCCATCAGAATGGTCTCGATCACATCATCGTAGTGATGCCCCAGCGCGATCTTGTTGCAGCCGAGCTCCTGTGCATAGTGATACAGATGTCCCCTACGCATTCTGGCACACAGATAACAGGGATTTTTCTCGATATGATAAACGCTGTCAAAAATATCTGACTCAAAGATGGTGATCGGAATGTGCAGTCTTTTCGCATTCTCCTCGATCACTCTGCGGTTCGCCGGACTGTAGCCCGGATCCATCACGAGAAATTTTACTTCAAAATCAAATTTATTGTGCAGTTTCAATTCCTGAAAACATTTCGCCATGAGCATGGAATCTTTCCCGCCGGAAATACAGACCGCGATCCGATCACCCGGCTTGACCAGTTCATAGGTATTGATCGCTTTTGTAAATTTAGACCATATCCTTTTCTTGTATGTTTTCCGCAGACTCAGCTCCACGTTTTTGGCAAACTCGTCATCCGCACTTTTCTCCTGCTCCTGAAAATAATCCAGCAGCCACGCTGCGTATCCGCCCTCAAGGCTGTATGCGTCACAGCCTTTCTCTCTCAATTTTTCCGCCACTTCTACACTGTTTTTACCTCTGCTGCAGCAGATCACCAGCTTTTTGGTGCGGTCTGCTTTTTCACTCGTCGCGATCTCCTCCGACCGCAATGCGATCGCGCCCGGAATGGCACCGTGGGAAATTTCGATCTCATCACGGATGTCGATGATCTGATATTCGCTTTTATTTAGTTCTTTTAATTCATTTATAGTGATATTCATCTTTACCTGCCTTGTTTCTAACGATAGCTGTTCTCATATCAGCAGTTGTGCCGATCAGCTGCACCATTCGTATTTTTACACAGATCCTTCACCACTTCTCCGGCAATGATCAATCCTGCCACAGACGGTACAAATGCGACACTTCCGGGAATCGCACGACGCTCCGTGCACTTGTGTTCTGCCCCCGGAGGACAGATGCAGTTCGTCTTGCAGCTGATCGCCATATCTTCGATCGGTGTGACCGGCTGTTCTTCGGAGTAGACGACCTTCAGTTTCTTTACACCGCGTTTTTTCAGCTCCCGGCGCATGACCTTTGCCAGCGGACATACTTTTGTCTTGTAGATATCCGCCACACGAAACTGACTGCCGTCCAGCTTGTTTCCGGCACCCATGCTGCTGATGATCGGTGTACCCGTCTCTTGCGCCTTCATGACAAGCGCGATCTTCGCCGTCACAGTGTCCACTGCATCCACCACATAGTCGTATTCTTCAAAGTGAAATTCATCCGCATTTTCCGGCAGGAAAAAGCAATTGTGTATCCGCACATCCGCATCCGGATTGATATCGAGGATGCGCTCCTTCATGACTTCCGTCTTATATCTCCCAACCGTCTTTCGCGTGGCAATGATCTGGCGATTCAGATTCGTCAGACAGACCTTGTCATCATCGATCAGATCAAAGGCACCCACTCCGCTGCGCACCAACGCCTCGCAGACATATCCACCGACACCGCCGATGCCAAAGACCGCCACCCGGGCACCTGCCAGTCGTTCCATTGACTCCTTGCCAAGCAATAATTCGGTTCTTGAAAACTGTGTCAACATATGATTTCCTCCAACGATCAACTTTTTCTCTCATATACGATCATACATGTATCCATCCGCTCTCTGCTTAATCATGTCTCTGCGTCTCATCATCAAATGTCTCACAGAAACGCGCCTGAAAAGACGGTTCTTCACCATTTGCATTTAAATGAGAGATATCTCCGAATCCGGTCATGCGAAACAGCGCAATCCCCGCTCTGCGTTCTTCCGTCACAAGTGTCGTCACCGAGCTGGGCGCAGCGCACGCATGATGCCAGAGCACCATCGGCGAAACATCAAGCAGACGGCTGAGCAGCACACACTCCAATCCAAAGTGGCAGAAAAATACAAGCGTATCCTTATTTGCCCGCTCCACACGATAATAGTGATCGTCACGCACATATCCGTGTGATGCCAGCAGCGCATCAAAGTTCCCGATCACCCAGTCATATTGTGCTTTCACGTCACTCTCTGTCATCGCCGGATGATCTGTCCATTTTTCATGGTCATAGAACAACGGCTCCTTTGTCCAATCCTGAGGAAGCCAGTCCCATGTGATCATCTTCCGGTCCGTCACATCCGGACGGTGGATCGGTGCGTCAAATTCCCGCAGCCACTCACACTCCGTCGCTGTCTGATTCAGTTTTTTCAAGGTTGCATTTGCCGTATCCTTCGCACGTCCGAGCGGTGAAACGTACACCTTCGTAACATCCATGCGTGAGATCCACTCGGATAAATATTCTACCTCGCGCCAACCCTTTGGAGTCAGTGAATCATGTTCATAATCAGGATCACCATGCCGTATGATTATTATTTTCATAATCGTTTCCTCTCATGTAACTGTTCACTGCTTTCGCAGTTACCAGCTTTTTCATTTTCATGCAAAGAGAATCCCGGCCACACAAAAGCCGGGAATCTCGATTCTTACCATTTATCACTATTTTATTGGTGATCGCGATGCATAGAGAAAGCATCCATCGGGTAATTCTTCAGGTTGCCTGTGATCGTACGGTCATCTGCCTGTGACAGCAGCTCATCACGGTTCTTCTTTGCGGAAGCGATCTCTTCAAACCGGCTCGGTCCGCCGACACAACCGCCCTCACATGCCATGCCCTCGATAAAGTCCTCAGGCAGCTTGCCGACCTTCATGAGCAGCAGTGCCTTCTTGCAGTCAGCTGCACCGTTGACAGTACATACCTTTGCATCGCACTCCTGATCTGTCTCCTTCATATACTGCAATACGGAAGCGGTCACTCCGCCGGCATTTCCGTAACGCTTGCCGTAAACAGAGGCCTCCTGATAGGTGTTTGCCTTCGGCTCCAGCACGACTTTCTTTGCACGTAAGATCGCACGCAGCTCGCTGTAGGTCAGTACATAATCTGCATTTCCCTCGATCTTCTGGTCTACGACCTCTGATTTCTTCGCCACGCAAGGTCCGATAAACACGGTCACTGCATCCGGATGCTGAGACTTGACCAGACGTGAAACCGCACACATCGGAGATACTGTCGTAGAGATCTTATCAGCCAGCTCCGGGTAATGTCTGCGGATCATGTTTACAAATCCCGGACAGCAGCTCGTGGTCTTCTTTTCGCCGTTTTTGTATGCTTCCAGCCACTCCTCTGCCTCGCTGGCAGTCGTCATATCACCGCCAAGGCCTGCCTCGATCAGATCTGTGAAACCAATCTTTTTCACGGCCTCACGGAAGCTCTGCATAGTGATACCCTCGCCGAACTGTCCCTCCGTCGCAGGTGCAATGATCGCATAGACTTCCTTGCCCTCGGTTAATGCACGGATAACATCTACGATATACGCCTTTGATCCGATCGCTCCAAACGGACAGCTGTGAATACACTGCCCGCAGCGGATACATTTCTTCTCATCGATCACAGAAATGCCAAGCTCATTATAAGTGATGGCATTTACCGGACATTTGAACTTACAAGGGCGCTTCAGATGAGCGATCGCACCGTAAGGACAGGCCTTCGCACATTTTCCGCACTCCTTACATTTATTCGCATCGATGTGGGAACGATGCTCCCCTACAGAGATCGCTCCGAAATTGCAGGCGTTGATACATGCCTTTCCAAGACAGTTCTGGCAGTTGTCCGTTACGACATAACTGGAGATCGGACAGTCTTCACACGCGGAACTGATGACCTGAATGACATTTCCGGTATCCTCCGTGCCGGGTGCTTTTCCCTCTGCAAGGCGGATACGCTGGCGGATGATCTCCCGCTCCTTATACACACAACAGCGGAACTGTGGAGTGGGTCCGGGAATCAGATCCATCGGAATATGATCTCGCGCCTCCTCTAAATCTCCTGCGAATGCGTGCTTTGCTACCTCGTACAAAACCTCATGTTTGATCTTGATGACATTTTCGTCTGCGTACATCTTCATTTATCCTCCCGGTTATCTTTATCGTTAGGCTAATCATATCGTAGTTTTCGCTATTTTTCTACTGCTTTTTTGTCTTTAATTCAATACATTGTTATCTTTTTAACAATATTTTACCGTTTTCCCCATGTTGTACGTGAAAAAAGAATTAAAATCGGAAAAATTTCCAGTCGTCCCGCCAGCATATCCATGATCAGAACAAGCTTGGAAAAGACACTGAACGTGCCGTAATTACATGTCGGTCCGACCACTTCCAGTCCCGGTCCGATATTGTTAAAGCATGCCAGCACAGCGGACAGATTTGTCGTAACCGAAAAGCCATCCACAGAGATCAAGAGAAAGCTCGCTACGATGATAAGCGCATAGGCTGCCAGATATGCATTCGTGTTCTCCAGCACCTTTTCCTCGATCGCACGTCCGTTGACACGAACGACCTCCACCTTTCCGGGGTGTACGATCTGTCGGACACTTCTGCGCAACCCCTTCAACACCAGCAGCGCGCGTCCGCACTTAAATCCGCCGCCGGTGCTGCCCGCACAGGCACCCAGCAGCATCAGGCATAACAGGATCGACTTGGAAAATGTCGGCCACAGGTCAAAATCCGTGGTGGCAAAGCCTGTCGTTGTGACAATACTTGCCACCTGAAACGCCACATGTCGGATCGTCTCCCCGATCGTCGCATAGTATCCGCGCAGATTCAATACGATCAGAACAATACTGCCGAACACTACGCCCAGATACAGGCGCAGTTCTTCGTCCTTGAACACACTCTTTACCTGACGCAGCAACAGCATGTAATAGCAGCTGAAATTGACTCCGAACAGAAGCATAAATACTGTACAAACATTTTGCAGATACGGGCTGTAACCTGCGATACTGTCATTTTTGATACCGAAGCCACCGGTTCCGGCCGTGCCGAATGCCGTACAGATGGAATCAAACAACGGCATTCCCCCTGCAAGCAGGAATACAATATTCAACACCGTGAGGATGATGTAGAGAATGTACAGGATCTCTGCCGTCTGTTTCATCCGGGGCACAAGCTTTCCGACCTTCGGTCCGGGGCTCTCCGCACGCAGAATATGCATGGTAAAACCCTTGCTGCGCTCATCTCCGGAGGAAACCGCCAGTAAAAACACCAACACACCCATTCCTCCCAGCCAGTGGCTGAAGCTGCGCCAGTAAAGTATACTCATCGGAAGCGGTTCTACCTCCGACAGGATCGATGCTCCGGTCGTCGTAAATCCGGAAACGATCTCAAATAGTGCATCCACATAATGTGGAATTGCTCCGGAAAGGAAAAAAGGCAACGCACCGAACAATCCGAGTACGATCCAGCTGATGCCAACGCACACCAGTCCTTCCTTCGCATGAAAACCTTTTTTTGCACCGCGCGTGGCAGTGACAAGCACACCTCCCACAAGCACAGTGAGGAGCATTGTAACGAGAAACGCGCGCGCTGCCGCCTCCTCATGCTTATAAAGACTGATGCCGTATGCGGGCACCATGAATGCCGCCTCCACCATCAAGATTTTACCGATAAATTTAGCGATCATCTTTTTGTTCATTGCTCTATGCCTCAAAAATATCGTTTAACTGATAGATCACCACATCCCCACTTGTGACAACAATGACAGTGTCACCTTCCTCATAGAAGGAATCTCCACCGGGAATCTCCTGATTACCTCTGTGCGTGATACATACAACCAGTATATTTTTCTTTAAATGCAGCTTTTTTAAGGGTTCTCCCATATGCTTTGTGCCCTCATCCACCCGAAACTCCAGCGCCTCCGCATGTCCGTCTGCGATCGTATGTACGGTCAGAGCAGCTCCGGTCTGGTTGCGCAGCGCACGGACATAGCGCACGATCGTATTACAGCAGAGCTGTTTGGGACTGATCGTACTTCCGATGGGCAGGCGGTCCAAGATATGTGAGTTGTCCACACGCCCAAGCTTGGTTATGACCTGCGGCACATGGCGGATCGTACCCTGCAGGGAAATGACCATGTTCAGCTCATCCAGCCCGGTCATCGTCACCAGTGCATCGCAATCGTCCATGCCCTCGCTCTCCAGCAGTCTTTCATCACTCGCATCGCCGTGGATGACCGTCACTCCCGGTAACAGATTCGCAAGATGTACGCAACGGTCATAGTCCTGCTCGATCAGACGCACCGAGATTCCGCTTTGCTCCAGCTGTTTCGCAAGATAATAGCTGAGACGTCCTCCTCCGCAGAGCATCACGCGTTTCACCTTATGTGTAATGATATTCAGATTTTTCAGCAGTGTTTCTAACGTGTCGGTGGGCGCCGTCACAAAAATGCGGTCACCTGCCAGCAACGTGTAATTTCCGTCAGGTGCAACTGCCGAACCATCACGCAGGACAGCACAGACAAGCACCTTGCAGCCCACTACCGAATCCAGATCTGCCAATGTATGATCACACAACGGGCTGTCCGCATCCACACGCAGCTCCACGATCTCCACCCTGCCCTTGGCAAAGGTGTCTCGCTTTAAGAAGCCCGGATATTTGAGCAGTCGCTCAATCTCCAAGGCAGCCTGTTTTTCCGGATTGATCGTCATCGACAGCGGAAAGACCTCCCGCATCTTTATGATCTGATCCGTGTATTCCGGATTACGGATACGCGCGATCGTATGTAACTTTTTGTTCATGCTGTGTGCAGTCAGACAGCACAGCAAGTTGATCTCGTCTGCGCTCGTGGCTGCGATGAGCAGATCGGCATCCTTCACTCCTGCCTGTTCCAACACCTCCATTGTGGCACAGTTTCCCTGTACCGCCATGATATCATACATCTCCTCCGTAGATTCCAACACTTTCGGATTCGCATCGATCAGCGTGATGTCGTACCCCTCGGCAGACAGCTGTCTGGTCAGCATCGAGCCAACTTTGCCGTCTCCTGCAATAATGATCTTCATGACTGAAAACATCCTCCTGTTTTTATACTGCAAAAAAGCAGGTATTAAGATAATGTAAAGATAATATAAAGATAGTATAAAGACATTATAACATTTACTGATATTTCTGCAACAGAAAAAGGCGAGGATCATCCTCGCCTTCTGTGTTCGCTATTTCCGGCTGTTACCGGTCATTCCGCTATCGGACTTTTCTGTATGGAATTACTTTCCAACGATCTCTTCTACAGCAGCACGGATCTTGTCGCACTTGCAATTTGCGAAGAACAGCTCCTTGAACTGTGCACCGCCAAGTGCTCCCTTTACCAAATCCTGATCCAGCTCCTTCAAGATGTCACAAAGATCACGGTAGGTCACCTTCTTGACTTCATCCAGGATCTTCTTATTTCGCTGCTCAGGTACCGCACGCTCTCTCGGATAGCCCTGTCCGCTCTCCTCACAGTACAGTTTTTCAAATATGTACTCCAGATTCAGGTCTCCGCCCCAGCCAAAGCCTTTTGCAAACGGAATGGCGATCGCATTTCCGTCATTGATCTGTGCGAAGGTGTACGCGTCCAGTGCATCCTCCACATGTCCGCAGATCACGCCGGGGAAAGAATTGCATGCTAACATTGCGCCCTCTCCGGTACCGCATCCGGTGATCACATAATCTGCTGCTCCGGAATTTAATAAAACGGCTGCCAGAATACCGATCTGCACATAAGTGAGCTGTTCCGCATCCTCTGCGGTATACATACCGTAATTAAACACCTCATGCCCCATCGGCTCTACGACCTTCTTTAAGGCATTTAAAATAACCGCATTTTTTGCAGCCTGACTGTTTTCGTTGATCAAAGCGATCTTCATTGTAATATCCTCCCATAAAAATATATTCGTATCTGTTCAGTTCCTTGACAGTTACTGATTCTTTCCAAATCATAGCACAACTGCATTCCGTGTACAAGTCAAAATCAGCCTCATATTTCTCATTTTTGAGCACGCTGTCTGAGCAGACCGTACATTTTTTCCGACACCGGAGCTGCCACGCCAAGCCGGGCTGCCTCTCTCACCAGATAACCGCTGAATGTCTCGATCTCCGCACGTCTGCCGGCATTCAGATCCCGCTGCAGGGAGCTGGTAGCATCATCGCGATAGGTATAATGAAACCGGTCAAAAAACTCATCCCTGTGCTCCGGGCGCACCGCCACACCCTTTGCCTTTGCCACCTCATATGCCTCCGTGACCAGATCCTCAAATTCCTTTGACTTGACCGGATCCGCCCGCAGTTGACCGATATTATTATCATAGGCAGCCGTCGCCACATTATAGGCACAGTTTAAGATATACTTACGCCAGATCTCGAGTTCAATATCATCTGCCACCAGATGCTCTACACCTGCGGCCGTCAAGATATCGGACACCTGCGCAACCGCCTCCTGCGCATCTGCATCCGCGTTCCGGATACCGATGCGCAGCCGCGCGAAATCGCCCTGATGAACGATTCCTCCATCGTCCCCGATAAATGCCACGATATAGATCAGGGAATCTACAACAATTCCCCGTCCCAGCGCAGCCCGTGCCCGCTCACCCGGATCAACACCGTTCATCACAGGGATCACGATGGTATTTTCACCCACTGCATGACGGATCTGTTCACATGCCTCCTCCAACGAATAATTCTTTACACATAGAAATATAAGATCCTGTTCTTCCAGTTCCTGCGCCGTCACGACTGAATGAGGATGCACGCAGATCTCCCCCCGCAGGTCACTGTGCAGGACGAGCCCCCGCTCCTTCAATGACTTCTGACGATCCCCTCTGGCAACCAGTGTCAACTGATCCTCATATACACTTCCGATGGCACCCGCCAGAAATCCGCCGACTCCGCCAATCCCCACAACTGCAATCTTTTTATTAATGCTTTTATCACTCATACTTTATCTCCCATCGTTAGACATATTTCCAAACCCGAAATCCGCATAATCCTCCGGCAGAAACCGGTGGTAAATGATATGGCAGCCCTCATCCTTAAAGCAGTAATAATAGGCATCGTCCCCCTCTGTGAAGCGGATCATCACATCAAACTCGTCACTATCCATATCAGTGATGACACAGGACGCTTCCTGCGCCTCAAACAGCGCCTTGATCTGCTCCATCGTCGCACCGTGACTGCCCACCAGTTCCACAAGCTGACGGATAAATTCATTTTCCCGCATCTGTGTGTGCACGTACTCCGTTCCGCTCTCCGGTATCACAAAGCAGAAACGCTCTCCTTTGTGAGAGACCTCCACTGCACCAAGCGTATCCGCCACAGCTGACGGAAAATCCGAAAGCCTCGTCTGCATCTCGTCTGCGCTGTCCAAACAGTCATAAAAATGCAAAAGCGTACCGAGCGGATAATACAGGCGCACTTCTTCTTTCCGATAGCCCAGCTTTGCCTGTTCCTCCTTGATCAGATCGATCAGATTTTTTTCCAGTTTTTCGTGGTTCATCTGTTCTCCTCTTTTTTTGTCCATTGTTGTATTCCATTTTACAGTAAAGTCACACCCATGCAGCTAATCGTCACTTCCCTGCACTTCTGCCTTGATCATCTGAACAATCTCCCGGATCTGCCTTCCCTCACAGTCGATGGTGACATCCGCATATTTTTCATAAAGCGGTGTCCGCTCCTGCATAAGGTCTTCGAGCGTCTGTCCATCGCGGATCGACACGCCCCGCTCGTTCAGATCTCCCAGCCGCTCTGACAGTTCTTCGAACGGTAAAGATAAATAGACAACGGTTCCGATCTGCTTTAAATGCTCCATCGCCTGCGCTCCATAGACGACACTGCCTCCGGTAGCAATGACTGCACGGCTGATATCGATAGAGGAATTCACCTGATTCTCCACCTCGTTAAAGCCATCCAATCCGCGCTCCTCAATGATCTCATGCAGCAACTTTCCCTCCTGCTCCTGGATCAGCAGGTCACTGTCTACAAAAGAATATCCCATATTTTTTGCCAGTACCACGCCCACCGTGCTCTTCCCGACACCCGGCATACCGATCAAAACGATATTATCTCTATTCATACTCATATCCTCCAAGCTGCTCCATATCCTCGAAAAACCAATTCTCAGGATCCGTTTCTCCGGCTGTCTCATGCTCCACGCGCTCCTCAACCAACCGCTCAGTCTCCCTGATGGCATCCGCATGTCCGGTCAGAGCCGCAAAGGGCGCAAACTGTGCCGCCCGGTCTGCAAGGGGCATCTGTGGATGTGTCTTTGACACATGATGCGGCAGATCTATGATATCATCGTAGCGGTGTTCATCTTTTTCCCCGGCAAGCGATGATGTCGCGCGCTGCTTTCGTGGTAATGCATTTCGCCCATCCTTCTGCTTTGTCATGCCTTGTGTCCTCCGATCTGGCGGTTGCGCTCCATCGTAGTCGCGCCTTCCTGAAGATTCATACCCTTTACCATCGCATTTTTCCCGTATCGCTTTTTCACGTCCAGCATCGCCTGCTGAAGCTTTCGCTCCCGCTCCAGCTTCTCCTCATCAACATCCTCCTCCTGCGTTTCTTCCGCAAAAAGGGAGAGCTGCTCGTAACGCTCCTCCTGCGCCGCTTCTGCCTCGCTCACCACGCGGTTCGCACACAGGCTGATCCTGCGCACAAGCAGATTCCGGTCTACAATGCGCGAAAAAAGCTCCATCGTCGCGTCGGTGATCAGCATCGTGGATGCGGTCTTTTGTTTCAGATTCGTGGTGCCGTGGGCATGTTTTGGCACCGGTCTGCCGTAATGATCCGTCGTCACCGGACCTTTGTAGCGCTTTCTCCGCTCCGGATCAGTCAGATTGTCAATATCATAACCTACTGTGAGCACGATCTGATCCGTCACCAGCCGTTTTTCTACAAGATCCAGTGCCAGCAGATCTGCCATCTCACGGACGACCAGTTCCGCCTGCTCAAACTCGTAAGGGCAACGCAGCACCTGTCCTGAGACAATGCTGTTGTTTTCCGGCTTATAAGCTTTGATGGCCTCCATCGTGCACGGCTCATAGCCCCATGCATGATCGATCAGCAGTTCCGCATTGACGCCAAACAGACGGTATAATAATTCCTCATTATGGAAATCCTCCGGGGCACCGATGGAACAGCGCGCCACATCACCCATCGTGTAAAGTCCGTGGGCCGCCAGCTTTTTTGCATATCCGCGCCCGACTCGCCAGAAATCCGTGATCGGTTCATGGGTCCACAGCTGTCTCCGGTAGCTCATCTCATCCAGTCTGGCAATACGCACACCGTTCTCATCCGGCTCTGCATGCTTTGCCATGATATCCATCGCAACTTTACACAGATACAGGTTTGTGCCGATGCCAGCCGCCGCAGGGATCCCCACTGTCCGATACACATCCATGATCATTTTTGATGCCAGCTGTTCGGGTGTCATCTGATAAGTGCCCAGATAATGTGTCGCATCGAACATGACCTCATCAATCGAATACACATGGATGTCCTCCGGCGCAATATATTTCAGATAAACTTCATAAATGCGAGCGCTGTATTTCAGATAAAGTGCCATTTGCGGCGGTGCCGTAATATAGGTGAGCTGATCTTCAGGTGCACGCGTGGCATTGATCTCCCGCACCCGCTCCACAACTTCAAAAAGCCGCGCCCTTCCCGGAATGCCATAGGCTTTCAGGGAAGGTGACACGGCCAAACAGATCGTTTTATTCGTGCGGCTCTCATCCGCGACGACCAGATTAGCCGTCATCGGATCCAGCTCACGTTCCATGCACTCTACTGATGCATAAAAGGATTTCAGATCAATTGCAATATATACAGAGTCTGCCACTATTTTACCAGAGTAAAGTAATCATCTAATTCATCCGTCTTGCACTCGCCTTTACTCATCCAGAAGTCTGCCATCTCCTTGCACAGATCAAAAATGTTGCCCTCTGATCCCTCAACGAGCAGCGCCTCATTTTCTTCCTTTCCTAAAAAGTGCAAGCCGGCTGCATCACTCTCGATGTCCTCCGCAGTGACCTCCTCGAAACCGCTCGCCATATTTTCATATGCCTCTGTCGCATTTGTGTTGTAGAAATCAACTGCCTTATACCATGCTTCTGCGACTGCGTCCACGATCTCGGGATGTTCCTCGGCAAACTTGGCATTGACGACCAGACTGTCGGAGATAGCATCAGGATAGTCCGCGCTCGTTACAATTGTATGCGCTCCTTCCACTTCTGTCAATGCATCAGATAACTCCGGCTCCCACATGATCGCTGCGTCCACCTGTCCGCCGATAAAGGCTACGCCTGCCTCCGTTGTATCTCCCATGTCCTGCACATCGATATCATCCTCTGTCAGGGAAGATCCACCCTCCAGTGCCTTCAGGAAGAAATAGTAGGAAGAAGCAGATTTGTCAAGTGCGACTGACTTTCCCTTCAAATCATCCAGCGTCTTGATATCCTCGGTTGCCACCAGTCCGTCCGCGCCGAAAGACTGATCCATCGTGAGCACGTACTTACTTGTTGCACCGTTTGCAAACATCTTGATGTTCGGGTCCTGAGCGGTGGCTAAAAACTGCACATCGCCTTTCGTGATCAGGCTGGCGTAAGTGGATTCATCCTCGATGACCTGAATGTTCATCTTGATGCCCGCATCCTCAAAATAGCCCTGCTCCTGTGCGATAAACATCGGTGCATATCCCGTGAATGTACAGAATGCCATCGTCACCTCAGTCAGACCGTCCGCGCCTGCCTCTGACTTCTTGTTGCCGCAGCCGGTAAACACCGTGCTGACAGCTAAAAGTGCCGCCAATAATAATGCTAATTTCTTTTTCATAAGTTTCTCCTCTTTTCCTTGAATTTATGTATGGGTTCCGGTCAGCCGAACCGGAAGCGAATACGCCTAACTGTCCATCGCCGCGTCCATACTCTCCTGCCAGAGCATGTCCATGATCTTTTTCTTTGTCGCCAGAAACTCCGGTAACACCAGACTCTCATGGTTACGCACGCCGGGAATGTTGACATCCAATACCTCGCGGATCGTACCCGGTCTGCGGCTCATGACATAGATGCGGTCACCCAAAAGCACCGCCTCGTCAATGTCATGGGTAATAAATAAAATGGTCGTTTTCGTTTTTTTGCTGATGTCCGCCAAAAGCTCCTGCATGACAACTCTCGTCTGTGCATCCAGTGCTCCGAAGGGCTCATCCATCAAAAGGATCTCCGGTTCGTTGGCAAGTGTGCGGGCGATCGCCACACGCTGTTTCATTCCTCCGGATAATTGCTTCGGCAGCGCGTTCTCAAAGCCTGTCAGACCTACCAGATCGATAAATTTCTTTGCCTGTTCCGCGCGCTGTGCCTTCGGCATCTTTTTCATTTTCAATCCGAACTCTACATTTTTCTGTACGGACAGCCACGGGAAGAGACTGTAACCCTGAAACACCATGCCACGGTCTGCGCCCGGTCCCTGTACCGGCTTTCCATCCAGCAATACCTCTCCGGAAGTCGCTGTGTTCAGTCCGCCCAGAATATTGATCAGCGTCGTCTTTCCACACCCGGAAGGACCGACGATCATGACAAATTCTCCGTCCTTCACCTCAAGGTTCACATGGTCGATCGCGGTGACCGGCCCTTTTTTACCGTCATCAAATATTTTTGTCAGGTCAATTGCCTGTAATCTGTATTGTTCCATGGTTTACTCCTTCTACTTATCTGTTAACCGCTCATGCCACGGTGCAACCATGCGTGTCAGGATCCGGAACAAAAAGTCCGTGATCAGTCCGATCAGTCCGATCAGGATCAGTCCCGCAAAGATCGTGTCCGTTGCCAGATAGCGCTGGGAACGCAGGATCATGTAACCAAGACCGTTCTGTGCGGCAACCATCTCAGCCACCACCAGATAGGTCCACGCCCATCCGATCGTCAGACGAAAATCGTCCATCAGTCCCGGCAGTGCAGCGGGGAAAATAACTTCTTTATAGACCTGCCATTTTCCTGCACCAAGCGTCTTTGCAGCGTTGATCAGGTTCGCATCCACGCCGGATACCGTGTCACACACCATCAGCACCAGCTGAAAGAAGGTACCGAGGAAAATGATCGTATATTTCTGCGTCTCATCAATGCCGAGATAGAGCAGCGTCAACGGCACCAATGCCACCACCGGCAGATATCTCGCGAACTCGATGATCGGCTGGATAAAGGCGCTGAATTTTCTGGAGTTTGCCATCAGCATGCCACACGGGAGCGCCACGACCACAGACCAGAACCAGCCGATGACCACGCGGGCAGTCGACTCAAAGCAGTTCGCCCATAAGGAGCCGTCCTTATACAGTTCCACGATGCGCTTTGCCACCGCCACCGGTGACGGCAGGAACAGTTCTGATACCATCCCTCCAAAGCTCAGGACACACCACAGCCCGATGATCAGCGCAAAACAGATAAAGCTGAGCAGGTGCTCGACATTTATGTAACGTCTTTTGTTCTTCATTTCCATACTCTCCATAGGTTTCCTGTCATTTCAGCGCTTCTTTAATTTACTTCTTTAATCAATTAAAGCACTTTTGCTATTGTATAGTATTTTTTCAAGTATGGCAAGAGGGAATTTCCATTTTGACTTTTCTGAATTTACCACAAAAAAGCTCTGCCATGCGCAGAGCTTTTCTAAAAAATTCCAATTTAGTTGCAAAATTCTTGTGATCAAACAGTTACTTTCTCTTTGTTTGCATTTTCATCTTCAACCGACCGATTGATTGCCTTTAAAACGTATTGGTTCAATGTAATCTTTTGTTCCGCAGCAGCTAATGCTGCTTTTTTGTGCAGTTCCGGCGAGATTCTTATATTAAACGTCCCACGAAACTCTTTATCCGGTTCTTTACCAATTCTCTCGCACAATTCCAAATAATTATCGATACATTGCCGAAACATCTTTTTCAATTCCTCAACCGTGCTTCCATGAAAATTCAAAGAATCTGTTGTTCCAAACACTTCTCCAACAAAAATATTATCTTCCGCATCAAACTCTACAGTAGCATGATAGCCTCTATACTCTAACATTGAACTCATTCTCATCATCCTTTCGATATCACAAAATATCTAATCTATCTCCCCAATATCTTTTAAATATTGTATGGTCTTTTTTATCTGATATCCATATAATTCATTTCCGGGATGCGGTTCATCAAATTGTAAAATACGTTTTGTATCATTATGAACAAAACCTATTCCTGATCCTCTGCCTCCTGAAAATTTTATGCAATTACATTTACCCAACAATAAATCAAGCTCTCTCTTCGTGAAGTTCTTCGGCATTGGTTTTCTACAAAGTTTTTCAATCAAATCCTTTTTCTTAGGCATTAGACAGCTATCACCTCGTTTCGTTTTTTTTGCAACTATTTTTCAGTTGCTTTATTTTATCATATTATATAAAAAAAAACAATCCTGTTAAATATCAAATCTAAGTAAGAATTATGGCAGTTTGCTCTGCTGGGCACACTCCCTTAGTGACCCTTCCAGATAAATGATTCCGACAACCACGCGCACGAGCACGATAAATGTCGCCACAAGCAACCCGGTCTGCACGCAAAGATTTTTAAGCACAGGCACTCCAAGCAGCGTCGTGAGCGCAGCCTGCCAAATGCGGGTGCTATACAGCCGGTCGCGCTCCTCCAGATGCAGATGATCTGCCAGATCACCGAGGTTTGTCATGAGCTGATAATGAAAATACAGGCTTGCCACAGAGATCACCACCTCAACCGCCGGAATTGAAAGGCTGACATCAAGCAGTTTGCACAGCCATAACACGCCCTCATAGCCAGCGAGCAGCGCTGCCAGAGGCTTCAAAAGCACAATTGACGGTTCCTGCTCACCAATGTCGTCACACGCCTCCTGGATCAGAACATATCCCACCCAGTTTGGCAAAAGATTCACCCGTCCCAAGTTCAGATTCAAGTACAAAAACGCATACCCGAAGCCGATGGCTTTCACCGCACTGCGCAGCTTTTCATAGTTGATGTTCTGCACCGGTGTTGCAATTTCTCCCACAAATGTTTCATTGTCCATACACTTCCTCCAATCGCAGTTCCTTCTTTAGCTTGCCGTCCCAGTAAATCCGGACGCCATAACCCGCCGGCACACTGCCCATCTGCTCAATATCCCAGCTTTCTCCGCTGCCCATTTTAATCACACCGCCATTCTCCAACTCGCTGACCGGTCTGTTTTCCCATGCATAACCATCTGAGGAGCTTCCGCTATCTGAGGTCAGTACAGGATGATTAGGATAGATGGGTGTATCTTCTCCCTCTGGCACCCGCGCGTAAACAATACCCACATGATGCGCAGGCATCCCGGCATCTGCCTGACGGATATCATACACGCCCTGCTGGAGAATACTTGCATCATGAAACTCTGCGTTTGGAATAAATGTATCGCCGGACATGGTGTTCCAGCTAATTATATTGTTACCCTCAACCATATAAAAATTATATACATCAAGTACTATCTTTCCGTATTCACACACTCCCTCGTAGCTTTGCAGCGCCGGCAGTGACGACACATCCATATTGTCTGCGTCAAAGGCCGTATCGATGCAGTCCAGCTCCCCTGTGCGTTCCACGACCCAACCGTCTTCCGTCTCATACGCCCGCACCGGCAGCACCAGCGTGCCGTTTTCCGTCTGTTCTTCCGATGTACATACATCAGAAAACAGCAATAATGCCTCATAACCCCCGTCTGCGCATTCCTTCAGATTACAGATCCGATAACCGTCAGCCTCATAGACCACCATCTGGTCTTTATCGTCAAAACCGCGCCCCACATGATATGCCACCCAGCCCTCCGCAGCGCTCTTTCGCATCGCTGCTTCCAAGACCTCCTGCTGCGATAACGATGAAGCCATCGCCAGATAAATGCCGTTCTGATAAATGATTCCTTTCGCATAGGTATCCAGCGCTCCTGCCAGCGTTGTGCAGCGATGTACACGACTCATTGCAAGTGCATAGTCCAGCCGTGACTCCTCCACAGGTCGGAGCCATGCATCGGAACCGTTCACCGTCTGCCCACTCACCGCCGCATTCACAAGCAGCACTGCCATACAAACCAGTGCAAAGGTCACGCCCTTCGGATATGTTTTGAAGCGCACGATCGCCTCGATGCGCCGCGCGATATTTTTACCGCCATTTGAGATGGAGCTCGTGCCGGGCATGCGCGCGTAACGATCATTTGCCATCAGAAGCAGCGTCTTTCCGTAGTCCCGGCGTGCTTCGCCCTCCAGCCGCTCCAGCACCCGCTGGTCACAGCATGTTTCCAGGTCATTTTCGATCCGGTTCACAACATACCATAAAAACGGATTGCACCAGTGCAGTGCCCGCAAGATACACCAGATCATATTTTTTGCGGGATCATGATGTGCAAGGTGCAAGAGTTCATGCAAAAGAATCGGATCACTCATTTGACGATCTGCCGGCAGCACGAGCACCGGGTGAAAAACGCCGCACACAAACGGACTATGCACACTGCTCTCCATACGCACCTGCACTGTGCGCAGCCCGTAAGCTTCCGCCACAGCATCTGTCTTTGCCTGCATTACTTCATCCGCCATGCCATGCCTTAGCATCCTGCGAAGCTGGATATATGCAATCGCATAATGCAAAAGCACCGCCGCAATACCGATCCCATAGAGCACAAACAACCAGTCCGTCACACTCACAGGCATTTCCCGGTACATCGGAAAAATGTGCCGATTTCCTGTCAGCTCATACATGCTGCTGTAAGCGGAAGTCAGATGACGCTCCACCTTGGCTTTCAGCAACTCCACCCACATCGGAATCGGAAACAGAATGTTCACACCCGCCCGCACAGGTAGGACGATTCTCAGCGCCAACACAAGCCACAGGGCATACTGCACATTTGGTGATATCTTATCCAGAAACAGCCGCTTGATGATCAGCAGCACAAGCGCTACTGACGAAACCGACAATGTCTGCAAGAAAAATCCCCACACGTTTGTCATCAGCTACACCTCCATCTCATCAAGGAGCTTTCGCAGACGCTCCACCTCTTTTTCTGACATCTTCGATTCCTGTAAAAATGCCGCCACAAGATCTCCGGCGGCTCCGCCATAGACCCGGTTTAAAAGATCCTGACGCTCTGCTCTGGCGCAGTCCTCCCTCGCCACTGCTGCCTCATAAGGCTTCTCCTGTGCGTGATCAATGGCAACGAGCCCCTTAGCCGCCATTCGCGTCAGATAAGTATGTACCGTATTCCTGCTCCAGTTTTTTTCTTCCTTTAACGCCTGCGTCACCTCCGCAAGCGCAAAACGCTCTCCGCTCCAGAGTACCGTCAGAACACTCCATTCCGCTTCTGTCAGTTTCATAAAAAATGCCTCCTACAGTTGTAGTATATTTTCATACTACAACTGTAGGAGGCATTTGTCAATCACATCTTTTCGCTCGCTGCACTTTGTTCTATTTCCTTCATCCGGCGCTTGCACTCATACATCCGGTCATCCGCCAGACGGAACAGCTCCTCATAATCGCTCTCCTCTTTATGTACTGCATATCCGTGTGCGATCTGCAGCTTCCACGGCTTTTCGAGTCCCTTCTGCTTTTCTTCCTGTGCCTCTTCCAGCCTTCTCAAAAGCTGTTCCAGATATTCCTCTGTAGCATTCTTTACGATCACAACAAACTCATCGCCACCGATGCGATACGTCTTTCCCTTACCCTTAAACACCTGAGAAATGCAGTCCGCCGCACTGCGGATCAGCTCGTCACCTGCCTGGTGTCCGAAACAGTCATTGGTGTGCTTGAGATCATTGATATCCATGACAACAAATCCCACAGCTGCCTCCGCCGGAAGTTCCTGCTGATCCTTCATAAAAGCCGCGCGGTTTCCAAGATCCGTCAGCACATCCTTGTACGCCAGCCGCCGATATGCCAGTACGTTGGCATTGTGCCCCATCATACGGTAAAGACGCTCATATGCTGCCCATACAACAAAGAAAATGAAGATCAGCAGTCCGACACAATATAGGATCGAATAGTTTGTCGTCGGCGAGATATAGAACAACACCAGTGCCGCCACTCCACAACATGCCAGGCCGACAAAACCCGCCAGTATCTTTTTCATATCTTTGTTATTGTGTTTTCGTATATCCTGAATGCCAAAAACGATGATTGCCACAATTGACAACACCATCAGCACATGTAGTGTGATGAGCGAGTGATCCAATGAGATCAGATGTGTCAAATATCCACCGATCATAAACAGAAAATCGACCAGATAAAATACCGGCAGTATATCCAGCACTTTGCTTCTGTGATCTGCCATCTCACTCACAAACATGACCAGAAACATCGGAAAGAGCAGCAGCGAACTGAAAGATGCAACCGTATTTCCTGCCACATTTCTCGATATCGTAAACAGGATCTGCGAATCACATAAGATCCAGATCCCTGTCGTTGCCATAAACAGCCCGAGACACCATAACCCCCGCTTCATGCTGTCATCCATCTGTCGTCTCATCAGACGATAGAAATAAATGATCAGTATCAGCATCAGACATACGCACCCCGCAAACACAAGCGCATACGCCTTGTCTGCTATAAACGTAAGATATACGAGCGCCGCGTTGCCTATGTAAGCATCCTCCTTTGCAGACATCTCCACCCTGCTTTTTTCACCTGTATATACGACATGAAGCGTGTTCCCTGCCGCCCACAGCGGCAGCCTGATCCATTGTCTGCCGGAGCCCTTATCCTTATATGTATCATCAAAGGAAAACAGTATTTCGTGGTCTATATACACATCTGCACTCACCCAGTAAGTCGCGATACTCACAACTTCATCTGCATTGATCAGATTTGGCAGCTTGCAGGTATAATCCCATGCATTCTCTCCGATCTGCGTGCAGCTGTCCCATTCAATTTTTTCCACATGAATGGTAGACGGCGAGATTTTATGTGCCAGCGGCGCTATAAAAAAACATCTGCCAAACGCCAGAAGCCCAAGCAACACCACACAGATTGCCAAAGGCTTTTTTAATTTCAAGATTTTTTCAAACATATGACCCGGTATTCCCTATCCCTTCTCCAATCCTCTCTCAACTGTGATACACGGGGCGCTACAGCTTACTCATGATCTTCACATGCTTTTTCAGCACCTTGTAATAGCTGCTTCCCTGCTCCTGACCGAATTTTTTGACTGCTTCCACATTCAGCTTCTGCAGATTTTTCTTCGGCTCGTCAATGTGATTGTAGATCTCCATCACGTCATCCGTTCCCGAAGTATCCCCCCCTGCGTGTGCCAACGCCATCTGAAAATAGTTTTTCAGACGTGCCTTGCGCTTGGGAAGATAGTTCTCAGAGAGACCTGCCAGTTCCTCCTTATGCTCCTTCATATAATAATAGATCTCGTCACCGATCTCCTGATCAAACATGCAAACAAACGCGTCATGGAACAGCGTAAGCTTCGACATCTGGATAGAACGGCTGAGCTGCTCGATATCTGCCTGATATGAAAAAGTCTGCTCCGCTGTATCATCCTCCGGTTGCAAGATCGCAGTATCCGCAAGAGACTGCTCCGCAGCGGACTTCGCCGGTTCGGCATACTTGCGGCTGAGCTGTCTGCACTCCGCACTTTTCATGCGGCGCACATCTTTATCCCGCTGTGTCCAATATTTGACCGCAGCATCAAAGCCATTGTCGTTGGAAACGATCACGAATGCATGCCCCGGCTCTGTCGCCACACGCGCGCCCAGTTCTGTGACGAGCTGAAAGTCCAGTGCATTGCTGCCCTCCACACATTTGATCCACTGAATCGGCCGGTCAGAAAGCTGTGTCAGCTCGATCACTTTCTCATAACTCATATGCGGACTTTTCTCTGTGTAGAACACAAGGATCTCATCCTGTGCCTCCATATTTGTCACAAGGCGGATCCACACATCATTTACATTTTCACTGTCTACCAGATAAACGGTAGGTGTTTTTTCCTGATTCATAAGTTTCTCCCAATTGATTCGTGCTATGATATAGTTCAGAGCCGTTTTTGGCTCCGAACTATATCATAGCACAAAAGTGTTGTGAAAATCCACCTCTAATGCTAGAATATGTGATAGAATCATTCCTAGTAAACAATAGGAGAATCAGGAGGACTTTCATCATATGAAAACAAATACTATTTGCGTGCAGGGCGGTTATACGCCCGGAAACGGCGAACCCCGCCAGATCCCCATTGTGCAGAGCACAACCTTCAAGTATGACACAAGCGAAGACATGGGCAAGCTGTTTGATCTTGAGGCAGAAGGATATTTTTACACCCGTCTGCAGAATCCGACCAACGACTATGTTGCTGCGAAGATTGCCGAGTTGGAAGGTGGCACGGCTGCCATGCTGACCTCCAGTGGACAGGCTGCAAACTTTTTCGCACTGTTCAACATCTGTGAGTGCGGTGACCATATCGTATCCAGCAGCAGCATCTACGGCGGAACCTTCAATCTGATCTCCGTCACAATGAAGCGTATGGGCATTGACGTTACCTTTGTTTCACCGACTGCCACCGAGGAAGAATTAAACGCTGCGTTCCGTCCGAACACCAAAGCAATGTTCGGTGAGACGATCGCAAATCCCGCGCTCACAGTTCTGGACATTGAGCTGTTTGCAAAGGTAGCCCACGCCCACGGCGTACCGCTCATAGTAGACAACACTTTTGCGACTCCGGTGGGCTGCCGTCCCTTCGAGTGGGGTGCAGATATCGTCACCCACTCCACCACCAAATACATGGACGGCCACGGTGCAGGTGTCGGTGGAGCGATCGTAGACAGCGGTAACTTTGACTGGATGGCACATGCGGACAAGTATCCCGGACTGACCACCCCCGACGAGAGCTATCACGGTGTCAATTACTCCGAGCGTTTTGGCAATGCAGGCGCTTTTATCACGAAGTGTACCACACAGCTCATGCGTGATCTCGGCTCGATCCAGAGCCCCCAGAATGCGTTTCTCTTAAACTTAGGTCTGGAAAGCCTGCATGTACGCATGAAACGCCACTGCGAAAACGGTCAAGCTGTCGCAGAATTTCTGCATGATCATCCGAAGGTAGCCTATGTCAACTACTGCGGTCTGCCGGACGACCCGTACCATGCACTTGCAGAAAAATACCTGCCGAACGGCAGCTGCGGCGTTGTTTCCTTCGGTCTCGCCGGTGGTCGTGAGGCTGCAAGCACCTTCATGAAAAATCTGAAGCTGGCAGCCATCGAGACACATGTGGCAGATGCCAGAACCTGCTGCCTGAATCCTGCCTCCTCTACACACCGTCAGATGACAGACGAACAGCTTAAGGAAGCCGGCGTTCCCGCCGAGCTGATCCGCATCAGTGTCGGTCTGGAGGATATTGAGGATCTGATCGCGGACCTCGCGCAGGCGTTAGAGAAGTGTTAAATCGACATAAAAAAATGAGACTGCTATGCAGTCTCATTTTTTTATGCAAAACTCATATAACGTCACAATTAACCCCACGCATATCATGAGATAAAAACTGACACCTCTACTGATACACATGGATGCAGTTACATGACCGGCGGTGAAAATATTCAGAAACGCACGCCGGTACATTGCCTCCGTGATGCCCTGCGCACCCGGAATCGGCAGCATATCAACAGCTATGTACACCGCAGCCTGCAGCCACATGATCGTTGTCAGTGATGCCCCGCTCATTCCCATACCGCGATACACGACATAAGTCAGCGCAAATACTGCGGCACGCTGCACGACCGTACCAAAGAGTACCACCAGCATCTTTCCCTTGTGCTCTTTCAAAAAGCTCAGTGCATTCTGGTAATTTTCCATGAAATGATCAAGCCGCGCCTGTTTTGATCCCGCTTTTTTCAGCAGATGCAGTTTCACTGCCAGCCATTCCGCTTTTCCGCTCAACAGACGGATCACGGATGGAGTGAACATCACCATCAAAAGTCCCACGACAAGCAGTGTGTTCAAAGTCAATCCCAGCAAAAACAAGCGGTAATAGCCTTTGCCGAGATATTCACGTAGCGGAGCATGCCAGAACAGCAGGATTCCCACCCCAAAGAGCACAAGCACCAGTTTATACATGAGTGCCACGGTCATGAGCGCCACGGAACTGAGTGACCACGAATTTCCGTCTCTTTTCAGATAATAGAGCTGCATCGGCTGTCCTCCGGTGGCCGACGGCGTAATTCCCGAAAACAAAAATCCGATAAAGGAGCAGCTGATACAGCTAAAAAGGCTGCTCGTTCCGTCAATAGAGCGAAGGAGATACCAGATCATGACACCCTCCGCACTGACGAAAAACAAAGCAATCACGATCGCCAGAAGCAGATGTGCAAAAGACATCTGCTTCATGGCGGTCAGCACCGCTTCCACTCCCTCATCCCGAAAGACAAACCACATGGTAAAAACCATGATGGCTAAAAATAATATTACATTGATCGCTAATTTCTTTTTCCTTTTTCTGTCCATTTCTTTCAGACTCTTTTAGTTCTTTTTACCAGAGGCTCTTTTCAAAAACTGCCTCTCCTTCATCCGCCATCCGCGAAATCTCACCGATGACGGCATCGATGGCATCCATCAGCTGTTTGGAAACCTCTACCGCTTCCTCATATAATGCCTGTCTGGACTCCATATCCTGATTTAACCGCTCGAGCACAGTCTGCCCCAGTGTGTGGAATGTACCATGCAGCGTGCCGATCCGGTTCCACTGCTCAGAGAGCCGTGGATGCTTCACTGCCAATGCATAATAGTAATGACCAAACACACACTTCTTGGAATTCACCTGAATCGGCTGTGCCTGACCTTCCTCCACGATCTGCTTTAACAGTGCCAGCCAGTTCGTATGCGCGGTCTTTGCCTTCGTGAGGATATCGATGATCTCCTCATTCTTCGGCGCGCGCCGGCTCTGCTCCAGTCCGATATAAATAGTTTCCACGATCGCAGACAGATCATCGTCGATCTTTGCCAGCTGTTTTGCGTAGTCGACACTCTTCTCTGCGTCGTCACGGATATTTGCCGTCATGCCCGCAAGCTGTTCCGCATCCTGTGTAGAAGTGTCCATCGCCGCATTGATCTCGTGAATCGCATCCCTGATCTCACCGACAGATGTGTTCATCTCCTGCACATCTTCTGCGATGGTGCCCAACCGGTTCGTATTTGCCTGAACGCTTGCAGTTGCACCATCGATCATCTCTCCCATACGGTTTCCGGAAGCCACGGATTTTTCCAGACTCGCCTTGCTCTCCTCGGTCGCCTTGTTCATCTGGCTGACAAACTGGCGCATATCAACAAGCTGCTCATTGGTATCGTCCGCAAGCTTTCGCACCTCGTCTGCAACAACGGCAAAGCCTTTGCCCAGCTCACCCGCACGCGCTGCCTCGATGGAAGCGTTGAGTGCCAGCAAGTTTGTCTGCCCTGCGATCGACTGCACCTTGTCCACGATCTCATTGACCTCGCTGACCAGCCGCATGAGCTGCGACATTTCGTCAGCCATGATCTTCATATCCTCAACCAGTTCATCCTTGAGTTTCTTTGCATCATCCAAAAGCTGCTGGCTTTCCTCTGTCTTTACCGCCAGCAGCTGGGCCTCATCATTCAGGTTTCCGAGCATCGCAGAAGTTGCCTTTGCATTTTCGTCCACCATATTCAGGCTGGCCGTCGTTTCCTCTACGATCGCCAGATTTGAATCGCTGACCTCCGACAATGCTCTCGCATAGTCCATCAACTGTCTGGATATATAAGTCATCCCCACATCAAAACTGCTCAGCGTGCTGGTGGTGTCCATCAAAGATTTTGATGTCTCTGACAGGCGCACTTCGTTTGCGATCAGACCCTGAAGTTCCTCTTTCACAGATGCTTCATCCGCCTGCATTACCCCACTCGCAGGAACTTGTGTGACCGCTTCCTCCGCCTCATTGATTGCCTCATAGATCACCTGACAAGTATTCTTTCGTCTTCTCATTTGCTTCAATCCCCCTCGTCATTCTACCTCTTTATGTCATAATTCATATTCATCAGATTCCGGATCGTGGAAACATCATCCGTAATATTGCCGTCCCCACGGATCGTATGTTTGATCACACTGCTTGCCACCGCAAAATTCACGACATCCATCGGCTTGTAATCATTCATCATTGCATAGATCAATCCGCTGGCAAACGCATCTCCGCCGCCCACACGGTCTAAAATGTTGAATGTAAAGAGCTTGCTCTCAAAGGTGTGGCCCTCATACCACATATATGCTTTCAGGCTGTTCTCACTACCGCTGTGGGCATAGCGCACATGGCGTGCGATACATTTCAGATTCGGATATCGCTCAATAAACGCCTGAAAGATCTCATCCTGCTGCTCATAACTGGGCTGAAGCGGCACACCGTCCTTCACATCACCCTTTGAATGGTCATTTTCATCCTTCCACAGATGATATGGTTCAATGCCGAAAAGCACATCAATATACGGCAAACACAGCGTACAGAAATCCCGCGCTTCCTCCCATGTCCACATCTTGCTGCGGAAGTTTCCGTCAAAACTGATCGTCATACCTTTTTCCCGCGCGATCCGAAGGCTGTCCAATATGAGCTTCCGGCAACTTTTTGAAATAGCAGGCGTAATACCGCTCAGATGCAGCCACGTAAAATCTTCCAGCAGTTCATTCAGATCGACGGTATCAAAGTCAAACTCTGCCATCGCGGAATGCTTTCTGTCATAAGTCACCTTGCTGGCACGGATCCCGTAACCGGTCTCCAGATAATAACTGCCCAGACGGTGTGTTGGTGTCTGCTCCGGAGTGGTCAGAATTACCGGTGTACAGTGAACGTCGTTGCTGCGCAGCATACGCACCGCACTCTTTCCGAGACTGTTATTCGGCACAACGGTAAAAAACGTGCTGTCAATACCGAGGTTTGCCAGTGCAAGGGCGATATTTGCTTCACTGCCGCCGTAGCTTGCCTCAAAGCTGGTCGCCATCCGGATCTTGTCATAATTCGGTGGTGTCAGCCTCAGCATGATCTCACCGATCGTAATAAATTTGTGGGTTTTGTGGTTGTCCGCTAAAAGCGGATTTTGATGTTCCATTTTACGCCTCCTAAAGAGATTTCATAGTTATGTTTATTGTAGTACAATTGCTTTCCGCTTGCAAGGGAAACTAAAAAAAGAGATGTACCGCTTCCGATACATCTCCCGCATATCATTTTCTGTTTTTAGAGTTTCTTAAAACGCTGTACCTGTTCATCCATATCCGCAGAAACCTTCCGGTTATGGTCTGTCTCACTCTGGATATCTGAGATCACAGTCACCAGATCGGATGCCTCCGAAGCAACGCTCGTGACTGCATTGGCACTCTCGTCCATGGTAAGCGTAATATCATGGATACCGGAAGTCATATTCTGCATCGTGTCGGACATCACACCTGCCTCGCTTGCAAAGCCCGACAAAATCCGGTTCATCTGTTCCGCATCCGCATGATACTGATTTACGACACCAACAAACGTGTCATAATCGTTCATAATATTTCCGCTTACAAACTTCAGCATTTCGTCCGCATTGATCGTCAGATTCTCCACAGCTCCCACAACCGTCTGGCTGATCTCCTGAATACTGTTAGCCGTCTCACGGCAATTATCAGCGAGCAAACGGATCTCATCTGCCACTACCGCAAAGCCTCGCCCTGCTTCTCCCGCACGTGCCGCCTCAATGGACGCATTCAACGCAAGCAGGTTGGTCTGTCCGGCAATACTTAAGATATCTCCGGTCAGTACATTGATCTGTTCCACACTCCGACTATCATCCACAGACTGCTCCAGTCCCGCCTCGATCCTCCGGAATACATCTGTCGTCTCCTGCTTACTGGAGATCGTCTGCTCCCGCAGCCGGATCGCACGTTCCATGATATCTGATGCGGTGCCGGCGCCCGAATCAGCCTCCGCGCTCATGCGCTTTATCTTCTCAAGAATGTCCTCACTTCCATCGGAAATCTGCTGTAAAGTAGCGGAAATCTCCTCAATGCTTGCCGCAAGTTCCTCGGAAGCCGCAGAAACATTCGATACGCTCTGGTTGGAATCCTCCACACCTCTTGTCACTTTATCCACTGATTCCATCATAGAGCTTGCATTTTCCCTCATTTGTGACATATAGTCCTGAAGAACCGAGATGAACGCATTGATACCCGATGCGATACTACCGATCTCGTCATTTGATTTCACGCTGACCCGGGCAGTCAGATCGCCCTCCTGAGCCTCAATTCCCTTTACGATCTCGTCCAGTTCAAGGCTTGCTTTTTTTGCCGGTTTCACGATCATATGCATCGCAATGAGCACTGCGCCAACGGTATTAATGAGGGCCAGCACTACAAGAATCAGGTTAAAATAATATGTTCCGCTTACTCTGGTCTCACTCTTTGTCAGTGCATAGTCAATTTCGCTCATAACCTCTTCCGACTCGTTTCCCTGCTCGATCTGCCGGATGCCGTCATCCAATTTTTGGTTATAGCCGCTGATCGCCGTCAGTGCCGCCGCATTCATCACACACATGAGAACCGTGAGGATTCCCATCACCGCCATGATCAAGATCATTTTTGTTGCAATGCTCTGCTTTTTCTTCCTCATTTCTTATATCCTTCCTCTCATCCATTTTTCAAACACGGCAGTCATGCTGTTTCCCTGTACTATGTCTGATTAC
>SFRL01000038.1 GCA_004562765.1 bacterium | reverse complement strand
TTTATGTACATAGCCACGGGAATTTCCTTTGGTGTATTCTTGATGACGAGTTTTATGTCCACGGTTCCGATAGAATTGGAAGAATCTGCAAGAATTGATGGATGCTCTGTTTTTAGGACATACTTTTCAATTGTAATGCCGCTCTTAAAGCCGGCGATGGCTACACTGATCATCATGCAGTCATTTCAGATCTGGAATGACTATCTGCTGGCCAGCCTGTATGTTAGTAAAAAGTCGTTGAAAACATTGACGGTTTCCATTCAGTCACTGTTTTCTGCTCAAACCAGTGACTATACGACGGCGATGGCTGCCATTGTTATTTCCGTATTGCCGATTGCGATCTTGTTCCTGAGTTTGCAAAAATATTTTATAAAGGGAATGACAGTAGGGGCTGTTAAGGGTTAAAATGGAAATATATTGGAGGATGTTTTTATGGCGGAAATTATCAAAAGTTATAAACTGGGAGATATGAATGCAGTATATGTACTGAATCCGGAAAATAATAATCCGGAATTAGTATTATTACCGGAAGGAATGGAGTATCAGGATAGAGAGAGACAGAAACCGTATCCGGATTCTCTTGTTCAGGTAAAGATCGCGGGCGATGTCTATCCCGGAGGTTATGCGGGCGGCAGAACACTTCGTCAGGGCAAGACAGTAGAAGGGTTTAAGTACGATAGTCAGAATGTAGCGGAAACGGAAGACGGTATCACGATCTGCACGACATTAAAGGATGATAGAAATTATAAGATTGAACATTATCTTACCTATCGCAACGGGGAGAAGTCAGTTAGAAGTTACAGCGTGTTTATAAATGAAGGAAATGAGACAGCAGCACTTGAGTTATTATCCAGCTTTTCGCTGGGTAAGATTTCTCCGTTTATGGTAGGCGATGGACACGATACCATCAAGATGCACAGGATCCGCAGCGTATGGAGTATGGAAGGGCGTCTTGAGACACAGAACTTAGAGGATCTGCAGTTAGAACCATCCTGGGGCGGACATGCGGTGAGAGCAGAACGTTTTGGACAGTGTGGTTCTATGCCGGTGAATGGATTTTTCCCTTGCATCGCAATGGAAGATTCTAAGAATAAACTTTTCTGGGGAGCTCAGATTGCGCATAATGCATCCTGGCAGATGGAAGTGTACCGCCGCGGGGACGATGTTCAGATATCCGGCGGCCTTGCAGACAGAGAATTCGGACATTGGATGAAGGAAATTGCACCGGGTGAAAGCTTCCGGACGCCGGAAGCTATTTTGTCAGTTTGCAAAAGCGCAGATCAAGAATTGATCTTCCAGAGAATGACTTCTGCGTTGGAAAATGAAGTGGATCAGGCACCTGAGAGTGAGCAGAGCCTTCCGATTATTTTTAATGAATACTGCACAACTTGGGGATCTCCTTCTCATGGAAATATTTCGGAGATCATAGATGCGATTAAGGGAAGAGGATTTGAGTACTTTGTGATTGATTGCGGCTGGTATCGTCAGGAAGGAATTCCGTGGGATATTGCCATGGGCGATTACGAGATTTCCAGAGAATTATTCCCTGACGGACTCCGAAAGACCGTGGATCTGATCAATGCAAATGGAATGAAAGCGGGAATCTGGTTTGAAATAGATAATATCGGCTGTCGTGCCAATGCTTATCAGATGACGGATCATCTTCTTAAAAGAGATGGTTATCCGCTGACAACAACTATGCGCCGCTTTTGGGATATGAGACAGCCCTGGGTGCAGGATTATTTAAGAGAAAAAGTGATTGGGACGTTAAAGGATTACGGCTTTGAATACATGAAAATGGACTACAACGATACGATCGGGATTGGTTGTGACGGAGCAGAGTCATTGGGTGAAGGACTTCGCCAGAATATGGAAGCTTCCCTTGACTTTATTCGTGAAGTAAAAGAAAAAGTACCTGGGATTATTTTGGAAAATTGTTCTTCCGGCGGACATAAATTAGAGCCGCTTATGATGTCTGAGTGCAGTATGGCATCTTTCTCAGATGCGCATGAATGTGAAGAGATTCCGGTTATTGCAGCGAACCTGCATCGTGTGATATTGCCGAGACAGAGTCAGATCTGGGCAGTGATCCGTGAAACAGATTCTTTAAAGAGAATCGCTTACTCCGTTGCAGCTACTTTCCTGGGAAGAATGTGTCTGTCAGGAGACGTATGGCGTTTGAATGATGCCCAGTGGAAGGTAATCGATGATGGTATTGCTTTCTATAAAAAGATCGCGCCGATCATTAAGAAAGGATTCACAAGTTTTTATGGAACATCGCTTACAAGCTGGCGTAATTTAAAAGGCTGGCAAGGAATCTGGCGTGAAAGCGAAGATGGTAAAGCGGTGGCAGTATTCCACGGCTTTGATGAGAATGCAGGCGTGGAAATGAGTATTCCTATACCGGAAGGGTATCAGATCAAGGATGTGTATTCCTACGAAAATGAGGAAGTTGTAATTGCGGACGGATCCCTTCGATTGACGATGAATGAAGATAAGAAGGCGGTAGCGGTTTATCTGGAGAAATAACATAATCGTGCGTAGAGAAAAGAAATGTGTTGATCAAAATATGTTCCAATAAATACGGGCTCCCGCAAATGCGGAAGCCCGTTCATTTCGTCTATTCTTATAATTAGAAATCTACCTCTGTATCATAGTAGCAGCACTTCAGCAGCTTCTCCATCTCTTCCTGTGAAGGAATACGAGGATTAGAACCGGTACATGCATCTAAGATAGCATTTGCAGCAATCTCAGGCAGTCTCTCTAAGAATACTTCCTCGGGAACGAAGCCGTTCTCGGTCGGATAGCTGTCTGCACCGTAGTTCTTGATGCAGTGAGGGATGTTCAGATCGTCGTTCATCTTTCTTAAGTAAGCGATCAGAGCAGCTACCTTGTCATCGTTAGATGCGCTCTTGTCAGCGATTCCCATGTAGTCAACGATCACGCCATAGCGCTTCTTAGCGGTCTCATCCTTTGCGTTGAAAGCGATAACCTTTGGCAGATACATAGCGTTTGCTGCGCCGTGGATGATGTGTGCGCCGTAGTCCTCAAAAGCAGCTCCGGTCTTGTGAGCCATAGAGTGAACGATACCGAGTAAAGCGTTAGAGAATGCCATACCTGCTAAGCACTGAGCGTTGTGCATTCTGTCACGGGCAGCCATATCTCCGTTGTATGAAGCAACGAGGTCATCACGGATCATCTCGATCGCATGGATCGCCAGCGGATCGGTGTAATCGCAGTTTGCTGTAGAAACATAAGCCTCAACCGCATGAGTCATAGCGTCCATACCGGTGTGGGCAACGAGCTTCTGAGGCATGGTCTCTGCCAGATCGGGATCAACGATGGCAACATCGGGAGTGATCTCGAAGTCAGCGATCGGATATTTGATACGATCCTGATAGTTGGTAATGATAGAGAAAGCGGTAACTTCGGTAGCAGTTCCTGATGTAGAGGAGATTGCACAGAAGTGAGCCTTTGTACGCAGCTTCGGAAGTCCGAATACCTTACACATATCTTCAAATGTGCAGTCGGGATACTCATACTTGATCCACATAGCCTTTGCAGCATCGATCGGTGAGCCACCGCCCATAGCGATGATCCAGTCGGGCTGGAACTTAGCCATAGCTTCTGCACCCTTCATAACGGTCTCAACAGACGGATCGGGTTCGATTCCTTCGAATACCTCAACCTCCATGCCTGCTTCCTTTAAGTAGCCGATCGCACGATCCAAAAATCCGAAGCGCTTCATAGAGCCGCCGCCGACACAGATGATCGCGCGCTTTCCTTCGAATGTCTTTAATGCCTCTAAAGATCCTTTTCCGTGATAAAGGTCTCTGGGAAGTGTAAATCTTGCCATTTTTCTTATCCTCCTAATAATTAAAGTAATAAAATATGAGTTGTAGAAGTATTTTTTCCCCCAATACTTCTATGCTCCTAAAATGTAACTGCCTGAACAGTTATGTTAAAATTTTAACACAGGATGACTGCAATGGTCAATGCACGAATCATCTAAAAAAGACCCTGAAAGTTTGTGAACTATTCAGGGTCTCAAGTATGTACTATTTTGCATACATCTATTGACATGGGATCAGATGCGTCCGTCTGCCGTTAACAACCGGTACAGTGTCGGCTCTACATGGAAGGTATCCATGACGGCATGCACCTCGTCAAGCTGCGCGGTGCGCGTTTTTTTGGACATGGACGGACTTTTGACTGCGCGGATGAGCAGGTTTTTTGGTGTATGGCTCAGGTCAACGAATTCCAGCAGCTGTGTCTTATAACCCATACATGTCAGCAGATTGCCCCGGATCGCGTCGGTCGTCAGCGCTGCCATGCGCTCCTGCACGATCCCGTAGTGCGTAAACAGGGAGAGTGTATCGGTCTGCATCTGCTGATTCAGCTCATGCTGGCAGCATGGCACGGAAAAGATCATATCCGCGTTCCAGCAGATGGCATTGTACAGTGCATAGTCTGTGGCGGTGTCACAGGCATGAAGCGTTACCACCATATCCACGTCGAAGGGCGTCTGATAGCCGTTGATATCGCCCAGTTCAAAATGCAGGTGGTCGTAGCCGTATTTTTTTGCGGCGAGATTGCATTTCTCAATGACATCCGCTTTCAGGTCCAATCCGATGATCTCCACCGGCTGTTTTTTGATCTCTGTGAAATAGTAGTACAAAATAAAGGTCAGATACGACTTGCCGCAGCCGAAGTCGATAATGTGCCAGCAGGGCTTGTCTACAGAGCTGACTGCATCATCGATGAGCTCGATGAAGCGGTTGATCTGGCGGAATTTATCGTACATGGCATGCACGACCTTGCCCTCTTTGGTAAACACGCCCATATCAATGAGCGGCGGGATCTGGTTGCCCTCCTGCAGCAGGTAGTTTTTCCTGCGGTTGTGAGAAGCGTTGGTTTTCGGCTGCGCGGCATTCGGCACGACCTTCTTTTTATATGTCACCGTTCCTTTTTTGGACATCAGGATCTGGTGTTCTTTTCCCTCAGACCACCCGTTTAACTGTAAAAACTGCGTGCCCATCGTCTGTGCGAGATACTCTGCCAGGCGGTCTGTATCACAGTTCTCGTGAAACACCTGTTTTTCGGTATATTTCGCGATCTGGTAACAGTCGCTCTTTTTTTCTATTACGACCTTGCGGTATTCCTGGGCTTTGTGCACCTGCTTGCTTAAAACAAGTCGCTCCGGTGCATCGGCTAGGATCGAAGCAAGGGCTTGTGCGATATTGGACATTCTTTTTCCCTCGTGAATAATTTATTGAAATTCCTTGCGGAGCACTTCCTTTGGAGGCTCGATCTCGTTTGCCAGTGTGTGCTCTGTCAACTCTGACATGATCTTCAGTTTTTGGTTGATGATCGGACGCATGCAGTTCGGCACATGCTCATGGTGTGCGCGGTGGATTGCTACGCATTCCTTGCAATTGCCGTGATAGCGGCACGCCTTTTTGCAGGGGCAGTGATCCTTGTCGGCGTATTCCTCCCGGAACTGTAATGCAAATTCTTCCTGCAGGCGCAGACCTTCTGCGCGATTGCCTTTGTGGAATTCCTGCATGGCTTCAATTTCTTTGGGATTATTCTCGATGATCATGCGATGCTCCTTTTCCTTAGTAGGTTTCGATCAAACACAGCATAATTATAGAAATTGCATTTTGCAATGTCAATCTTATTTTTGTGACTGGAGCTTTGTGAGGAACTGTCTGGGATAGAGAAGATCGAGAAATTGCAAAAAATACTGTTCATCTTATGAGAAGTGTGTTATTATAGTTTAGTGCGTTGTAGCGTTATAGCGTTGAATTGCGAAAAGGAGCAGAAGAAATGGAAATTAGAGGAAGTATGATGTCTGTCCGTGAGGACATACGCATTTTAGATGCAACACTCAGAGATGGAGGACTCGTGAATAATTTCGAGTTTACGGATGAGTTTGTAAGGGCGCTCTATGAGATGAATGTAGCAGCCGGTGTGGATTATATGGAAATGGGCTACCGCGCATCCAAGCGCCAGTTCAATGAGGCGGAGTTCGGAAAGTGGAAATTTGCCACAGATGATGATATTTATTCCATCGTAGGTGATAATGATACAGATCTGAAGCTGGCGATCATGGCGGATGTGGGACGCTGTGATTATAAGACAGATATTGTGGACAAAGCGAACAGTCCGGTAGACCTTGTGCGCGTGGCTACTTATATGCATCAGATCCCGGAGGCGATCGACATGATTCTGGATGCGGACAAGAAGGGCTATGAGACGACCTGCAATATCATGGCGATCTCGAATGTACAGGAGTCCGACGTGCAGTACGCGCTGGATGAACTGGCCAAGACACCGGTAAAGGCAGTGTATATCGTGGACAGCTACGGTGCACTTTTCCCGATCCAGATGCGTCGTATTACAGAGCTGTACCTGAATACGATGGAAAAGCACGGAAAAATGGTCGGTATTCATGCACACAACAATCAGCAGTGTGCATTTGCTAACACGATCGAGTCCATGTCTGTGGGTGCGAGCATGCTGGATGCCACTGTCTGCGGTATGGGACGCGGAGCCGGTAACTGTACGTTGGAGGGACTGATCGGTTTTCTGAAAAATCCGAAGTACAAGCTGAATCCTGTGCTGGAACTGATGGAGAAATATATGGTGGAGATGCAGGAAAAGTACACCTGGGGCTATGATGTACCGTATCTTCTGACCGGACTTTCCATGCAGCATCCGCGCACGGCGATCGCTGCGGTCAAGGAGCACAACACACATTACGCAGAATTTTACCGTATGCTGCATGAGGATGACTAAGCAGTGCTGTTTCTAAAAAAAGTATAAACTTTTCATAAGACGGATTGACGAAGTGACACCCTGTCATATATAATCGCAAAGAAGATTATGACAAGGTGTCATTTTTGTTTGTGGAAAGGATAAAGCTATGACAAAATTTTGCGTGAAAAAACCCTTTTATGTAGTAGTTGCGGTGATCGTTATACTGGTCATCGGCGTGGTGAGTCTGACCGGTATGCAGACTGATCTGATGCCGGATCTGTCCATGCCGTATCTGGCTGTGATTACGACAGAAGTGGGCGCATCTCCGGAGCAGGTGGAGATGGATGTGACCGAGCCGATGGAAAATGCGCTGGGAACGATCAACGGTGTGGAGAATGTGACCAGCAGTTCTTCTGAAAATTATGGTATGGTCATGCTGGAGTTTGCTGAGGATACGGATATGGAGGCAGCGCTCGTACGAGTGTCTATGGCAATTGATTCCATGGAGCTTCCGGATGGCTGTGGGACACCGAATATCATGGAGATCAGTATGGATATGATCGCCACGATGTATGCGTCCGTCGACTATGAGGGAAAAGATATCAAGGAAGTGACCAATTTTGCAGAGGAGGTCGTCATTCCTTATCTGGAGCGCCAGAACGGTGTGGCGAGCATTTCAGCCAGCGGAGAGGTGTCTGATTCTGTTGAGATCCGTTTAAATCAGGATAAGATCGATAAGGTAAACGAAAAGATCCTGGAGCATACAAATGAAAAGCTCGCAGATGCAGCAAAAGAGATCGAGGACGCGAAGGCGGATCTTGCAGAGGGCGAGGAAGCGCTGAAAAAACAGAAGGCGAATCTGGACAAAAAGCAGACAGATACAAATCAGGAACTGGCGGATGCTTCTGTGCAGCTGTCACAGGCGCAGGCGACCAAGGCAGCCTATGAGTCCAGCTACAACAGCTTAAAGGCCAGCCAAAACGCATTGGAGGCAGAAAAACAGGCGTATGAGGATGCCGGAATGCAGGAAACCTATGAGAAGCTTGACGGCATGTTTGCACAGTTTCAGATGAATCTCGGAGCGACTGCGGAGCAGGCCGGCATCACAGCACCAGGCAGCATTGCGGAGGCCGCGGCAGATAAGGATACAACGGAAGCCTATCTGGAGTGGCTGACCCAGATCGGTCAGGGTGATGCGGTTTCCGGTCTGACCTACGACAGTATCAAGCAGGTGTACGATGTGGTGGCGACACGTCTGCCGCAGATCGATACGGCACTGGCAAATCTGGATACGGAACTTGCGGCTGCGCAGGCAATGCTCGATGAGATAGATAAGCAGATGGAGGGCACAGACGGCAAGCAATCCGAAGTCATTGCAGGCGGTTACAGTGCGGCTGCGGGCTTTGGTTCCGGACAGGCACAGGTAGCTGCCGGGGAGAGCCAGATGAAATCTGCCAGGGAGCAGTTGGAAGAAGCGGAAAAGCAGATGGAGGATGCAAAAGAAGCTGCGTTGAAAAATGCGAATATCGATGCGCTGCTGGATCTGAAGACGCTTTCCTCTATCATCTATGCGCAGAATCTGGCGATGCCGGCCGGATATATCGATGATGAGGAGGATAACCAGTGGCTGGTCGAGGTGGGCGAACATTTTACCGATGAGAGTGAGATCGAAGATCTGGTACTGACAAAGATCTCCGGTGTCGGAAAGATACGCATCCGTGATGTGGCGGATGTGACGATCGTGGACAACGCCGGTGAAAGTTATGCGAAGATGAACGGAAACGATGCGGTGCTCTTATCCATCTTTAAGGTCAGCACGGCCAGCACCAGCGATGTGGCAAAGACATTGACTGCCACGTTTGACGAGTTGGAGGAGGAATATCCCGGTCTTTCCGTGACCCCAATCATGAACCAGGGTGACTATATCACCATGATCATAAAGAGTGTGCTGAGCAGTATGCTCCTCGGAGCATTGTTGGCGATCGTGGTGCTGGCACTGTTTTTGCAGGAGGTAAAACCGACACTTGTCGTTGCATTCAGTATCCCGTTTTCCGTGCTGTTCGCGCTGATCGTCATGTATTTTACGGGTATTAACATCAATGTGATGTCCTTGGGCGGACTCTGCCTCGGAATCGGAATGCTTGTGGATAACTCCATCGTTGTCATGGAAAATGTGTATCGATTGCGGCAAAAGGGACTTTCGGCACCGGCAGCGGCTGTGCAGGGTACGAAACAGGTCGCTGCACCGATCGTGGCTTCTACGGTAACGACGATCTGTGTGTTCTTCCCGATGGTGTACACGACCGGTCTGGTGAGCCAGCTGATGATTCCGTTTGCGTTTACGATCTCTTATGCGCTGATCGCATCACTGATCGTGGCGCTGACCGTTGTGCCGACATTTAGCTCAGTCATGCTGAAAAAAGTAAAAGAGAAAAAACATCCCATTTTTGAAAAAATACAAGATGTCTACGGAAAAATATTAGGCTGGTGCCTGAAGGTGAAGATCGTTCCGCTGGCAATTGCCATTGCACTGTTCGTCATCTGTGTTTTCCGGGCGTTTGACACGGGACTGGTGCTTTTGGATGATATGGAGAGCAACCAGATCTCTGTCAGCATGACGCTGCCGGATGATTACGAGAAGGTAGATGCGTATGCGACAGCGGACGAGGTGATGGAGCTGATCCTGTCCGTGGACGGGATCGCGGAGGTCGGTGCCATGGATGGAAATGCGACGGCGATCACCTCGGTGGCAGGCAGTACCGACAATTATACCCGGTTTTCGTTCAATATCATTACCGATCCGGATATCAAGACGACCGATGAATTTCATGCGATCTGTGAGGAGATTTCCGAGAAGACGAGCGGTGTGAAGGATGCCGAGATCAATGTCAGTTCGTCCGCGCTGGGCGAGATGTCCTCTCTGATGGGAAGCGGTATTGAGGTAGAGATCTACGGCGATGAACAGGATACACTGATCGATATCAGCAAAGATGTGACAGCCATGCTGGAGGAGATCGACGGGCTGGAAAATATTGATGACGGACTTTCGGATGCAGATTCGTCCGTGCGTCTTTCCATCGACCGCAACAAAGCGGCAGCCTGCGGGCTGACTTCCGCACAGATCCTTCAGGCGATCGCGGCGCGTACGACGACGGATGCCACAGCGATCACCATGAACAAGGACGGTGTAAATCTGGATGTCAATCTGGTTAACGAGACGGAGCCGTTGACCTATGAGAATCTGATGAATATGGAACTGGAGGTCGATACGACGAACGATGACGGCGAGGCAGTCACAAAGACTTACAAGCTGTCGAAGTTTGCCACGATGACCACCGGAACGAGCATGGATACGATCACCAGAGAGAATCAGAGCCGTTATATGACAGTTACGGCAGAGGTGAAAGACGGCTACAATGCCACATTGCTGTCGCGTACTTTGCAGGAGAAGCTGGATGCGTATCATGCGCCGGACGGCTATAGCGTGGAGATCGGCGGAGAGAGCGAGCAGGTTATGGAAATGGTATGGCAGATGTTAAAGGCGCTTGCGCTCGGCGGACTTCTGGTGTATCTTGTAATGGTAGCACAGTTCCAGAGCTTACTCAGTCCGTTCATCATCATTTTTACGATTCCGCTGGCATTTACCGGTGGTATGCTTGGACTGGCGGCATTCGGAAAGAGTATTTCAGCGATGTCGCTGATGGGCTTTATGATCCTGATGGGAACGGTTGTAAACAACGGAATCGTGTTTGTGGATTATGCAAACCAGCTGCGCATGGCAGGTGTGGACAAGCGGACTGCGCTGATCGCGACCGGAAAGACGCGAATGCGCCCCATTCTCATGACAGCGATGACGACGATCCTGTCCATGAGTGTCATGGTATTCTCACAGGATGCCGGAAATGCGATGCAGAGGGGTATGTCCATCGTAGTGGCAGCAGGACTGATCTATGCGACATTCATGACGTTATTTATTGTGCCTGTGATGTATGATATCTTTTATCGGAAGCAGCCGAGGGTGATCGATGTCGGAGATGATCTGGACGTGATCCCTGACGAGACGAGTGAGTTGGTCGCTCAGCTTAAAGAGGAGTAGGAGATGCCGAAACAGACATTTTATAAGCTGCCGCAGGAAAAGCAGGAGCGGATCCTTGCGGCGGCAAAAAGGGAATTTACGCAGGTGCGTTACAGTGATGCCTCCATCAACCAGATCGTTCGGGAGGCGGGGATTCCGCGCGGCAGTTTTTATCAGTATTTTGAGGATAAAAAAGATATATTTTTATATTTCCTGAAGGATTATAAAAAGGAAATCCTGGGTGGATTCTCGCAGTGCATCCGAACGCTCTCCGGAAATTTCTTCGCAGCGTTGGATGTGTTTGTTACCGGTTTCATAGAGGAGACCTACCGGGAGCCGGAGCGGGGCTTTCGTATTATCGTATCAGAACCGTGGATCTTTGAACTTATCTGGAATGATATGCTCAAGCAGAAAACGCTGGATGAGGATGTTTGCAGGTTGAGGGAGGAAGACCGGATCGTCATTGACTGGTCGCACCTGGATCTGGAGGATCAGGAGGAAGTCGATATATTTGTCCATATTCTTGGAGCTGTGATCCATGACACACTCTGTGATATTTTTTTAGGGAATGAGATGCCTCTCGAGGAAGCAGAAAAAATATTTCACGAGAGACTGGGTAGTCTGAGGAGACATTATGAAAAACGAGTACAGCAGTAAAAAAACGCATTTGATCCGGCGTTTTTATCCGTATCTGAAAAAATACAGAAAAACCATGTATCTGGACCTGTTTTGCGCGGCGCTCACCTGTCTGTGTGATGTGGTGTTGCCGCTCATTTTGCGCACGATCACAAATCTTGCCATGACAGATCTTGCGGCGCTGACAGTTTCTCTTGTGCTGAAGCTGGCGGAGCTTTATCTTGTGCTGCGCCTGATCGATGCGGCGGCGCAGTATTTTATGGCGGATATGGGTCATATCATGGGTGTGTATATTGAGACGGATATGCGAAAGGATGCTTTTGATCACTTGCAGCGACTGGGATATACCTATTATTCCAATACAAAGATCGGTCAGATCATGGGCCGTATCACAAATGACCTGTTTGAGGTCACAGAGTTTGCGCACCACTGTCCGGAGGAATTTTTTATTGCGGGCTTGAAATTTGTGGTGAGTTTTTGTATTTTATGCATGTACAGTATTTCGCTGACGGTGCTGATCTTTATCTGCGTACCGCTCATGGCTGTTGTATCCGTGGTCTTAAATCAGAATCTGCGGGCGGCGTTCCGCAGGCAGCGCGTGCAGATCGGTGAACTGAATGCGCAGATCGAGGATTCCCTGTTGGGAGAGCGTGTGGTGAAAGCATTTGCTGCCGAGGAGATGGAAGCGGAAAAATTTGCCGACGGCAATCAGGCATTCCAGAAGATCAAAAAGCAGACTTACCATTTTATGGCGTTGTTTCAGGCCTCTACCAGATTGTTTGACGGACTCATGTATCTGGTCGTCGTTCTGGCAGGCGGACTGTTTGTTATTTATGGGCATATCACGCCGGGAGATCTGGTGGCGTATGTCCTGTATGTGTCGACATTGATCGCGACGATCCGGCGGATCGTGGAATTTGCGGAGCAGTTTCAGCGAGGCATGACCGGAATTGAGCGTTTTTTTGAGATCATGGACGCACCGGTCGAGATCGAGGACGCGCCCGATGCGAAGGAGCTTTCTGTGACAGAAGGAGGCATTCAGCTTGACGATGTGAGCTTTGAGTACCCGGACGACCACAATCAGGTGCTCCATCATCTTTCACTGTCCATTGCACCCGGTGAGCGTGTGGCACTGGTCGGCCCTTCCGGTGGCGGAAAGACGACACTGTGCAATCTGATCCCGCGTTTTTACGATGTGACCGGCGGAAGTATTCAGATCGACGGGCAGGATATCCGGGATGTAACGTTGAAAAGCCTGCGGGGTGCGATCGGTATCGTGCAGCAGGATGTGTATCTGTTCAGCGGAACGGTGGCAGAAAATATTGCTTACGGCAGAGAGGGCGCGACGCGTGCCGAGATCGAGGAGGCAGCACGACTTGCGGGTGCGGACAGCTTTGTGCGGGAGCTTAAAGACGGTTATGATACCTATGTGGGTGAGCGAGGTGTCAAGCTCTCCGGCGGACAGAAGCAGCGGATTTCCATTGCCCGTGTGTTCCTGAAAAATCCGAAGCTGTTGATCCTGGATGAGGCCACCAGTGCCCTTGATAACGAGAGTGAGCTGCTGGTCGGAAAGAGTCTGGAGCAGCTTGCAAAAGGACGCACGACGATCACGATTGCCCATCGACTGACCACGATCCGACATTACGACCGGATCCTTGTGCTGGAGGGAGATGGCATCGCAGAACAGGGAACCCATGAAGAACTGCTGGAAAAGAAAGGCATTTATTATCGGTTATGGAATGGAATCGTATAGTGGGGTCGGAATGATCTGCGAATCGAAAAGAGAGCGAGGTACAAGACTTGCAGGAAGAAAAATATATAACCATTATTTCAAACAGAACAAAAATAGTGCTTAATATCAGCTCGATCCTTTATGTCCTGATGTTGGGAAAAAATGCAGAGATCCATCTTTCAAGCGGCAGGACCTATAAAACGAGAATGACACTTGGCGAGCTGGAGAAGCAGCTCGGTGAGCATTTCATAAAAGTTCACCGGGGATGTATCGTGTCTGCCATGGCGATCCATGATATCACGGACAGCATTAACCTGAGCAACGGCGAATCGCTGGAATACACTCTGCGAAAGAAAAAACAGATCATTGATCAGTTTCATGCAAAACAGAAGCGTATGATCAGCAGCTTTATCGAAGAGAATGTTCCTTCTACGGAGGAGGAATATCGCAAGTATTACAGCAGCTTCGATCATCTGCCCTTCGCGTTTGCGGATATTGAAATGATATTTGATGAGGAAAGACATGCTGTGGACTGGATCTTCAGATATGGAAATCCGGCGTTGGCACGACTGGAAAAGACGCCATTGGAGCAGCTGATCGGTAATTCTTTTGGCAGCCTGTTTGCCAATATGGATTCCAAGTGGCTGCGTTGCTATGAACTCGCAACGCTTTATGGCGAAATGCTGGAGATCATGGACTATAGTCCGGAGATAGACACCTATCTGAAGGTGATCTGTTTTCCGACTTTTAGAGGGCACTGCGGATGTATTTTATTTAATATCTCAGAGATCAAATTTACCAGAAACAGTTCGGATGCCGAGACGGCATTACAGCTCTATCTTGGGAAAACACCGGGTGAGGATTAGCAGGGAGATTGGAGAAAACATAAGACTATCATAAGGGGGGGGGGTACCGTTATGGATCAGGAGGCTGTATTTAGAGAGAGGTTTCAGCAGGGCACAGCGTACATGTCTGAAGAACTGAAAAGTATCGAAAAGAATGCGACAGGTATATTTAAAGAGCCTGAAAACCAGCAGCTTGAGAGGGAATACATGTCTGCGATGGAGCAGGGACATGTCCGGATGCGTTTGTTTGGAATACAGAAAACCTCTTTTGGTAAGATGGAATTTGCAACGACCGAGGTTATGAAAAGCTACTGTGAGGAGCGAAAAGAAGCCAGCAGGGTCCGGCAGATCACGGAATCGGGGAAAAAGAAAAAATCCAAACAGGAAACGGATGCACAGGCCAGAATGGGAGCCCATGTGAACGGTCAGCTCAAACAGTCTGCCGATGCTTCTGCTTCAAATGTTCTGCAAATGTACAGGGAGAAAAAGGAACAGAATCACCAGCCGGCTGATCCTGCGATGCAGGGAACAGAATTCTATACCCGGGTGAAGAATGAGGAGATTGATGCGCAGACACGTGAAGAACGCATCAGTGATCTGCTGTTAAAACGTGATGCGTTAGCCGCGCGCGTAAAGAATGCTGCCCCCAAAAGTACGACCGAGAGATTAGAAGCGGAATATGATATGCAGCTTTTGGAAAAATTGAATGATGTATTGCAGACCTGGATAATGGCTGGAGGAATCACCGAATCCGGAAAAAGAGTCTCCGGAAGGGAAAAAACGAAAGCGATGCAGCATATATCCTTAGCGGTTGAAAGCTACGAGCATTATGTGAAAAACCGTGATATGCTGATCGGTGGAATGTTGTTTGAGCGCATTAAGAAAACAGACGCTTACAAAGAGCAATATCATGAATGGACGAACACTGACAAGGAATCATCGAGACAGATCTTAGATATTGACCAGCCGATCATGAATATCTACAAGGATGATATCGTCAATTTGCGCACCCTCATCTCAGAGAACGGACCTTATGCTCCGGAAATGCAGAAGCTGATCACAAGTATATATGGGGAATATATGCAACACAGTGTGGCATTTGCCAATCTGAATCAGGAGATGAGAGCTGCAAATATGACTGTGAGTAAGAATGTGAAGATGCTGGACTATCTGAAGGCATGGCAGGACAAGAATGACTTTGTGGTCAGACAGCATGAGATGGCGATGGATGCCGCAGCGGCATATTTGAAATATCTGATCAGGGGGACGGCGCCGGATCCGACACTGGCGGTCTATATCGAAAAGCATTGGAATACGAGTGCCTTTGTAGCAGAACTTGATCAGAAAGTTGGTGAATTATATGGTGACCGCGCTGCATATGAAACGCGGATCAGGGAAAGGATCGCGCAGATCGAACAGGATGCCGATCTGACTCAGGAAAAGAAGAATTCTTTGCTTAGTAAGTTGACCCTTGCATTAGAGGCTCCACAGAATCAACAAGAGGAGAAATTGTTGAGCTGTTCTCCCGTTGAGATTGCATATACTGCTTTTGTTCATGATAGATGTCAGGTGACAGAAAATGATCCCAATGGTGGCGGATATCGTGATGTTGTCCGTATGCTGATGCCTGTGAATGGCACGATTGAGGGACTTGATGCGGAGGAGGCGAAAGCGCGTAAGATCGGTCTCGTGAAATTTGCACAGGGAAAATATCTTGGAGATCAAAAGGATGAGCAGGGGAATATCATCGAAGACAGGAAGCACGGAATGGCTTGTACGAAGGAAGAACGGCTGGCCGAGTTTCCGGCATTGCTGGGAGTGGTTGAACATGCCTATGAGGATATGCATGCGTATGTAGAGGCACATGAAGCAGTATTTCAGAAACAGTCGATGGAGGATGTATACCATTCTGTAGAGACTCTGACCAAAGTATATAAAAAAGCGCAGGCAATGCGCGATATGTGTAGTGTTATGTGTAAATCACCGATGTTCGACGAATTGGAGAAACCGGTGCAGGAGCGAATGATCGAGCTGTGGGATTTCGGCGGTGCATTGACAGAAATGATACAGAATCGTGTGACGTTAATTTCACATACACAGAAAAATACGTTTCGTGAACTGACAGAAGATGGTGGAAAGGGGTTACGCACTCTGGGTATGACCATAGAGGATTATTTGGTAATGATGCACAGATCGCATGAGAATACACTTGCGGCGCGAAGAGCGGACCACAGATAGGAGGGCGTGTTATGATTCAGGAGTATTTCATAGGGCAGCAGGTTCCGAATGTCTTTGCACCGCTGATTCCTTTTCGGTATGTGAGAGAGATTGAACAGGGAGAATTAATGGCTGTCGGAGCATATGACAGCTGGGAAGATGAGGCAGTTGGTGTCATCCTGTTTCGACAACAGGAAGGCTGGATGGAACTGGTATGGCTGAATTTCTCTGAATATTACAGGGAAACGGAGGATGCATTAAGATTCGTAGAGCGCAGGGTGGAACGAACGAAACAGGCAGGCATGTTAAACGGTGTATTTATTGATTTTGCAGATGAACAGGAAGAAGAACCGGTGGCATGGATCTTGCAGACGCTGGGATTTCGTAAAGATCTCGTATCGAATCGGGTGTATGAGCTGACACTGGAACATGTGAAGGATACGACGATCTTGCACCGGCAGACATCAAAGAATGTCCGATCCCTGCATGCCTTCAATGAAGAAAAAAGAAAAAGGCTTGTAAAGGCGATTTTGGCAGATGAGCGGGCAGTTCCGCTGACCACACCGGTAGATTGGAGCCAGTATGACGAAAACATCAGTGTGGTCTATATGAATGGCATTGAACCGGAAGGAGTCCTGCTGTTTGAGCGTCAGGAGAATGACCTGATCTTTTCCTGTGCGTGGGCAGTGGAACCCAGGGAACTGGTAAGTATGCTTGTTTCTGCACTGACACAGGCAGAGCAGCTGTTACCGGCAGATGCAGTAGTGCTGATTCCGGTGATCGATCGAAGGGTGGCAGAACTTGTAGAAAAATTAGTTCCGGTAGCCTCGTGTCGGAAGATCAATGAATGGTCACTTGGCTTTCGGATTTAGGGACGTTCTTTCTGCCACGACCATCGCCCATTGTCATAAGGAGCGCCCTTTGCCATGGTCAAAATATGTGCATAATTTATAGAGGCTTGTGATATCGCAGATAAGCGGTATCGCAAGCCTTTTGTCGTATAGGAAACTTCGAATATAAAATAAAAATATTTGACGCGCGTCAAATAAAAACCTATAATATTGGAGGGAATAGGAAATCATAGTCTGAAAGGAGGGGGATGTGATGGAACCAAAAGTAATCAATGAAAAACAGGATCTCACATATTTAAAGTGGTCACATACAAGGCAGTCCAGCGGTACAGCCGGAACATTTTTAAAATCGCAATCAACGATTTCAGGAAAAAAGATATATTATAAACTATCGAACTATGACAGTGAGAAAGGAATCATTGGTCATGAATGTGTCAACGAGATCATTGTAGGCAGACTGCTAAGCATTTTAGGCGTGGAACATTTAGAGTATCAACTGATCCATGCGGATATTGAAATTGATGGAAAAATATATAATACCTATATTTGTTCATCCGGCGACTTCAAAGTACGTGGCGAAACAAAAACAGCGCTGGATAATTATTATCAGATCAATCAGTCCGGCACTGAATCGCATTATGAATTCTGCAAGAGGAATGGATGGCAGGATTACATTGATAAAATGCTGGTTGTTGATTATCTGATCCAAAACAGAGACAGGCACGGAGCAAATATAGAAGTATTAAGAAATGCACGAAAGCATACACTCAGGATCGCCCCGCTGTTTGATCATGGATTGTCATTGCTTTGCTCCTGCTACACAGAGGCAGAAATAGAAGCATTTGACTGTCTGGCAGAAAGACCATGCAATAACTTTATCGGAAGTCGTTTTCCTTTGACAAATCTGGAACTGATCTCGGATAAAGCACATATATTTCATACTTCATTAAAAGAATCAGACAAGAACATTTTATTCGAAGATCTACAGGGAGTACTGACTCCGAAACATTTGGATAAAATATGGGAAATGATCTGGTCAAGGTGGTGCCATTATGAAGATTTATGCAATTTATGACAAAGAATCAGAACAGAATTTAGCGATCGGATATTTATTTTATTATGAAAAAGCAGAAGCCTATGTCATAGAACTTGCTGACTGGTTGGATGAGTGGGAAGCGCCGCTCCTGTTTCAGGGATTGGTAAAAAAAGGAATATACACAGTGCCGGCGTCCCTTGCGGTTCTCTGGGTTCGGGAAAGAGTCATACCCAGCGGACGTCAGAACATAGGGTCTATTCTAAAGAATGCGAAATTGAAGGAATATAACGAGATGACGCTTCTGGAATTATCAAAAGGCATGTGCGCTCAGGACAGTTGCTATATCGAAGCAATACTAAGGGAACAATTGCCGGAAGATATAAAAGAAAGAACGCAAAAAAATATCAGTGAGTGTTTTCTGGCAGAAGACAGTCAGATCATCTGTCTGTTTTACGACAACACGGTAAGGAAGCTTGATCTGTCAAAAATGGCAGATCATGATAGGGATGTTTGCCATATTCTGAAAAACGAGGCACTGTTAGAATCAGTAAAAGTGGGAGTTGGCGGATATTGTATTACCTTCAATGATTCGATTGAGATCGCTGCGTCTGCGGTGAGAAAAGAAGGAGTATTATTGCCGCTCAGTGCAAATGATATGCTGGGTTTTGTGCAGAAAAATCTGGTGGACACGACAACCGCCTGTGATATGCTGCAGTGTTCGAGGCAAAACCTCTCCTATCTGATAAAGACAAAGAAGCTGCTTCCTGTTATGCGTGGTGCAAAAGAGAACCTGTTCACAAAGGGTGCAGTGGAAAAAGTACGGAATGAGTGATGATATAAGCACAGTCGCACTTGACGAAAACGAAAATGTATATAAAAATGAGTAGAGGTAACTATTCAAGAAAATGCGTGTCAGGAGGTCGGAGATGAAAAGGTTGGGAAACAGATGGCTGCGTGCATTGTTAGTACTGGCGATGCTCGTGAATGTGACTGCCTGCGGTGCAGTGACAGAAGAAGAAAAACCCCAGGAAACGGATCCGGTGAAGCAGGAAGCAGAACAGATTCCAAAACCGGAAGAACAGCCGGAAGAAACATCGGTGCCGGAAGAAGAGGTGGAGGAGGCAGAAGAAGCGCCCACCTTGCTCAATGTTATCTGTACCAGTGTGGGCTGTCAGTATTCCGATAGTGTGAATGATGAGTGGCACTCGGTGGAAACCGAGCAGCAAAGTCTTTTATTGGACGAAGAAAGTGCGAAGGCATATCCGAATCTGGCAAAAGCGCTGGAGGGCCTCCGGGATGAACATGCCAGTGTTATGGAAACAACCATGAACAGCATGATGGAAAGCTTTCAGGAAGTCGTTGTGGAAGGTGGATTTGGCACGGATCTTTTAGACCGGACAACACGTACCGTAGAGAGGGCAGATGGGAATTATTTTAGTTTCGTGGAACAGAATGAGAGTTACTATGGCGGGGCCCACGGAGGATATATGATCACCGGTATGACCTTTGACGTCAATACCGGAGCGCGGGTGACGCTTTCCGATATCGTTACCGATGCGGATGAATGCAAGGCTGTGGTGGCAAAACTGTTAAATGACCACTTCGGAGATATCTTTTATGATGATGTACACAAACTGATCGCTGAATATGAACTGGATGGTTTTACATGGAGCATGGATCCGTTTGGTATCACGCTTTATTTTAACCAGTATGAGCTGGCGCCTTATGCAGCAGGGATGCAGATCGTTGACCTGGCATATGAAGATTATCCGGATCTTTTGGATGGATCTTATTTTGAGCCGCAGGAACAGTATGTTTTGGAACTGTATGCATATGAGGAATGTGTTGTTGATCTGAACAGTGATGGCGTCAAAGAGACGATCACTGTGGATCGCAGTGTGGACGAATATGATTATTATACAACAGAGATTCTGCTGAATAATCAGATGATCAAGAGTGACGTAGAAGATTACAGTGCAGAGTGTTATCTGGTAAAATGCAAGGATGCAGCATACTTGTATGTTTTTCATCGTATGGAAAGCGATTACTCGGTTCTTGAGGTCTTTGATCTGACAACAGGTACTCTGGTTCCATGGGGTGACGGCAACAGCAATCTGTTTATGCCCGGTACATATGTCAGTCGTGAGGAAGATGGCAGGTATTATTATGAAACGAACTGCCCGGTTTTTGTAAATCCGGAACAGTTTTACCTGAGTTCGCGGCTGGATACCTTAAGCACCTACAACGGAACAAAAAAATACCATGTTGGGGAGCAGGGACTTCCGGTATCGGATGATCAGGTATATACGGTTGATGCGGGATTTTTGCTGAAAGCAAAAACAGGTATTCCGTGCAAAGTCATGAAGGAAGACGGCACAGTAATTGATGAAAACGGTGTTCTTCCGGCAGGAACTTTCTTTAAGATCGTGTCTGCTACGAAGACGGAAGTCTGGGGAGTGAGAGCCATCGATTATGTGCCTGAATCAGAAGAATATGATCTGAATTACTTTATGGTAAATACGGATACAATGTATGACACAGATACTTTATATTACATTCAGCTGGACAGTGAAAACGGCGATACCATCAATGGAACAAATATCTGGGAACTGCTGGACGGCTTGATGTATGCCGGGTAGGGGTAGCAGGGACGCTTCTTTTGCCACGACCATCGCCCATTGCCATGAGAAGCGCCCTTTGTCATTACCGCTGATGGATCAGGAAAGGAGAACGTATGTTATCGGTACAAAAGAGTAAATGGGTTTTGAATCTGTTGATTCCGGTTTTTGTTGCAGTGTTGTCATTTTTTGTGTTGTCTGAAAAAATTCCGCAGACGCAGTTCGTTCAGACTTCTCTGGAGAGCGTAGAAAAAAGTAAGACGACAGTCATGGAATTTGCGGGAGCTACGTTAGCTACTTCTCTGGCAATCTCCGCACTTCCGGATGATTTTGCCAGTCCGCTGGCGGAATCACTGGCAGATATGAATAAGTATTTTATCTTTATTCTGATCGTACTTTTTGTAGAACGGCTCATATTGATGCAGGGGATCAAAGCATCCTTTCTTGCGATCATTCCCATCGGATGCCTGCTCTATGCGTTTGGCTACGCTATCAGAAAGGAATTTTTTATAAATTTCGGAAAGAAGATCGGGCTTCTTGGTCTGGCGCTGGTGCTGGTCATTCCCTGCAGCACACATGTGACAAATTATGTGGGGAAAGAGTACCTGGAGTACGTGGATGAAACAATCCACGACACGCAAAAGGGATCTGATACGATCAATGAGATTGTATTAAGTGAAGATACGGAACAGACGATTTTTGAGAAATTGTCCGGAGCATTTAAAACGGCGATACAGGGAGTTAAGGATCTGCTACAGTATTTTAACAATATGATCAAAAAATGCATGAATTCGATTGCGATCATGATCATCACAACCTTCATACTGCCGCTGATCAATCTGTTTTTTTTCAAATGGTTGTTGGCGGAGCTTTTCCAGATAAAGTTTGCTGTGCCCGACGTGGCAAAATATCGCAGGAAAAAGGACGTGCAGCATCACGCATTGGCTGATCACTGTGTTTTGGATGAGGAAAACGAATGATGAAAAAGAAGCTATTGAATATCCTCTGTATAGTAGTTTTGGCGGCGATCGTGATCATTATGCTCTGGGGTGCGATACATAAAAAAAATCAGGCGAAGGATGATTTTTCTGATGGTCTCGAAAAGCTGGAGGCAGATGTGATCTATCTGGAAGGAAGCAGGATCGAAGTGTGCTTCTCAGACGTGATCCTGTCAAATCAGAATGAAACGAGAAAGTTGATCGTAAGCGAGCAGGAAGGAACGGTATCTACGTTGCTTACCAGCAGACTGATCCAGCAGATCGACTTTGATTTTATGAAGAAGACACAGACCATTTCATATACCGGGAAGGGATATTTTGTGGTCGATCTGAGTCATCTGACAAAGGATGATGTCATCGAAGATAAGGAACATAAGACGATCAAGATATTGATCGATCATGCCTATCTGGAAACGGTGGACATTAACCCGGATGATATCATCATTGATGAGGTGAAGGAAAGCCTTTTGGCGCGCGGAAAAATGAAGCTTACAGTAGCCGAGTACAATGAAATCGAAAGACAGCTCAGGCAGAAGCTTGAATTACAATTCAATACGCCAGGGAATGCGCAGGAGGCAGATGATATCGCGTTGAAAATGGTAAAAGAACTATATGAAACTGTGATCAAGGCCATCGATCCGACGTATCAGGTTGTGGTTGGCTTCAAAGGTAAATAGAGGATAGGATAAAGAAATGAGTATTTTAAACGTCGAACATTTATCACATGGTTTCGGAGATCGCGCAATATTTGAAGACGTGTCCTTTCGTTTGCTAAAAGGCGAACATATCGGACTTGTCGGCGCAAATGGAGAGGGAAAGTCTACCTTTATGAATATTATCACTGGCAAATTAATGCCGGATGAAGGAAAGATTGAATGGTCGAAAAATGTGCGTGTTGGATATCTGGACCAGCATACTGCATTGGAAAAGGGTATGACCATTGGTAGTGTATTAAGGTCTGCCTTCGATTATCTCTTTGACATGGAATCGGAGATGAATCAGATTTATGAAAAATTGGGTGAAGCATCTCCGGAAGAAATGGATGCGATGATGACTGAAGCAGGAACGATACAGGATCTGCTGACCATGCATGATTTTTACATGATTGATGCAAAGGTAGAAGAAGTTGCCAGAGCGCTTGGAATATTGGATTTGGGATTAGACAAGGATGTTACGGACTTGAGTGGGGGACAGCGTACAAAAGTATTGATGGCAAAACTTCTTTTGGAGAAGCCGGATATCTTGCTTTTGGACGAGCCTACCAATTACTTAGATGTAGAGCATATCGAGTGGTTAAAGCGGTATTTAAATGATTATGAGAATGCGTTTATTCTGATTTCTCATGATGTCCCATTTATCAATAGTGTTGTGAATTTGATTTACCACATGGATAATAAGCAGCTGAATCGCTATGTAGGTGACTACGATAAATTCATGGAAGTCTACGAGATGAAAAAGGCGCAGTTAGAGGCTGCCTATAATAAACAGCAGAAAGAGATCGCAGATCTGAAAGATTTTGTAGCTCGTAATAAGGCCCGTGTGGCAACAAGAAATATGGCGATGTCCCGTCAGAAAAAGTTGGATAAAATGGATGTCATTGAACTGGCGGCAGAGAAGCCAAAGCCCGAATTTGCGTTTAAGGTTGCCCGTACACCGGGACGCTACATTTTCCAGACAAGAGATCTGGTGATTGGATATGATGAGCCTTTATCTACCGCGTTAAATCTGGAAATGGAGCGGGGGCAAAAGATTGTTCTCACAGGTGCGAATGGGATTGGAAAGACGACATTATTAAAAAGTATTTTAGGTTTGATAAAGCCATTACAGGGTTTGGTAGAGCTGGGTGATTATCTGGAGATCGGATATTTTGAACAGGAGATGGATCAGTCGATCACAACAACCTGTATCGAAGAGATCTGGCAGGAGTTTCCCGCATATTCCCAGTATGAGGTGCGTAGTGCCCTTGCAAAATGCGGTCTTACTACAAAACACATCGAAAGTCAGGTGCGCGTGCTTTCCGGAGGCGAGCAGGCGAAGGTACGTTTGTGCAAGCTGATCAACCGGGAGACCAACATCCTGCTATTGGACGAGCCGACGAATCATTTGGACGTGGACGCAAAAGAGGAATTGAAGCGTGCACTTATGGAGTACAAGGGAAGCAGCCTGATGGTATGCCACGAGCCTGAATTTTACGATGGACTGGCAACTGATGTGTGGGATTGCTCAAAATGGACGACAAGGCTGCTGTGATGGGGTAGCAGGAACCTTAGGAGGATCGAGACGAAAAAATGTATCATACCCTTGACAGAATAGGTTTATAGTTATAGACTACAAATAGGTCTATGACTATAAACCTATTTTGGATTAAAAAATGTAATTCTTATGATGCAGGGAGGATTTTTATGGGTTCTGAAAGATTATGTGACAGCGATTACCGGTTCATGTGCGTGGTGTGGGACCATGCGCCGGTCAATTCCGGGGAACTGGTTAAATTGTGTGAACAGCAACTCGGTTGGAAGAAGTCAACGACCTATACGGTCATTCGGAAAATGTGCGAGAAAGGTTACATTTCAAATGTAGATGCGACGGTGTCTGTGCTGATCTCAAAGGAGCAGGTACAGGCGAACGAATCCGAGTATTTTGTGGAACGTACCTTTGACGGGTCGCTGCCCGGATTTGTTGCGGCATTTCTTGGTGGTAAAAAGATATCGGCCAAGGAAGCCGCGCAGTTAAAACAGATGATCGATGCGCACAGGGAGGATTAGGCGATGGCGGTTGCGTTTAGTGAGATGTTTTTGGAGTTTTTGCGGCGTAATGCGATGGTGGCAGTAGTCATTCTGGCAGTATTGCTTGCGCGTCTGCTGTTAAAAAAACTTCCAAAAAAATATGCTTATGCGCTATGGAGTGTTGTTGCGCTGCGGATGATCTTTAGCTTCGACATTCCGTCGTTTTTCAGCATTTTCAATGTTTTTGTGCATGCAGGTCATGACGGTGTACTGCCGGAAAGTGACCGGATGATGCCTGTCCATGTGATTCCGGGCAATACGACCGGAGCCGGGCAAACCGTTTGGGCTGTGCCGGATGCAGTTACCGAAGCGGCATCCGAGGCAGCTTCCAGTACACTGACATCTCTCACAATGTTTCAGAAGGTGATGATCGCTGTGGGTATTCTGTGGATCATCGGTATTTTTGCGCTTCTTATGTGTGGTGTAGTTTCCTATATTCGTTGTAAGCGGAGAACGAAATTTTCGGTAAAGCGGACGGGAAATATATGGGAGTGTGATGACTTGCCATCGCCGTTTGTGCTCGGGTTGTGGAAGCCGCAGATTTATGTCCCCTTTCATATGTCTAAGGAGGAGTATGAATATATCGTCGCGCATGAACACTATCACATCAAAAGAAAAGATACCATTATAAAGCCGCTGGCATTCATGCTGTTGGCAGTCTATTGGATCAATCCTTTGGTCTGGCTTGCGTATGTGTGTATGGTCAGGGATATGGAAATGAGCTGCGATGAGGCAGTTCTTTCGATATTCGGAAACGAGATCAAACAGGCATACAGCATGTCTTTACTGTCCTTTGTGACCGGTAAGAGAAATGTTTCGTTTGTGCCTCTGGCATTTGGCGAATCGGATGCGTCGAAACGGATCAAAAATGTGCTGCGCTACAAAAAGCCTCGCCTGATCTCCGCAGTCGTGGCTGTCCTTGCGCTGGCGGTCATCAGTCTGGTTTGTCTGACGAATGCAAGTGAGACGACCGAACAGGAGGAAAGTATCGGTTTGGACGAAAAAACGGCGTCTGTCAATCTTGAAAAGGAAACTGCATCGGATGGAGACAACCCCTCGGATGCAGGTAACAACCTTGACGAAGAAAATAGTTCAGATGATAGCCATCAACCGATGATCACAGTCACGCCCTTTGAAAACATTTTGGGCTACAATGGCCGCGTGGTGAAAAAAGAATATGTTTACGGATCAGAATATTATTTTTATGACGAAAATGATACACTGCTATTTATGACATTCGGCGAAGAATATTTTGTGCGTGATCTGGATGATGACGGAGAAAACGAACTGATCAGCAACCGCCTCTGGTCGGATGGTGGACGGGCTACCTGTGTGTTTGTAAAACAGGACAATGAGATCTACATAGGCTGTTTGGATGATCTGCTGGATGAACCGTATGATGATCTGGCTTTCTATTCTGAATATTCGTATTATCTTCCGGAAGAAAATGTGGTAGAAATCTTTTACTGGATAGAAGCGGATCAAGAATACAAGAGCAAAAAGTATGAGGTCGATCTGGATAAGCTGACATATAATAAGGCGAGTAAGGAAATCGAATTTTTGACTTTTGATGAAGAAGTCGCGCAGGCTTTAGAGAAGGCAAGCGCCGTCAATGCGACTTTGGTTTTAAAGGACGGATACGAGCCTGCTGACATAACTTTTGTAGATAATTCGGAAGTTGGCTGGGATTACTATTCTGATGATCCCTGGAATACAGATGAGCAGCGTGATCAGTTGGCACAGCAGGCTTTACAAGAGTTATATACCCTTACCGGTTATCAAGTAACAGAATGTGTATACACCACAGATGGCAGAAGTAAATTTATTTTTGGAAAAAGCGCGGATGCAATTAAAAAATCTACAGCTTTCTATACAAGAGATTATGGCTTTACATTATGTGGGGACGCGACTCCGTATATGGGTTTTGTAAACGCAAGACGTGTGTGGTATTCTGATATTCAGCAGCTTGACTCGCCATACCATGATCCGGACTATCAAGGTAATGGAGCGATTCCGGTGTGGTTTTTGGAACATAGCGGTGTTTATCAGGGACAGAAGATCAACGGTTTTGATGTATTTGATATTTTTGACAATGTATTTACGCATGTCAAATTACTTTTTGACGGCGGTTACTATATCGTGGTAATGGATGAAGAGATTGAATCAGCCGCGGAAATATCCGGCCCTTATTTTGAAACTGCATCTGTAAATAATAATGATTTTTATAATGTAAGTACAGATTTTTCAAAAAACGATGTTGAGGATTTTGCAAGCCTTGTCAAGAGTCAGATTATTAACAAGGATTGGAGGGGGGTAGCAGATCATGTTGTTTATCCGATGACGATCGGAAATCGTACATATGCAAATAGAGATGAATTTGTGAATGCAGGCTGGGACAGTGTGCTGGGTACGGATTTCTATGCTGCAATCAAAGCGGAAGACTGTGTGGATATGTTCTGCAATTCTCTGGGTATCCGGCTCGGAGAGACAGGTCAGGTCTGGATTGCCGGAGTATGGGATGATGACTTAGGGCATACGGATCTAAAAGTGATAAAAATAAATAATTGATACGCAGAAAGAAGTTGCTATTTTTCACAAATCTGAGTATACTATCATGACTTCCGGGACGTTTCTGCTGCCACGCCCATCGCCCGTTGCCATAAGGAGCGCCCTTTGTCATGGTTAAAGGATACGAAGAATTTCTAGAGGCTTGTGATACCGTAAATATGCGGTTTCGCAAGCCTCCATGTTTTTAACTGATATTGTCTGAAGTTGTGTGAAGAGTTACATTTGGGTTGAAAAATGGGGTCAATTATTTTTGATGATCTAATATCCAATGGAGTAAATTAACATATTCCTGATTGCCAGATGCGATGTCTAAAACAATCTCATACAATTCTTTTTGTGTGTAATCAAGTTCGATTCCGTTTAATGCCAAAAACACGAGCATTGCATGTGCCCCTATTCGTTTGTTGCCATCAAGCATGCAATGATTTTTGATCAATCCATAGCCCAGACGAGCAGCTTTGGCTTGAAGTGTCGGATATAATTCTTGGTTATCAAAACATTGAAAAGGTGTTTCGAGGGCAGCGTCCAATAGATTATAGTCTCTTACACCATCACTTCCGCCGGTTTGCTGGATCAGCTGCTTATGAAGCATGAGAATTTGTTCTTTGCTGAGTTTTTTCATTTAGCTAATACCTCGTAGGCTTCTTTGTTCTGCTCCATGATTTTTTTGGAAATGCTTAAAACATCTTCGTCTGAAGCAACCATATCCTGGTCTGCTTTGCTGAAATCAATAACTATATATCGGGGAACATTATTTTTCAAGATAACAGCGGATCCTTGCTCATCCACAAGTCTTGCAACTTTTGAGAAATTCTGGTTTGCCTCCGAAATAGAAATCATTGTATTCGTATTGATTGTCATGATGAAATACCTCCGTTGATAAATATATACGTATATAGTATATGTGAATTTTAGGATATATTCAACCTAATTTGCGCAAACGCATATGCAATTGTTGTATTAAAAAATGCATAATCCTCTTGACAGAATAGGTTTGTGGTTATAGACTAAAAATAGGTCTATGACTATAAACCTATTTTGAATTAAAAAATGTTATTCCTATGAAACAACATGCAGGGAGGATGTTTATGGGTTCTGAAAGATTATGTGACAGCGATTACCGGTTCATGTGTGTGGTGTGGGACCATGCGCCGGTCAATTCTGGGGAACTGGTCAAATTGTGTGAACAGCAGCTTGGCTGGAAGAAGTCAACGACCTATACGGTCATTCGGAAAATGTGCGAGAAGGGCTACATTTCCAATATGGATGCGACGGTGTCTGTGCTGATCTCAAAGGAGCAGGTACAGGCGAACGAATCCGAGTATTTTGTGGAACGTACCTTTGACGGGTCGCTGCCCGGCTTTGTCGCCGCATTTCTTGGTGGCAAAAAGATATCGGCCAAGGAAGCCGCGCAGTTAAAGCAGATGATCGATGCACATAGGGAGGATTAGGCTATGGCACTTACATTTTGTGAGCTGTTTCTGGAATTTTTGCGGCGTAATGCGACGGTGGCAGTAGTCATTCTGGCAGTCTTACTTGCGCGTTTGCTGTTAAAAAAGCTTCCAAAAAAATATGCTTATGCGCTTTGGAGTGTTGTTGCGCTACGGATGATCTTTAGCTTTGACATTCCGTCGTTTTTCAGTATTTTCAATGTTTTTGTGCATGCAGGGAATGACGGTGTACTGCCGGAAAGTGACCGGATGATGCCTGTCCATGTGATTCCGGGCAATACGGCCGGAGCCGGGCAAGCCGTTTGGGCTGTGCCGGATGCAGTTACCGAAGCGGCATCCGAGGCAGCTTCCAGTACACTGACATCTCTCACAATGTTTCAGAAGGTGATGATCACTGTGGGTATTCTGTGGATCATCGGTATTTTTGCGCTTCTTATGTGTGGTGTAGTTTCCTATATCCGTTGTAAGCGGAGAACGAAATTTGCGGTAAAGCGGACGGGAAATATATGGGAGTGTGATGACTTATCGTCACCGTTTGTGCTCGGACTGTGGAAGCCGCAGATTTATGTCCCCTTTCATATGTCTCAGGACGAATATGAATATATCGTCGCGCATGAAAGCTACCATATCAAAAGAAAAGATACCATTATAAAGCCGCTGGCATTTATGCTGCTGGCAGTTTACTGAATCAATCCCTTGGTCTGGCTTGCGTATGTGTGCATGGTCAGGGATATGGAAATGAGCTGCGATGAGGCAGTTCTTTCGATATTCGGAAACGAGATCAAACAGGCATACAGTATGTCTTTGCTGTCCTTTGCGACCGGTAAGAGAAATGTTTCGTTTGCGCCGCTGGCTTTCGGTGAATCGGATGCGTCGAAACGGATCAAAAACGTGCTGCGATACAAAAAGCCCCGCCTGATCTCGGCAGTTGTGGCTGTCCTTGCGCTGGCGGTCATCAGTCTGGTCTGTCTGACGAATGCAAGTGAGACGACTGAACAGGAGGGAGAGAATCCCGGTTCGGATGAAAAATATGTAGCATCTGAAATCTCGCAGGCTTTAGAGAAGGCAGGATCGGAAAATGCTGGTATCAAAGTGACAAGTAATGATTCGATCGTCACGAAAGCGGATCTGGATCACGATGGAGAAACTGAACAAATAGTAGTCTGTGAGAAAGCGGAAGATTTGTATGAATTAAATGTACAGAAACAGGATGGAACACTGCTTTGGAGTACCGAAGCCAGCACTTCCCATGTAGAATGGAATACGATCCTGCTTTATCAGAATGAGGGGGAGGGTTATCTGATTCAGTATCTTCCAGTAATGTATCAGGGAATCGGAAATTATACATGTACGATGTTTTCTTTAGAGAATGGTCACGTATCTGAAAAAAACACATGGAAAGTTGATTTTGACTCAATGGCGGGAATCACAGGTAGCATGCGGGGCTTTTTTGAGGCTGTAAATTATTTGATGGAAAACAGTACGGCTCTGTTTACGACTGAGGGAGGAAACCTGGTGATTGGTCCGCAAAAGGCTGTAGATTTACAGCAGATATATCCCGTGAATTTTTACCTGGAAGATGGTTTGAGCGAGGAAAGCTATGAGGTGGTCTATCCGCTTGAACTGACTTTTTGCAGCGGTGCAGGAGGGTGGAGAACAACACTTACGCTGTATGAGGATGGACATTTTGACGGTATCTATGAAGACGGAGAAGCAGATTGGACAAATGAATATCCGCACGGAACAGATTATTATTGTGAGTTTAGCGGGAGATTTCGGGAAATGAAAAAATTAAATGAATATTCATATTCCATGATGCTGGATGATCTGACATATAAAACAGAAGTGGGAAAAGAATGGATCAAGGATGGCGTTCGTTATATTGGCTCAGATGCATATGGTGTAACCGGAGGGGAGAAGTTTGTTCTATATTTGCCGAACACTCCGGCAGAGATATTAGACGATAACGTTCACGCCTATTGGCCAAATGAATATATGTGGCGAAAGAAATCGATTCATATCCTCTACGATTACTGTTTGTATAATGTGAATGAGGGTGCAGGATTTTTTAGTGATGTTTTCATGTGAGTTGAGGAGACTTTGGACGACTTTTAAACTATGCCGTCAAT
>SFRL01000037.1 GCA_004562765.1 bacterium | reverse complement strand
CAAAGACAAAAATACAGTGGCTGTGGGAAAATATGAAAGGCAGACGTGTATTATATGTGATCGGCATGCTGGGAACCGTTGTCTATAATATATTGCAGCTGACGGTTCCGTATTATTCCGGAAGAATTGTGGATCTGTTTTTAAGTGGGGCAGATGCGTGGAAAAATATGAGAACAAATAGCGGTTTGTTCTATCATCTGCTCATCCTGATGATTGTATTTACCGTACTTCGCGGTGTGATTGTCTATGGAGACTGCATGATTTACGAGCATGTGTCACAGACGGTACTGTACCGTGTGCGCAATTTTTTGTATGACAAAATCCAGAGGCAGGATATGACCTTTTACAGCACATATCGTACCGGCGATCTGATGACGCGTGTTACGGGCGATCTGGATGCGGTGCGCCACATGGTTGCATGGGTGATCCGCATGGTGATCGAATCATTTTCCCTGTTTGGTGTGGTGGCAATATACTTCTTTTATATGAACTGGAAAATGGCTCTGAGCCTGTTAATTATTTCGCCGTTTGTGTTTTTTATCATTTATCTGTTCAAAAACAAGGTGGCACCGATGCATGCGAAACTGCGTGAAAAACTGGCACAGATGAACACCTATGCGCAGGAAAATATTTCCGGAAACCGTGTGGTAAAAGCGTTTGCCAGGGAAGCATATGAAATTGAAAAATTTGACCGGGCAAACAAAGATTATGCAGAGACGAACAAAGAAACCAGCATGGTATGGCTGAAATTTTTCCCATATGTGGAAAGCATTGCAAACCTTATGCCGGTAGTGATGCTGGCCGTGGGCGGTGTCTTTTTAATCCGGGGCGAACTGACGATGGGAGATTATGTGGCATTTTCCGGACTGATCTGGGCAATTGCCAACCCAATGCGCCAGATGGGAAATATCATGAATGAATTTCAGCGGTTCTCGGCCGCATCCAAAAAGGTGATGGAGATCTATTATTCCGAACCACAGATCAAAGATGCTTTGGATGCAGCTGCACACCCGGACCGCTTTGACGGGAAAATCGAATTCCGGGAGGTATCCTTTCAATATGAAGATGGGGATCTTCCAGTGCTGCATGATATCTCTTTTACCGTAAAACCGGGGGAGACCATTGCAATCATGGGAGAAACCGGCTGCGGAAAGACTTCCCTGATCAACCTGATCCCGCGGTTTTATGAGCCGACGAAAGGGGAAGTGCGGATCGATGATATACCGGTGCAGAATTTCAGACTGTCCGACCTGCGCAAACAGATCGGACTTGCCACACAGGATGTACTGTTGTATTCCGATACGATCGAGGGCAACATTGCCTACGGAGACAGCAGCATTGATCTCGAAGAAGTGGAAAAATTTGCAAAATATTCTGCGGCATCTGATTTTATCTCAAAGATGCCGGAAGGATATGATACGGTGGTCGGAGAGCGTGGCGTAGGCCTTTCCGGTGGACAGAAACAGCGAATTTCCCTGGCAAGAGCACTGGCGGTGCGGCCTTCGATTCTGATTCTGGACGATACGACCTCTGCGGTGGATATGGAAACGGAAAAACAGATTCAGGAAGCACTGCGGCATCTGGATTTTTCGTGTACGAAGGTAATTATCGCACAGCGGATTTCCACTACGATGATGGCGGATAAGATTCTGGTGATGCAGCATGGACGGATCACGGAGATGGGAAATCATGAGGAACTTATGGCAAAAAAAGGATATTATTACGAACTGGTACAGCTGCAGACCGGCGAAGACCTGGTATAGGGGGGTGAGACAATGGCAAAGAATACATATAAGCAGGATGAAATCTTGGAAGAACCGTTTGATATCCGGCATCTGCTCCGGGCGTCATCCTATATCAAAAAATATCGCAGGGGTATGATCCTTGCGATCGTCCTCAGCGGAATCGGAGGAGCGTTCGGGTACGTGGCACCGATGATTATTCAGCGGGCACTTGATATTGCGGTGCCTGATAAAAATATGAGACTGTTATTTTCTCTGGTGGCGGCGCTGATTGCCATCTATGTGGTCAGCGTGATTTTTACCACGATCCGCAGCCGTATTATGGTGGATGTCAGTCAGAATATTATTTATGATATCCGCAAGGACCTGTTTGAACATCTGCAGGAACTTCCGTTTCAGTATTACGACGACAGACCGCATGGAAAGATTCTGATCCGGGTGGTCAATTATGTCAATTCGGTATCGGATATGTTGTCAAACGGACTGATCAATATCGTGCTGGAAGCATTTAATCTGCTGTTTATTATTATTTTTATGTTTATGGTAGATGTGCAGATGGCACTGGTTGTGTTGTGTGGAGTTCCCGTGCTTGCCGTCTTTATGTTCTGGATCAAAAATAAGCAGAGAAAGGCGTGGCAGGCCGTATCCAACAAGAACTCAAACTTAAATGCGTATCTGCAGGAAAATATTGTAGGTGCCCGGATTACACAGATTTTTGCACGTGAGGATGAAAATGCAAAAATCTTTAACAGACTTTCCAAAGAATGCAGACGGACCTGGAATACCGCTGTGCGCTACTCAAACCTTGTATGGCCGGGCATTGATACCATTTCGGTGTTTGTCCGTGCTGCCATCTTTTTGTTTGGCCTTGTCATTTTCGGGCAGGGAAATAAGTCGCTGGGAACGATCGTGGCGATTTCCAGTTATGCTTCGTATTTCTGGCAGCCGATCATGAACCTTGGAAATATATTCAACAATTTTATCAATAATATCGCTTATCTGGAACGGATCTTTGAAACCATCGATGAGCCGGTTACCGTAAAAGATGCAGAGCATGCGATCAAGATGCAAAAGATCTGGGGGAAAGTTACGTTTGACCATGTGACCTTTGCCTATGATGAGTCAAAAACGATATTAAAAGACGTATCCTTTACGGTAAATCCCGGGGAGAGTGTTGCACTTGTAGGACCGACCGGGGCCGGAAAGAGTACCATCGTCAATCTGATTTCACGGTTCTACAATGTCAATGACGGAAAGGTACTGATCGATGATCAGGATATCGCAGATGTGACCATTCATTCTCTCCGTGCGCAGATGGGGATTATGATGCAGGACAGTTTTATTTTTTCGGGAACAATTGCAGATAATATCCGGTACGGAAAATTGGATGCCACACAGGAGGAAATTGAAAAAGCGGGAAAAATTGTCTGTGCCGATCCGTTTATCCGGGAAATGCCGAAAGGATATGAAACACAGGTGCGGGAGCGTGGGTCCATGCTTTCCCAGGGACAGAAACAGCTGATTTCTTTTGCGAGAACACTGCTTTGTGACCCGGCAATTCTGATTTTGGATGAGGCAACTTCCAGCATTGATGTGCAGACGGAAAAAGCATTGCAGACCGGATTAAACCGTATGCTTAAGGGCAGGACGTCCTTTATTATTGCGCACCGGCTCTCCACGATCCGTGGCTGTGACAAGATCATGTATATTGATGACGGTGGAATCGCAGAGGCGGGAACGCATGAAGAACTGATGAAAAAGAAAGGCAGATATTACAAACTGTATACGGCACAGAAATCTTTGCACTAAAATAAACGAAAAGAGCCAAAAGTACTAGGAATTATCCCCCTTTTATGTTACCATAATAAGTGTAATTATTATGGTAACATAAAAGGGGGATACTTATATGGCAAAAGAACTAGTTGCGATGTTGCTTGCCGGAGGCCAGGGGTCCAGATTATATGCACTGACACAGAAGCTTGCAAAGCCTGCAGTTCCGTTTGGGGGAAAGTACCGTATCATTGATTTTCCACTGTCGAACTGCGTAAATTCAGGAATTGATACGGTGGGGATTCTGACCCAGTATCAGCCGTTTGTATTAAACGAGTATATTGGAAATGGCCAGCCGTGGGATCTGGATCGTCTTTACGGAGGCGTGCATGTACTTCCACCGTACCAGAAAGCATCGGGGTCTGACTGGTACAAGGGTACGGCAAATGCTATTTATCAGAATATTGCTTTTATTGAGCGCTATGATCCGCAGTATGTGATTATTCTTTCCGGAGACCAGATCTGCAAACAGGATTACAGCGATTTCCTTGAGTTCCACAAGCAGAAAGGGGCAGAATTTTCTGTCGCAGTCATGGAAGTGCCGTGGGAGGATGCTTCCCGTTTCGGCCTGATGGTAGCAGACGAGGATGACAAGATTACCGAGTTCCAGGAGAAGCCAAAGGAACCGAAGTCCAATCTTGCATCCATGGGAATTTACATATTTAACTGGGATATTTTAAAGAAATATCTGATCGAGGATGAGGCTGACCCGACTTCCGAGAATGATTTTGGAAACAATATCATTCCAAATCTTCTGCGTGACGGAAGAAAGATGTATGCCTATCATTTCAACGGATACTGGAAGGATGTAGGAACGATTCCGTCTCTGTGGGAAGCAAACATGGAAGTGCTTGATCCGGAACATAGCGGCATCAACCTGTTTGATGAAAACTGGAAAATTTACAGCAGAAACAGTGGTATGACCGGTCACCGGATCGGAGAGAATGCCGTGCTGGATAACTGTCTGATTACCGATGGATGTAACATCAAGGGTACCGTCAGACATTCCATCCTGTTTTCCGGTGTCACGGTGGAAGAAGGCGCCATTGTAGAAGATGCCGTTGTCATGGGACACTCCACGATCAAGGCAGGTGCGGTTGTCAGACACTGTATCATTGCAGAAAATGCGACCATCGAAGAAGATGCGGTTGTGGGAGCAAAACCAAAAGGGGAAGGAATTGGAGAAGTTGCCACAGTTGCAGCGGATGTAACGATCGGAAAAGGAGCAAAAATTGGTCCGAGCGCTATGATTTATGAAGATGTGAAGGAGGGTGAGGAGCAATGTTAAATTCAAAGACAGAGGCATTGGGAATTATTTTCCCGAACAGCTATGATGCAATGGTGCCGGATCTGGTTTCGGAGCGCCTCATGGCATCCATTCCATTTGCCAGCAGATACCGCATGTGCGATTTTATTCTTTCCAGCATGGTACATAGCGGAATTGACAATATTTCCATTATCGTAAGAAAAAATTACCATTCCCTGCTGGATCATCTCGGCGCCGGCCGTGAGTGGGATCTGGTCCGCAAAAACGGAGGCCTGAATATTGTTCCTCCGTTCGCACAGAAACAGGTAAAGGTATTCGAGGGACGCATCGAGGCACTTGAGAGTCTGCGCGGATATCTGTTAAAGCAGCCACAGAAATATGTCATTATGACCGATGCAAATATTGCCATCAATTTTGATTTTAATGAACTTTTAGATGCGCATATCAAGAGTGGTGCGGATGTGACCATGATGTACCGCAAGCAGGAAATTCCGAAGGCATTTATCCGTCAGAGCAGGGACCGCATGGATCTGTACTATGCACTCGGCATGAACGGAGACCGCGTCAGCAAGATTTACATCAACCCGACCGAAGAGGGGGAGATGAATTTCAGCATGAATATTTATGTGGTAGAACGCGAGTTTTTGATCAATATGATAGATGATGCGTATGTACATGGGCATACTTACTTTGTACGTGACCTTTTGGACAAGCAGATTGACCGGCTGGATATCCGCGGGTTCTGCTACGATGGCTATGTGGTCAATATCCATGATACCCAGAGTTATTTTGAAGAAAATATGCGTCTGTTACAGGAAGAAAACTTAAATGCACTGTTTTCTCCAAATCAGATTTACACCAAGATCCGTGACGATAACCCGACCCGTTATATCAACGGTTCCAAAGCAAAGAATGTTATGGTTGCCGATGGATGTGTGATCGAGGGAGAAGTCGAAAACAGCGTCCTGTTTCGAGGCGTTCACGTCGGAAAAGGCGCAAAAGTGAAAAATTGTGTGCTGATGCAGGATACCGTAGTGGAAGATAATGCAAGCGTGGAATACGTGATTACCGACAAGAATGTACGTGTCACAGAGGGCAAGTCACTGACCGGAAATGAGTCGTATCAGGTATATGTATCCAAGGGGCAGGTTGTATAATTTTATGCTTTCCAAATAATACAGAGTCTGTTATAATAAGCAAAGATAAAATACTGAGGAGGCAATTGTATTATGGCTGATAGCAGAAAAACAGTTCAGATAAAATCAGATCCTGTCGGGGATGTCCGTATCGCAGATGAAGTCGTTGCGATCATTGCAGGACTTGCAGCAACAGAAGTAGATGGTGTCAGTTCCATGGCGGGAAACATCACAAACGAAATTGTCAGCAAGCTCGGCATGAAGAACCTTTCCAAGGGAATCATGATTGAAATTATGGACAACGAAGTAAAGGTTGATGTTGCCATCAACATTGCATATGGTTACAGCATTCCGGAAGTCTCTGCCAAGGTACAGGATAAAGTAAAGGCTGCCATTGAGAATATGACAGGCCTGACAGTCGCTGTTGTCAATGTCCGTATTGCAAGTGTTGATATGGGAACTGACAATTAAATCTTTGTATTCGAAACAGAATATGGTATAATAAAGGATGTCTGAACGAAAGACATCCTTTATTTTTGAGCGAGGAGAGAAGATGACAAGAAGAGAGTTAAGAGAAAATGTATTCAAGATGCTTTTCCGCGTAGAATTTTTTGATGCGGGAGAACTGTCAGAACAGCTGGAATTGTTTGGCGAAGAAATGGATCATGTAACCGATCAGGACTTTAAGTATATCGCTGAGCGTTATCGCGACATTTACAATCATCTGACGGAAATCGATGGGGCAATCAACGAAGTCGCAAAAGGCTGGAAGACAACCCGTATGGGCAAAGTAGATCTGGCACTGATCCGTCTGGCGGTATATGAGATCCGCTACGATGATGAGATTCCGTTTAAGGTTGCGGTCAATGAGGCTGTGGAACTGGCAAAACAATACGGAACCAATGATTCACCGGCATTTGTCAATGGAATTCTTGCAAAGTTTGCAGAATGATGAAACATGTATATTCGGTAGGGCAGGTAAATAAATACATTAAAAATATGTTCGCTCAGGACTTTATGCTGCACCATATCAGCATCAAGGGAGAGGTATCTAACTGTAAGTATCACTCCAGCGGGCATATTTATTTTACAATGAAAGATGCAGACGGAACGATAAACGCAGTCATGTTTGCAGGAAGCCGCAGGGAAGGATTAAAATTCCCGATGAAAGAGGGCGACCGCGTGGTTGTGACCGGATCCGTGGAAGTGTATGAAAGAGATGGCAGGTACCAGATCTATGCACGGACGATTGAACGGGATGGAGAGGGAAATCTGTATCTGAAATTTGAAGCGTTAAAGCGGGAGCTTGAAGAGATGGGAATGTTTGCGGAGGAATACAAACAGCCCATTCCCACCTATGCAAAAACCGTGGGGATTGTTACGGCAGAGACCGGGGCAGCGATTCAGGATATCCGCAATATTGCAGGGCGCAGGAACCCATATGTGCAGCTGATTCTCTGCCCGGCCCTGGTGCAGGGAGAGGGTGCGGCAGCATCAATTGTCCATGGAATTCATGCACTTGAACAGATCGGCGTGGATGTAATCATTGTCGGACGGGGCGGTGGATCTATAGAGGATCTGTGGGCATTTAACGAAGAAATGGTGGCACGGGCCATTTTTGACTGCCGGATTCCGGTGATCTCCGCTGTCGGTCATCAGACGGACTTTACGATTGCAGATTATGTCGCAGACCTGCGGGCACCGACTCCGTCTGCAGCAGCGGAGCTGGCGGTGTTTGATTACCGGCAGGCAATGCAGGAACTGCTTGGCATGCGGCAGCAGATGGACAAAGAACTCCAAAGGAAAGTAACCGTGGCAAGAAACCATCTGGAGCACCAGAGGATGCGCCTGCACTATCTCAGCCCACAGCAGCGGATGAATGAAAACCGGAGAAGAGTGGCAGAGTATGAAGAGAAACTGACCGGACGCATGGAGGAACTGCTGCGTGAGTGCAGACACCGCCTGGCACTTCTGGCAGGCACGCTGGAGAGTTATTCCCCGGTAAAGAAACTCAGTGGCGGGTATGCATTCGTGGAGGATGGAAACCATCAGGCACTGCGGAGCATCCACCAGATCAGGGAAAAAGATACCGTGCAGATCCATTTGCTGGATGGCACACTGACGGCAGCAGTGACAGAAATTCAGGCAGCCGAAGGAGTAAAAAATGAGTGATGAATTAGAAAAAAAAGAACCGGGACTGGAGGAACGGTTTGCAAAGATCGATGCCATACTTGATGCGATGGAAGACGAAAACGTAACGTTAGACCGTTCGTTTGCCCTATACAAAGAGGGACTGGAACAGATCAAAGCAGCCGGCCAGTCTTTGGATACGATAGAAAAGGCAATGCTTGTACTGAACCAGGATGGAAAATTGGAGGAATTCTGATGGAGATCAGACAGGAAATAAAACGCAGGGCGGCAGACATTGAAGCACGGATCGCACCGTTTCTGCCACAGGAAAAGGGGTTTCAGCAGACTGTGCTCGATGCCATGGAATACAGTGTTTTTGCAGGCGGAAAGCGTCTGCGGCCGATGCTGATGGAAGCATCTTACCAGATGTTTGACGGAACGAATCCGGCAATTGATGATTTTATGGCGGCGATTGAGATGATCCACACCTATTCACTGATCCATGATGATCTTCCGGCGATGGATAACGACGAATACCGGCGTGGGAAAAAGACAACCCACGCGGTATACGGGGAAGCAATGGCAATTCTTGCGGGGGATGCGCTTTTAAATTATGCGTTTGAGACCGTGGCAGCAGCACTGACCAGAAACGAAGGAGACTGGAGAATTGTCAGGGCTTTTTCCGTGCTGGCACAAAAAGCGGGTATATACGGAATGATCGGCGGCCAGGTGGTGGATGTGGAGAGTGAGAAAACCGGACAGACCATCGACCGCAACCGGCTGGACTTTATCTACCGGTTAAAAACCGGAGCGCTGATTGAAGCATCGCTTATGATCGGAGCCATTTTGGCAGGCGCGGATGAAGTGTCGGTTGCGCGTATGCAAAAAGCCGGGGAAAAACTGGGACTTGCCTTTCAGATACAGGATGATATCCTTGATGTCACGGGATCTTTTGAAAAACTCGGTAAGCCGATCGGCAGTGATGCGGAAAATGAGAAGGCAACCTATGTGACATTTGAGGGGCTGGAGCAGGCAAAAAAGGATGTAGAGCGGCTTTCCGGGGAAGCAATAAAGATACTGGATGAATTTGAAGGAGAGCATACGTTTCTGCATGACCTGTTTTTCTATTTGATCAACAGGGATCATTAATTTTTCGAGGGCAACATGGTTTTAGATCGGATAAAAAAAGTAAATGATATCAAACAACTAAACGAGGAAGAACTGGCGGAGCTACAGGAAGAAATCCGTGATTTTCTGGTGGAAAATATTGCAAAAACCGGAGGACATCTGGCATCGAATCTGGGTGTGATTGAACTGACGATGGCACTTCATCTGTCATTTGATCTGACGAGAGACCGGATCATCTGGGATGTCGGACATCAGTCCTACACGCACAAGATTTTAACCGGGCGTAAGTCCGGGTTTGCCACTTTACGGCAGTATGGCGGGATGAGCGGCTTTCCAAAGACACAGGAAGATCCGGCGGATGCATTCAATACCGGGCACAGCTCCACTTCCATTTCCGCAGGACTTGGCATGGCGCAGGCGAGGGAACTGACCGGTGACAATTATTATGTGGTCTCTGTGATCGGAGACGGGGCACTGACCGGCGGTATGGCATATGAAGCAATGAACAATGCTTCCCGCATGAAAACCAATTTTATTATTGTGTTAAATGATAACCAGATGTCGATCTCCGAAAATGTGGGAGGAATGAACCAGTATCTGAATTCTTTCCGCACCTCGGATGCCTATCTGGATTTAAAAGACGGGGTGACAAATTCCCTAAACCGGATTCCGGTTGTGGGAGAGCGGATGGTCAAGAGTATCCGCAACGCCAAAAGCGGTATCAAACAGCTGTTTGTTCCGGGAATGTTTTTTGAAAATATGGGGATCACATATTTAGGCCCGGTGGATGGCACCAACATAAAAGAAATCCGAAAAGTGCTTGCGGAAGCAAAGCGTGTGCGCGGTCCGGTGCTGGTTCATGTACGCACGATCAAGGGAGAGGGATATCTTCCTGCCGAGCGTCATCCGGCGCGCTTCCATGGAACGGGACCGTTTGACATTGACACCGGTGTTCCGCTGTATCATCAGGAAAAAGCGCATTACACGGATGTGTTTTCCACAGTCATGCGCAAAATGGGGGAGCGGGAGCCGAAGGTGGTTGCGATTACCGCAGCGATGGCAGACGGAACCGGTTTAAAGAGATTTAAAAATCTTTTTCCGGAACGTTTTTTTGATGTGGGAATTGCGGAGGAGCATGCGGTGACGTTTGCGGCCGGCATGGCAAAGGCGGGACTCAAACCGGTATTTGCGGTGTATTCTTCCTTTTTACAGCGTGCCTATGACCAGGTGTTACATGATGTGTGTGCACAGAATCTCCCGGTTGTGTTTGCCGTAGACCGTGCAGGATTAGTCGGAAAGGACGGCGCCACACATCAGGGAATTTTTGACCTGTCGTATCTGTCAAGTATTCCGAACCTGACGGTTATGGCTCCGAAAAACAAATGGGAGCTTTCCGATATGCTCAAGTATGCGATTGCTGCAGAGGAACCGGTGGCGATCCGTTATCCGCGCGGAGAAGCCTGCGATCTCTGGAAAGATCAGAGGGCACCGATTCAAAAAGGCTGTGCGGAAGTACTCGCCGAGGGTACAGAGGTTGCACTTTTTGCAATCGGTTCGATGGTGGAAACCGCCTGGCAGGTAAGAAAAAAACTGGCAGAAAAAGGAATCCCGACAACGGTGGTAAATGCAAGATTTGCCATGCCACTGGATAAAAACTGCCTGCGGAAACTGGCAGAATCCCATCCGCTTTTTGTGACGATGGAAGAGAACGTGGCAAGCGGGGGATTTGGAGAGCATGTGGCTGCATTTCTGGAGGAAGAAGCACTGCATACAAAGGTCCTCAGGATTGCAATTCCTGACTGCTTTGTGGAACATGGAAGTGTTGGCGAATTAAAAAAAGCACTGGGACTGGATGCAGATTCCGTGACAGAAAAAATATTAGCAGAATTACCGGAGGAATTATGAAAGAACGATTGGATGTACTTCTTGTAAAACGTGGTCTGGCACCATCGCGGGAAAAGGCAAAGACCATGATTATGGAAGGCAATGTATTTGTCAACAATAACCGGGAGGATAAGGCGGGAAGCACTTTTGCAGAGGATGCTCCGATTGAGATCCACGGAAATACATTGAAATATGTCAGCCGCGGCGGTCTGAAACTGGAAAAAGCGATGACACATTTTTCCATTTCCTTAGATGGCATGGTGTGCATGGACATCGGTGCTTCGACGGGCGGGTTTACGGACTGCATGCTGCAGAACGGGGCAAAGAAAGTGTATTCCGTCGATGTGGGATATGGCCAGTTTGCATGGAAACTGCGCCAGGACCCAAGGGTTGTCTGTATGGAAAAAACAAACATCCGCTATGTCACACCGGAAGATATCGATGATGTGCTCGATTTTGCTTCGGTGGATGTCTCATTTATTTCCCTGACCAAAGTGCTTCCGGCGGCATATGCACTGTTAAAGGACGGCGGACAGATGGTATGTCTGATCAAACCACAGTTTGAAGCCGGACGGGAAAAAGTGGGAAAGAAAGGCGTGGTACGTGATAAGGCCGTTCACGAGGAAGTGATCGAGAGGATCATTACCTTTGCACTGGAAAACGGATTTTCGGTACACCATCTGGAATACTCACCGATCAAGGGACCGGAGGGAAACATCGAGTATCTCGTGCATATTGAAAAATCGGACGAAGCAATAAAGGAGGAATCCGTGGATATTCACGCAGTTGTGGAAGCAGCACACGGAGAATTGGATAAGTAGATGCGTAAATTTATGCTGATCACGAACTGGTACAAAGATCGTGATCTGACACTCTCAAACGAAATTGTCTCGTACATACAACAAAAGGGCGGCAGTGCTGCAATCTGTGTCAGCAATGTGGAGGATGATAACCAGAAAGATTTTGCACTTTCCGAGATTCCGGCAGACACGGAATGTATCCTTGTTCTCGGCGGAGACGGCACGTTAATCCGCGCAGCAACCAAGGTGGAGGCGCTGCAGATTCCGCTGATCGGTGTTAATCTTGGGACACTGGGGTATCTGTGTGAGCTTGAGGAAGCTACCGTATTTCATGCCATCGACTGTCTGATGCAGGATGATTGCATCATGGAAGAGCGGATTGTTCTGACCGGCGAAAAAATTGGCGGAAACGGCGCACATATGGCATTGAATGATGTCGTGATCCACTGGTCCGGGGATCTGTCCATGCTGCTTTTAAATGTGTATGTCAATGGGGAATATCTGACAACTTACCACGCAGATGGCGTGATCGTTGCGACACCGACCGGTTCCACGGGGTATAATCTTTCCACCGGAGGTCCGATCGTGGACCCGAAAGCAAGGGTACTTCTTCTGACACCGATCAATGCACATGACTTAAACTCCAAAAGCATTGTGTTTGGAGCGGAGGATGTTGTGGAGATCGAGATGGGAAGCAGACGGTTTCAAAAGGATGAGACGGCATGTGTCAGCTTTGACGGGGACACACCGGAGCATCTGCACGTGGGAGACCGTGTGCGGATTGCACAGGCGGAAAGTACCATCCGGATCTGCAAAATCAGTAACCAGAGTTTCCTGGAAATACTGAGGAAAAAGATGAGATCGTAGGACGCAAAGGAGGACATATGAAAACAACACGACAGGCAAAGATACTCGAATTGATTCAGAAAAACGATGTGGAAACACAGGAAGAATTGTCCGCATATCTCGAAAAAGAAGGGTTTCAGGTTACCCAGGCAACCGTATCCCGTGATATCCGTGAACTGAAGCTGACAAAGATTGCGACCGACAACGGCAGACAAAAATATGCGGTGATTACGGACGCGGATTCCAATATGATGGAAAAATATGCAAGGGTTCTCAGGGAAGGATTTTTGTCCGTGGATGCAGCGGAAAATATTGTTGTGATCAAAACCGTGTCCGGTATGGCGGGAGCCGTTGCGGCTGCAGTAGATGCCATGCGTATGCAGGAGATTGTCGGCTCACTTGCGGGAGACGACACGATTCTGTGTGTGATCCGTACGTCCGATGACGCGGTGCACATCATGAAAAAGCTTCGGAAAATTGTAGAACAGTAATAAAAATGCTTCGGAAAAGTAGAAGGAGAATGTATGTTACAAAATCTACATGTGAAGAATCTCGCTCTTATTACAGAGACAGAGGTAGAATTTAAAGAAGGACTTAATATTTTGACAGGAGAGACCGGTGCCGGTAAATCCATCATCATTGGTTCGGTTGCACTGGCACTCGGAGAGAAGGTTCCAAAGGAACTGCTTCGGGATAACGAAGAGACCGCACTTGTGGAGCTGGTCTTTTCGGTTGAAAACCCAAAGGTTCTGGATGCGATCCGGCAACTGGGCATAGAAACAGAGGATGAAACAGTAATATTAAGTCGTAAGATAACTTCCGGAAGGGCAATTGCGCGGATCAATGGAGAAGCAGTGTCTGCTTCCCGGTTAAAAGAGGTGGCGTCTCTGCTCATCGATATTCACGGACAGCATGAGCACCAGTCCCTTCTTTCCAAAAAGAAACATCTGGAAATCCTCGATGCCTATGCAAAAGACGCGCTGGGAGAAAAAAAAGAGCGTCTTGCCGCCTGTTATCAGGAATACCGGAAACTGAAAAAAGAGTGGGAGTCCTCGTCTTTGGATACCGAGGAGCGCGCCAGAGAGTTGTCGTTTCTTGCGTATGAAGTAAAGGAAATCGAAGAGGCACAGCTTTCCGTCGGGGAGGATACCCGGCTGGAAGAACAGTATCGCAGATTTGCAAACGCAAAAAAGATCATGGATGCCATATCGGCTGCCGGTGCAGCTACCGGGGGAGACGGCGGTACCGGAGAGAATGCATCGGAACTTATCAGCCGTGCCCTGCGGGAAGTCAGTTCGGTTTCGGCATATGAGGAGCGCATTGCGCAGATGGAACAGATGCTTACCGATATTGATAATCTGCTGAGCGATTTCAATCATGAGATTTCTTCCTACCTGTCGGGGGAGGAATTTGATGACGAAGTCTTTTATCAGACCGAAAAGAGGCTTGATGAGATCAATCACCTGAAATCCAAGTATGGAAATACGATGGAAGAGATTCTGCAGTCAGCGGAAGAAAAAACAAAGCGTATTGCCGTATTACAGGATTATGATAAATACTTAAATGATCTTTTAACTTCCATGAACCGGAAGAAAGAAGAATTGGACGGGCTGTGTGCAGAGGTTTCCGGAATCCGGAAGAAAGCGGCAAAGGGATTGACGAAAGCGATTGCACAGGCACTTGAAGATCTGAATTTTTTAGATGTGCAGTTTACGATGGAATTCCGGAAGACGGAGTACAGTGCCGGAGGCTGGGATGAGGCAGAATTTATGATCTCCACCAATCCGGGAGAACCGTTAAAGCCTCTGGGAAAGGTCGCTTCCGGCGGAGAACTTTCCCGTATTGCGCTCGCGGTCAAGACCGTCATGGCGGATACGGATGAGATTCCGACGTTGATCTTTGATGAGATTGACAGTGGAATCAGCGGGCGTACGGCACAGATGGTATCGCAGAAGATGAAACTGCTGGCAAAGACGCACCAGATCATCTGCATCACTCATCTGCCACAGATTGCTGCCATGGCAGATGCCCATTTCCTGATTGAAAAATCGGTGGAGCATGCGTCCACGGTTTCCCGGATTCATCCGCTGCGGGAAGAGGAAAGTATCGAGGAACTGGCGCGGATGCTTGGCGGCGTGGAGATCACGGATACGGTTCTGGAAAACGCACGCGAGATGAAACGTCTGGCAGAAAAATACGAATAGGTCAGATCACATAAATAAAGAAAAAGTCTGCATACTAAGGGTATCTGAGAAGATAGGAGAACCTTTGGCATGCGGTCTTTTTATATGCGTATATTCAAAAATATTATCTGTATTTATGTTCTGGCGCTGTGCTGCTTTGCCTATGCCACCATGATACATGCCATTCCCGATCATGTATACGTGCAGGAGGGGCAGAAGCTGGAACTGGATAAAAAAATACCGGTCACACTGGCATTGTCCGAAAACCGGCAATGCATTATGGCACAGATCGGGGAGCGGACATATCAGGCAATGAAACAGGAGCGGACAGTGGAAACATGCAGCCAGCTTGCACAGGGCGAGTATACACTGACCTGCTGGCTGTTTGGCATCCTTCCGGTAAAAGAAGTGCAGGTTTCTGTCGTGGACGGAAAATCCCTGTATGTAAGCGGACAGGTGGTAGGCATCTACGGGGCTGCCCAGGGAGTGCTGGTGCTGGGATCCGGTCCTGTGGAAACGGCAGACCAAAGCAGCGCACAGCCGGCAGAACACATCGTATTTCCGGGGGATTACATTACCGCCGTAAATGGGAAAACAGTTACAAAAAAAGAAGAACTCATAGAGCGGATCAACCAGTATGGGGAACAGCCGGTGGTGCTGACCATCTGGCGTGGGGCAGAGCAGATAAAGGTGTCGGTGAAGCCGGCTGAGGCTGCGGAACACAAAGGCTACCGGCTGGGACTCTGGGTGAAGGATGACATGGCAGGGATCGGCACACTGACCTATTTCGACCAGAACGGAAACTTCGGGGCACTCGGGCACGGAATCGGAAACGGACAGACCAAAGACCTGCTTCGCCTCTCGGAAGGACGGCTGTACAAAGCGCAGGTGCTCGGCATCAAAAAAGGCATCCGGGGAACCCCGGGTGAGTTAGAGGGTGTGGTGCATTATGGAAGGGACAACCAGATCGGGGAAGTGTCCAGCAATACACAAATCGGTATCTATGGTACACTGACAGAACACTTCCGGGAGGAAAAGCAAAACGAAAGTCTGCTGTGCCCGGTTGGTTACAAACAGCAGATCCAGACCAAGGATGCAGAAATCCTCTCGGATGTCTCCGGGGGACTGCAGTCATACCGCATCGTAATTGATGATCTTGATTATACACCGGGAGATAAAAATAAGGGAATCCGTTTTCATGTGGAGGATGAGAACCTGCTGAAGCTGACCGGCGGAATCGTGCAGGGACTGTCCGGAAGCCCGATCCTGCAGGACGGAAAACTGATCGGTGCCGTGACCCATGTGCTTGTTAACGATCCAACGAAAGGATATGGCATTTTTGTGGAGGAAATGACGGCAAATAAAATAGGAAAAAAGACCTAGATGTGAAATTTGCACAAAAAAAGAAACGGTCAAATGCAAAAAAGTTATATTTTATACATGAAAAAGGATTGCAATAGAAAACAAAAAAGGTTATAATAATCATTAATTGCTCGAAATTATTCGAAAATAATAAATGTTTAACGTAGTGGGAGTATTACATGGATAAGTTGGTAGGGTTTGCCCGGAAGAAGCGACTGGGCGATCTGCTTGTGGATGCAGGAGTCATTTCGCAGGATCAGCTGGTAAAAGCGTTACAGATCCAGAAAACAGAAAAACAGGGAGAACGTCTCGGAGTGGTACTTCTAGATCTGGGGTTTACAGACGAAAAACAGATCGTAGAGGCACTGAAGGCACAGCTGAAAATACAGAGTGTCGATCTGTCGACCCTGCGCATCCCGGAGGAAATCATCCGGCTTTTGGACGAGGCAGTGTTGCGGAAGTATAATCTGATTCCGTTTAAGTTCAATGAGAAAAATCCCAATCTTTTGTGCGTGGCAATGAGCGATCCGCTGGATATCCGGGCGATGGACGATGTTTCCATCATTACCGGGTGTCAGGTGGAGCGTTTTGCTGCAACCCCGAGTGATATTGCGGCAGCCATCGACCGCTACTATGGAAATGCAGAAGCCCTGCGTGTGGCAGAACAGTATACAAGGGAAAAGCAGGAACAGGCAAAAGCCAGGGCGGCCTTAGAAACCGGGAGTGGAAACGATGAGAACAATGTCCAGCAGGCACCGATTGTCAAACTGTTAGGACAGATCATCGAGCAGGCAGTCCACAAGAGAGCCAGCGATATCCATATCGAGCCGATGGAAAATCAGGTGCGGATCCGGTTTCGTGTGGATGGCGTGCTGCACGAAGCCATGCGGCACGATATCAGCCTGCATGCCGCACTGATCGCAAGAATTAAAATTGTCAGCGGACTTGACATTTCTGAAAAGCGCCGCCCACAGGATGGTCGTGCGACCAGCATTGTGGACCGGCAGGAATACGACATCCGTGTGTCCGTGCTTCCGACCGTCTATGGGGAAAAGGTCGTTATGCGTCTCGCACAGAAAAAAGCACTGACATTGGACAAGCGGGATCTGGGATTCCCGGAGGACGAATTAAAAAAGTTTGACCACATCCTAAGCCATCCGAACGGGCTTATTCTCGTCACGGGACCGACCGGAAGCGGTAAGTCTACGACATTATATACCGCATTAAATGAATTAAACGTAGAAGGTGTCAATATCATCACGGTAGAAGATCCGGTTGAGGCGAACTTAAACGGGGTCAACCAGGTACAGGTAAACGAAAAGGCGGGACTTACCTTTTCCTCGGCACTGCGTTCCATCCTGCGTCAGGATCCGGACATCATCATGATCGGGGAGATCCGTGACCAGGAGACCGCAGAGATTGCGGTAAAGGCATCCATCACCGGACATCTGGTGGTCAGCACCTTACATACAAACAGTTCGGCAAATACCATCACCCGTCTGGCAGATATGGGAGTGGAAAACTACCTGATTGCGGATTCCGTGGTCGGAGTAATCGCCCAGCGTCTGGTGCGCCGGGTCTGTCCGGCATGCGGAATTGTCCGGGAGGCAACCGCAGGGGAGAAAAAAATACTCGGCATAAAGGATCCTACCAGACGGATCAATGTCCGCACACCGGGGCACAAAGAATGTGTCCGCTGCGGCGGAACCGGATACTATGGAAGAATCGGTATTTATGAGATCATGCCGGTCACGGCAGACCTGCGGCAGGCGATCAACCGCGGGGAGAATGCGGATGTGCTTGAGGAGATCGCACTAACACATGGCATGAAAACGCTCCGCATGAGTGCCATTGATTACGCACTGCGCGGAATCACCACCGTCGAGGAAGTGCAGCGTGTGGCATACGATGACGAAGAGGATTAAATAAAACAGGGAAGGGAAGGCAGCAAAACAGATGGAATTGTCAATGTATACGCTTCTTTCGATAGCAAAAGCGCATCATGCGTCCGACTTACATATTACCGTGGGGGTACGGCCGAAGTGCAGGATCAGCGGAACACTTTATGAAATGGACGGATTTGAGAGACTGACACCGGCGATGACCAAAGAACTGGTAGAATCCATGTTTAACGAAAAACAGAAAAAAACCATGGAAGCCACAGGGGAAGTGGACTTTGCCTACACGGATACGCGCGTGGGACGGTTCCGTGTCAACGCTTTCCACCAGAGAGGTTCCTATGCGGCTGTACTGCGTATCGTGGCGAGCGATATCCCGACACCGGAGGATCTCGGGGTGCCGGAAGCTGTCCTTGGGCTGACAAAGAAAAAGCGCGGGCTTGTCCTTGTCACGGGACCGACCGGAAGCGGTAAATCCACCACACTGGCATCTTTGATCGATGTCATCAATAAAGAACGGAACGAACATATCATTACACTCGAAGATCCGATCGAGTATTTACATAAGCATAACCGGTCCATCGTAAACCAAAGGGAGATCGGGCTGGATACCGATTCCTATGGAAATGCGCTCCGTGCGGCACTCCGTGAGGATCCGGACATCATCCTTGTGGGGGAGATGCGTGACTTTGATACGATTTCCACTGCCATCACGGCAGCAGAAACCGGACATCTGGTATTCTCCACCCTGCATACCATCGGTGCGGCACCTACCATTGAGCGTATTGTCGATGTGTTCCCACCGCACCAGCAGAACCAGATCCGCTCGCAGCTGGCATCGGTTCTTGAGGCGGTAATTTCCCAGCAGCTTCTGCCGACGATCGACGGGAAATCCCGTGTGGCGGCATTTGAAGTCATGCTCGGTACCCCGGCGATCAAAAACCTGATCCGGGAGGATAAGGCACACCAGATTCCATCCATCATGCAGACAAGTAAGAAGATTGGCATGCAGACGATGGATGATTCCTTATTCGGTCTGTACCTGAAACACAAAATCGATGCGGCAAATGCCGTAGAGTATGCACAGGATACAGGAAACATGCAGCAGAAGCTGTTTTAAAAAGGAGTTAAGACATGGCAAGTTATAAATACGAAGTGGTCGGGGCCGATGGAAAACCAAAAACCGGCACCATCGAGGCCATGAACATGGAAGTCGCTTCGGCAGAACTCAAATCCGGCGGCAACACCATCGTTTCCATCGCAAGAGCCAACGCATTTAACAAAGATCTCGAAATCCATATCGGAAAAGCCGTCAGCGTCCGCGAAATGAGCGTATTCTGCCGCCAGTTTGAGAGCGTATTAAATGCCGGCGTGACCGTCGTTGAGGCACTCGACATGCTATCCGAGCAGACCGAGAACAAACCGTTTGCCAACGCAATCGCAGAAGTGCGGGATTCCGTACAGCGTGGGGAGACCCTCGCCGTTGCGATGGCGGAGCACCCGAAGATTTTTCCGAACCTCATGGTGCAGATGGTTGCCGCCGGGGAGTCCTCCGGCGGTCTGGATAAAGCATTCAGCCGTGTGGGAAGCCAGTTTGAAAAAGAAGCCCACCTGAAGGGGCTGATCATCAAGTCAGCGATTTATCCGGTCATCCTGATTCTTGTTATTATCGTTGTTGTAGCCATCATGATGATTAAGATTGTGCCTACCTTTACTTCCCAGTTTGACGAAGTCGGCGGAAAACTGCCGGGCATCACGCTTGCAGTCATGGCAGTCAGTGATTTCTTTGTGCACAGCTGGTATTTTATTGTTGCCATCATCGCAGGGATTGCCATATTTATCCATGCGTGGAAAAAGACAGAGGGCGGGGCACATATATTAGGAAAATTTATTCTAAAGGTACCGCTGGTCGGTCCGCTTAGCATCAAGACGGCATCCTCGCGCATGACGCGAACCCTGTCCACACTGATGGGCTCCGGTGTCCAGCTGGTGGATGCACTCGGGCTTGTGACCGAGATGATGGGGAATGCCGTGGTTAAGCAGGCATTAAAAGATGCGACCGAAGAGGTCAGCCGTGGAATCCCGCTCTCGAAGCCACTGGCAGATTCCGGGGTCTTCCCACCGATGGTCTACCACATGATAGAGATCGGCGAGGAAACCGGTAATATGGAAGACATGCTCGACAAAGTCGCAGCATATTATGATGAAGAGGTGGAGTCGGCGACCGAGGCACTGCTTGCCGCGATGGAACCGCTCATCATCATCGTGATGGCAGTTATTGTGGTGCCGATCGTCCTTGCGATCATGATGCCGATGTACAGTCTGTATGACAGCATCGGAGCCTGACCGCAGGCAGAAGAAGGGTTGTTACATGTCTGCCATGAGACATGTGATGATAGATACATAAAAATATATTCAAAAAGGAGAACAAAGGGTATGAAGAAGATTATGGAACTGCTTCAGAACATGAAAGCAAAGAATGAAAAGAAGGATAACAAAGGTTTCTCTCTCGTAGAGTTGATTATCGTTATCGCAATTATGGCAATTTTGGTAGGTATTGTTGGTACACAGGTAATTCCTTATATCAATAAGTCTAAAGAAGCAAAGGATGAACAAATTCTTAATAGTTATTCTACTGCCGCAGTTTCTGCGTATTCAATGTTAGCAGATCAATTAACAACGGAAAGTGGCACAATCACGGTCAAGGTATATACCGCAAATGGTGGAGGAGCTAATGCTGATTCAGATGAAGCAAAGTTAGCTGGAAAAATCAAAGAATTAGTTGGTAGCGGATATTCTGAAGCAAAGTCAAAAATGACATCTAAAACTGGAAAAGAAGCTACAGAAATTCAGATAGATATTAATCTTACAAATCATACTGTTGAGACACAGGCAATTGACACTACTTTAAATCATATTAAAGCAGATATTTAATGATTTTAGGAGATTGATTTATGCTAATAACCCAACTTACGATTTTTCTTTACATCGTTGTATTTTTATACGGAATCGTCATCGGCAGTTTCTTAAACGTGCTGATCTTCCGTATCCCGAAAAAAGAGAATATCGTGCAGTCCTCGCACTGTATGAACTGCGGGCGTAAGCTGGGCTGGCGGGACATGGTTCCTGTATTTTCCTACATAATTCTTCGGGGCAGATGCCGGCAATGTGGTGCTAGGATTTCCATACAGTACCCATTAATCGAGGCTTTAAATGGTGTGCTGTATGTGGTCGTTTTCATGGCGGGCGGTTTCACGTTCAGCAGTGTGCTGTATTGCCTCATGACATCTGCCCTGATTGTCATTGCGGTCATCGATGAGAGAACCTATCAGATACCGGTTTCCCAGAACCTGTTTCTGGGACTGCTCGGTATCATCATGACCGTGTATGATTTCCGGCATATCCTGTCCCATATCATCGGGGCAGTCATTGTCAGCCTGTTTTTGTATGGCCTGTATTATTTCTCCTCCGGCAAAGCAATCGGTGGGGGAGACATCAAACTCATGGCATATGCAGGCCTGCTTTTAGGCGCAAAAAACATTATTTTTGCATTTATTCTTGCATGCATTCTTGGCTCCGTCATCCATACCATCCGTATGAAAGTAAGCAAGCGAAACAACCTGCTTGCACTCGGCCCGTACCTTTCGGCAGGCATATTCATCGCCGCACTCTGGGGCAGCCGTTTCTGGACCTGGTATCTCGGCATGATGGGCATTTATTAAAACATGGCATGAACTGCTACGTATGGCATAATTAAAAAAAGTAAAGTTTTTCTTATTCCTGTGGCGAATTTTAAACATCTGTCATTTTCACTGCATAATTTTTTATGCCACAACGTTACGATGGAAAATGTAGAAAAATAATTAGGATTTGTGATTTTTCAGAGAACATGAACAAAGCATAATTATTTTTGTACATTTTCCAATGAAAACCTTTCGGAAAATATATAAGGAGAAAATGAAAATGGTCAAAAGAGTAGTAAGTATTGAGGCCGGTGTATGGTGGACAAAAGTCGCACTGGCCGATTACCGCAAGAAAAATCCGCCGGTACATAAAGCGTTTGCGTTCCGCACCCCGGAACATGCGGTGGAAGATGGCTATATCCGCGACAAAGAAGCGTTTGCATCGGCATTAAAGGCCGAACTAAGCAGACACGATATCCATGAGAAGGAAGTTGTATTTACCCTTTCCTCCTCTAAGGTTGTTACCCGCGAGGTTATGATCCCGTTTGTCAAGGACAATAAGATCATGGGAATCATCGAGGCACAGATCCGTGATTACTTCCCGATGGATGTGAGCAATTACACCATCAGTTACAGCAAGATGGACGTGGAGGAAGAAGACGGAAAGAAGATGCTTAAGCTGCTTCTCGTTGCAATTCCGGATAACCTTTTAAACAACTATGTGACCTTTGCCGAGCTGGCAGGGCTTAAGGTGGAGACGTTTGACTATATCGGAAACGGAACGGTACAGCTTTTGTGTGACAGTTTTCTGGAAAATGCTGTGGTTGTGCAGCTGGAAGAACAGGCAACGGTGATCAGTATTCTGGAAAATAAAAAACTGGTCTTTCAGCGTGTGACACCGTACGGCTATGGCGCTACGATTACGGCCGTGATTGACCATCCGGTGCTTGGCATTGACGATGAGGAGAAAGCACTTGATTTCCTTTTAGACCACAATGTGATATACAACCGTCCGACGATTCCGGAGATGGGAAACCAGGAGGAGATGAAGCGTCAGCAGGCTCTGGCAGAAGAGGCATATGAGGATCTGGCGGAGTCCCTGCGGTATCATCTGCGCATTGCAAACACGGCGGTTGAGTATTATCAGAACCAGGTCAAACAGGAATTTGTCGGGAATGTCTATCTGGTTGGCGATGGTTCCCGTTTTGCAGGTATGCACAAACTGTTTGCACAGGAGCTTCCGCTTCCGCTGCAGGAAATTGATTTCACGAAGGTCATCGATTTACGGAGCGGAAAAAACAAGGCGGCTGAGGGGACGGTAACACCGGATGCGGCATCTTCCGGGACGAGACCGAAGGCGGCAACGGCTGTCGGTTTCCTTTCGGTCATCGGTGCGGCGGTTCATCCGATTGATGCCAGGCCAAAGGACATGCTTGTGGCAGATTCCAAAAAGAACGACCTGCACACGTCATATGTGATTCTGGCGGGGGCAGTGCTGGTAAGTGTCCTGCTGATTCTCGGTTCCGGTGTGCGTCAGCTGCTGGCTTATCGTGAGCACCGCAACCTGACCAAACGGATCAATGATCTTTCCTATGTGCAGGAGACGTATGACGATTACGCGCGGGTACAGGCGGAGGAACAGGTGTATGAGAAACTGGATCTTGCCACCATCACGAAAAATGAGCAGCTGTATCCGCTGATTGCGCAGCTGGAAAATGAACTTCCGACAACCATCCATGTAAAAAACATTCAGACGGACGGTTCGCTGGTAACGCTGAATATGGAGGCAGACCGGAAAGTTACGGTCGGACAGATGCTGTTGAATTTTGCGGATGTGACGCTGCTTGAAAATCTTTCGATTCCGTCCATGTCGGAGGAGTCCGATGAAGACAGCGGCACGGTGAAGTGGACGTATACGTTAAATGCTTATTATACCGGCGCATTTCTCGGGGAGGACGGGCATCTCATAAAAGAAGCGGTTCCGTCTGCGGATGCAGATGCCGATACAGACAGCATGGAAGGAGAGGAGCAGACCAATGAATAGAATTAAAATTTCAGATTCCGACAAGCGGCTGCTGCTCATTTTCTGTGCGATTGTCATAGTGGCATGTTCGTATTTCTTTATTTTCAGTAAGGGAATGAGCAAGGCAGCGAAGATTGAAGAACAGAATACGGCCGACCAGGCAAAAGTGCAGCAGATGGAACAGATGGAGGCAGGACTTCCGAAGGTAAAAGAAAATATTCAGCTGATGGTAAAAAAGCAGAAGACGATTATCAGTACGTATCCTTCTGCAATGACAACCGAGAAGGCCATTGAGTCGTTACAGGCGTATGAGGATAACAGCAGCGATTTCCATATTACGGACATTACGTTTACCATGAACCAGCCGCTTGCTGTGGATGTGCAGACCGATGGCACGGACACGGCTGCAGGAACGGATGCTTCTTCCACTACCGCACCGGATGCAGAGGCATCTTCTGCATCCGAAAGCCAGAGTGAGGAGAGCACACAGGGGGCAGATGCAGCAGAACAGGAAACGACAGGACCAGAGCAAAAAGAGGTCCGGGGATATTATGCCTCTATCGGTATCCGTTATGAGGCAGGCTATGCCGGATTAAAGGAAATGATCGCTTATGTCAACAATTTTAAGGATCGTACAACGATTTCACAGTTTACGGCAAATTATGATGATTCCACCGGAAAATTAAACGGGGAGATGACCCTGAATATGTACTATCTGGAGAACACCGGAAAAGAGTATGTTCCACCGGTATTTCCGAATATGTCAAAAGGTGTGATGAGTATTTTTGGCAGAAGCACATCGCTTGAAACCGCACCGTAAAACGGATGGGAAGGAGGTCCGCAGATGAAGAGACAACCGAATAACAATGGTGGATTTTCCCTGCTGGAAGTCATCCTTGCCATGGCAATTCTTGCCATTATTTCCATTCCGCTGCTGTCTTATTTTACGCAGTCCATGAAGTACAATGCGATGATGGCGGACAAACAGCATGCAACCAATCTGGCGCAGGAAGTGCTGGAGGATTTAAAAAACCAAAAAGAGCTGGCTGTGGTGACGACAGGGGCAGGCTTTCGTGTTCCCTATCTGGAAGGAAAGGGCTACACCCTGCTCAGTGAGACTCCGGCGGCTGCCCCGGCACCGGCATTTCAGGCGGAGAATGTGTACTACGCGGCGGCAGGCACTTCTGGCAGCACGTATGATGTCGAGGTTTCTGTCAGTACGGCTGCAACTGAAAATGACACCAATATCCCACAGATCGAAGGGATTGATGACACAAAGGATGTCGTGGCACTGGAACATAACCAGCTGCAGGAAGCAATGACGTATTTTTCGGAAAAAAATATGACATATGCCGCTGCACATCCGGGAACGCTTCCGCTTGGGGATAGCGAACTGCAGGCGAAGATGAAGCGGAAATTTTCGGTTACGGCAGACAGTACGCATGTCCGGGTGACATGCAGCTATACATGTGGGGAAACAGGCGATGAGGTATTGGGCATAGATCCTTCGGAAGTATACGAATGTAATGAGTTTGCAGAGGAAGACATCCGTGACGTGGAACATATTTACCTTATGTACCATGTGGCGCAGGACAGCGATACGATGGAGGTTACATACGCTGCCGGTGTGAACCCTAAGCTGGTGTTTGTATGCCAGAATATTGCGGATGTCAACAGCATCAGACCGGATTATAAGATGACGGTATTGCCGCAGGGATGCCCGATGCCGTCTGTGGCATCAAACCTTGGCAACAAGTCGTATCCGGATGACCCGGCTGCGGTGACCAACAAGGGAGCAGTTTATCAGGACAGCTTTAAGCTGCCGGCTGGATCGGTTGCCCCTCTGGTGGCAAGCAGCGGGGGAGTGCGCAAGGTCGATCTGACGGTCAGTGTATATAAGAAAGGCAGGGGCGGAAACCACCCGGATAAGGAAAAGTACCGTTATATTACGGTCAGCACGTCGAAAGGAGAGTAGCGATGAAAAGAAAACGGTTCAAACAGGATAACCGTGGTGCCTCCCTGCTTGCCGTACTGGTTCTGATGGTTGTGGTAAGCCTGATTGCCGTGGTGATCACGAAGATTACGATTGTCAATATTGAGATGAAGGAAGTGGAACGCGGCACGAAGAAAAATTTCTACAGTGCGGATGAACTGATGGATAATCTGCGTGCCGGTGCAAGGGAACTTGCAGAGCAGTCACTGGAGAAAGCGTATGCGGATGTCCTTGAAAATTACCTGACGTATTCTGCTTCCGGCGGGGATGTGCAGAAAGTATTTGCCACCAGATATATGGACGGGCTGCAGAAGCAGTTTGCAGAAAACCACACAGATCCGGCAGTTGGTGCATCGGATACCATGGACGCTTCCGGCAACGTGGCGTACCGGGTTTCCGGCTATGATACGGATACGGTAAAAAGCTGCATCAAAGAAGCCGCAGACCAGGGATGTTATATTCCTGCCGCGGATCCAAAATATGAGGTGGATTACGGTGCAGGGACGTTTACGTTAAAGGGTGTGCAGATCCGGTATAAGGATGCACAGGATTATGAGACAACGATCAAAACCGACCTTGTGTTTTCCACTCCGAAGATGAATTTCTCCGGCAGTGGGCAGGTGCAGGAGTTTATGCGTTACGCGCTGATAGCTGACAGACAGATCAACATCGGGGCACAGAATGTGACGGTGGATGGCAATGTGTATGCCGGGGCAGACGGAATTTATGCGTCCACAGGCGGAAACGGTACGATCAAGGGGAAGACGGTTCTTACACGCGGGGATATCGTGACGGAGAGCGGATCAGACCTGACGGTCGGGGACGGCAGTTCCTCGATCTGGGCGGAAAATATAAGGACATCGTCTGCCGGGACAAACGGTGCTTCCTCTATCCATATGAACGGAAATATGTATGTGGCGGATGATCTGGAACTGGCTGGCAGGGGGAGTTCCGTGACTTTGCAGGGCAATTATTACGGTTATAATTTTCAGAAAAATTATGGCGCACAGGATCCGGATTCCGCGAAAAAGGCGGAGTTTAGCAGTGCCATGATGGTCAATGGAAAAAGCAGCCATCTGGATATCAAAGGGTTGAATTACCTGCTTTTGGCAGGGCGGACGTTTATTTCGCGAAAGCTCGATGCCAGTAACGAGGATATTCTGATGGGCGAGTCCATCTCAGCGCGGACGAACCAGCTGGCATATTATGTTCCACTGGAATATGTGTCGGGAGATGGCAGAAGTCTGGATCAAAAGAAGTATGCGGCATATACCGGAATCAGTGAAAGTACGCTGAAAGGATATTTAAACAGCAGCCGGCAGGTGGTTCCCTATTATTTTCCGGGTGGGGTCTATTATTACCTGAATTTTAATTCGGAGAAATCTGCGAATGACTTTTTTTCCGAGTATTATGTGAACAATCAGGGGAAAACGGCACAGTATGCCAATATCTATCTGGATGAGGATGCATTGATTGTGGATTCCAATACGATTATGACGTTTTCCGGGGACATTTTAAAACGGGCGGCTTCTGCAGATATGCTGGAGGTTGGAACGTATACGATTGCGCCGGACAACTGGAAAGACAGCAGTGGGTTATACTGGAAGTACTGTTCGAAGCTTGCCGTGCGCTATAAGTCGCTGGAACTGGGACTGACGGATCAGGGGCAGGGAGTGACCGAAGACAATGTCCGTCTGACATCTACGGATGCCAGTGGGCATGAAGTGATTGACAAAACGGTAAATCCGCTGTTTGACTATCTGATTGACCGGAGTGCATTTACCACAGAGGTGGAGAAACACAAGGCATCCCCGACGGCTTCGGAAACGGTGTATTCTCCGGCTGCGGATGTATACCTGATTGAAAATGCCGGAACTTATGCACTTCCAGCTACGGTTACAAAGGGAATTGTCATTGCAACCGGGGATGTCAGGGTGTCCGGTCAGTTTGAGGGAATGATTATTTCCGGTGGGGTGATCTCTTTTGATTCCAACGCTTCGGTACGGGGAAACAAGCTTTTGGTTTCCCAGCTGTTTACCGAGGACCAGAAACGGGATACTCCGCTGTTTTCCCAGTTTTTCAAAGACTGTTCTTCCCTTGCGGCATCAAATATTTCCGGAAACCTTGATCTGGATTCTTATTTGAACTATGATAATTGGAAGAAGAACGGGTAAGGGGTGTGCCAATGAAGAAACGAAAACTTTTGGGGCAGAATGGAATTACGCTCGTTGAAATCATTATCGTTATTGCGATTATTGGCATTCTTGCAAGCACGTCTGTCATGATGATCGGGCATCTGCACTATGCCAATACGCAGAAGGTGGTAAGGACGCTGGATTCTTCGCTGGATGCGCTTCAGGTTAGGACGATGAGCAAAGCCGGCAGTTCTTATCTGTATATTTACAAGCTGGACAATGGATATTATACGCGTGTCCTGTCCGATAATCTGGGCAGTTTTGACGATACAAAGCTGACATCTGACGGGACGAAGCTGTGTAATAATACAATTAAAATCCGTAAGGACAGCAGCACCGGGGAGGAACTGACAGAACCGGGTGCCGGTGGGACATTTATTAAGATTGCCTATAAGAAAACGGCATTTTATGACGATTGTACAAATGTGAATGCCATTTATATTGATGGTGTCCCGGCATACACAATCCGGCTGGTGAAAGATACCGGCAGGCATTTTACGGAGCAGTAACTTTTTAAAGGGGGTGGCAGTGTGCCGAACGATCATAGGGGAATTACGCTTGTGGAACTGATTATCGCGATTGCAATTTCAACGGTTATTTTAGGCGCTGCAACGCTTTTCCTTGGAATGGCGCACAAAAATTATAACCACGCGTCTGCGCAGATTGATCTGCAGTCGGAGTCACAGATTCTGATGGAGCAGATCGGCATGTGGGTGATGGAAGGAAACCGGGTGGAGGAACTTGACCCATCCGTGTCCGGTGTCCGTGGGATCGCCATTTATACGATTCCGAACACCCCGTCGGTAACCAATCCGGCAGGTGCCGCAGCCCCGGAGGCTACAAGCAAGCGGGTGATCTGGATCTCTGCAGGTGGAAAGAAATTATATACAAAGAAAATGGCTGTGGCAGATCCAAAAACCGATACAACGGTGATTTCTGCAGCTACGGATGAGGTGCAGGAAAATCTGATCGGCGAATATGTTACGGCATTTACCGGCACAGTAAATGCTTCCACGGAAAAGGCATCCGTTGCGGTTTCTTTTGATATGCAATATCTGGAACAGAAGTATACGATACAAAATGAATTCAAGCTGAGAAATGTACTCAGGTAAGGAAGGGGCGTTCGTATTGAAGATGGTAAGATGGCATCGGCAGAAAAAAAATAACGGAAACAGGAAAAAGAGAATTGCATCCGCAGTCTGTATGCTGGGGGTGCTTGTTGTCTGTCTTGGGGTTGTCGGGTACCGGAATAAATTAAAGGCGGATGAGAAACTTCCGGTGATGACAAGAGGGGTCGTTGATCAGATAGAGCAGATTCCGGAGTCGAAGCGCAACATTTACGATGCGAATGCCGCAGCGGCAAAGCTTGGAACAAAGGAAAACCCGTTTCTGATTCTTGAAATTGTGCCTTATGAGGAATACGCAGAGTTTGGATACCAGATCAGTGGATGTGAACCGGTAAATGTGGAAGAGATGCGTTATGGGGATGGGGATCTTACAACGGTTACATCCATAACCGGTGCAAAATACGAACAGAAAAAGGCTTATTTTTTCCCGGATGAGCCGGAAGGGGACATTTCAAAATATTCTGGAAATATGCGTGTCTGTGATGATGGCATGAAAGATGCAGAATATACCGGATACTATGAGCGCGTCAAAGATGGGGAAGGAACGTTTGTCCAAAAAATTGTAAAAGGGGAAGACGGAAATGAAAGCTTATCGTTTGTCAGACAGGATCATGGAAATATTATCTGGCATACAGTAAATGATTTCGAAAAATCGGATTATAAAGATCAGACATTTGATGAAAGGACGGATCGTGAACTTACCAATGAGGGCGACCGGATTTATACAAAAAGAAAAAGTACCGGTGATAAATCAAAGGATAATATCAATGTAACAGAGAATTACTATCTATATAAAAACAATGATTATTTTTTAAAGGACAGTATCGGCTGTAAAACACAGGAGGAAGCAGACAATTATTCGGTGATTATTAAAACGATTACACCGGAAGAGCTGAATGCACAGCCGAAATGGGCAGATTATGCGGATCTGTATGTGGTTTCCCCAAAGGTACATTCCGGGGGTGATAATATCAGAGAGATCTGGAAAAAACACAACAGGTACGGAAAGCATTCGTCTGTTTCTTCGTATACGAATGGATTTAATGGATCGAAAGATATCAGCTGGGATGTTGTCAAGAAAATGTATAAGAAGATCAATCAGGAGGAGAACTATGCCCCGATTTTTATGGATTCCGGGGTGTATATAGCTACACAGGGATCTTTAAGTGGGGGAAAATCGGTTACGTTTCATATTTTGGACTGGAATATGAATCCAACCATTTATACTTATACCGATACGGGCTATAACAATAATATGTATAAACTGGCAGTCATGCTGTTTTCCATGGATTCTGAACTGTTTCAGCGGTTGTATCTGGATGGAGAAGATGCCTTGATTCAAAAGAAAGAAATTAATGGAGTTGAGACTGGTGTGTTTACTGCACAGACGGGCGATGCGCAGACATACTGGTCTATGTTTACATTTCTTCCGTCCGATGTGGATGGACGTGTGATCGGCGAGAACTGGTACCATTACTGGACGAAGCAGGATAAATGGGAGAAGTATATGACTGCCGGAAATATTTCTACCGATGAAAATCAGGGATATTTAAATGGCAGACTGTTTGTGTTTAAAGGGGATACAACTTCCACACAGGCATTTGGCACGGGGACGGTTCCG
>SFRL01000011.1 GCA_004562765.1 bacterium | reverse complement strand
GAGAAACAATTCCAAACCCTTTCCGTTTCTGTCAAATCGCAGTTGAGAAAATCTGTAAAACTTTATGTTTCTTATGCAAACGCTATTTCTAAATAATAATTTAATCATAAAATAATAACGGGTAGAACTTGGTATTCTACCTGTTATTATTTTATGATTTTAGTGGTAAGTTTAAAACGCTGTTAGAAATGTTGTGTATAAATGTGAGTATTTATTCGGAATTAGTTTGTATGCTAAATTCACGAAGACTTTTTCTGATCAGGGGTTTATCTGTCACTTTTGCAGAAAGTGCGATGCAATATTCAACTGCTTCATATGTACTTGTAAAATTCCAAAAATAATCCCAATTAGCAATGATTAAATCTAAAATTTGTCCAGGATAAGTGTTTTCTTCAATTGCTGATAAAAAGTAATTCGCTTTATGCTTAAATTGCTCAATAATAGCCGGGCTATAATTGGCTTCGTTTGTAAGAATTTCTTCGTAGCGGTTATCTTGAACTTCAAGAGTCCACGGTTTTATATCTGAATGTTTGAAAATAGGTTGCTCTAGCAATTTGACTCTGGCCTCAAGTTCTCTGGCAATTACATTAAATATTTCAGCGAGATTGTCTACATGGTGTATTCTGTTGTCTACATGGTAGTCGCCTCGATATTCACCTCTCGGGATCCATTCGGATGAGCCAATGGCGGTGCGAACAATCTTTACAAATTTAACATTCCCTTTTTTTATATATTGTTCATTATATGCCTGTATTTCGGTAAATGATTGTAATACATCTTGAAGGGTTTTCTCACCATTATAGAGGCAACGAATTTGAAAATTGTAGTTTGCATCAGCCCCAGCATATTTTTCCCAAAATAACTCTTCGAAGGTATTACCGTTCACCTCAATATTTTCTTCTGTTGCAAGTTTTTTCATACCACTAAGACTTTTGAAATAAAATGTCTGTCTTACTCCAGTGCTCATTTTAGAATTCCTTTCTGACTATGTTATACATTTATATAATATAGTTACAACTTTGTTGTAACACGGAAAATGATGAATGTCAAGAAATATTTATAAAAACAGTGGAATTAATTGAAAATGCCATAGAACGTTATGAAAATTATACAGTATATTGCAGTTAAAATATTATAGCTCAGTATTTGTAAGGGTTTGTGCAATCTTTGCCTTGCGCCAGCGTAGCATTGACAGCCGTCTTTTTCTGTGCTACAATACTTTAGCTAGTAAAAGCGTTAAAACGCAACGCTTCAACGCGATAAAATATTGCAAATGAAAAAGGAGAAATATTATGATCGCTAAAATTTTGATGCTGCTCGTCTTCTTCGGAGTGATGGTCGCAATCGGCTTGTATTGTCGCAAGCATGCAACAGATGTAAATGGATTTGTACTCGGCGGCAGAAGTGTCGGCCCCTGGCTGACTGCCTTTGCCTATGGTACTTCTTACTTTTCCGCAGTCGTATTTATCGGCTATGCCGGGCAGTTTGGATGGAAATACGGTATCGCAGCTACATGGATCGGTCTTGGAAACGCAGTGATCGGTTCCCTGCTGGCATGGGTCATTTTAGGACGCCGGACACGTGTCATGACCCAGCATCTGGACTCTGCAACCATGCCGGAATTTTTCGGAAAACGTTTTGACAGCTCTGCATTAAAGATCTGCGCATCTGTCATTGTATTTATTTTCCTGATTCCGTATACAGCCTCTCTTTACAACGGACTGTCCCGTTTGTTCGGAATGGCATTCAACATTGACTTTAAGCTCTGCATCGTTATCATGGCAGTGCTCACCGGAATCTATGTCATCGCAGGAGGCTATATGGCGACCGCGATCAATGACTTTATTCAGGGCTGCGTCATGCTGATCGGTATCGTGGCAGTCATCGGAGCCGTACTGAAGATGAACGGAGGTCTGATGGAAGCTCTTGACGGTCTGGCGCGCATTGAGGATCCGGCGGTTTCTGCGACACCCGGTGTGTTCAATTCATTCCTCGGACCCGATCCCATAAACTTGTTGGGCGTTGTTATCCTGACATCACTCGGTACCTGGGGACTTCCTCAGATGGTTCAGAAATTTTACGCGATCAAGAACGAGAATCAGATCCGCAAAGGTGCTGTGATCTCTACCTTCTTTGCGTTGGTGGTAGCAGGCGGAAGCTATTTCCTCGGCGGCTTCGGACGACTGTTCTCAGATAAGATCGATGTCGCTGCAGAGGGCTATGATGCGATCATTCCTACGATGCTTTCCGGTCTGCCGGATCTGCTGATCGGACTGGTTGTGATCCTGGTGCTCTCAGCGTCTATGTCTACGCTGTCTTCACTGGTTATCGCGTCCAGCTCCACGCTTACGATCGATGTGCTGAAAAATCATGTGATCAAGAAGATGGATGAAAAGAAGCAGCTGCTCTGCATCCGCGTGCTGATCGTTGTATTTATCGCGATTTCTGTTGTTATCGCGATCGTACAGTACACAAACAATGTGACATTCATCGCACAGCTGATGGGTGTATCATGGGGCGCATTGGCAGGTGCATTTCTGGCACCGTTCCTCTATGGACTGTACTGGAAGAAGACGACAAAATTGTCTGTCTGGGTAAGCTTCATCTTTGGCGCAGGTATCATGGTACTGAATATGCTGGCTCGCAGCTCTTTCCCGACACTGTTGCAGTCACCGATCAACTGTGGAGCCTTTGCAATGCTCGCAGGTCTTGTGATCGTGCCTGTTGTCAGCCTCATCTCACCCAAGCAGGATGAGAAGGCAGTGGATGAGATCTTCTCCTGCTACGACAAGACCACACGGGTGCGCAAGTCGCAGTCCCTTGGCAATGAATAGGCTGGCAATATGAAATAGACCACTACGACAGTGACTTATCGGACGTACTTCAACTAACAGAGGCGGAGTGTATGCAACCAGAAAGGTAGATGCACTCCGCCAGAATTGTCATATCAATTTTGTTTCATTGCCCTATGGGCGTCTCGCTGTCCCTTCACCGGCTGCTCGATGTGTCCTTTGCACACATAGCAGCCGGTTTTAGTTATTGCCGACGAAACGCTATTTTTACGCTTCGCGCACCTCGGGCAAAGGCACAAAATCCGATATGCCAATTCCCGCGGAGTAAGCCAAACTTTGGCTGATTGCACTTGCTTTCGCCATGCAATAATATGACAGCAGATTTTAGTACACAGCGCATCCCGTGATATGCGGCATAAAACAGCGACTTTATGCATCGGGTTCACGCAGAGATAGCTTGGGCGGATAGCGGGATGTGCGCGCCGGATGTTGCGCCTTTGCCCGACCGAGCAAGCCCCGTCTGTCTTGCGTAGTCCTTTGCATTGACAGGGCGCGACGAGGGAAGGGGAACGAAGCAAAAGACGGTGCGCACGTTCCACTATCCCTCGTTGCTCCTTGTCGCGTGATTTACCCGATACGCATAAGGAGCTGTGTATGCCGCATATTATGGGTAGCGCGTCTGGATGTATATACTGTATTATGCTGACGTTATTGCTGCCGCTCCCACAGCCTGCACAACTGCGCCAACTGCTTCATCTGATTGGTGGCACATCGCCTGGCGTGCGAGGGCAGTGTCCGGTAGATCTCTAGCAGCTCCTGCTCATCATCAGGCAGGACGGACGGGTGTTTTTGCGGGGACAGACCCAGCAGATAATCAGAGGAAATGTTCAGATAACGACAGACCTCGCGGATGAGATTCAGACTCATCCAGCGCCTGCCGCTGAGATAATTATTAAGAGAAGAATTAGAGACTTGCAGATTGACTGCAAGTCTCTTTTGTGAAATGTGTTGCTCTTTCATGATTTCGCGAATGCGATTGGAAGTAGTTTCCATGAGACATGCCCCTTTCGCAGCGTGAAACGCTGCGTCCTTTCTTTTTTTATGAGCATATCGCATATGATGAAAGCAAAGCCTCACGCTATTGCCAGCCTCCGTCAATCGTGAGGATCTGGCCGGTCAGATAAGCCGGCGCGGAGGCGAGCTGCCAGGCGAGCGCAGCTACCTCTTGGGGCTCACCATAGCGTCCCATTGGGATATCCTTTTCCAGAGAGGCACGCTCCTCTGCGTCAAAGCAGCTGTTCATGCGCGTGTCGATGACGCCGCAGGCGATGGCATTAACGGTGATATTGCTGGGAGCAAGCTCCTTTGCGAGAGCTTTCGTAAAGCTGTTAACTCCGCCTTTGGAAGCGGAATATGCGACTTCGCAGGAGGCTCCGACATTACCCCAGACAGAGGAAATATTGATGATACAGCCTGATTTCCGGCGTACCATGTAGGGAACTGCCTCGTGACAGCAGGAAAAAACACTGGTCAGGTTCGTGGCGATCACTCGGTTCCAGTCATCGATCGACAGATCGGTGAGCAGCCCCACGTGAGAAATACCGGCATTGTTGACGAGTACATCAATTCCGCCAAAGGTAGCCTGTGCCCGTGCAAACATTTCACGGACAAAGTCATGATCGCTGACATCTCCGGGAATCGCAAGTGCCTGTATGCCGCAGGTGTGGCTGAGTCTGTCTGCATAGTCGTGCAGGATGTCAATATCATTTTTGCAATTAAGTACGAGCGAGAAGCCTTCTGCGGCAAAACGTGCGGCGATCGCCTTTCCGATGCCGTGAGAGGCGCCAGTGATCAGTATTGTTTTTGTCTTCATATTTTTCTCCAAAAGTTTATATATTTTTTATACATTTTATCTCAAAAGGGCTGGTTTTAAAAGAGATTATTTGGTAAAATAGCAATACAAAATAAATCTCAAAGGAGATGGTCATTTATGAAGATAACAATCAGTGGAAAAAACATCGATGTGACAGAGGGCCTGCGCGGTGCAGTGGAGGACAAGCTCAGAAAGCTGGAAAAATATTTTACCCCTGAGACGGTATGCAATGTGACGCTCAGCGTGGAGAAGGAGCGCCAGAAGATGGAGGTCACGATCCCGATGAAGGGACATATCATCCGTGCGGAGCAGCAGAGTGATGATATGTATGTGACGATCGATCTTGTCGTGGATGTCATCGAGGCACAGTTGAAAAAATATCGCAAGAAACTGATCGACAAGCAGCAGAATACGGACAGCCTTCGCAAGGAATTTGTGGAGGAGGAGACTGCGGATGACGAGGAGATCCGCATTGTCCGCGCAAAGAAGTTCGGCATGAAGCCGATGTTCCCGGAAGATGCCTGTGTACAGATGGAACTTCTCGGACACAACTTCTTCGTGTTCAGCAATGCTGAGACCGGCGAGGTCAATGTCGTGTATAAGCGCAAGGATAAGAGCTACGGCCTGATCGAACCGGAATTTTAAATATTGACGACGGGGACGGTGAAGTTATGGGGTCAGAATGCAGTTCACATAATTTTGTCGAGAACAGTCGAAAATTAAAATGTTTTCATCTTGAAAATATTGTCAAAAAACGCTAAAAAAATTTTCACGAATTGAAATGGTCCTCCTCATAGGTGGTGCGTATACTGTTTACATTACATGACATCTATGGGGAGGATATGAGAATGGTATACTACAGATTGGGCGATGTGATCAGGGAACTGCGAGACCGGTTGCACATGACACAGGAAGAGCTGGCAGCGGGAATTTGTTCTGTCAGCTCGATCGCTAAGATCGAAAAGGGCAGTCAGATGCCTTCAGGACGTGTGGCGGAAGCATTGCTTCGCAGGCTGAGGGATTCAGGCTGCTTTTTTACTGGATTTGCCCAAACGGAGGAATTGGTAGAACTGAAAAACTGGGGGCGGGTACTGGAGCGGGCAAAAGAAGACCGGAAAAGGGGATCACTGTTCGAGGAACAATTTTATGACTATGTGCTTGTGATCGACCGGATGAAGGATGGAACTGATCACGCGGTGCTGCTGCTCGATCTGATGAAGATTCTCGTGATGTCCATGCCGTTGGAGGAACTGTATGATGAGAGTGCCGCGCGTCGCACCTATACTTATCTGGAATTGTATATTTTAAACAGTATTGCAGTACAGTTTTATCATATGGAGAGCTTTGAATCGGCAAACCGCATTTTAGAGCGTGTCTATACATATTTAAAAAAGTGGCACATTGACGGAGAGATCGGCAGATATCTTCTGCCTGCGGTCTGCAACAATCTGGCGGCAGTCAAGCTGAGTGCCGGTCTGGTTTATCCTGCGCGCATTTTCTGCGATGCAGGTATCAGCAGTTGTCTGAGCGCAGGCCTGTTGATCCCGCTGCCCAGTCTCTACGGAAACCTCAGCAACATTCTTTCTGAACTGCATGAAACGACTGATGCACAACAGGCTTATTCTCGGATGCGGCTGCTGCGCGAGATCCTCTCAGAGCGGGAGGAAAGTGCCGGGCCGGTAGAACTGGAACTGCTGAAGAACAGTTATCTGATGTCTTACATCCAGTAACCGCCGGGGGAGTGCTATGATGGCTGTATTTACATGTTTTCTTTGCGCCCTAGCGTACCGGCAGAGTTTTGACAATCGGTTGTGCTTCTCGGTAAATTCACGCGGGTGGCACAGAGTAAAAGCAAAACCGGCTTTTCTCTGTTGCCATGTTTATGATGGGCGAGTTTTTTCTCCGCGCGTACCCGAACGCACAAACGATCTGTCAAATTCTCCGCCGGTACGCTGGGGCCTCCGCCTCTGCGTGGGTGCGAAAAGAAACGAGATACAGATGTAAAATTTCCGGGACACGTAAAAGGACTTGTCATCTATTGCTAAAAGGAGTAGGATGGAGAAAGAAAAAACAGCATATACTGTGAGAAAAAAGGAAATGTGTTGCGGCAGAAAATGAGGAAGAAGCCGCAAATGCAGATAGGAGAAAAATATGAATATTGTAGTTTTAGCGGGTGGATTAAGCCCGGAGCGTGATGTATCACTGGTGACGGGAAGTAAGGTATGCGAGGCACTGCGTGAAAACGGACACAAGGTCATTCTGATGGATGTGTTTATGGGGCGTGAGGGAGATGACGTCGCGCACTGGTTCGAAAAATGCGAGGAGGTCAGCGTAACGGTCAGTGGAATCGCGGAGACAGCACCGGATCTGGCGGCAGTAAAGGCATCCAGAGCGGATCAGTCAGATTGCTTTTTTGGACCCAATGTCATCGCATTGTGCCAGATGGCAGACATCGTTTTTATGGCACTGCATGGGGAAAACGGAGAAAACGGAAAGATACAGGCGGCCTTTGACCTGTTTGGCATTCGCTATACCGGTTCGGATTATCTTTCCAGCGCAATCGCGATGAACAAAGAGCTGGCAAAAAAGGTGCTGGCAGCAGGCGGTGTTCCCGTCCCGCGTGGATTTTCCGTAAAAAAAGGTGTACAGACCAGCAAACAGCCCGGTTTCCCGTGCGTGGTGAAACCCTGCTGCGGCGGATCCAGCATCGGCGTTTCCATCGTAAACAACCAGAAGGAGTATGAGCAGGCGCTTGAGGAGGCTTTCCGCTGGGAGAATGAGGTTGTTGTCGAGCAATATATCCAGGGAAGAGAATTTTCAATCTGCGTGATCGATGGAAAGGCACTGCCGATCATAGAGATCGCGCCGCTCAGCGGCTTCTATGACTATAAGAACAAATATCAGGCAGGCAGTACGGTTGAGACCTGTCCCGCCGAAATTCCGGAGATACAGGCAAAGGAGATGCAGGGCTATGCGGAGCTGGCAGCACAGGTCATCGGTCTGGATACATACTCCCGCATGGATTTTCTCATGGATGATGACGGCCGTATGTACTGTCTGGAAGCAAATACGCTGCCCGGCATGACACCCACCAGCCTGATCCCGCAGGAAGCTGCTGCGATCGGCGTTGGTTATAATGAGCTGTGCGAGCAGTTGATACAGATATCTTTACAAAAAATGGAGAAGCGTTCATGAAAGGCATGACATTAGAGCGGATGGCACAGGCTTGTAATGCGCGTCTGTGCGGAGCGCCGATGGATCAAAAGAGACATGAGACACCGGCGGCGGGCATCGTGACCGACAGCCGTCAGGTGAAAGAAAATTTTGTGTTCGTGGCACTGCCCGGAGAGCGTGTGGACGGACATGACTTTATCCCACAGGTGTTTGAGGCGGGCGCGCTGGCAGTTGTGTGTGAGCGCGAGCCGGAGCAGGCAACGGGCGTATGTCTGCTGGTGGAATCGTCCAAAGAGGCATTAAAAAAGCTCGCAGCGCTCTATCTGGATGAGCTTGCGATTCCGGTCGTCGGTATTACCGGAAGTGTCGGAAAGACCAGCACAAAGGAAATGATCGCCTCCGTGCTGTCACAGAAATACTGTGTACATAAGACGGCGGGCAATTTTAATAATGAGATCGGTCTGCCGCTGACTGTGTTCGGTCTGCGTGAGGAGCATGAGGTGGCAGTGCTGGAGATGGGTATCTCGGATTTTGGCGAGATGAGCCGGCTGGCAGCAGTGGCGCGTCCGAAAGTATCTGTGATCACAAATATCGGCATCTGTCATCTGGAAAATCTCGGAACGAGAGACGGCATTTTAAAGGCGAAAACAGAAGTGTTCGACTATCTGCGGGACGACGCGACCGTCGTGCTGAACGGAGATGACGACAAACTGTGTACGGTGGCAGCCGTACAGGGCAAGGCACCCGTGTTTTACGGAATGGGTGAGGCGTTGCCTGTGGGAGCAGCCTACAAAAAAAAGAGTATCTTTGCGGATGCAGTTGAAAACAAGGGGCTGCGAGGCATTGATTTTGATCTTCATCTTCCGGAGAAAACACATCGCGTACATGTGACGATCCCGGGTGAACACAACGTATACAATGCAATGGCGGCAGCAGCAGTCGGTCTGGCGCTGGGTCTGTCTGAGCAGGAGATCTGCACAGGTATTGAGGCTGCGCGCACGATCGGCGGTCGTACAAACCTGATCGAGGCGCATGATTACCTTGTGATCGATGACTGCTACAATGCAAATCCGGTGTCCATGAAAGCTGCCCTTGATGTGCTGACGCAGGGTGAGGGACGTACCATAGCCGTGCTTGGTGATATGGGAGAACTGGGAACAGATGAGAAAAAGCTACACTATGAAGTGGGCGCTTATGTGGCAGAAAAGCACATCGCCTGGCTGTTTGCGGCGGGTGAACTGTCCCGGGAACTGGTGCGCGGTGTGGAGGAATATCCGGATTTCACCACGCAGTATGATTATTTCGGAACCGATGTGGATGCACTGTGCAGGCGCGTATGTGAATTTGCGCAGCCGGGGGACACGATCCTTGTGAAGGCATCGCATTTCATGGATTATCCGCGAATCGTAAAGGCATTGACGGAGTAAAAAATACTAAATAATAAAAGATAAGCGTACCCCGCTACTCGATTGCCCTTTCTCCGCTCCGCTTCGGTCGGGTCAAATCCGAGGTCATCCCAGACCTCGTTCCCCCCTCGTCAGGCTCGGACGGGCAAAATCGTATCGGAATACGCTTATCTTTTTTGTTTCCGTTTCTATTATTCATTTATATTTCTTGATGTCGCTCCAGCATCCGCGTGATCTCGGCCTGGCAATAGGAGCCGAGCTTCTTTTTGTCCTCTTTGGAGAGCTGGGTGATGTCGATCGGCGCCCCATACTCTAAGATGACACGCGACTTTCGGATATACGGAACATGATTCTCAAAAATATCAGCAGATCCAGTCATCGCCATCGGAACGATCTTGCAGCCGGTCTTCTCGGCGATCTTTAAGCTGCCCTCCTTGAAGGGGAGCATGTCCAGCTCATCCACACCTTTGCCTCTGGTGCCTTCCGGGTAGATGCACATGGAAATTCCGTTTTTCACATTTTCGATTCCTGCAAGGATCGTCTTTAAACTCTCCTTGATGTCCTCACGATTGATGAACAGACAGTTGAGCCGTTTCATCCATGTGGAAAGCAGCGGGATCTTCAACATGCTGTCCTTCGCGATGTAACCGGTCAGACGCGGGCAGCGTGCATAGGAGATCACAATGTCAAAATAGCTGCGGTGATTCCCAATGTAGAGCACCGGTTCATCGACAGGCACCTGCTCCTCGCCGATCACGGTAAGCTTTACGCCTGAGATCGCGCAGATACACCGGAATGCCCACTGTACGAGGCGAAGCTGCGCAAGCGCAGCGCCATCTTTCCATTTTTCATTTTTGGAGATCAGCCAGAAGACACCGAGGACAGGGATCCCGAGAATCAGATAGAGTATTACAAATAATACAACAAAAAATGTACGAATCATAGCATTAGACCTTTCATATACATAGATACAAAAAGTATAGCATAAAAGAAGCCATTCTGACAATACGCGAATCTAAGGGAGGATGCTATGAGACAGGAAAGAAGATCAGCAAAGGTAAAAAACGTGCAGAACGGAAAGAGGAAAGTCTGCAAAAAGCATGCAGTTCGTATAAAAGCAGGATTGCTCGCAGTCCTTGGCGCATGCCTGTTGGCGGGTTGCAGTGTGGAAAAGGGAGGACACCAGAAACTGTCGGAACCGGAATACACGATTGTGGCACAGGAGGATATCCCGGAGGAATTGATGACCCGGATCGAGACGGCAAAGACCGGGGAGATGAAACTGACTTATGCAGATGACGGGGCGTTCTATATTGTGAGGGGATATGGTGCCCAGCCGGGCGGCAGCAGTATACAGGTGCTTGAATTATACTGCACAGAAGATGGTATCGTGTTTGATACACAGCTCGTCGGAGGCGGCAAAAACGCAGGCGATGAGACCACAAGTGCATATCCATATATAGTGGTGAAGCTGCTGTGTGGTGAACAAAATGTTGTGTTTGAGTGATTTTTGGAGATTGACACCCCACTAGATGTTGTGGTATAATGGCAACGAAAGAATTCAAAACAGCATAAGGGAGGAAAAAGGATGAAACAATCTGAAATCAGCAAGGTTCGTGCATCCGTGCACCAGCGTTGTGGCAACAAGGTTGTGATTCAGTTGGATCGTGGACGCAACAAGGTCGATATCCAGGAGGGCGTCATTCAGAACGCTTACCCCAGTGTATTCACCATTCTTGTAGACAGCACCGATGGACTCAATCCACCGCAGCTTCTGTCCTTTTCCTACACTGATATCATTACCAGAGATATCCGTATGAAATTGTGCTGATTGCTTTGGAAGGGCATTGCACACTTATGCAAAAAAGAATCGTAAAGATTCGCATAAAGATCTTCATTTTTGAATACTTATTGTTAAGTGAGTCAAAAATGGAGGTCTTTTTGTATGGAATCAGGAGAATATCTGGAGTGTGAACGCCGTCAGATCCATGTGATCTGCGAAAAGGGCAGAGCAGTCACACAGATCACACTGGACGATGACTACAATCTGGCGGAGTATAAGCCGGACATTTTAAAAATCATTGAAGACAAAGGGCAGGTGCGCATGGAGGAGATCAAGGTCGAAGCGGATCTTGTGCGGTTGCGGGGCGCGCTGCATTTTGAGGTGCTTTACCGCAGCAACGGAGCGGACGGTTATTTCGGCCGTCTGCAGGGAGAGATACCCTTTCAGGAAAACGTGCGGATGGAGGGCGCGGGAGAGTATGACACCGTTTATGTGGACCCTGAGATCGAGGACCTGTCCATCGGACTGATCAATTCCCGCAAGCTGGAGATCCGCTCACTCATCACCCTGCAGTTACAGCTAAGGCAGCCGTGTGTGCATGCACTGGCGACCGGCCTAAACGGCGATACGGGAGATCATGTGCAGGTGCGCAAGGAGGAAGTCGAGGCGTTAGAACTTTTGGGACAGAAAAAAGATACAAGCCGTTTTCGCACGGAACTGTCGCTGCCTTCCAACAAGCCCGGGATACAGGAAATCTTGTGGTATTCCCTGCAGCCCCGCGGAATCGAGAGCCGGCTGGAGGACGGAAAGATCGATCTGAACGGCGAACTGTTTGTACATATGGTTTATCTTGGTACAGGAGAGTCGGAACAACTGCAGTGTCTGGAACTGGCGGTGCCGCTGCAGACACAGGTAGATGCCGAGGAGGCGGATCCGCAGATGCTTTCATGGGTGCGTGTGCGCCTGCTCAGCGGGGAGCTTGAAGCTGCAGAGGATTTTGACGGCGAGGAGCGTATGCTGCAGCTCACGGCAGTGCTGGAGGTAGACTATACGTTATGGCAGGAGCAGACACTGACACTGCTGCAGGATGCGTATGCCACGGACCGGGATCTGAACTGTACCAGAGAAGACGTGAATCTGCAGAGACTGCTCATAAAAAATGACTCCCGGTTCCGGCTGAACGAGCGCATGACACTGGACACTGCCGCGCAGGTGCTGCAGATCTGTTCTTGTGTGGGAAATGTGCAGGTGGAGGAGGTGACACCCGCCGACGGCAGACTGGAAGTGTCGGGAATACTGAAAATGAAGCTGCTCTATATCGCCGCCAACGATGAGATGCCGCTTATGACAGTGGATGAGACACTTCCTTTTTCGGAAATGGTGGAGGTGCCGGGGCTGCGCCCTGACGGTGCGGACATCAGCTATGAGCTGGAGGCGGGCATTGATCAACTGACGACGGCGCTGATCGATCAGAGTCAGGTGGAATGCAAGGCCCAGATTCGTCTCTGCGTGATCATTTTTGAGAATCAGAATGTGAAAAATGTGGAAAAAATCGAGGTGTCTGAAGTGGATGAGAAACAGCTCCGGACGCAGCCGGGTATGATCGGTTACATCGTGAAAAACGGCGAAAAACTGTGGGATATCGCCAAGGCACACCGTGTGACGATGCGCCAGCTCATGGAGCAAAACGGGCTGACAGATGAGACTGTTCATCCGAAGGATAAGCTCATGATCGTGAAGACCATCAGTTGAAATCCATGCATGGGAGTGTTATACTAAATATGTATGCGGAGAATTTGTTTCTCCGCATACAGTGAAGGTACTGAAGTAGATAAGCTATAATTGTTCAAAACAGACCGAAGCATCTACTGCTGAGGTCGTGAGAATATGATCCAGGAGGAAATATGATACGACAGAGAAACGGAAAACGCATCCTGGCAGCGGCCCTTGTCGTGGCACTGGCAGGCGGAATGGCTCAGAGCACCGGTGCATCCGCGATCCAGGACGCGAAGGACAAGATCAACGAGGCAAACCAGCAGCTTGATCAGACCAAAAGCCAGATTTCAGATATAGAAAAAAAACAGAATTCACTGCAGCAGGAGATCGATTCCCTTGACTCGGAACTGGTTGCGCTGCTTCTGGATATTGAGGTGTTAAAAGACGAGATCACCCAGAAGGAAGCGGATATCGATCAGGCGACAGCCGATCTGGCAGAGGCGGAGGAGACAGCGGAAAAGCAGTACGAGAGCATGAAAAAACGGATCCGTTTTATGTATGAACGGGGTGACAACGCACTGATCGAATCACTGCTCGGAGCCGGCAGCATGGCGGACTTTTTGAACCGCGTGGAATACTTTAATCAGATCTACGACTATGACCGCACAATGCTGAACGAGTATCAGGATACGATCACGCAGGTGGCGGAGCTCAAGGAAACTCTGGAGCAGGAGCAGCAGGATATGCTGGCACTGAAAGAGAATCAGGAGCATCAGTCCGAGGAATTGCAGAACATGCTGACGAAAAAGCGTGCGACCATGGATGATTTCGACACAAAGCTCGCGCAGGCGGAAGCACTGGCAGCACAGTATAAGCAAACGATACAGGAGCAGAACGATATCATCGTTGCAGAGCAGGCGCGTATCGCCGCAGAGGAGGAAGAACGCAGACGCCGGGAAGAGGAACGCAGGCGTCAGGAGGAAGAAGAGCGCCGCAGACAGGAAGCCGCACAACAACAGCAGCAACAGCAGGGCGGCGGTTCGGACAGCAGCTCCGGCGGCACGGATGACGGCGGTGCAAATCCTGCCTATCAGACAAATATCAGCGGACAGGCTGTTGTGGATTATGCGATGCAGTTTATAGGTAATCCGTATGTGTGGGGCGGTACCAGTCTGACAAACGGAGCAGACTGCTCCGGATTTGTGATGAGTGTCTTCGGACATTTCGGCATCAGTCTACCCCACAGTTCTTACGCACTGCGCAGTTGTGGACGGGCAGTCAGCTACAGCAATGCACAGCCCGGAGACCTGATCTGCTACAGTGGACATGTGGCGATCTACATCGGCGGAGGCCGTATCGTAGGCGCACAGAGCTCGGCGGTGGGCATCGCGACACAAAATGCCACTTATCGGACGATTCTCGCTGTACGACGCGTGCTGTAGTACAGGGAAACAGCGGAGGAACAGAGGTTGAAAAAAGAATGTGCGGTGCGCTCCGCACGCAGATGGCTGTCGGCAGTGCTGCTCATATGTGCGCTGCTTACGCTGGGCGGCTGTGGAGCTCGCGTGAAAACAATTGAGTTTAAGGAACATCTGGATGAGACCGTGCTGGAACTGGACGGGGAGAAATATCCGCTGCGGGAGCTGGCATTTTACGTGGCATATGAGGAGCGATTGATACAGGAACAGGCGCTTGTCTATGATGCCACGAATCCGAATGCGTACTGGAACACACATATCAACGGCCATTTTATGCGTGTGTACGCGCGAAACGAAGCCATGGACATGGTGATTCATGATCTCATCTTCTATGAGATGGCAACGGAAATGGGCATGGAGTTGGATCAGGATGAGATCGACTATGCCACCGGGCGCAGTGAGGATTTCTGGATGGATCTGGGAGAGACCGGACAGGTGCGGCTTGGCGTCACAAAGGAGGAGCTGATAGAAGATTTGCTCCGGATGGCGCTGGCGCAAAAATATCAGCAGCTTTATGCGGCGATGCAGAATGTCCCGGAGGAGGACTATGACGCAGGCGGAGCTGCGTATGAAACATTATTGGAAGCGCATACATACAAGATCAGAGACCGGCTTTGGGAAGGGGTTTCCATGGGGCATGTGACGCTGGATCAATAAACAAAAAAACATAACCGGAAGACAGAGGAGACAGACAAAAATGAACATGCAACGAAACCGAATGAATATCGCAGCAGCAAGAAAGCAGATCAGCATCGGTCGCAATGATCCCTGCTGGTGCAAGAGCGGGAAAAAATATAAACAGTGTCATATGGCGATGGACGAAAAGATCAAGCGGATCCAGGACGAAGGACATATCGTACCGGATCATTCGATCATCAAGACACTGGATCAGATCGCAGGTATCCGCCAGAGTGCAAAGATCAATATCGCGGTGCTTGATTATGTAGCAGAGCATATCAAAGAAGGCATCACCACGCAGCAGATCGATGACTGGGTGTATGACCTGACCACAAAGATGGGCGGAATTCCTGCACCGTTAAATTATCAGGGCTATCCCAAGAGCGTGTGTACATCCATCAATGATCAGGTGTGTCACGGAATTCCTGATGAAAAAGTCGTATTAAAAGAGGGGGATATCATCAACGTGGACTGTTCCACGATTCTGAACGGATATTTTTCGGATTCTTCGCGCATGTTCTGCATCGGTGAAGTCAGCCCGGAGAAAAAACGGCTGGTGGAGGTCACGAAGGAATGCTGTGACATCGGACTGAAGGAAGTCAAGCCCTGGGGATTCCTCGGAGACATGGGCCAGGCAGTCCATGACCATGCTTTTGAAAACGGTTATACAGTCGTCCGCGAGATCGGCGGACACGGCGTGGGTATCGAATTCCATGAAGATCCGTGGGTCAGCTACAATTCCAGACGCGGCGAGGAGATGCTCATGGTGCCGGGCATGATATTTACGATCGAGCCGATGGTAAATATGGGAAAAGTAGATATCTATATCGATGATGCAAACGGCTGGACCGCATACACCGAAGACGGCATGCCCTCCGCCCAGTGGGAGTACATGGTACTCGTCACCGAGGACGGAGCAGAGATCATCTCATATTAATCTAAAACATCTTCTGAATGTTCATCTTTATTTTTGGTGAATACCGTCAGTTTATTATTCAGATCGCAGGTGGCGAGCAGCACATCTTTCACCTCCGGGAAACCGAGGGCGCTAAGCTGTGTTGTGAGCCACTTTTCGTTTTTTCCGGAGTGATGCAGATTGTGCTCCATGATGTGCCCGTCCAGGACAAGGGCTGCGGTCAGATCCTCGTCTTCCGGCTCCAGATTCAGGTCGGAAGGCGTGACGGGTCGCTCCTTCGTTTTCGGCAGAAAGCTGAGCCTGCCGTTTCCCTCCAGGATCACAGCCTGCAGCTGTGAGACATCAAAATAGCCGCTCACACGGCACTGCTCCAGAAATTCGTTGAGGTCGAGCTTGGCTTTTCGCAGATTCTGCTCGTAGAGTGTGCCGTGGTGGAGCAGGATCAGCGGTTTTCCGTTTAAAAAGCGGCGCATGCAGATGGATTTTCCGGTGAGCAGTGACAGAAGAACGGTGGCCAGACCGTAGATGATCATGGCGGTCAGCGGGCGGTGGTAGTCCTCCAGATTTGTCGCCAGTTCGGCGGCGATAGAGCCGATGGTGATACCGTTGATGTAGTCAAAAAGGCTCATCTGTGACATCTGACGGTAGCCCATGAGTTTTGTCAATAAAAACAACACCACCAGAGATACTACCGATAAAACGATTGTGTGAATGATTTCCTGTGTCATGATAGGTTCTCCTTGTTGATCCAATATCCGTTTTTTAACAGAGTATTTGCATGGCAACACTGGATTATGCTGGTAAAAACCGTTAATTCCAAAGAATAGGTTTTCATAGAAAAAAAATTGTGATATTGTAAATATATATACCCAAAAACAGATGCGGGAGGTGTGAACAGTGGAAAAAAATCAGGTGACGATCCTTGGTGCCCGGGGGAGCATACCGGTCAGCGGGAACGGATACAGCATATATGGAGGGGCGACATCCTGTGTTTTGCTGGAAGCGGCAGGAGAGGCAGTCCTGTTTGACGCGGGCAGCGGACTCATGAATCTGCCGCAGCGTGTGAGAAAAGAATATGCGAGGATCCATGTGTTTTTATCACATTTTCATCTCGATCATCTGATGGGTATACCCATGAGTTCCATGATGTATGACCCGTCGGCAGAAGTGATCTTTTACGCAGAAGACGGAGAGAAAATCCCGGAAGTATTCCGCCAGATGATGGCAGAACCGCTCTGGCCTGTGGGCCCGGATTCGTTTCGTGCAAAACTGGACTTTTGCAGCATCGGCATGTCGCCGGTAGTATTGAATGGGGCGGCGGATACCGGATCACATCCCCTGACAGTCACGGCGGTACCGGTCACGCATCCGGGCGGAGCACTTGCCTTTCGCGCGGATTGGGGTACACACAGTATGGTTTATGCGACCGATTGTGATCCGGATGAAGGGACGGGACGCTCGCTGGAAGGCTTTGCGGTAGACACGGATCTGTTTATCTTGGACGCGCAGTATACGGATGAGGAGTATGAGCAGTGCAGAGGTTTCGGCCATCCCAGCATGCGCACCTCCGCGCAGATCATCGCGGCGAGCGGTGCAGGCCAGGGGCTGCTTTTCCATCATTCACCTTCACACACGGATGCACAGCTGGGCGCATATGAACAGCAGTTGCAGCAATACCGGAAGAATATTTCATTTGCAAAAGAGGGAGAAATTATTGCATTATGAAAAATGACACACTGGAGAAAATACTGAATATAGGTATTGCCTTTTCAAAAGAAAAAAACAGAGAACGTCTGTTAGACCAGATACTGACAGCCGCCATGGACATCACGCGCTGTGACGGTGGTACGTTATATATCAATAATGGTGACGCGTTGGAGTTTCGGATCATGATCACCCGTTCACAGGGCATCCATCAGGGCGGAGAGGATGAGATCACGCTGCCGCCGGTGCCTTTATCTGAGAAAAACGTCTGCGCGTGCGGTGCGATCTACCGCAGACTGATCAACATACCGGACGTGTACGAGAGCTCACTTTACGATTTTTCCGGTCCGAAAAACTACGACGCCATGACCGGATACCATACACAGTCCATGATGGTTGTTCCGATGGAGGATGACAAGGAGCACGTGATCGGTGTCCTGCAGTTGATCAATGCATTGGATGATGACGGAAATGTCATACCCTTTCCGTCGGAGGATGAGCAGATCTTGCTGGCAATGGGTTCGCAGGCGGCCATCTGCCTCGTAAATATGAACTATGCGCACCAGATCCGGGACATGCTGGATTCCTATGTCCGGGTGATGTCTACGGCGATCGATGCCAGAACACCCTATAATGCAAACCATACGAAGAACATGGTGGCATATGCGATGCGTTTTATCGATTGGCTGCATAAATACCATTCGGTCTGGCATTTTGACGACAGGAAAATACAGGAATTTATCATGAGTGTGTGGCTGCATGATATCGGAAAGCTGATCACACCGATGGAGGTCATGGACAAGCAGGACCGGCTGGCAGGAAACTACGGTCTGATCATGGACAGATTTGAAAAGATTCGTCTGTTGACGCGGATCGAGCACCTGGAGGGCAGGATCAGCACGGAGGAATCGCAGGCGCGCATGGAGGAGATCAGCCGGGCAACAGAGCTGGTAGAAACCGTGAACAAAGCCGGTTTTCTGACAGATGAGCTGGTAGAACAGGTAGAACAGCTGGCAGCGCGGACTTATATCGAAGAAGACGGCTCCACGCAGCTATGGATCACACCCATAGAGCGGGAGCAGATGCTCATCCGCAAAGGAACACTGACGGCATCCGAGCGCGCGATCATGCAGGATCATGTAGAAAAAACCCGGATCATGCTGGAACAGATGGCGCTGGGAGATGACTATAAGGACGTGCTGCCGTGGGCATCACAGCACCACGAGATGTTGGACGGCAGCGGCTATCCGAAGGGCTTAAAGGGAAACGAGATCTGCATGGAAGTACGCTTGCTGTCGATTCTGGACATTTTCGAGGCGATGACAGCGCATGATCGCCCCTATAAGAAAGCGGTACCTGTGGACCGTGCATTCGATATTTTGCGGAATATGGCAGAGCAGGGGCAGCTCGACAGTGATCTCATAGACTTGTTTGAACAGAGCAACGCATGGGTGGAAGAGTCCTTTAACCAGAAATAAAAACAGTGAATGACAATTACACATTGTCATTCTGGCGGGAATATGTTATAATCAAGCCACGGAGCAATCGTGTTGCAGGGTGGCTTGACCTTCATTCTATACAGGATGGGGGTGGTGCGCATGAAGAACAAATTCAGTTTTACAGATCTGATGCAGTTTGGATTATTTTTACTTGCACTACTGACCTTCATATATATGATCAGTCAATAAGCAGTACATAAAAAAGCGTAGAAAAAACCACCCTTGAACTTTGACCGAGCGATAGGGTGGCATTTTCTACATCCAATTTAATAGGTCAACCCCTTGTGGGCGGTTGTTCCTTTTCTCGAATATAACACAAAAACCTGTTTTATGCAAGCAGTACAAAATAGAGTAGTAATACATCGGAGGAAATCTTATGAGACGCAAAAAGATAAATCTGAAAGGAATCGTGTGTGCACTGATGTCGAGTGCAATGATCCTGACCTTGGTTACGCCGGCGTCTGCAGCAACTGCACGTGCCACAACCATGAAACTGGAAAAGACGGAAGGAACCGTAACGCTGAAGACGCAGAACGGCTCTGCGCGCAAGATTACAACAGGAATGCGCCTCTACAACGGGAACACCTTGGAAACAGCGAAGTATAGCTATGCCCATATTAGCCTTGACAGTACAAAAGCCGTCAAGCTAGATCAGAGTTCATCTGCAACACTCCGTCAGAGCGGAAAGCAGTTGGAACTTCTCGTAAAGAGTGGAAAGTTGTTCTTCAATGTGAACAAAAAGCTGAACGAAAAAGAAAGCATGAATGTCCGCACTTCTACAATGGTGACGGGAATCCGTGGAACATGCGGCGTTGTTGAGTATGTAGATGTCAATAAATCCAAACTGTATTTGATCGAAGGAAAGGTGACGCTCGGATCGGGTAATAATGCGACAACCGTATATGGCGGACAGACTGCGACCGTTGTATTGCAACCGAAACAAGAGACAGGCGGTTCTGAACAGCCGGGCGGCGAAGATAAACCGGGAGAACCGGAAAAAGAAATGGAGCAGAAGGTCATGGTGGAAACTCTCACTGAGAAACAGATTCCGCCTGTGGCGCTTCAGGAGATCGTTGCAGATCCGGTACTTCAGGAAAAAATCGAAGAGACCACGAAATTAAAGATAGAGAAGATTGAGGAAGCGCTGGAGCAGTTCGAAAAGGAAGAAGCAGAGCGCATCGAGCAGGAAAAGGCGGAGCAGGAAAAAGAAGAGGAAAAGGAAGAGGAAGAGGAAAAAGAACAGGACGAGAAAAAAGAGGATGAGAGCACGTCTTCATCCGGCGGCGGTTCATACACACCCAGTACACCGGCACCTACAACAGCAACATTGTCAGGAACCGTGTCTGCAGCTGCCATAAATGCGGCACTGGCATCCTATAATAAGGTTACAGTGGCTGAAATTGGTACTGATACAGCGGGAAATATAGTGGAAACCAATGTGACACTGGAGGCTGACGTTTCGGTTCCGGCAGGAAAAGTGTTGATCATGGAAACCGGTGTAAATTCTGGCTCCGGCAAGATTAGCGTGGGAAGCGGTACGCTGATTGATACGGTAGGTAAGGCATCTGATGTGATTTCAGATAGTAGTGTCCGGTTGTGTGTGGTAGATGATACATCTGTCTATGCATCAGAATTTAATACACAGGTAGCAGGTTATATCAGTGAACTGGCGCAGAAACCGGCAACTGTTACTGTGAATTTTCAAAAACCTGCAGTTGTGAAGTCGAATATCACGTTGCAGCCGGTATCTGCATCGAATCCGATGGAGCTTAATATGGGCAGTAATACCTTAGAGATTCTGACTGGCACATTGACGCTTGCATCGAACGTATCCATTACAAGTAGTAGTTCAAACGCGACTGTGCTTCTTTCCGGTGGTAATCTGGCCCTGCAGGGAACGAGCACAAATGCGAATACTGTAATAGAAAATACGGGTGGAGGCACTACCATTAAACGAACCGCAGGTAATGTCACATGGAACGATACCGGGCTGTCCGTGGTGAATACAAGTGGTGTAGCTTACACAATAACAGATGCGACCGTAGACGCTTCCGGCGGAACAGTGACACTGTCGTCATCTTGGGTTTCTGTTAAATCAGGTTGTGTGCCCATATGGGATAGTAATGGTAAGAAGATAACACTGAAATCTGTACAATCAGAGTTTACAAGCGGTGCAGTAACGGCTGCGGAGCTGAATCAGGCTTTAAGTGTGCATACGACTGTTACCGTCGGATCGAATGCAATGGCCCAATTGTCTTCTGGCGATACGGTGACTGTTCCTGCCGGAAAGACTTTAAGGATTCAATCACAGGTGACATCAAGTGGTGACAGTTCAGATCAGTCATACTCCAATGGCTTTGATTTGAATCAGGGAACGATTACGCTAAAAGATAATGCATCGTTGTACGTGAGCGGATACGTCTGGGGAACAGGCACTATTAATGCCGGAGATACAAAAGGTGCAGAGGTGTTGGTTACTGACGGAGGAACGTTAAGCGCCAGTCAACTTAACCTTACAAAAGGCAGCAGTATCATAAACAGCGGCACGATTGACACCGGAACGATTACAACAGACGGAACAGAAACGATTCAAAACTATGCATTAATAAAGACCCAAAAGTATAAGCATCTGGCAGACACCTCTGGGACAGGAAAGTATAGCGGAGTACCAAACAGCTTGCTTGTGAACAACTTGGATTTGTCAGGTTTGCTAAGTGGTGTGAGTCTGCTTGCGTACGCAAATGTCTCAGAAACAGCTACAGCAGGCTTGCAGTATTTTTATACCGACGGAATGCTGGGCACAAAAATGGCAGAACGCATTAATACGATAAAAACGCACAGCGGAGTCGATGAGTTGGAAAAGGCAGGTGAGGTGTGGTGGCATTTTGAAAAAGACGCACTTGTGCCATCCGGAACAGATATTACACTGACCGATTTTAATGCAGTTCTGGGAACCCATACGATTCAAGTTGCAGGAGCTTTGACGCTGCAAAATGACACCTGTGGAACGATACGGGGTAACGGTACATCTCTCTTTAATATGAACGGCGGAACATTGACCTTGAATGGTACGACCGGAACGATCGCTGCCGGAGTAGATACATCAGAAACACAGGATGCATCCGCAAAGACTTGTGCGATAGAAATATCTAACACAAACTCTATGATCAACTGGAATAATATCGGTTTGAGTATTACCACGTCGGGCAGTGATGTGGCAAATGCGATCCAGGGGTTATCATATGACACCACCGCCAAGACTGTATCAGTTGCTGCCGGCTATAACATATCGGTTGTTGATAAATACAAACTTACATGGGATAGCAGCGGAATACTTAAGCTTGAGCCTTTGACGTAAATCTGTGACTAGTTATTAGGTAGTACATAATAAGAGTATAAAATCATCCTCGCACTCGGATCGAGTGCAAGGGTGGCATTTCCTGCCTGCATTACGCAGATGAATTAAAAGTTGAAAAAAACGGTTGCAGCCCATATAATAAAAGCAAAGAATAGTGCGATTCTGAATGGAGCATATTATTTAGAAGGAGGTGTTGGATATGGCAACTTCAAGTATTACGAAAAACTTTGTTGTTTCGGGTGAAAAACAGGTCGAAATGTTTGCAGATGCGATTGAAGAATCATATCAGGAGTCTTTGACAAGACCGAAAAATACCACTTCAATCAAATATAGGGAACTTAAAGATCCTGATGAAATAGGTAAATTGATGGAGAAGTGGAAAAAGGCACATGGAGAATAAAGAACTTGTAGTACAAAATATTCGGGATTTTTTATCACGAGGTGAAGGTGGAGAACATTGGCTCAGACATGTTTTGTCCACCTTTTCTTGCAAAAGGAATATTGATGTTGAGCGCTTTTTAAAGGAACAGGCTATTGATTTCACAAAGAAAAATCAATCTGTTACATATACTGTTTTTACGTCGGACTATGTGGATTTGATTGGCTATTTTACAATAACGATCAAACCGATTTCCGTTAATGGTGAGGCATTTAGTAATACGGTTAAGAGGAAGATTGCAAGAGTGAGTGAGCAGAATCCGGAAAACGGAAATTATTCGTTGTCGGCATATCTGGTAGCTCAGCTGGGGAAAAATTTCAACAATGATGTAAACGAACTGATCACAGGAGAACAGTTGTTGGGGCTTGCAATTGAAAAAATCGAAGAAATGCAGTATATGGCTGGTGGCATGGTCGTGTTTCTTGAGGCGGAAAATGAAGAAAAATTATTGGAATTTTATGAAGCGAATAGGTTTAAACGTTTTGATACGAAAGAAACACAGTCAGGAACGAAAGGCATACATACATTAGTTCAACTATTAAAGGTGTTATAATCATGAAAAAGCAACAACCTACATCACAAAGATCTACGATCTGGCGCACCCTTCTTGCGGGTGTGCTCGCCGCGGCGCTCTTTGCCGGCATCTGTGCATCGAACATCATGTATGCACAGGATACATACGTGGCGGATGCGCTTTATCAGCAGGCAACGCCGCAGGACGGACAGATCGTACTGATCAATCTGGACCAGAAGAGCTTGGATGCTCTCGGACCCTTCGCGTCCTGGGGCAGAGCGCTCATGGGCGATGTCATCAATATGCTGAATCAGGATCCGGAGCAGGCACCGGCGGTCATCGCGCTGGACGTGCTCTACGTCGGCGAATCCGATGATCCGGAGGGAGATTCTTATCTCGCGGAAGCATGCGCGAACAGTTGTCCGGTCGTGGTGGCATGCGCAGGAACATTTGGCTCGCAGCTTGTCGAGAACGCGGACGGCAGTTTTTATATGGATGATTACGCGCTGATCGCATATGATGAACCGTATGAGGAATTGAAAAACGCCACCTGGCAGGGACATATCAACTCCATGTTTGATGCCGACGGTGTTCTCAGGCATGGAATCTGGCAGATCGATCTGCCAGACGGGGAGGAAATCCCTTCCTTCCACAGACAGATCTATGAGCTCTACTGTGAGCAGACCGGACAGGAGGCAGCGACGGTTCCCGTGACAGACAGTGATCACCGCTATTATATTCCGTTTCAGGGCGAGCCGGGCGCATACAGCGACGGTTACGGTGTGATCGATCTGCTGAACGGAGAGATCGACCCGTCGGCGTATGCCGGAAAGATCGTGCTGATCGGACCGTATGCGGCAGGCATGCAGGACGATTTTGCGACAGCGATCGACCATGCCGGAAAAATGTACGGTATTGAATATCAGGCAAATATGATCGACGCGCTGATCCACGGGCAGACAAAGCGCGAGGTGGGACGCGCGCCGCAGGCACTCGCTGTGTTCGTGGTGACACTTCTGTGGGCGCTGCTCTTTGCCAATCGCAAGCTGAGCACGGCGGTCATCGGATGGATCTGCACGGTGGCGGGCTATATCGGCATCTGCATGGCAGCTTATAAGAACGGTCTGGTATTATCGCCCTTATATATACCGCTATCTGTGACGATATTATTTGTGTGCAGTATTGCATTCAGCTATCTGCGTGCCGCACTGGAAAAACGGCGCGTGACGGCGACCTTCCAGCGCTATGTGGCGCCGGAGATCGTGGCGGAACTCTTAAAAGAAGGCTCCGACGCGGTGGGACTCGGTGGAAAACTGTGTGACATCGCAGTGCTCTTTGTGGATATCCGTGGATTTACAACGATGTCCGAGGTGCTGGAGCCGGAGGAGGTCGTACAGATCCTGAACCGCTATCTGACGCTGACCAGCACCTGCATTTTTGAGAACGGCGGTACACTGGACAAATTTGTCGGTGACTGTACGATGGCGTTCTGGGGTGCGCCGTTACCGCAGGAGGACAGTATTTACAAGGCAGTGAAAACAGCCTTTGATATGATCGAGCGTTCGGCAGCACTGGAAAAGGAACTGGAAGAAAAATTCGGAAGAACCGTGAGCTTTGGCGTGGGTGTTCATTTCGGACCTGCAGTCGTCGGCAACATCGGAGCGCCGAACCGGATGGACTACACGGCCATCGGAGACACGGTCAACACGGCGGCAAGACTGGAGGCGAATGCCCCGGGCGGCTGCATCTATGTCAGCCATGCGGTGGCGGAAGCGCTCGCCGGGCGTGTGCGCTTCACATCACTGGGTGATACCGTGCCGCTGAAGGGCAAGGCAGCAGGCTTTGAAGTGCTGCGCGCCGAGGAACTGCTGGAGAAATAAACCGTAAACGATTGAAAAGATACAGGAATGCATGACGTGAAAAAGAGGAGGAAACAGAAGATGAAAAAACGAGGGCTGGCATTACTTTTGACATTGGCTCTTGCGTGCGCCGGAAGTGTTTCGCCGGTATCTGCGGAGACAACGGCGCAGACACCGGTGACGACAGATACAAAAACCGATACGACAACCGAACCCGCCAGATTTGTGCTGGCACCGTCCGGGATCTCAAAGACGAAGAGTGGCAGTCTGGTCATCGCAGACCGTACGCACCAGGTCGTTCGGGTGCGAAATAAAAACGGTGAATACCGTGTGTTAGCCGGAACGGAAGGACTTGGCGGATACAAAAACGGATCTGCGAAAAAAGCGCTTTTCAACGCGCCGTGGGATGTTGTCCCCTACAAGGATGGATGGCTCGTTTCTGACAGCGAAAATCACGTCTTGCGTCTGTGTCTGGATGCCCGCGTGACCACAGTTGCTGGCACCGGAAAGTCCGGATACAAAAATGCCACGGGTAAAAAGGCACAGTTTAACCGCCCCACAGGAATGGCAGTGGGCAGCAACGGCGAGGTCTACATCGCGGATACCGGAAATCATGTGATCCGGAAGATTGATAAAAACGGTAAAGTGACGACCTATGCGGGAAGCAAAAAAGGTTGTTCAGACGGTACATTGAAAACCGCAAAGTTTTATGAACCGACGGGACTGTATTACTATAAAGGAGCGTTGTATGTAGCGGATTCCGGCAACCACAGGATCTGCAGGATCGAGAAAGGCAAAGTGACGACCGTGGCAGGCAGCGCGAAGGGTATCGAGGGGGATAAGAACGGCAGTGCATTAAAGGCCCGCTTGTCCAATCCGCAGGATATCATATTATATAAGAATGAAATGTATATTTCCGACACCGGAAACGCCTGCGTGAAAAAGCTGTCCAACGGCAAGGTGACGACGCTCATTTCGGCGTTTTCCATGGGTGACGGCCGTGAGCCGGCAGAGCCTTGCGGTCTGATGATACAGGGCGGGAAACTATATATCGGTGATATTTTTACGGAAGAACTGATAGAATTAGAATTGTAAGGAACGTATGCTGCAGGGAATGACAGAATATGGAAGGCACGGAGCAGCTTCAGATCAAGACCCGGAAGGAGAATCTATGAAGGATTATCTGAAACCACATGTATTAAAATTGACATTTATGATCAATATGCTATTCCTGTTCTGGCACGCGGTACTGCTCGCTGTGTTCGGATATGAGGAAATATGGATCATGACCTGCTTTAACGTGTTCAGCGTTTTGGTCTATATCTATACGCTGCTCGCGCTCAGAAAGCACCGGACGCGTGGTGTGATCCAGATGATGTATGTGGAGCTGCTGTTTCACATGATCATTTCCGTGATCTGTATGGGTTGGGAATGCGGGTTTCAGGAATATGCCTTTGGAATTCTGCCGATCGTTCTCCTGGGGGATTACATCGAGGATAACAGCAAGCTGCGGCTTCGTTCATTTGCAATGGCGGCTTCAGTGGTGGTTTCTTATCTGCTGCTGGCCATCTGGTCAAATACACATGCACCGCTGTATCTGTTCAGATCCCCGGAGGGTACAAAGCTTTTCGGTATTATCAACGGGACCGTGACGATCCTGGCAGTGTGCCTGTATCATCTGCTATACACGCACATCGTGCTTGGTTTTGAGCGCGGTCTGATCCACGATGCGAGTTATGACTCGCTGACAGGACTGGTCAACCGTCGGGTGCTGTACAAACAGCGCGAGCAGATCCAGAAGCTGGAAGACTACTGCGTTTTCATGATCGATGTAGACAATTTTAAATACATCAATGACACTTACGGGCATGATACCGGGGATCGGGTGCTGGAGCTGATCGGCGAACTGCTCACGGAGTGTAAATATAAAATGAAAAAATTTCTGCCTGTACGCTGGGGCGGAGAAGAGTTTGTTGTCGTCTACTGTGATGCGGAGATCGACCGGGAGGAAAAGATCCGGCAGATGGAGGATATTCGACGACGCATCGGAGAATTGCGTGTGACGGTGGATGAGACAGAGATCGGCTTTACAGTTACAATCGGTGCGGCGGCAGCCGGTGAGGATGAGACACTTGACGGGCTGGTCGTATTGGCTGACAGCCGAATGTATTACGGAAAGGGTCATGGGAAAGACTGCCTGGTCTTTACGCATGATGAATGGAGGAACATCTGATGAAAGTAGGGGAAATACCGGCAAACGCGACAATCCAGATCCGCGTGATGAAGGGCGAAAAGAAGTTTGAGTGTCTGGCAGTCGTCGTGGCGACACGGGACGACGGGTTATTCCTGACACCCATCAAGCATGACGGCCAGCTCATAGATTTTTCGAGTCCGAACATCCAGATCCTCGTTTTTTATGTCAATTCAGATCGTCAGGCGTTCGGCTGGAGTGGCTGCCGGATCCGCAAGGATACCTATCAGGGGAAATTGTGTCATGTTCTGACGACAAAGCGTGACAGCGTGCGTGTGAATCGCCGCGGGGAACCGCGCATCCGCACAGAGATGAACGCTACTTTACGCACACTCTCGGATGACCGGGAGCGGGAGATCGTTGTCCGCAACTACAGCGAGAACGGCATCGGCTTCGTGTGTGCAAAGAGCATCTCGGAGCGCGACTGGAGACCGGTCACGATCATTTACGAGGACAGACTTCAGCAGCTGCGGGTCGTGTTGCGCGCGGATATTTTGCGGGGCATAGAACTGCCCAACGGCTTATTCAAGTACGGCGCGCATATCTTGCAGCCGGATGAGGCCTGGACAAAGTATGTCCAAAATAAACTGGCAGACATCAGAGAGCGCAATCAGTCAGAAGGTGAGGCAGGCTTAAATACATAACAAATTCTGTGGTTTTCATTGACAACCGGCAAATGACTGTGATAGCATGTCACCGAGGTAAAGTGTTACAACACATAGTTGCAGGAGGAAAACAATATGAAAAAGAAGAAAATAATGGCAGCGATCCTTGTGACGGCTATGGCAGCAGGTGTGCTGACCGGTTGCGGTTCCAAGGGTGGAGACAAGACGTTTACAGTAGGTTTTGATGCAGAGTATCCGCCTTACGGATACATGGATGACAATGGCGAGTATACCGGATTTGATCTGGAACTGGCAGAGAAGGTCTGTGAGATGGAGGGCTGGACGCTTGAGAAGAAGCCGATCGACTGGAATTCCAAGGATATGGAGTTAGAGAGCGGTGCTATCGACTGTATCTGGAACGGCTTTACCGTGGACGGCAGAGAGGATGACTATACCTGGTCACAGCCGTATGTGGACAACAGTCAGGTGATCGTTGTTGCGGAAGCTTCCGGTATCAGTACACTGGCTGATCTGGCTGGAAAGACTGTTGGTGTACAGGCGGCAAGTGCGGCTCTGACACTGCTTCAGGAGGATCAGGCTGATCTGGCAGGCACATTTGCAGGTCTGCAGGAGTTCGCAGATTACAACAGTGCATTCGTTGAGCTTCAGGCCGGTTCCGTAGATGCAGTGGCAATGGATGTCGGTGTGGCAAACTACCAGATCAAGACCCGTGGTGAGGGATACACCATCTTACCTGAGGTATTAAATTCCGAGAAATATGCAGTTGGTTTTAAGAAGGGCAATACGGAGCTTTGTGACATCGTGGATGCCGACCTGACCAAGCTGGCAGAGGACGGAATCATCGCAGAGCTTGCTGAGAAGTACGATATCGCTGATCTGATCTGCATCGGAAAGTAAAATGAGAAAGTGACGGCTTTACAGTCGTCTCAGGAGGAATACATATGTCTACCGCTATGATTTTTCAACAGCTGGCGGGAGGAATGGTAAAGTCCATCAGTATTTTCTGCTGGACTTTACTTTTCTCTTTACCGCTGGGACTTCTGATCGCTTTCGGGCGCATGTCCAAGGTGAAGATCTTTGGGCGTTTCCGCATTGTGCGCGGCATTACAAAATTGTATATTGATGTGATGAGAGGTACGCCGCTCATGTTGCAGCTCATGGTCGTTTTTTACGGACCGTTTTATTTATGGGGCGCAAATATCGGTGGCTTCCGCTATGTGGCGATCATACTGGCGTTTTCCATCAACTATGCCGCTTATTTTGCGGAGATCTACCGTTCCGGTATCGAGTCGATGCCCAAAGGTCAGTACGAGGCTGCGGAGGTGCTTGGCTACACGAAGGCTCAGACATTTCTGCACATCATCCTGCCGCAGGTCATCAAGCGCGTGCTGCCTGCGATCACCAATGAGATGGTGACGCTTGTCAAGGATACGTCCCTCGCCTTTTCACTGGCGTACATGGAGATGTTTACGATCGCAAAGCAGATCGCTGCGAAGGAGACAACGTTTGTACCCTTCGTGGTGGCGGCAATCTTTTACTTTATCTTTAACTGGCTGGTATCCGCCGGCATGACAAAGGTAGAAGAAAAGTTGAATTACTACAGGTAGGAGGAAGGCACGCGATGGACATATTAAGAATGGAACACATCAAAAAGAGCTTCGACGGTCTGGAAGTGTTGAAGGATATTTCGTTGTCCGTTAAAGAGGGCGAGGTTCTGGCGATCATCGGACCTTCCGGTTCCGGTAAGTCCACGATCATGCGCTGCGCGGTCATGCTTGAGACGATCGACGGCGGAGAGATCGAGTACGTGGGCGGAAAAGCCGCATGGACGGATGATGCGGGTGTGGTGCACTATGCAGACAATGCTGCGTTGAAGGAGATCCGGCGGGATTATGGCATGGTATTTCAGAATTTTCACCTGTTTCCGCACTATTCCGTGCTGAAAAATGTGATGGATGCACCGATCCGGGTGCAGAAACGCGACCACGCCGAGGTGGAAAAAGAGGCCCGGGCACTGTTGGATAAGATGGGACTTGCAGACAAAGCGGATGCATATCCGTATCAGCTTTCCGGCGGACAGCAGCAGCGTGTATCGATCGCTCGCGCATTGGCGATGAACCCGAAGATCCTGTTTTTCGATGAGCCGACTTCGGCGTTGGATCCGGAGCTCACCGGAGATATCCTGCGTGTCATCAAGGATCTGGCGGCGGAGCACATGACGATGGTCATCGTGACCCATGAAATGAATTTTGCCAGAAATGTGGCAGACCACATTATCTTTATGGAGCATGGAGTGATCGTATCCGAGGGAACGCCGGAAGAAGTATTTGATGCCGGAAACGCGAGACTGCAGGAATTCCTCGGAAGATATGAGGCAGACTAAGAGAGAGGCAGAAAAAATGCACGCGTATACGCGTGCATTTTTGAAGTGAGTGTTTTAATTCTGGCTCGCTTCTAATGCCGCCCGACAAGCCTTTGCTAACTGATCGCCGCAGGACGTGTTCTTGAAACCGCATTGAATGCCGCCGATCTTCTGCTCGATCTCTGCCACGGTCAGACCCTCGACCAGTGCGGGAATCGCCTTCAGGTTACCGTCGCAGCCGCCGGTGAATTTTACATTGTGTACCACGTCTCCGTCCAGCTCCAGCTCGATCTTTGAAGAGCAGGTTCCGGTTGTCTTATATGTGTAGTTCATGGTGATCCTCCTTTTTTACAACAAGTTGACAACAGTTTACAATTCACGATATTTTAACATGCAGGACAAAAATATGCAATAGCGTCACAAAACGTTCACAAAACCTTTACATGACTGCCACTTGTGAAATGTGAGCAATCGTGTTAATATATGTTAGCGAATGTGAATATAAAAAGGTAACCAACGTTACCGGACATAGTTAGGAGTATTTTCGTATGAATCTTATGGAAAAAATGTTTGGCACTCACAGCGAACGTGAGATCAAACGAATCACACCGTTAGTAGATAAGATCGAGGCGTTGCGCCCTGCCATGCAGGCATTGTCCGATGAGCAGCTTGCAGACAAGACAAAAGAATTTAAGGAGCGTCTGGCAAACGGCGAGACACTGGATGACCTTCTGGTGGAGGCATATGCAGTTGTCCGGGAAGCTGCTGTCCGTGTGCTCGGCATGGAGCACTACCGCGTACAGCTCATCGGAGGTATCGTACTCCATCAGGGACGAATCGCTGAGATGCGTACCGGTGAAGGAAAGACACTTGTGGCAACACTTCCTGCATATCTGAATGCGCTGGAAGGAAAGGGTGTTCATATCGTCACGGTCAATGATTATCTGGCAAAGCGTGACGCGGATGAGATGGGACAGATCCATGAGTTTTTAGGACTGAAGGTAGGCTGTGTCTTAAACAGCATGGACAACGACGAGCGTCGTGAGATGTACAACTGTGACATTACTTATGTAACCAATAACGAGCTGGGATTTGACTATCTGCGTGATAACATGGTCATTTACAAGGAGCAGCTGGTACAGCGCGGACTGCACTATGTCATCATCGACGAGGTTGACTCCGTGCTTATTGATGAGGCGCGTACACCGCTCATCATTTCCGGACAGAGCGGCAAGTCCACCAGACTGTACGAGGCGTGCGACATCCTTGCGCGTCAGATGCAGCGCGGTGAGGCCAGCGGCGAGTTTAACAAGATGGATGCCATCATGGGTGTGGAGATCGAGGAGACCGGTGACTTTATCGTAAACGAGAAGGACAAAGTGATCAACCTGACTGCACAGGGTGTGGAAAAGGTCGAAAACTTCTTTAAGATCGAAAACCTGGCGGACGCGGAAAATCTGGAGATCCAGCATAACATCATCCTTGCGCTGCGTGCCCACAACCTCATGTTCCGCGACAAGGACTATGTGGTAAAGGATGACGAGGTGCTCATCGTGGATGAGTTTACCGGACGTATCATGCCCGGACGCCGTTATTCAGACGGTCTGCATCAGGCCATCGAGGCGAAGGAGCATGTAAAGGTAAAACGTGAGAGCCGCACGCTCGCAACGATCACTTTCCAGAACTTCTTCAATAAATTTGATAAAAAAGCCGGCATGACCGGTACGGCGCTCACCGAGGAGAAGGAGTTCCGTGACATTTACGGTATGGACGTTGTGGAAGTGCCCACAAACATGCCGGTGATCCGTGTCGATCATCAGGATGCCGTATACAAGACGAAAAAAGAGAAATTCCACGCAGTTGTGGAGGATGTCAAGGCTTCCCACGCAAAGGGACAGCCGGTGCTCGTCGGTACGATCACCATCGAGACCTCCGAACTGCTTTCCAAGATGTTAAATAAAGAAGGCATCAAGCATCAGGTCTTAAATGCGAAGTTCCATGAGATGGAGGCTGAGATCGTATCCCACGCCGGAGAACATGGCACCGTGACCATCGCCACAAATATGGCAGGTCGTGGTACGGATATCAAGCTTGATCCCGAGTCCGTGGCAGCGGGAGGTCTGAAGATCATCGGTACGGAGCGTCACGAGTCACGCCGTATCGACAACCAGCTGCGCGGTCGTTCCGGACGTCAGGGAGATCCCGGTGAATCCAAGTTCTATATTTCGCTGGAAGATGATCTCATGCGTCTGTTCGGTTCCGAAAAGCTCATGAACATGTTCAACGCACTGGGCGTTCCCGAGGGCGAGGAGATCCAGCACAAGATGCTGACTAACGCCATTGAGAAAGCACAGATGAAGATCGAGAGCAACAACTTCGGTATTCGTAAAAACCTGTTGGATTACGATCAGGTCAACAACGACCAGAGAGAGATCATTTACGAGGAGCGCGCCCGCGTATTAAACGGCGAGAGCATGCGCGATTCCATCTATAAGATGATGACCGACTTCGTGGAGAATGCGGTGGATACGTGCATTTCCGACGATCTCCCGCAGGAGGAGTGGGATGTCAATGAGCTGAATCAGATCATGATCCCTGTGATCCCGATGGAGCCTGTGACACCGGATGAGGTAAAGGGCTACAAGAACACGAAGGAACTAAAGCATACATTAAAGGAGCGCGCGGTCAAGCTGTACGAGGCGAAAGAGGCAGAGTTTCCGGAGCCGGAGGCAGTGCGCGAGCTGGAGCGCGTGGTACTGTTAAAGACCATCGACCGCAAGTGGATGGCACACATCGACGATATGGATCAGCTTCGTCAGGGTATCGGTTTGCAGTCTTTTGCGCAGCGTGATCCGCTGGTAGAATACAAGCTGGCAGGCTTTGAGATGTTTGATGCCATGACCGCGGCAATTGCCGAGGATACACTTCGTCTGCTGTTCCACGTGAAGGTAGAGCAGAAGGTAGAGCGCGAGCAGGTGGCAAAGGTGACCGGAACCAACAAGGATGAATCTTTAGCGGCGGCACCGAAAAAACGAGAGGCAAAGAAGATCTATCCCAATGATCCCTGCCCTTGCGGAAGCGGCAAGAAATACAAACAGTGCTGCGGCAGAATGGGATAAAGGCAGTTTACGGAGAGAATTATGAACAAGAGATGGAGGCAGAGAGCCGGCGTATGTTTGCTTGTACTTGTGTGCGCGCTGCTGGCGGGGGTTGTACCGGTCAGGGCAGCAACAGCACACGATGAAGCGGAGATCCGCGGGATCATGGATCAGGCGTTTGCAAATGGTGATCTGGAAGTGAAACTCACGGTTTACCGGACATTTTCGGTCAACGAATATCAGGCAAAGCAGGAGGCTGACAACTATGCGAGTGAACTGATGAAGCTTTTGGAGGAAGCCGCGCTCAAAAACGGCAAACTGATGAATGGGACTTCCTATATCGTAGAGATCACGGACAGTCGTATGGCTACCTACAGGTTTGACATCTCATCGCAGTTTACGAAAAAAGTGACGGTGCTCTCCTCGGAGAAGACGGCCTATGCACGTGCGCTAAAAGCATTAAAAAAACGGGATTATTCGACGAATTTTTATGCGGAGAACGCCATGTACCATGATACATTTGTTCTGGCGCTTCAACATCATCCGGAGTACAACTATGGCATTATGATCTGGAAGAGCGCGGATGGAACGTTCGGATATCGTCCGAGCGGTGATCTGAGTGCTTCCGCCATCAAGTCGAAAATGAAAAAAGCCGATGCAAAGGCAGATGCGGTTCTGAAGAAGATCATCAAAAAAGGCATGACGAACAAGCAGAAGCTGAAGGCGATCCATGACTATCTGGTGAAAAACTGTGTTTACAAGGAGCGGGTTTCCGCGGGCAGCTATCACGACGCATTTACGGCATACGGTTGTCTGATCAATAAAGAAGCCGTTTGTCAGGGCTATGCGGCTGCATTCAACCTGTTGGCGTTAAAGGCGGGCATCCGTTCCATCGCTGTGACCGGAGATGCAGGTGGTGCTTCTCACGCATGGAATTATGTAAAAAATGGCAGCAGCTACTATTATATCGATGCGACATGGGATGATCCTGTTCCGGATGGCGGTTCCAAGGCGAAGGTGATGCAGGAATATTTCTACCTGACACAGAAGCAATTGGAAAAGAAACACACCCATACATGGGACAAGACTGAGAATGCAAAAAAATATGTAGATATGGCATAGGGACGTTTCTTTTGCCACGGAGAATAAAGACAGCCCGGAGGGAAGATGCCCTTCGGGCTGTATCTGTTTGTGAAGGAGGATGGGAAAATGAAACAGGTGTACAGCGAAATACGATTGGGAGATATGAAAGCGGTTTATGTTCAGGATGAGGAAACGTGCAGTATGGAGCTGGTGCTGCTTCCGGAAGATGCCTGTTATGAGCCGGTATATAAAGAAAAACCCTACCCGGACAGTATGGTCCAGGTAAAGCTTGGTGGCGATGCTTATCAGGGAGCTTATGCGGGCGGAAGGACGCTGCGGGAGAGCGCTTCCGTGGAAGCATTGATCTTTGACAGACAGCAAGTGGAAAAACAGGGAGAAAAAACGGAAGTCTGTACCGTGTTCAGAGATGAAAGAGGTTATGTTTACAGACATGTTCTGACCTGGCAGGACAAAAACCAAAGCCTGTTTTCTCATACCGTATTTGAAAATCATTCGACACAGGAAGCAGAGCTGGAGCTGCTGTCCAGCTTTTCGCTCGGCGGGATCTCGCCCTTTGTCAGCTCGGAAGAATGGGGGCAGATCCGGGTGCACCGCATCCGCGGCGTCTGGAGCATGGAGGGAAGGCCGGAGTCACAGCTTTTGGAAGAATTGCAGTTAGAGCCCTCCTGGGGTGGTCACGCAGTGCGCAGTGAGCGGTTCGGTCAGGTGGGCTCCATGCCGGTAAACGGTTATTTTCCTTATGCCGTCATCGAGGATACAAAATCAGATATCTTCTGGGGTGCACAGCTGATGCACAATGCATCCTGGCAGATGGAGCTGTATCGCAGAGGCGATGACCTGAATATATCCGGAGGGCTGGCAGACTATGATTTCGGGCACTGGAAAAAGAATGTAGCACCCGGCGGGCAGTTTACGACTCCGACAGCGATCCTGTCTGTCTGCAGAGGAGGCGGGATCGATAAGATCTCACAGCGGCTGACTGCTGCGATCGAGGCGGCAGTGGACGCGGGACCGGCATCCGAGCAGGAACTGCCCATCATTTTCAATGAGTATTGTACGACCTGGGGCTGTCCGTCGCATGAAAATATATGTGCCATCGTGGATAAAATCAGGGAGAAAGGCTTCTCCTATTTTGTCATCGACTGCGGATGGTACAAGCAGGAGGGCGTTCCGTGGGATGTCGCCATGGGCGATTACCGGATCTCGCAGGAATTATTCCCGGAAGGATTGCAAAAGACTGTGGATTACATTAAAGAAAGCGGCATGAAACCCGGTATCTGGTTTGAGATTGATAACGTGGGAGCGAAAGCGGACAGCTATAACGATACGGACCATCTGTTGAAACGGGAGGGAACCGTGCTCACCACTTCCATGCGAAGATTCTGGGATATGCGTCAGGAGCAGGTGCAGGAGGATCTAGCCAAAAAGGTGATCGGCACGCTGAATACCTATGGTTTTGAATACATGAAGATGGATTATAATGACAGCATCGGCGTGGGCTGCGACGGTGCAGAGTCGCTTGGAGAGGGACTTCGTCAGAACATGGAGGCATCCCTTAGCTTTATCCGGAGAATAAAACGGGAGGTGCCGGGCATCATCCTGGAAAACTGTGCTTCCGGCGGACATAAGCTGGAACCGCTCATGATGAGCGAATGCAGCATGGCATCCTTTTCGGATGCACATGAATGTGAGGAGATACCCATCATCGCGGCGAACCTCCACCGGGTCATTCTGCCGCGCCAGAGCCAGATCTGGGCAGTGATCCGGAAAACCGATTCGCTGAAGCGGATCGCGTATTCAATCGCGAATACATTTTTAGGCAGAATGTGTCTGTCCGGGGACGTCACGGAGCTGTCGGATGCACAATGGCAGCTGATCGACCGGGGAATCGCATTTTACCGCAAGGCAGCGCCCGTCATAAAGCACGGATACAGCATGCGCTTCGGCCCGGAAGTGGTCAGCTATCGTCATCCCACCGGCTGGCAGTGCCTGCTGCGCCTCGGAACCGGGGAGGCAGAACATCTGGCACTGGCGGTATTCCACACCTTCAACGGCGATCATGCGCAACCAATGGAGACTCCCTTACCGGCGGATCGGCATTTACAGATTGCGGACATTTATTCCGATGCGGAGGCAGAAGTGACCATCGCCGACGGACAGTTGATCTGCAATATTCCGGAGGATATGCGGGCGGTGGCAGTACTGTTGGAAGAGTAGTAAACAAAGAAAGTGCAGAACAAACATTCGATTTTTCTGTACTTTCTTTATTTGTTTTGGTATAATGAAGAACAGATATGATTTGATGAGAAGTAATATATAGGCCGGCTTTGATTTTTGAAAGAGGAAACGCTTATGGCAAAGAAAAAGAAGAAAGAAATATCTATTATTCGTTCATCGGCAGCTGAATATTTGACTTTTATCACCGCAACCGGGGAAAGTGATGTAAATGCAATATATTTTGATGAGAATGTTTGGCTTACGCAGAAAATGATGGGACTATTATATAATGTGGAAGTGCATACAATTAACTATCATTTAAAAAAAATATTTGCAGATGGTGAATTAGAGGAATCGTCAGTTATTCGAAAATTTCGAATAACTGCATCGGATGGCAAAACTTATAACACAAATCATTATAATTTAAAGGCTATTATCGCGGTGGGGAATAAGGTGGATTCGCCGAGAGCAGTACAATTTCGTAAATGGGCGAATGGCATTATAGAAGAATTTACGATAAAAGGCTTCACTATGGATGATGAACGTTTGAAAAATTTTGGTACTGTCTTGACAAAAGATTATTTTGAAGAGCAGTTAGAACGAATTAGAGAAATACGTTTATCAGAAAGAAGATTCTATCAAAAGATTACAGATATTTATGCGACTAGCATCGATTACGACCCCAGAGCACAGACTACAAGATTGTTTTTTTCTAAAGTACAGAATCAATTACATTGGGCAATACATGGTGAAACAGCAGCAGAAGTAGTTTATCATAGGGCAGATAGTGAAAAAGAACATATGGGGTTAACTACGTGGAAAGATGCACCGAATGGAAAGATTCAAAGATTTGACGTGGTTGTTGCGAAAAATTATTTAACAAAAGAAGAATTATCAGCTATGGCGAGGATTGTGAATGCATATTTAGATTTGGCGGAACTTCGGGCAGAGGAACATGTTCCAATGACGATGGAGGACTGGGCAGAGCAATTTGAAGGTATATTGCGCTTATCAAGAAAGGATATCCTTACTCATGCAGGGACAATATCAGCTAAAATGGCAGAGGAGCATGCTTTATGTGAATTTGAAAAGTATAGAGTAAAGCAAGATCAACTTTATCAAAGTGACTTTGATAGAGTTTTGATCGAAAACGAGCCAGTCGTTATTGTGGACGCAGAAGTTGACGAAGCAGAATCATAACAGGGAGAACAATCATGGAAAAATTCATACTTCACTCCGAATACCAGCCTACCGGTGACCAGCCGCAGGCGATCGAACAGCTCGTAAAGGGTTTCAAAGAGGGCAACCAGTTTGAGTCGCTGCTGGGTGTGACCGGCTCCGGCAAGACCTTTACAATGGCAAATGTGATCGCGCAATTAAATAAACCGACACTTATCATATCCCATAATAAAACACTGGCGGCCCAGCTGTATGGTGAGTTCAAGGAATTCTTTCCGGAAAATGCGGTAGAATATTTTGTGTCCTACTACGACTATTACCAACCGGAAGCCTATGTGCCGTCATCGGATACCTATATCGCAAAGGATTCAGCGATCAATGACGAGATCGATAAATTGCGCTTGTCAGCGACCGCAGCTCTGACAGAGCGAAGAGACGTTATCATTGTAGCCTCCGTGTCCTGCATATACGGTCTGGGAAGCCCGGATGAATGGCAGGGAATGAGTCTTTCTCTGAGGCCCGGTATGGAAAAAGAGCGTGATGATGTGATCCGCGCGCTGATTGATATGCAGTATACCAGAAATGATATGGATTTTCACCGTGGTACGTTTCGCGTGCGCGGTGATGTTGTGGAGATCTTTCCGGCAAACAGCAGTGATACGGCGACCCGTGTAGAATTTTTCGGGGACGAGATCGACCGGATCACCGAGGTAGATGTTCTGACCGGAGAGATCAAATGTCTGTTGGAACATACGATCATCTTTCCGGCATCTCATTATGTAGTACCGCAGGAAAAGATCAATGCTGCCTGTGACAATATAGAAAAAGAACTGGAAGAACGCGTGCGCTATTTCAAGGGCGAGGACAAGCTGATCGAGGCACAGCGCATCGCGGAACGAACGAATTTTGACCTTGAAATGATGCGGGAAACAGGCTTTTGCTCGGGAATCGAAAATTACTCCAGACATTTGAACTTTCTGCCGGCGGGAGCACCGCCGCTGACTTTGATGGACTTTTTCCCGGAGGACTTTCTGATCATTGTGGATGAATCGCACATCACACTGCCTCAGGTGCGCGGCATGTATGCAGGTGACCGATCCAGAAAGACGACGTTGGTGGAATACGGTTTCCGTCTTCCTTCGGCGCTGGACAACCGCCCATTGAACTTTGAGGAATTCGAGCAAAAGATCGACCAGATGCTCTTTGTATCGGCAACGCCCGGGGAATATGAGGCAAACCATGAGCTTTTGCGCGCGGAGCAGATCATCCGCCCGACAGGATTGCTGGATCCGAGAATCGATGTGCGCCCGGTGGAAGGACAGATCGATGACCTGATCGGAGAGGTCAATAAGGAGACGAAAAACGGAAATAAGGTGCTCGTCACGACGCTGACAAAGCGTATGGCGGAGGACCTGACGGACTATATGAAAGAGGTTGGCATCCGGGTCAAATATCTGCATTCGGATATTGATACCTTGGAGCGTGCGGAGATCATCCGAGATCTGCGTCTGGATGTATTTGATGTTCTCGTCGGCATCAATCTGCTGAGAGAGGGACTGGATATTCCGGAGATCACGCTGGTGGCGATCCTTGATGCAGACAAGGAGGGTTTCCTTCGTTCAGAGACTTCGCTCATACAGACCATCGGACGCGCTGCACGAAACAGCGAAGGACATGTCGTCATGTATGCAGACACGATCACAGATTCCATGCGTGTGGCGATCGATGAGACGAACCGTCGCCGCGCGATCCAGCAGGCATACAATGAGGAACACGGCATCACGCCGACGACCATCAAAAAATCGGTGCGTGACCTGATCGCCATCTCAAAGAAGGTAGCACAGGAAGAGCTGAACTTCTCAAAGTCACCGGAATCCATGAACCGTGGCGAACTGGAAAAACTCATCAAGGATGTGGAAAAGAAGATGAAGGCGGCAGCGGCAGATCTCAATTTCGAGGCGGCAGCCGAGCTGCGTGACCGCATGAGGGATCTGCGGAAGATGCTGGAGGATATCACGGACAATGATCGCGCGCTGAAGAAGTGAGAAGTGAGGGGCACAGGGAGACTTCTGCAAGGTGGTTGTGCTTTCTCGGACGTGCACTGTAGACGGCGTAATATTTGCCAGACTCTTATGCTTATCCGGGAAATCACGCGATTGGCACAAAGAAAATCAAAAACAGATTTTCTTTGATGCCCGATTCATGGCGGTTTGGACGTTATCTCAGCGCGACCCGGACGCATAAAGGTCATGGCAAATACTTCTGCCGTCAGCAGTGCACTGTCGAGTGGCAATGCCACATACCTCAATTTGCGGGAATATTCCCTGCCATCTATATGCTTCTCACTCCCAGAAGGTCGCGCGGTAGCACATTTATATAATTATATTCTCTCGTATACAGCGTGGGCTTGGACTGCATGAGATTTCGACAGGGCCTTTATGCGACCGGGGTGCGCGGAGAAAATATAGAGGAAGAGAATACCACGGCAGCAAAGAAAAGCTGTATTGCTTTTCCTTTGTGCCGCCTCGCGCAGTTTCCCGGGAAGCATAAGGCATGGCGAAACTCAGCGGTTCAAGTCCGCGCGTCCGGGAAAACATACACAGAATGCTACGGATGAAAGAAAATGTCCGGGAATCCAATAAATACAGCTTACGAAAACACAAAAAATAGAAAGGCACAAACCATGAAAGAACGAAAGTATATAAAAATCCGAGGCGCCTGCGAGCACAACCTCAAAAACATCGACCTGGACATCCCACGCGATGAATTTGTAGTGCTCACCGGTCTGAGCGGTTCCGGCAAATCCTCGCTTGCCTTCGACACGATCTATGCAGAAGGCCAGCGCCGTTATATGGAATCACTATCCTCCTACGCCCGTCAGTTCCTCGGGCAGATGGAAAAGCCGAATGTAGAAAAGATCGAGGGACTTTCCCCGGCGATCTCCATCGACCAGAAATCCACCAACCGTAACCCCAGATCAACAGTCGGAACAGTCACGGAGATCTACGACTATTTCCGACTGCTCTATGCGCGCATCGGAATCCCGCATTGCCCGAAATGCGGACGTGAGATCAAACGCCAGAGCGTTGATCAGATGGTCGATCAGATCATGGAACTGCCGGAGCGCACAAAGATCCAGCTTTTAGCGCCGGTCGTGCGCGGACGAAAGGGAACACATGCGAAGCTGTTTGAACAGGCAAAGCGCAGTGGCTATGTCCGTGCCCAGGTGGACGGCAGCATGTATGAGCTGACCGAGGAGATCACGCTGGACAAAAACATCAAGCATAACATCGAGATCGTTGTGGATCGACTGGTGGTGAAAGAAGGCATTCAGAAACGATTGACGGATTCCATTGAAAACGTGCTGGAGCTGGCAGACGGATTGCTCATCGTCGATGTGGCGGATGGAGAACCGCTGAATTTTTCCATGAGCTTCGCATGTCCGGACTGTGGGATCAGCATTGACGAGATCGAACCCCGCAGTTTTTCCTTCAACAATCCCTTTGGCGCATGTCCAGAGTGCTTCGGACTCGGTTACAAGATGGAATTTCACGAGGATCTGATGATCCCGAACAAAAAGCTTTCCCTCAGCGAGGGAGCGATCCAGGTCATGGGATGGCAGTCCTCGACAGACCCGAAAAGCTATACCTATGCAATATTAAAGGCATTATCGGAGGCATATGGCTTCAGCCTGGACACACCTTATAAAGAACTGTCGAAGGAAGTGCGTCACATGCTCATTTACGGTGCGGACCGCGAGGTCAAGGTGTACTACAAGGGACAGCGGGGCGAGGGAGTCTACGATGTACTGTTTGAAGGTCTCATCAAAAACTCCAACCGTCGTTACCGGGAGACGCATTCCGATACGATGAAACAGGAATATGAGGAATTCATGCGTATCACACCCTGTCCGCTCTGTGAGGGACAGCGTCTGAAAAAAGAGTCGCTGGCAGTGACTGTTGCAGATAAAAACATCTATGAGGTCACCAATCTGTCCATCAAAAACCTGCACGGCTATCTGGGCAGCATGGAGCTGACGACTCAGCAACACATGATCGGAGATCAGATCTTAAAGGAGATCCGCGCCCGTGTGCAGTTTTTGGTAGATGTGGGACTAGACTACCTGTCACTCTCCCGAGGCACGGGAACCCTCTCCGGCGGAGAGGCACAGCGTATCCGTCTGGCGACGCAGATCGGTTCCGGACTGGTGGGAGTGGCTTACATTCTGGACGAGCCGAGTATCGGACTGCACCAGAGAGACAACGACAAACTGCTCGATACGTTAAAACACCTGCGGGATCTGGGAAACACGCTCATCGTCGTAGAGCATGACGAGGACACGATGCGGGCGGCAGATTATATTGTCGATATCGGACCGGGTGCCGGAGAACACGGCGGAGAGGTGATCGCCTGCGGAACGGCGGAGGAGATCATGAAAAATCCGGATTCCATCACGGGTGCCTATCTGAGCGGAAAAAGGAAGATCCCGGTGCCGACAGAGCGCAGAACGCCGACAGGATGGCTGACGGTAAAAGGTGCCAGAGAAAACAATCTGAAAAACATAGATGTCAGATTCCCGCTGGGCGTCATGACCTGCGTCACCGGTGTTTCGGGATCGGGAAAGAGCTCGCTCACCAATGAGATCCTGTACAAGACACTGGCAAAAGAACTGAACCGTGCGCGCACAGTAGCGGGCGACCACGACGAGATATTAGGCTTGGAGCAGCTGGACAAGGTCATCGATATCGACCAGTCACCGATCGGGCGCACGCCCCGTTCAAACCCGGCGACTTACACCGGTGTGTTTGACATGATCCGTGACCTGTTTGCGGCCACACCGGACGCAAAGGCAAAAGGCTACAAAAAAGGGCGCTTCAGCTTCAACGTGAAGGGCGGCCGCTGTGAGGCCTGCTCCGGAGACGGAATTATCAAGATCGAGATGCATTTTCTTCCGGACGTATATGTACCCTGTGAAGTGTGTGGGGGAAAACGGTACAACCGTGAGACGCTGGAGGTGCACTACAAGGGAAAAAGCATCTATGATGTGCTGAACATGACCGTTGAGGAGGCAATGGAGTTCTTCAAGCATGTGCCCAGCATTTACAACAAGATCCGTACACTTTATGATGTGGGACTCTCCTATATCCGGCTCGGACAGCCGTCCACAGAGCTCTCAGGCGGAGAAGCACAACGCATCAAGCTGGCGACGGAACTGAGCCGCAGGAGCACCGGAAAGACGATCTATATTCTGGATGAGCCGACCACCGGACTGCATTTTGAGGATGTAAACAAGCTGGTGGAGATCCTGCGCAGACTGTCTGACGGAGGCAACACGGTCATAGTCATCGAGCACAATCTGGACGTGATCAAGACCGCAGACTATATCATTGATATGGGTCCTGAGGGCGGTGACGGTGGCGGAACAGTGATCGCGACCGGTACACCGGAGGAGATCTGCAAGGTAAAAGCCTCCTACACAGGAAAGTACCTCAAAAAATATCTCTAAAAGTATTTGAAAATTGGGATTTATTGTATATAATGATTCTATATGAGAAAAAATAGAACATAAGGGAAAGCTATGTGACTCCGTGGAAACGAACTGTCACAGAAAGGGATATTTATGGTTGGAACAGATATTGGAATTGATTTAGGAACCGCGAGTATACTCGTATATATTAAAGGAAAAGGTGTCGTTTTAAAGGAGCCCTCTGTAGTGGCATTTGACCGCGACACCAATAAGATCAAGGCAATCGGAGAGGAAGCGCGTCTGATGCTGGGACGTACGCCCGGAAATATCGTGGCGGTGCGCCCGCTGCGTCAGGGTGTTATCTCTGACTATACCGTGACGGAAAAAATGATCCAGTACTTCATTCAGAAAGCGATCGGAAAGAAGACCTTCCGCAAGCCCCGCGTCAGCGTCTGTGTGCCCAGCGGCGTTACAGAGGTTGAGAAAAAAGCGGTAGAGGACGCTACCTTCCAGGCAGGAGCCAGAGAGGTAGAGATCATCGAGGAGCCGATCGCAGCAGCCATCGGAGCAGGCATTGATATTTCCAGACCCTGCGGAAACATGATCGTGGATATCGGCGGCGGTACGGCTGATATCGCGGTGATCTCCCTTGGCGGATCTGTCGTATCCACTTCCATCAAGATCGCCGGAGACGATTTCGACGAAGCACTTGTGCGTTATATGCGTAAAAAACACAATCTTCTGATCGGTGAGCGCACCGCAGAGGATATCAAGATCCGCATCGGAAGATGCTATCCGCTCCCCGACGGCGGTACCATGGATGTGCGCGGACGTAATCTGGTGACCGGACTTCCCAAGACTGTCACCGTATCCGCAGAGGAGACAGAGGAGGCGCTGCGCGAGGCGACAAACCGTATCGTGGAAGCAATTCACAGCGTGCTGGAAAAGACACCCCCGGAACTGGTGGCAGACGTGGCAGAGCGCGGAATCGTGCTCACCGGAGGCGGTGCACTGCTGCGCGGCCTCGAGGAACTGATCGAGGACAAGACCGGCATCAACACCATGACCGCCGACGAGCCGATGACCTGTGTGGCGATCGGAACCGGAAAATATGTAGAATTCTTAGCAGGAAAACGCGACGACGACTAAATTTATCCGGAAAAGCGCCGATGAAAAATACAGAAAGAAATTCCCGGACTGCCTCAGCAATGCAGTCCATCACAGATACATCAGATAGGCGGAGGCACGGTATATGGTAAAAGGACTCTACACCGCATGGTCCGGTATGATCAATGAAATGAACCGGATGGATGTCATGACAAACAATCTGGCAAATGCAGACACAAACGGCTACAAAAAGGAGGGCGCGACCTCCCAGACTTTTGACGAGCAGCTTGCCGTAAAGATCAAAGACCAGTCAGAACCCATGGGAATGCCTCGCAGACTGGGAGGCATGTACCCCGGTGTCAAGATAGGAGAGACCTATACAGATTACAGTCAGGGCAGCTTTCAGGTGACAGACAGCCAGTATGATGTGGCGCTGGACGGAGACGGATTTTTTGCGATATCTTTCACCAACAAAAACGGTGAGACTTCGGTCAAATATACCAGAGACGGTGCGTTCACGGTGAATACACAGGGCTATCTGGTGACCAAGGACGGCGACTATGTGCTGAATCAGGCGGGCGCGGAAAATACAGATCCCGCTGCAAACAATTATATACAGATCGATCCCAATCTGCCTTTCATGATCGATGAGCAGGGATATATCCATCAGAATGAGCAGGTAGTGGGACAGATCGGCGTCATCGACTTTGAAGATTACAACTACCTGGCAAAATACGGGGAGAACCTGTATGAAGCGGTGGACGGAGCGACACTTGCCGCTTCAAACGCACGCGTGAGACAGGGATACATCGAGGCATCCAATGTCAACGTGGTGACGGAGATGGTCAACATGATCACGATCACCAGAGCCTACGAGTCCAACCAGAAGGTCATCCAGACCATCGACGGCATGTTGGACAAGGCAGTCAATAACGTAGGTCGGGTATAATGAATCTGTGGCTGTGAGAAAACGGCACTTTCTATAAAGATTTACCTCATTTATGCCGATAAGAAACAAATAAGGATAAAACTATCAGTCCACGGAAGGACGCCCGAAGGAGCGTACACCCATATGATGAGAGCATTGTGGAGCGCGGCATCCGGTATGCTGGCACAGCAGACCAACGTAGACACGATCGCCAACAATCTGGCAAACGTAAATACGACAGGATACCGTAGCGAGAAAACAGAATTTAAGAGCCTGCTGTATCAGACACTGCAGACGAGGACGACGACAGCAAACGGAGAACAAAAACCCATCTCCGCACAGGTAGGACTCGGAACGAGAGTATCATCCATGACCTCCAGCTTCAAGGAGGGCGAACTGATCGCATCCGAGAGCAACACCGCCTTTGCGATCGAGGGAGACGGATTTTTCGGTATTCAGGGCGTTGACGGCGAGATCAGTTATACAAGAAACGGCGATTTCTTCTGGACAAACGGAACAGACGGACTGACGCTGGCAACAGCAGAGGGCTATTATGTGCTGGATCAGGAGGGTAATCCGATCGTCATACCTGAAGGTATCGACACAAATACAGTTAATATGAGTTCGACCGGCGAAGTCGGTTACAAGACACCGGACGGTAATTTTGTCAGCCTGAATCAGACGATCGGTCTGTGGCAGTTTAACAATCCTGCCGGACTGGAAAAGGTCGCCGGTACATATTTCAGAGAGACGGCTGCTTCAGGCAACGCCATCAACGAGAATGATAACGGGATCAACCTGATCAAGAGTAAACTGCGCCAGAATTATCTGGAGTCATCCAATGTACAGGTTGCAGACGAGATGGTCAATCTGATCGTTGCACAGCGTGCCTATGAGCTGAACTCCAAGGCGATCCAGGCGGCGGACGATATGCTTGGTCAGGCAAATCAGCTGAAACGTTAACATGGAAAACGGTAACGGGTGACCGGATCACGCAGTAGGAGATCACAGACATGAGCATTTCAATCAATGACAGTATGTACAATTACCTGACGCAGACTGCTCGGAATGCGAACAATTCCGCATCGGCAGGCGCGGTGAATAATAAGATCGGCAATATCAATGAGAACTCTTCCGAGGAGGAGATGAAGCAGGCGATCAAGGACTTTGAGTCCTACTTCGTGGAGCAGATCCTGAAAAATGTGCGGGAATCATTAAAAGACGACGACGATTCCTCCAACGCACAGCTCACGGATTTTTTCATGGAACAGGTAGGCCAGAAGATCGCGGATCAGATGGTAGATCAGACCGGAGAGCGGCTGACACAGACACTGTACGAGCAGATGTGCAGAAATTATAATATAAAAAATGAGTAAAATCGGGTGGGCGGAGCCCACCCGATTTTTGACAAAGGAGTAAGATGGAACGCATCAGCGGTTATGTAGACCACATTATCTATCAGAACAGCGATAACGGATATACGGTGCTTGAATTAATGTCCGGTGAGACGATGATCACCTGTGTCGGCATGCTCATGGGACTGACAGACGGCATGAATGTGGAGCTGGAGGGCGAGTATACGGAGCACCCCAGCTACGGCAGACAGTTCAAGGCAGCGCGGTTCACGGAAAAAGAGCCGGAGGACGAGCTGGCGATCGAACGATATCTCGGTTCGGGCGCCATCAAAGGTGTAGGGGCAGCATTGGCAGCCCGCATCGTGCGCCGATTTGGCAAGGATACCTTCCGCATCATCGAGGAGGAGCCGGAACGGCTGGCGGAGATCAAAGGCATCAGTGAACGGAAAGCACAGGAGATCAGCATTCAGGTGGAAGAAAAGCGATCCTTGCGCTCCGCGATGCTCTTTTTGCAGCAGTACGGCATCAGCCTCAACCTGGCGGTGAAGATCTACAACACTTACGGCGAGGAGATCTATAGTATTCTGCAGAAAAATCCGTATCGGCTGGCAGACGACATCGACGGCGTGGGCTTCCGGATCGCGGATGAGATCGCATCGAAAGTGGGTATTCGCACGGACTCGGATTTTCGTATCCGCAGCGGACTGATCTACTGTCTGCAGCAGGCGGCGGGCGAGGGACATACCTATCTGCCGCAGGAACTGCTCATTGCGCGCGCATCCGAACTGTTGGGTGTTCCGCAGGAGAGCATCGAAAAAAACATGATGGATCTGGCGATCGAGCACCGGCTTGTCATGAAGCGTGTGGATGAGCAGGTGCATGTGTACGCCACGGTATTTTACAATATGGAATCCAATGTCGCGCACATGTTAAAAACATTGAATGTGTCCATGGACATTTCCGAGGCACATGTGTACAAATGCATCCGGCGCATTGAACAGGTGACGGGGATCGAATTGGCGGAGCATCAGAAACAGGCGGTGGTGGCAGCGGCGCGGGAGGGCGTTCTTGTGATCACCGGAGGCCCCGGAACCGGAAAAACCACGACCATCGACTCGATTATCCATTACTTTGACCTGGAAGGACTGGATTTCATGCTGGCTGCGCCCACCGGACGCGCGGCAAAACGCATGAGCGAGACCACTGGCTATGAGGCGCGCACGATCCACCGCATGCTGGAACTGGGCGGCGAGGAGAATGTAGGCTTCGGCCGGGATGAGAGCAATCCGCTGGAGGCGGATGCCATTATTATCGATGAGATGTCCATGGTCGATCTGCCACTCATGAATTCGCTGTTAAAGGCGATCATCCCCGGAACGCGGCTCATTCTGGTAGGTGACGTGAATCAGCTTCCCAGCGTGGGCCCCGGACGTGTGCTCAAGGATATCATCACTTCCGGGCAGATGCCCGTCGTGGAACTGACAGAGATCTTCCGCCAGGCGAAGGAGAGCGACATCATTGTCAACGCACATCGCATCAACCGCGGCGAGGAAGTGACGCTGGACAATAAGAGCATGGATTTCTTTTTTCTGAAGCGGTATGACGCAGACCAGATCATCAATGTAACGCTCCAGCTGGTGCTTCAGAAGATGCCGAAATTTGTGGAAGCGACGCCGATGGACATACAGGTACTCACGCCCATGCGAAAGGGGTTGCTGGGTGTGGAACGGCTGAACACGGTGCTTCAGCATTATCTCAATCCGCCGGATGCGTCCAAAGCGGAAAAGGAGCGCCCGAACGGGATCTTCCGGGAGGGAGACAAGGTCATGCAGACCAAGAACAATTATCAGCTCCAGTGGGAGGTGCGCAGCCGCTACGGGATCCCCATCGAGAAAGGTCTGGGCGTGTTCAACGGCGATATGGGCATCATCCGCATCATCGATTCCTTTGCGCAGAGCCTGACCGTGGAATTCGAGGAGGGGCGAATGGTGGAGTATCCTTTCGGGGCGATCGACGAGCTGGAACTCGCCTATGCGATCACGATACATAAATCGCAGGGAAGCGAGTATCCGGCGGTTGTGATACCTCTGTTGTCCGGACCGCGCCCGCTCATGAACCGTAATCTGCTCTACACGGCAGTCACCAGAGCCAGAAAATGTGTGACACTGGTGGGTGACGACCACGTCTTTGAGCAGATGATCGAAAGCGTGCAGGAGCAGCAGCGTTACTGCGGACTGCGCGACCGCCTGCTCGAAACAACAATGTAAAAACGAAAAGGTCCCGGCTGCTTTGGAGAGAGTAGAACGGAGGACCAATGAAGATAACAAAAATCCTGATCAAACTGTTTTTTCCGGGCAGCTGCCCGGTCTGCGGAGAAGTGCAGGAACAGCTCCTGACAGATGATGGCGTTGCACGGATCTGCCCGGACTGCGAAAAGAAACTGACAAGAGTCACACAGCCCTTTTGCATGAGGTGCGGAAAACCGCTGGAAGCGGACCGTGTGCGCAGGGAATACTGTGGGGACTGCATGAAACGGACGCACGCATTTGTGCAGGGCAGGGCGGTATTTGTCTACCGGGGAGCGATCATCGGGAGCATGCACCGCCTCAAATACGGCAACCGTAGGGATTATGCCGCCATTTTCGCGCGGGAAGCGTATGAGACATATGCTGCCTGGATCCGGCGCATCTCGCCGGATGTACTCATCCCGATCCCATTGCACCCGAAGCGCAGGCGTGAGCGCGGCTACAACCAGGCGCAGCTGATCGCGGAGGCGCTTGCAGAGCATACGGGAATCCCGGTAGAGAAAAAGCTTCTTTTGCGCACGGTCCATACAGATCCGCAGAGGAAATTAAACGCCCGGGAACGAAAAAATAATCTGAAAAATGCTTTTCAAATGTCGAAAAAAATAGTACAATTAGAAAAAGTGTTGCTTATTGACGATATATATACCACCGGGAGCACCGTAGATGCGGCGGCGGAGACGTTGATGAGTGCAGGAGTAAAAAAGGTATATGTCCTCTGCATCTGTATCGGCGGAGGAGACGGGGGAGGTTTAGACAATGGAAGTAAGAGCTTGCAAAACATGTAAAAGGCTGTTTAACTATATCACGGGACCGGTGAGATGCCCGGCGTGTTCGGATGCGCTGGAAAAAAAGTTCCAGGAAGTAAAGTCATATATCTGGGATCACAAGACCGCGTCTCTGCAGGAGATCTCGGAGGCAAATAATGTCTCCGTCGGACAGCTCAGACAGTGGGTGCGTGAGGAACGTCTCAGTTTTACGGAGGATTCGCCGGTCGGCCTGGAGTGCGAGTCCTGCGGAGCGACGATCAAGACCGGACGCTATTGCGCGAATTGTAAGGGCAAGCTGAGCAACACGCTGATGAGCGCGATCACCAAGGAAGAAAAGCCGGTGAAAAAAGATCCTCGTGACACCAGAAACAGAATGAGGTCCATATAGTAGGAAACACACAGAAAATACATAGAAAACCCACAAAAGAAAAGTGCCGCAGAAGATGCGGCACTTTTCTTTTGTATTTCAGAGAAAACTATGATATAATGCAAATAACTATGTAATTATGTATGATGCCGAAGGCTGCCCGAAGCGGCGGAAGGCAAAAAAACGGGGTGTAATATGATTCACAATGAGCGCGTGCGCCATATGGTACAATTGCAGGCATTTAGCGATCGAAAGGGCAAGGAAGACTTTCCGGTCGTAAGATATTTTCGGGGGGATTATGTGGGACTGCATCTGCTGAAAGGATTTATCAGCGGAACAGTCGCGTACGGCGTTGGTCTGCTCATGTGGGGAATCTGTAACATGGAGATGTTGATGGAAAATGTCCACACGATGGATCTGAAGCAGTTTGCGATCACTGTGCTGCTGCGCTATCTGCTGTGCCTGATCATTTATCTGGCAGCAGTATTTGTTTATGCAGAGGTAAAATACACCCGTGCAAAAAAAGAGATCAAGGGTTATAACCGACATTTGAAACGACTGATCGGAAGCTTTGAACGGGATGGAGGAGAATCATGACAACGTTGTTGGAGATCAAGGAGCGGATCAGAGGCTTTTGCAGTAAATACGAAGTCTATCTGGTTCCGGTCATAAAAAGTATACTGGCATTTCTCACATTTTTTATGATACGCTCGCGGCTGGGTTATATGACGCGTATCAACAGCATGACATTGCTGCTCGTACTGGCACTTTCCTGTGCATTGCTGCCGGTCAATGCGATCGTACTGATCGCGGCGGTGCTTGTGCTGCTGCATCTGTATTCCCTGTCGCTGGCGGCGTGTGCGGTCAGCTTTCTGGTGATGATCGTACTGTTTCTGTTATATTTCAGACTGTTGCCGAAAAAGGGCTATTATGCAGTGCTCACACCGCTGGCATTTATCTTTCAGGTGCCGTATGTAATGCCGATCGTGATCGGGCTGCTGGACGACAATCCGGTGTCCGTTCTGGCGATGGTGTGCGGCGGCGTCATGTACTATCTGCTCAGCGGCATCGCGGTCAATGCATCGGCCATCGCCGAGATGACGGAGGACGACTCCATCATCACAAAGTTTGCGGAAGTGCTCAATCAGTTTGTAGGCAATCGTGAGATGATCGCCATGCTGGCGATCCTGGTCGTCACAGCATTGATCGTCTGGTTTATCCGCAGGCTTGCAGTAGACCATGCATGGACGATCGCGATCGCGACCGGATGTCTGCTGCAGTTTGTGCTCTGTCTGATCTGCGATCTGCAGCTGAATCTGCCGGCAAATATGCTGCTTGTATTTGCGGCGGTACTGGCAAGTGCGGCAGTCGGTCTGATCTTACAGTTCTTTTTCTTCAATCTGGACTATACGCGGACAGAGCGCGTGCAGTTTGAAGATGACGAATACTATTATTACGTGAAGGCAATACCGAAGATCTACGTTGCCAACACGGAGAAAAAGGTACAGAAATTCAGTGGCGACGATACGCCGATCACCCGGAAAGAACTGGCACAGGAGATGGAGATCGACGAAAACTTATTAGACTTTTAAAAAGGAAGTGATGGCGTGGAAAGAATAGCAAGCGGAATACTGGCATTTCGTGATAAATATATGTTTTGGCTGAATATCCCGTCAGTAACGGTCATAGATATCGTGGAGATCATCCTGATCGCCTTTATGCTGTACAGTATTCTGGTCTGGATCAAAAACACGAGAGCATGGGCGCTGTTTAAGGGCATTATCACCATATTGACATTCGTGCTGATCGCGGCGCTGTTCCAGATGAATACGATCCTGTGGCTGGCCAGCAGACTGATCAATGTGGGCATCATCGCGCTTGCGGTGATCTTCCAGCCGGAGCTGCGCAAGGCGCTGGATCAACTGGGAAGAAAAAAATTTTTCCACGGCATGTTCAGCTGGGATCCGGACCGTGCGATCAAGCGTTTTTCCGAGCGCACAGCCGGTGAGATGGTAAAAGCAACATTTGAGATGGCAAAAGTAAAGACAGGAGCGCTGATCGTTGTGGAGAAGGACATCATGCTTAGCGAGTACGAGCGGACCGGAATCCCTCTGGACTCCCTCGTGTCCAGCCAGCTTCTGATCAATATATTTGAGAAAAACACACCGCTTCATGACGGTGCGGTTATTGTGCGCGGAGATCGGATCGTGTCTGCGACCTGTTATCTGCCCCTGTCCGACAATATGGAACTGGACAAGGAGCTGGGAACCAGACACCGCGCGGCAGTCGGCATCAGTGAGGTCAGCGATTCACTGACGATCATCGTCTCAGAGGAGACGGGAGCGGTATCAGCCGCCGTCGGCGGAGAGATCAGGCGTGGACTGGATGGCGATGAATTGAAACGGATGCTGATGGAGCTGGCGGATGCGGGCTACGGAGAATCCCGTTGGAAAAAAATAAAGAGGAGGTTCGATCATGGTCAGACGAGCGTGGAAAGTCATAACGAATAACTTTGGTCTGAAGCTTCTGGCGGCCCTGTTTGCAGTCATTCTGTGGCTGGTTGTCGTCAATATCGATGATCCGAAGATCTCCCAGCGTTTCAGCGCAACGGTCGTGATCGAAAATGCGGAGTATCTGACTGACCAGGGTAAATATTTTGAGGTGCTGGACGATACAAATACGATCGTATTTACGGTGACAGCCAAGCGTTCCTATATAGAGAAGCTGAGCAATACCGACTTCAAGGCGGTTGCAAATATGGAAAATGCGGCGATCGACAATGAGAGCGGTACCGGAAAGGTGCCGATCGAGGTGACGGCGTTGCGCTATAGCAGTCTGGTGACGATCAGCAAAGCGACCCAGAATCTGGAGATCGCCCTCGACAATCTGGCACAGGACCAGTTCATCGTCGGTGTTGAAACGTCGGGAACACTTCCCGAAGGCTGTGCTCTGGGCGAGGTAACGGTATCACCGAACCTGCTGAAGGTGTCTGGACCGGAATCTGTCGTGAGCAGTATTGATCACGTGACGGCGAGCATCGATGTCACAAACATGACCTCCGATGTCGTGGCGAGCGTGATACCGATCCTTTATGACAGTGACGGAAATGTGATCGACAAGAATGAACTGACGCTCAACATGTCCACCGTGACAGTGACCGTACGCATACTGGACATCAAAGACGTGGCACTGATCTTCAACGTGACAGGCACGCCGGCAGACGGCTATGCATATATGGATATGGAATATGAGCCGAAGACCATCGCGATCAAGGGAACCGCATCGTCGCTCAACAATGTAACGGCGATCAATATACCGGAAAATGCGCTGGATATCAGCGGCGCGAGAGGCGATATCACACAGGTGATCGATGTATCGGAATATCTGCCCAGCGGAGTGACGGTGGCAGACCAGTCCCAGGTGAAGGTAAAGGTGACGGTGCACATCGCGCAGCTCTCCACGAAAGTGGTCAATCTCTTCCCGTCATCGATCCGCGTATTGAATCTGCCGGAAGGATACAAGCTGAGCTTTGACAACTCGGTGATCCGCGTGACTGTCAGCGGTATTGCAGAGGATATCGCTGCATTGGATACAGACAGTATCGTCGCCAGCATCGATGCCGGACAGCTGACACCGGGAACACACGAGGTGGAGGTTGCGCTGGATCTGGATGAAAACCTTTATCACGAGCCCGTCCGGGTGACGGTTACCGTGACAGAGGAGACGACAGACGAACCGACGACGGATGAGCCGGACACGAATGAGCCGGGTGACGAACCGACAGAAGATGAAGAGACCGGACAATAGGCCGGCAGCAAAAGCGATACAAAAAATCGGAGGAATGATTTATGGGTAGATTATTTGGAACAGATGGTGTCCGCGGAGTCGCAGGCGCAGAGCTTACGATCGAGCTTGCGATGAAGCTGGGGCAGGCGGGAGCCTATGTTCTGACAAAGGAAAAAGCGCATAAACCCACGATCCTGGTGGGGTGCGATACAAGAATTTCCGGAGGAATGCTGGCAAATGCACTGGTGGCAGGTATCTGTTCCGTGGGTGCGGATGCCATTCATGTGGGTGTACTTCCCACACCGGCAGTCGCATATCTGACACGCAAACATAAGGTAGATGCGGGCGTTGTGATCTCCGCATCCCACAATCCGATGGAATTCAACGGTATCAAGTTCTTCAACGGCGAGGGCTACAAGCTCTCCGATCAGCTGGAGGACGAGATCGAGGCATTGATAGGCAGCAATATGGCAGGCGTTTCGCTGCCCACCGGTTCCGGTATCGGCAAAGTAGAATACCGGTTTGACCTGCAGGATGAATATATCCGGTTTATGAAAAAATGTGTACCGGTGGATCTCACCGGCATGCGCATCGTGATCGACTGCGCGGAGGGCGCGTCCTATCAGACTTCCGTGCAGACACTGCAGCAGCTGGGCGCGGATCTGATCCCGCTGCACGTAGATCCGGATGGAACAAACATCAATTCCAACTGCGGTTCTACACATATGGATGAACTGCAGGCGCGCGTTGTCTATGAGAAGGCGGATATCGGTCTCGCGTTTGACGGCGATGCGGACCGTCTGCTGGCAGTAGACGAAAACGGAGACATCGTGGACGGTGACAAGCTGCTCGCCATCTGCGGCAATCATATGAAGGAAAAAGGCACACTGAAAAAAGATACGATCGTTGTCACCGTCATGTCAAACCTGGGATTTTTCGTCATGTGTGACAAAAACGGGATCCATGCGGAAAAGACGAAGGTGGGCGACCGTTATGTATTGGAAAACATGCTGGAAAACGGCTACAATATCGGCGGTGAACAGAGCGGACACATTATCTTTTTGGATGACAATACCACCGGAGACGGTCTGCTGTCTGCCCTGCACTTGTTAGAGGTCATGGTGGAAACGAAAAAGCCGCTGTCAGAACTGGCAACGGTCATGGAAGTGTATCCGCAGGCGCTCATCAACGCAAAGGTGCCGAATCACAAGAAAGAACAATTTATGGAGTACACGGAGATCGCGGAAGCGATCGATGCACTGGAGAAGAAATTTGACGGACAGGGCAGGGTGCTCATCCGCCCGTCCGGAACAGAGCCGCTTGTCCGTGTGATGATCGAGGGAAAGGATCAGGAGCAGATCGAGAAGGATGCGCGTGAACTGGCAGACCTCATCACGAACACGATGCTGTAAAGGCGGCAAAACGGTCATATTTGGAGGGATTTTATGGTTAGCAAAAAAGTAGTGATCAAAAATCCGACCGGGCTGCATCTGCGTCCGGCAGGTATTTTGTGCAATGAAGCAGTCAAATACAAAAGCAAAGTGTATTTTAAATACGGAGATAACGAGGCGAACGCAAAGAGCGTGCTCAGCGTGCTGGGCGCCTGCATCAAGAGCGGAACAGAACTTGAATTTATCTGTGAAGGAGAAGATGAGGATGCCGCAATGGCAGGAATAACGGCTGTCGTTGAGAACGGACTCGGCGAATAGCACTGCCAAAAAGGGGACATATGTGGGACTTGGGGGGATACCAAGGGAGCAGGAGTAATGGAAAATAAGCATTATCAGTACAAAAGAATCTTTATGTTCTGGGCGAGCATGTGTTTTGTGGCGGCTCAGACAGCAATGTTTGCATGGCAGTGGTACAACATCTATGCAGACATCATGCTGGTAAAATATTACCGGCGCGGAGACTGGGCGATCATCGGTCTGTATGCGATGTTCTGCATTCTGTTTTTAAAGATATTCGGCGGCTTTAAAGTCGGATATCTGCGAAACATGGATGCGCTGTACGGGCAGGCACTGGCGATCTTCTTTCAGAATGCCGTCGCATATCTGCAGTTGTCACTGCTCGGTCTGTGGAAATTCGGAACACATCTGGAGCATTTTGTGTATCTGGTGCTCATGGAAGCGGCGCTGGCAGTCGCATGGACACTGCTCACGCGGCATTTTTACGCGAAGCTTTATCCGCCGCATCAGATGCTTCTCATATACGGAGACATCAGTCCGAAACAGCTCATCTCGAAGCTGGATTCCAGACAGGACCGCTACCAGATCCGGGAGACCATCAGGCTGGATGCAGGAATGGATGCCATCTTGGAAAAGATCAAGGAATACGATACGATCATCATCGGCGACATTCCGTCTCATGAGAGAAACCAGTTTTTGAAATTCTGTTACTGGCATGAGATCCGCTGTTACAGTATCCCGAAGATCTCGGATATCATTATCACCGGCTCCGACCGCATTGATCTGTTTGACAGTATCCTGATGCTGAGCCGCAACAACGGACTGTCCATCGGCGAGCGCTTTTTCAAGCGTCTGATGGACATCGTGCTCTCGTTGATCGCGTGTATCCTTTTGTCGCCGATCATGCTGGTGATCGTCATTGCGATCAAAGCGTACGATCATGGTCCGGTCTTCTATACACAGGAGCGTATCACCAAGGATGCCAGACCGTTCCAGATCATCAAATTCCGCAGCATGATCGTGGAGTCCGAGGAGAACGGCGCGCGCCTTGCCAAAGCGGATGACGACCGCATCACACCGGTGGGACGGATCCTGCGGCGCACGCACTTTGACGAACTGCCGCAGTTGTTCAATATCTTAAAGGGCGATATGTCCATCGTCGGTCCCAGACCGGAGCGGAGAGAGATCTTTGAACAGTACGAAGAGAGTATACCGGAGTTTAAATTCCGCCTGAAGATGAAGGCGGGACTGACCGGATATGCCCAGGTGTACGGACAGTATAATACCGTTCCTTATGACAAACTCAAGCTGGATCTGACCTACATTGAAAATTACTCCTTATGGCTGGATATCAAGCTGTGCTTCTTGACGGTCAAGATCCTGTTCCAGAAAGAAAAATCAGAGGGTGTCGACGGCAACCAGACCACCGCATTAAAATAACAAAAAGTAACAGGCAGACCGAAGCATCGGCTGCGCGGATTTCGAAAGAAAGACACAGGAGGTAGCGTGCAACATGCTCATCTCGGTCATCATCCCTGCGTACAACGCAGAAAAATATATCGCAAACGCAGTCCACTCCGCGCTGGAGCAGGAGGACGTGGAACAGAGCGAATTAGAGGTCATCGTGATCAATGACTGCAGCCCGGATGACATCGACACTGCCATGGAGTCATTCGAGAACGACCCGGCGGTCAGATATATCAAAAACGACCATAATCTCGGCGTGGCGGAAACGCGCAACCGCGGGATCCGCATGGCGCGCGGGCGTTATGTAGCATTTTTGGACGCGGATGACTGGTGGGAGCCGGACAAGCTGGGCGCGCAGATCCGGTTATTGGAGGAGACGGGCGCGCCGCTCTGCTGCAGTGCGCGGACGCTGCATGCGGAAGACGGGACACCCACCGGGCGCACGATCGGAGTGCCCGAGCGCATCACCTACGAAGAACTTCTGCACACCAACACGATTCCCTGTGGTTCTGTCGTCATGCCGACGCAGATCGCCCGGGAATTTTATATGTGCCATGCAGAGCTGCATGAGGACTACATCCTCTGGCTTCAGGTATTAAAAAAATATGGCGCGGCAGTCGGCATCAATGAGCCGTATCTGCACTGTCGTCTGTCTGCCGACGGCAAATCCCGCAACAAGCTGAGATCCGCAAAGATGCAGTACGGCGTCTACCGCTATATGGGTTTTGGACGGCTGAAGAGCATGCGCTATCTGTTCAGCTATGCTGTCAACGGAGTAAAAAAATATTATGGCTAAACTTATGATTCGTGAGTATATTAAGACGGTGATGCAGCGTGTGCTGCTCCCGGCTGTATACAACCTGTCAAAAAAGAAAAATGTCAGGAAGGATCTGGTAATTCTCGCAGATGCCCATCACGACGAGCTGCCCTACAGCATGAGAGAGCTGGCAGAGGCGCTGCGCGCGCAGCCGGACTTTACCGTGATGGAGCTGTGCAAGGATTATCAGAAAGGTTCTTATCTTTCTATAGCAAAAAGTATGCTGGCCTTTATGCGGGCATACGCGAATGCGGGCTATGTCGTCATCTGCGACAATCATCTGCCGGTGGCATCCTGCAAAAAACGTCCGGAAACAAAAGTGATCCAGCTGTGGCATTCCGGGGGCGCGCTCAAGCGCTTCGGCTACGATTCCCCGGGAAACATCCCGTCAGGCTATCACGGCGGCAACGTGTTCGCCAACTATGACCTGATCACCGTCAGTGCGGACTACGCAGTAGAGCCCTTTGTGCGGGCCATGCGCACCGACAAAAGTCATGTGCAGGTGATGGGGATCAGCCGTACGGACTGGTTTTACAAGGAAGAACGAAAAGCGCAGATCCGTGCGCGTTTTGCGAAAGAACATCCGCAGGCGGCGGGAAAACGGGTGATCCTGTGGGCGCCGACCTTTCGCGGCAACGCTGGCGATCCGAAGCTGGCAGGCACACAGACCATTGAAAAGCTGCGCACAGAGCTGCCGGATGAATATTATCTGATCGTCAAGCTGCACCCGCACGCACAGAAAACAGTCGCAGTTCCGGACTCCATGATGCTTACGGAGGAACTGCTGGCGGTGACGGACATTCTGATCTCGGATTATTCGTCTGTCATCTATGATTACGCCTATTTTGGCAAGCCGTTGATCCTGTTCACCCCGGACTACGAAGAATATAAAAAAGAGTGCGGATTTTACGAGGACTATGACAGCATCCCCGCGTACCGCGCGATGGACGGTGAACAGCTAAAGGCTGCGATCCGACAGACAGACACGTGGGATGAGGCGGCGATGCATGCCTTTTTTGCGCGCACCATGGGCGCGTGCGACGGACATGCCACCGAGCGGATCGTTCAGTGGATGCGCGCCCGGCATGAATAAAAAATTGGAGAAAATATATGAAAATATACAGACAATTCTTTGCAGATCTAAAAAAATATAAAAGCTACATGATTTGCGCTGCCAAGGCGGAACTGAAGACGGAGGTGGCAGATTCCTATCTGAACTGGGTCTGGTGGATCTTAGAGCCATTCTGCCTGATGCTGGTGTACACGTTTATCTTTGGCTTTGTATTCGACAAATCGGAAGCCTACTTTCCGCTGTTCATCTTTATCGGTCTCACCTTGTGGAATTTCTTTTCCGTAAACGAAAGAAAAAGCGCGACGATCGTGCGCCGGTATAAATCCGTTGTGTCACGTGTATATCTGCCGAAAGTGGTACTTTTGATCGTAAACATGATGACCACCGGCTTTAAAATGTGTATATCACTGATGATCGTGGTGGTGATGATGATCTTTTTCCGGGTGAAGCTCAGCTATCATATCCTGTTCATCTTTCCGGGTATGGTGGTATTAATGATCCTGACCTTCGGGCTGATGTGCTTTGAGATGCACTGCGGCGTATATATTGATGACCTGAAAAAGGTGAACGATATTGTATTCAAACTGCTCTTTTATCTGACGGGAATCATTTTCAATATCGATCAGAGGATCGGAAAAAACTATTCGGAACTGGCAACGATCCTCGGCAAGTGGAATCCGGTGGCGTATCTGATCAGCTCCGTCAGAAACGCGTTGATCTACAACCAGTCGCCAAACTGGAAATGGATGCTGATCTGGCTTGTCATCTCACTGCTTTTGTGCATGGCCGGCATCCGGCTGGTCTACCGTAACGAGAACAACTACGTGAAAGGAATCTAGGAATGGGATCAGGAATCGAAGAAACAGGACAAAAGGAGTCCAAAGAGATAAAAACCGAAGAAAAAAGAGAACGATATATCCCGGCACCCGGAACCTATGAGCCGGCGATCACATTGGAAGGTGTCAGCATCAGTTATTCCACGATGCAGAAAACATCCATCAAACAGATGTTTCGCAGAAAAAACCGTCCGCAGAAGGAGAGCTTTGAAGCGGTGAGGAATGCGACCTTTGAGATCCCTAAGGGTCAGATCGTAGGCATCACCGGTAAGAACGGCAGCGGAAAATCGACGTTGCTGCGCGCGGTGGCAGGCATCTTTTCCGCGAACGAGGGAACCATTGATCTGCACGGCAACTCTGTTTCCCTGCTGGCGATCGGCGTCGGATTTCAGAAAACACTGACCGGGCGGGAGAACATTCTGCTCTCCGGGCTGCTCCTTGGCTTCTCTGAGGAGGAGATCCGAAGGGAAATGCCGCGTATCATCAAGTTTTCCGAGCTGGGCAGCTTTATCGATAAACCGGTGCGGACCTACTCCAGCGGAATGTATTCCAAGCTGGCATTCTCCATCACGGCGGTGCTGGAGACCGACATCATGCTGATCGACGAGGTACTTTCCGTGGGCGACCGCCATTTCAAGAAAAAGAGCTATAATCGCATGAAAAAGATGATCCAGGACCGCAATCATACGGTCATGATCGTGTCCCACTCGGACGCGACGCTGCGAAGTCTGTGCGATACGGTCATCTGGATGAACGACGGCGACATAAAAATGATCGGCGATGCGGACGAAGTGCTGGACGCATACGAGGCGTTCATGGAAGGAGAGGACTAGCATGTCCCTGAAAAAAGGGCTGAAAAAGCTGGCCCGGTTTGCCAGTCTCAAGGTGATCCTGCCTGCGGTCTATGCCTGTGCGGCGCGAAGAACGGTGGAACCGGGGCGGGTCGTATTCTTAGAAGTATCGGCAGACCGGCTGACGGACAGCTTCGCCCTGCTGTATGAGGAAGTAAAGGCGCGTGGCAGACAGCCGGAGCTGATCTGCATTCACGACGGCAGCGTGGGCGGCGCGCAGTATCTGAAAAACTGTGTGCGCATGCTGCGAAGCATCGCGACAGCGCCGGTCGTATTCATCAATGAGGCATCCAATATTACAAGCTGTGTAAAACTGCGCCCGCAGACAAAGCTCATCCAGACGTGGCATGGCTGCGGTGCCTTCAAAAAATTCGGATTTTCCACTGCGTCTCTGGAATGGGGCATCTCGGGCAAAGAGATGGAACGCTATCCGTATTATAAAAACCAGTGGCTCGTCAGCGTCAGCGCACCGGAGGCAGTCAGTGCCTATCAGGATGCCATGCACCAGCCGCAGGGCGTGATCCGTCCGCTGGGCGTGAGCCGCACGGACGTGTTTTTTGACCCGGATTATATCCGCGCGGCAAGAGAGGAACTGTACGCACAGTTTCCGCAGGCGCGGGACAAAAAGATCATTCTCTATGCACCCACGTTTCGCGGAACACAGACGAATGCCCGCTCACTGCAGCTGGACCACGAGGCATGGAAAACTGCGCTGTCCGCAGAGTATGTGCTGGTGGAAAAACATCATCCGTTTGTAAAAAAACTGCCCCGGATCCCGGAAAGCTGCCGGGATTTTGCAAGAGATCTCACCGGAGCGATGAGTATCAGCCAGCTGTTATGTGTCAGCGACATCTGCATCAGCGACTACTCCTCGCTTGTCTTTGAGTATTCACTGTTCGAGCGGCCGATGGTCTTTTACGCGCCGGACCTGCAGGAGTATTTCGACGCACGGGGCTTTTATTACGACTATGACACGCTGACTCCGGGACCGGTGTTCGACGACCAGACGGAGATGATCGCGTACATCCGGGAGATCGACGCGCGCTTCGACAGGCAGCAGGTGAAGGATTTCAGGGAAAAATTCATGAGCGCCTGCGACGGACACGCGACAGAGCGGATCCTGGACTACATCGGGATCAGAGAAGAAAAAGAGAGGAAATAACATGCTAAAGGTATACATCTGCCCATCCTGCGGATGGCTGCGCACGGTATCCCGCCGAAAGGACGTGGAATGCCATCGCTGCGGCAATCCGGAGATGGTGCTGACAAAACTGGAATACGAAAAATATGCCGCTATGAATGAAACCGAGCGCGCGGATTATGCCAAAAGCTGGCAATACATACATCGTAAATAGTTCTGATTGACAGATGAAGAAAATTAGTCTAAACTTGTACTGTTTAGTTTATCATGCATATAGGGGAATCACCGTTATCAGATAAAAAGGAGCCATTATGAGCAAGAAGCAACGGGAGAGTGAACTAACTCCAAAAGAGCAGAAACGTCTTTTAAAGAAAAAGAGAAGAAAACGCAAGATCATACTGCTTGTTGTAGAAATCATCGTATTGCTGATCGTGCTGGCAGCGTTATATGTGTGGCAGGCATTGAATAAAATAGAAAAGGCAGATACCTCGTCATCCAAGCTGGATGCAGCCGATCTGAACATCAATGAGGATGAGCTGGAAGAAGAGACGATCGAGATCATGAAGGGCTACGAGGATGTGGCACTGTTCGGCGTGGACAATTATTTCAACGGACACGCGGATTCCGGCAATTCCGACGTGATCATGATCGCAAGTATCAATAACGACACAAAGGAAGTAAAGCTCGTATCCGTGTACCGTGATACGTTTTTGGACACCGATATACAGACAGAAAACTCACCGAACTTCCATAAGGCGAACCGTGCCTTTGCCATCGGCGGCGCGGAGCAGTCTATCCGTATGCTGAATGCCAGTCTGGATCTGGACATTGAGCATTTCATCACGGTAGACTTCAAGGTCGTGACAGATGTGGTCAATATGCTCGGCGGTGTGGAGATCGAGGTGGACTCCGCAGAGCTGAAATATATCAACCATCACATCGACACGACGGCAAAAGCGACCGGAGATACCCCGGTGCATCTGACGACCACCGGACTGCAGACGTTAAACGGCACGCAGGCGACCGCCTATGCCCGGATCCGTTCCACCGCAGGCAGCGATTTCGCCCGGGCGGAGCGTCAGCGTGAGGTCATCAACCAGATTGTGAAAAAGGCGAAAAAGACAGATCTCCCGACGATCAACAAGATCATCAATCAGGTATTCCCGGAGATCTGTACGAACTATACAAACACCGACATCATCCGTCTGGCAGCAGCCATGTTTGACTATGAGCTGTCGGATTCCACCGGATTCCCCTTCAGCAAATATCCGGCAAGACTCGGTGGCAGCAAGGGAGACGTGGTCATCTGTGCGGATCTGGAGAACAATGTGCGGGCACTGCATCGCTATCTGTACAATGACACCAGCTACGTGCCTTCGGCGACTGTGGTCAACTACAGCAATCTGATCAAGAACAACTATGGCATCACCATCGAACACGGAGATAATCCGGACGCCGTGCAGGGCGGAAGCATCGAGGGAGATACCTTCGATAGGGAATGAAACAGCCGGTGAAATATCGGAAATGAAAAGAGCAAGGGCGCACCACAGGAATGCGCCCTTTGTTACTTCATAACAGCTTTTGGATCATAAGGAGGAAAAAGATATGTGTGGAATCGTAGGATATATCGGAAAGCGCCCTGCGGCGCCTATTTTGCTTGACGGACTGTCAAAGCTGGAGTACCGCGGTTATGACTCTGCCGGAATGGCGATCTATGACGGGACGCAGATCAACATCGAAAAGTGTACCGGACGGTTGAAGGTGCTCAGTGAGCTGACCCATGACGGCAGCACGATGCCCGGAACGGTGGGCATCGGACATACGCGCTGGGCGACACACGGCGAGCCCAACGACAGAAACGCGCATCCGCAGTTTAACGAGACGCGCAGCATCGCTGTGGTACACAACGGAATTATCGAAAACTACATGAAGCTGAAGAATAAGCTGATCAACCGTGGCTATCAATTCATTTCAGAGACGGATACAGAGGTAGTCGCGCATCTGCTGGATTACTATTATAAGAAGACAAACGGAGATGTCATCGACACCATCACAAAGGTTATGCATCGTGTCGAGGGCTCTTACGCGCTCGGAATCATCTTCGCGGAGCATCCCGATGAGGTCTATGCGCTGCGTAAGGATTCACCGCTGATCGTCGGAAAATCCGAAGAGGGTAATCTGATCGCCTCTGATGTTCCGGCGGTACTCAAATATACACGAGACGTCTACTATATTGAAAATGAGGAGATCGCATGTCTGACCGCGGATGCCATCGAGTTTTTCAACAGTGACGGCGAATCCATTGAAAAGACCAGTAAGACCATCGAGTGGGACATCAACGCGGCAGAAAAAGGCGGCTATGAGCACTTCATGTTAAAGGAGATGTACGAGCAGCCGAAGACCGTGCGCGACACGCTCACACCCCGTATCAAGGACGGAAAGATCGTTATTGAGGAGCTGGGCATGAGCGAGGAGGAGATCCGCGCCATCAACCGGATTCACATCGTGGCATGCGGCAGTGCGTATCACACCGGTGTCACGGCAAAATACATCATGGAAGGACTGGCGCGTATCCCGGTAGAGGTAGATCTCGCCAGCGAATTCCGCTATCGCAACCCGATCTTAAATAAAGGAGACCTCGTGGTGATCATCAGCCAGTCCGGAGAGACTGCGGATTCTCTGGCAGCACTGCGGGAGGCAAAAGCGCAGGGCATCACGACGCTCGGCATCGTGAACGTGGTGGGCAGCTCCATCGCCAGAGAGGCAGACCGTGTCATGTATACGTGGGCAGGACCGGAGATCGCTGTCGCGACCACCAAAGCCTACACTGCGCAGTTGATCGCTCACTACCTGCTTGCCATTCATTTTGCGCAGGTCAAGGGCATGGTCACAGAGGAAGAAGTGGCAGAAATGCTCATCGATCTGAAGGCGATCCCCGCCCAGATCGAGATGCTTCTGGCAAACAAGGGAAACATCCAGAAGATCGCAAACCGCTATGTGGGAGCCAAGGACGTGTTCTTCATCGGACGCGGTATCGACTATGCCATCGGAATGGAGGGATCCCTGAAGCTGAAGGAGATCTCCTACGTGCACTCTGAGGCGTATGCGGCAGGCGAGCTGAAGCACGGCACGATCTCACTCATCGAGGAAGGCACCCTGGTCACAGCCATTGTGACCCAGAAGGATCTGTACAAAAAGACCATGAGCAACATCGTGGAGGTGCGCTCCCGGGGCGCAGTCGTTCTGGCAGTCACCAACGAGGATAATACCGAGATCGAGAAGAACGCGGATTATGTGATCTACATTCCGCAGACAAACAAGTACTTCACGAACTCCCTCGCGATCATCCCGCTGCAGCTGTTCGCCTACTATGTGTCTGTCGGCAAGGGCTGCGACGTCGATAAGCCGAGAAACCTCGCAAAATCCGTGACGGTAGAATAAAAAACATAAAACAGACAAATATAAAACACAATTCAGACACAACTTCCTTGTACACTGTGTACTATCAAAAAGAAAACAAAACACCAATACAAGGAGATGTATAGATATGGACAACTACACAAACAACGATCAGAACAGCTACGGCAGCTCAAACGGCTACCCTGTAGACCCCAACAACAACAGTTATCATTACACCGGTACTGACAATACGGACAATACCACCGGGAACGCTTATAGTACCTACAGCTCATACAGCAGCGCCCAGACAGGCACCGACCAGAGCCATGACCGCTACTACAGCCCCTACGAGCGCCGCACTATGGAAGAAAGCGCCCCTAAGGCGAAAAAACCGAAAAAACAGCACGGCTTTGGCATGAAGGTGGCAAAATGTGCATGTCTGGCAGCAGTTTTCGGACTTGTGGCAGGCGGCGTATTCGGCGGAGTCAACTACCTGATCCCCGAAAAGGAAGTGTCGGTCACAGAGACACAGACCTCCGCACTGGCAACCACCTCACAGGATAACGGAAACACCACCGCGACCACTGCCGGCGGCAGCATCATTGCGACCGACGTCTCCGACATCGTGGAGGATGCAATGCCCGCCATCGTGGCCATCACAAACATGACAGAGATCCCGTACCAGACCTGGTTCGGACAGACCTATACACAGGAAAGTGACTCTGCAGGCAGCGGAATCATCGTCAGCGAGGATGACGACTATCTGTATATTGCTACCAACAACCACGTGGTAGAAGGCGCAAAGACACTGACCGTACAGTTCTGCGATGAGCAGACCGTAGCGGCAGAAGTTAAGGGAACCAGCCCCAGTAACGACCTCGCAGTCGTACAGGTAAAGAAGGACGATATCGAGGATGAGACAAAAGAAGCCATCAAGATCGCCAAGATCAATGACGGCGGTAATGAGAAAGTCGGTGAGCCGGTCATCGCCATCGGAAATGCACTGGGCTACGGACAGTCCGTCACCAGCGGTATCATCAGTGCGCTGAACCGTGAAGTCACTGCACAGGACAGCTCTACCGGTGAGACCTATACCAACACACTGACACAGACCGATGCCAGCATCAACCCCGGAAACTCCGGCGGAGCACTGCTGAATGTCAAGGGTGAGGTCATCGGCATCAACTCTTCCAAGATGGGCGGAGACTATGTGGACGGTGTCGGATTTGCTATTCCCATGACCACCGCAGCACCGATCATCAATGAGCTGATCACCAGAGAAAAAGTCACAGAGGATAAAGCTGCATTCCTCGGCATCAACGGTATTGATGTAGACACATCCGTATCCGAGAAGTACAGTATGCCCGTCGGCATCTGCGTCGTAAAAGTCTATGAAGGCAGTGCGGCAGCAGAGGCAGGCATCCAGAAGGGCGACATCATCACCAAGTTTGACGGACATGATGTGGACTCCATGGAGGAAGTACAGGAGCTCTTACAGTATCACGCAGCCGGAACCGACGTGACCGTCACCATCTGCCGCGCAGACAACGGACAGTACGTGGAGCAGGACATCGAAGTCACCCTGGGCAGCAAGAACTAAAAAAGGAAATTTCTGCTGATGCAGAAATTATAAGAGCATATCCCCATCACTAGGGATGGGGATATGAAAAAGGCTATGTTTCGCACATAGCCTTTTTGAATGAAAAATATTTCAACATCGATTTTACACATGCATCGCGCGAGAAACATAGCCTTGTATAGCATTTTCAACGAGAGCATTGAGAGATGCTTTCTGTTCAAATGCACAGATGGCTGCCTCGCGATGAAGCGAAGGTGAAATGCGAACATTAAATACACCCTTGTAAGCACGTTCCGGTTCGGAACCTCGTTCTTCACATAATGCGAGGTAATCGTCAACTGCATCGTGAAAATCGGTGACCAGAGCTTCGGCGCTTTCCCCTTCGTAGGAGATCAAAGAACGAATGCCCTGTACCTTTCCATAAAAGATTTTATCATCCTCAGAAAATTCTATGCTTCCAACATAGCCTTTATATTGTAATACATTACTCATTCCAGAATCCCTCCTGTTCCATGGTATCATGTAGATCATGAACTACATATTAAGTATATTATATGCTGTGCAAGGAAAAACGCAACTATTTTTAATACCATCAAGTGAAGAACCGCGTGGCAGAGTCTTGCCAATTGATTGTACTTTTCGGATAGAACGTGTAAATGATGCGCCTATATCCTGCGTGAATGTATGCAACAGTTGTTTGTGCGACGGGTACGCGCGGAGAAAGGGCGCATCCCTAGATAACCTCAAATGAAAAGGCACAATGTATCGTCAAATTATAAGGCGCGATTGCTTGAATCGCGCCTTTTTTTGTGATAGACTAAGGCTATCAATGTCCTACGGAGGAAGATGGCATGAAAAATGACAGCAAAAAAGACATTCGGAAAAGAAGAATCGTGATAGCACTCGGACATGAAGCCCTCGGCACGACACTGCCGGAGCAGAAGACAGCCACCAAGCGCACCGCAAAAGCAGTGGCAGACCTGATCAGCGACGACGCACAGGTCATCATCACCCACAGCAACGGACCGCAGGTCGGCATGATCCACACAGCCATGTCAGAGTTTGCAAGACTATATCCGGAATATACATCCACACCCATGAGCGTATGCTCAGCCATGAGCCAGGGCTACATCGGCTACGATCTGCAGAACGCGATCCGCACGGAGCTCTTGAACAGAGGCATCTACAAACCGGTGGCGACGATCCTGACGCAGGTGACCGTAGACCCCTATGACGAGGCATTCTATGAGCCCACGAAGATCATCGGACGTGTCATGAACCGCGAGGACGCGGACGCAGAGGAGAAAAAAGGAAACCACATCACAGAGGTGGAGGGCGGCTATCGCCGTATCGTGGCAGCTCCCAAGCCCATCAACGTGGTAGAGATCGATTCCATCCGTGCACTGGCAGATGCAGATCAGGTCGTGATCGCCTGCGGCGGCGGCGGAATCCCTGTGCTGGATCAGGCACATAACCTGCAGGGCGCCAGCGCGGTCATCGAGAAGGATCTGGCGGCAGGCAGACTGGCAGAGCTGATCGATGCGGACGAACTGATCATCCTGACCGGAGAGGATCATGTCTATCTGGACTATGGCAAGCCGGAGCAACGCCCCATCGAGAGCATGAGCACCGCAGATGCACAGCGCTACATCGAGGAAGGTGCCTTTGAGGAGGGCACCATCCTTCCGAAGATCCAGGCAGCCGTAGACTTCATTGGCAATTCCGCGATCCGCAAGGCGACCATCACAAAACTGGGCATCCGCCCGGAGACCGAAAAAGCCACGCTGGAAGGAACGATCATCCACAAATAAACAGACATCAAAGGGTGCCGCGCATCACGAGACGGCACCTTTTTCCATGTCATCTGTACACGGTTACCACCAAATTCCACCTGCAGAGAACCCGAAAATCAACAAAATATTTTCGTATATATAATAATGAGAGTAATTATGTAAACTCAAAAGAAACACAAAAATGCAAAAGAAAGGAAGTACTATGAAACACCGTACCATGAAAAAACTGCTGACTGCAGTTCTGTCAGCAGCAATGCTCGCGACTGCGATCCCGGCAGATCTCACACCGGCGCAGGCAGCAGAAAAAGCACCGGATGCCACAAGCACGCTGGACGAGCTTGGCATCATAGATGCAGAAGGCGAGGAGAACACCGCGGCGGATCTGCCCGACAGAAACGCAGGCCCTCAGGCAAAACCCTACGCCGCATCCAATGGCGATATGATCATCGCGATCGATCCCGGACACGGAGGCACCGACAGCGGAGCATCTTACGGCGGAATGAAAGAAAAAGATGTCAACCTGACGATCGCGAAATATATCAAGACATATCTGGAAGAATATGTGGGCGTTCAGGTATACCTGACACGTAGCACCGATACATATCTGGAACTGAGCGAGCGCGTCTCAAACGCAGCAGCGGCAGGCGCGGACGTATTTATCAGTATACATAACAATGCATCCTCCAACCAGAACACCAGCGGAAGTATGGTATTTTACCCGAATGCCAGCTACCGCCCGGACCTGAACGAGGAGGGCAGCGGACTGTCAGCGAGCATTCTCGGACAGCTGACCGGACTCGGACTGCCGGATCTCGGCATCCGTACCAGAGATTCCGAGTCGGGAAACACCTATGACGATGGCAGCATTGCCGATTATTACTCCGTGATCCGAAACGCAAAGCTCAGCGGGATCACCGGTATCATTGTAGAGCACGCATTTGTATCCAGCGAGTATGACCGCACGAACTACCTCGGAACGACCGCGCAGCTGAAAAAGCTGGCAATGGCAGATGTCCGGGGGATCACGGACTATTACGGGCTGCAATATGACGGACTCGTGGAGCCGACCGTGACTCTGACCGCCGGAAATGAGAAGAAGCTGACAGTTTCCTGGGACGAGCAGGAGGAAGCCAGAGGCTATATCGTATACCGGACAGATACAAAAGACGGAAAATTTGAGCGCCTGGTAAAAGTACAGGGCAGCGACAGCACCTCCTATACGGACACGACCGTAAAGCAGGGTCAGACCTACTATTATAAAGTGCGCGCTTATGGCAAGGCCTCCGGAAAGGTCTATTACAGCGAGTACTCCGATGTTTTAAAAGGACATACCATCGGCGGTACGGAGATTACAAGCATCCAGCAGGTATCCAGCGGATATTTCTATCTGAAATGGACGCCCAATATGGATGCGGACGGCTATGCCATCTATCGCAGCGCGGAGGGCGGAGCCTATGAGCGCATCGCGACAGTGACAGACCCGGCACAGGGCGATTACAGAGACCGGACGACAGAACCGGGAACTAACTACAGCTACAAGATCCGTACGATCAATACCCTATACGGAAACGAGGGCTTTGGAAAATGTTCCGGTGTTCTGACCGCAACCCTGTTAAAGACACCGACCATGCAGCGCATGGATATCCGCGATGACGGAACCATAAAGGTCGTATGGACAAAGGCACTGGGCGCATCCAGCTATGTTGTGCAGCGCAGTACCTCAGCAGACGGTGACTACAAGACCGTCGCAACCATCACGGATGATACGAAAAACTACTATGTGGACAAGAACGTCGAGCGCGGTATGACCTATTACTATAAGGTAAACGCCTATAACCAGAACGGAAAGGTGCGCGGTTCCACCGGATTTGTGGAGAGCATCGGCGCGAAGAACTTCCAGACACCGCAGCTGACCTCCACACGTGTCACCACAAGCCGACCGGGCATGTACGTGAAGTGGACAGCCGTTGCCGGAGCAAACGGTTACCGTATCTACAGAAGCACCAGTAAGAACAGCGGCTACCAGAAGGTGGCAACGATCAAAGGCAGCTCGCAGCTGGATTATATCGACGAGAGCGAGAACGTTGCAGGAACGACCTATTATTATAAGGTAAAAGCTTATGTTTACAATTCAGCCGGAACCGCATGGTCTGACGCATCGAACGTAAAGAGCGCCGTGGCGGGCTACGGTATCATGGGAAAGAGCAATACGACGGTCAAAAAGATGGCAGCGTTCTTCCGCGCGCGCGGCGGCGTGTACCCGGAAGACATCTACAGTGAATACGGCGCGCCGACCCTGGAGGACTTCTGCCAGATCGTCTATGATGAGGCAGAAGCAGAGGGCGTGAAAGCAGAGGTCGTCTTCGGACAGGTCTGCAAGGAGACCGGTTTCCTGCGCTTTGGCGGCGACGTGGAACCGGAGCAGTGCAACTTCGCGGGCATCGGCGCCACCGGCGGCGGAGCTCAGGGCGCATTCTTCCCCGATGTGGAAACCGGTATCCGCGCGCAGGTACAGCACCTGAAGGCATATGCCAGCGATGAACCGTTAAATCAGGAGTGCGTAGACCCCCGCTTCAACTATGTCAAGCGCGGCGCAGCCATTTATGTAGAATGGCTCGGCGTTCACGAGAACCCCACCGGCGCAGGCTGGGCAACCGGCGTGAACTACGGCTACAGCCTCAGAGACGATTACATTAAGCCGCTACTCAGCTATTAAACAGAAACAACAACCCCGGAAGTGAAATTTCGGGGTTGCGTATTCAAATAAATGATTCAAAGTTGAAAAAAAGTGTTATACTATAGAAAAGAAATCCGATAAATATTTTAGGATCTCGGATAAATTATATGATATAAGCAACGCATTCAGAAAAATATTGACACTGAATTACTTTGGTGGTATAATATCAAGGCTATTTATATAATATAAATAGCAGATGTAATAACAGTGTGTTATTAGGGGAGGTAGACTATGGCTAACGTTGGAAGAAAGCTTGGCGTTAATATCTTTACGTTAATGCAGAACTCTGGAATTAGTCGTGAAGAATTGGCTGAGAAATTGAATTACACATACAGAGATATGTGTAGAATACTCGAAGGCAAGTTGATGCTACCGCCGGTGGAAATTGGAAAGATAGCTGAGCTCTTCGGAAAGACGAAAAAAGAATTGCTTGGTTATGAAGCAGATAAAATTGTTCCAGAGTTACAATATATGAAGGAGTTCAGCAACACAGATAATCTTGATAAGATATTAGACTTGTTGGATGATTATGTGGAACTAAAAGAAGTTATGTAAGTGGAAGGCTGTACGAAAACGTACAGCCTTTTTTAGAGGTGTGCTATGGATCGAAAAGTAGTTGTAGAAGCTATTCAAAAAATCATATCGGAGATTAAGGAGAAGTGCATTATCAAGAATACTGCTATCAGAGATGGCATTTTTGGTATTCTGGAGAATGAGTGTACGGTTATCTATTATCCCTTTGATGAAGAAAAGAATAGAGGATTCCATATCAAGAAAATCGTTAAGAATGAACTGGAGGACTTTGTATATATAAATACAGCAAAGCCTATTGCGGAACAGATTTTTGCAGCTGCTCATGAATTTGGTCATATTTGGGAAGTGGCAGCAAAAGTATGGGATCGTCTCGGTTATGAAGGAAAACCGACTGAACAAGAGGAAGAAGATATCACTGACTGGTTCGCAGCAGAGTTCCTCATGCCGACAAATGAATTTAGAAAAACCTTCTCTGCGCATATGAATGAATTGGGTATAAAACCGGGAAAGGTAAAACTGGATGAAGTAGTACGTTTGATCGTATTGCAGATGGATGACTTTATGGTTACGTATGAGTCTGTAAGAAGAAGATTAGAAGAAACTGGCATAATGAAAAAAGATTCAGCGGATTTCTTGTTGTCTAAACATGAAGAAGCATTGGAACTGGTTGATGTCTTCATAAAAGATCGCAATACCTATCTGGGAAATGGAACGTGTGTAAAAACTATTTCCGGAATAAGAACGGTGATTGAAAACGCTGAAAGCAAGGAAAATGTGGATAGCTATTTGCTAATGAAAATTAAAAAAGAGTTTGGCATTGCGGATATGCCTGCTGCAGAGGAAGGTTTTGAAATTCACATAGGAGAAAACGGTGATGAATAAGGAAGAGGCATTGGTTGACACAGTCTTTCTTGAAAAGCTATCGTGTAATGGAAAAAATCTTGATACTTTTAAGAAAGTGTTGTCAGAATTAGATTTTAGACCTGTAGTACATCCTTATATTGCGGATAATGAAATGGACATGCATTCGTATTTTCATAAGTTGGTAGCGGAAGGGTTTGTCAGAGTGGCACAGTATGATGAGTTTTTGCGTGATGAGGAAGATGAGGCGCTTTATGAGGCATATTTTGTCGACATACATAATGAGTTACGAGAGCGCCTTGAAGCAAAGGGTGGTATAAAACAATTAGAAAGGCTTGTATTTCCGGTTGGACAAACAGTATTCACATATCGTAAGGCATCAATGAGCTTGGGAGATGTCCATATGATATTGATGGCTTTTTTTGCAGGGATGCCAATTATCTTAACTGAAGACTCGGATATTGATGTGTTACGCTCGATTACCAAACGTAAAATGGGGAGTGAAACGTATACTTTGAATATATATAATGCAGTAGATTTGCTTACAATGATCGCTGAAAAAGAAGAGAGTACTTTCGAGAAAAGCGATTTGGTTAATATAGTAAAATCTATTGGTGAGAGGGTGCATCAGTCTGATATTAAACAAGCGTGGAATAGAACTCATCAAAGCACTGTTTGGAAAGAATGAAAATGACAATAAAGAGTTTTTAAAAATTTAAGATTTAACCCCATTTTTTAGCAAGAGGCATCTGTAAATATATACTCCCGTTTTTGACAGCTGAAGGATAAAAATAGCTTGGAATCCCTTGATAATAGGGGACTCCAAGATTTTCTTGTTTTGAACTGTTTTGCGTAATGTAAATTATTTCTTGGAAATTTTATATATTTTTTTCATCTGGTCTGCTGTGATCACCTCGTGATCAGTTTCGAAGCCAAATGCCTTGTGCAGATCATCGGTCAAGGCACTTCTGGTGTAACAGGGTATGAAACCGGTGCCGCGAATCCTTAAGAAGTTCATATCTCTCAGACATTCAATGATCTCGGTGCAGGAGTAGCGGTTCTGGAGTCGCTTTTCCAGATAGCGGTATAGAATGAGCGAGAGAAAACATGTTGTGAAGTGAGCCTTGATCCGGTCATCTCTGCTCAGATACACAGGTCTTGCCAAAAACTCACTTTTCATGATGCGAAAGCATTCTTCGATCTCCCAACGGTTATGGTTTACCTTTATAATGGCAGAGACATCATCTTCAAGATTCGTGCAAACAGCATAGAATCCATCATAAACGGCTTCTTTCTGTATCAAATCCTCATTGAGACTATAGATGTGGTGCTCGGCTATTTCTCCCTCGGTAGTACAGGACTCCGTATTAATGAAACGACGATAATCGTTCGCGCTTTTCTTTTTCATCTTATCTGCATCACTTGCAATCGTTTTTTGCGCCCGTTCTATCTGGGTCTGACGGATACTGCGCTGATAATCGCGATACTGAACGGAATAGGTGACGATCAGGCGCTGCTCCAGTTCTTCATAATGCCAGGAACCATCGGCGGATTTTATCTTTACTTTATCTTTGATCCACTGTTCCTTATAAAAAACAACATTTTTAAAATCTTGTGCTCGCGCTTCATCATCTAGTTCTGAAATGTCATATGTTCCCACACGCCCAACCACATGCCATCCATCTTTTGAAAGTGCCCACTGTTTGCGCGAAGCAGATAGCTGTTTCACAGACTGTGTCGTGATGAAAGACCGGTTACCATGGTTGTTAAAGATACGGTTTTCTTTTGATGCCAGACCTGCATCTGTGCATACTACAAACTTTGATAAATGGAAGTCTGATAAAAGTTTTTTCTCTAGAGGGGCAAGTGTGAGATTTTCGTTGGTGTTGCCCGGATTGATGCAAAAGGCAAGCGGAATCCCGTCTGCATCCATGAACAGTCCCATTTGAACAATGGGATTCGGACGATGTTCCTTCGAAACCCCATACTGAGGAAGCGCTCCCTCGTAAGCCTGTTCGGTTTCAAAAAAGAA
>SFRL01000036.1 GCA_004562765.1 bacterium | reverse complement strand
TTTCATCCTTTCAATGTGATGCCATGTATCTGGTAATGGATGAGCAGATTCATGCATATAAAAAACAGGCACAGGTGAATGAAACATATGATATGTCTCAGGGAACAGAGTTTGTGCAAAAAGGATATCCGCCTAAAATGCAGATACAGTTCGCCTATGAGAACGGAAAGCGCCTGAATGAAATTGAGATGACAACCATTGAAGGTATTTTTCCCACATTTGATTTTGCGCACAGCAGACAGGATTTCCTGTTTTTGCCGTTACATTTTGGAAAAGATACCATTGGATATTTCGTTATCCGCAATGCAGTTTATCTGCTGGAGCAGCAGTACCTGTTTGATGTGATGGGTGTTCTCACAAAGGCGATTGAAAATCTTCATAAAAAAGAAAAGCTGCAGTATATGAATGATCTTCTTTCTAAGCTTTATGTTCATGATGCGGTGACCGGACTCTACAATCGAATGGGTTATATGAAGTTTGGCAATGATTTCTTATCGGAACAGCATCAAAAAGGACAGAAAGTCTCTGTTTACTTTATAGATCTTGATCGATTAAAAGAGATCAATGACAAATTGGGACATGAGTTTGGAGATTTCGCGATCGTGGCTGTGGCCCGGGCATTGGAAAAATACAGTGAAAGAAATTCGTTTATTGCCAGGATCGGCGGTGATGAGTATGTTCTTTTGCAGCAGACATCCGATGCGGAAAGAGAAGAGCGGTTCAAGTGTGACATCCGACGTGAATTGAGTGACAGGGCCAGACAAACAGAGTTTCCGCTACCGTTGACGGTCAGTATCGGATCGGTGGTTACAGATCCGATGACAAACGACAGTCTGGAGGAATATGTGCGGTTGGCAGATGAAAAAATGTACGAAGAAAAGGTTGCAAAAAAAGCAAACCGGAAATAGAGGAAATATATGCAGTTAGCATGGATCACAGCTCCCGTGATCGGAGGGCTGATCGGACTTATTACAAATTCATTAGCGATAAAGATGCTGTTTCGACCGCATCGTGCTGTTTATATCGGGCGGTTTCATGTACCTTTTACACCCGGTCTGATCCCGAAAGAAAAGGAGCGAATAGCCAGTGCGATCGGAGAAGTGATCTCAAAATATCTGTTGGACGACGCGACGATTCAAAAAGCAATCTGCGATCCGAAGATCAGGGAGAAAGTGGCTGTTCATGTACATGGTCTGATCCTGCGGATGAAACAGGTGACGATCTCACTGGAGGTTTTCCTGGATCAGAAGGGATTGGCTGATCCGGTGAATATCATGGAAACAGGGTTGCGGAATTCGGTCGGAGATTATGTGACAAAGGCAGTGACGGAGAGTGACCTGGTGGATGAGCTGATCGAAAGTGCGCTTTTATCCGTTCAGAGAGAGATGAATCCACTGGTTGCAAAAATTGCTAAAAATCCGCTGGAGTCAGCAAAACCGCAGATCATTGCCAATACAAAAGAAATGCTGCGCGAGCGCGGACCACAGATGATCGGTGGTTATATTGATGAGAAATATTCGGAAATCTGTGATTATAAGATCTGCGATCTGGCAGAGCTTGCAGAAAAACATGAGAAGGAAGCGATTGATTTCTTGTGGGGAAAATATGTGTATTTTATAGAACAAAAATCGGCAGCACTCTTAAAGGCTCTGGATCTTCAGAGAATTGTGGAGGAGCGCATTAACGGGTATGATGTGGCGCAGCTGGAAAAGATCATCTTATCAATTTCCAAGAAGGAATTAAACGCTTTGGTATGGTTGGGCGGACTGCTGGGCATGCTTATGGGATTCGTAAATCTGTTGTTTTAGGGTTGACGGATGGAATGAATTTTGATAATATGAATAAGTATTCTAGCAAGGCGACTTAGCCAAGTGGTAAGGCGTGGGACTGCAACTCCCTGATCATCGGTTCAAATCCGTTAGTCGCCTTAAAAAGGATTGGATTCAGAGACAAACAGTGTTATGGATTCAGTCCTTTTTTTTAAAATTTTTAAAGGAGGAGTGTGCCATGAAAAAGATGTATGGCAAGTTGTTATCGTTTGTGTTGGCAATGGCAATGGTGTTCAGTGTGCCTGTCGTATCTGATGCGGCGGTGGTATCCAGCGTGGACAAAAGTGACATTGTGATCCTGTACGATAACGATGTTCACTGTGAAGTGGACGGTTATGTAGAAATGGCTGCGATCAAAAAAGAGCTGCAGTCGCAGAGTAATTATGTATCACTGGTATCCTGTGGAGATTTTGTACAGGGCGGAGTGATCGGCTCGATCTCCAAGGGAGAGGCGATCATTAAGATCATGAATAACATCGGCTATGATGTAGTTACGCTTGGAAATCATGAGTTTGATTATGCGATGCCTCAGTTGAAGTCATTGATGTTGGATCTGGATGCAAAGGTTGTATCAAGTAACTTTTTAAAGAAATCAACCGGAAAGCCGGTATTCGGTTCCTATACAATGAAAAAATACGGAAAAACAAAAGTTGCTTTTGTTGGTGTGACAACACCGGAGACGTTTACAAAATCAACCCCTGTTTATTTCCAGAACAGTAAGGGAGAGTTTATTTATGATTTCTGTGGAGATGCAACCGGAAAAGCATTATATAAGAGAGTACAGACGGTTGTTAACGCTGCCCGGAAGAATGGTGCCGATTATGTGGTGGCATTGACCCATCTGGGTACAGAGAGTGTTACCAAACGGTGGAGCGCACAGAGTCTTGTAAAAAATACATATGGCATTGATGTTGTACTGGACGGACATTCTCACAGCACGGTAGAGTCCTTGAAAGTAAAGAACAAGAAGGGCAAGAGTGTTACGATTTCTTCTACCGGAACCAAATTTGCCAATATCGGTGAGCTTGTAATTACGAAAAAAGGAAAGATCACTACAAAGCTCATCTCCTTAGGCGAAGATGAGGAAACAAAATCCTATGTCGAGGGAATCAAGGATGAGTACAACAAGCTTCTGGAGGAAGTGATCGGAAAGACAGAAGTTGATCTGACCACTTTAGGCGCTGACGGAAACCGCGCAGTCAGAAATGCGGAGACGAATCTCGGTGATTTCTGTGCAGATGCGTTCCGGTATGTAATGGATGCTGATATCGGAATGATGAACGGCGGCGGAATCCGTGCAAATATTGCAGCCGGAAATCTGACTTACAATAACATGCTTTCCGTATTCCCGTGGAGCAATTACGGATGTGTGATCGAGGCGACCGGTCAGCAGATCAAGGATGCGTTGGAAATGGGCGCAAAGAATTATCCTGACGAGAGCGGTGGATTCTTACAGGTATCCGGTCTGAAGTACACGATCGATGCATCGATCCCTTCTTCTGTTGTGACGAATGCTGACACCGGAATGTTTGAAAAAGTGAATGGCAAGTATCGTGTAACGGATATTCAGGTTTGGAACGCACAAAAATCTGCATATGAGCCGATCGATCTGCAGATGACTTACACAGTAGCCGGAACAAACTACACGTTGAGAAATAATGGTGACGGATATACGATGTTTAATGGCTGCAAGGTTGTAAAAGATAATACAATGGTTGACAATGACGTACTCCGTGTTTACTTAACGGATGTATTAAAAGGCGTTGTTGATGCACAGTACAAAGATCCTGCCGGACAGGGAAGAATTACGATCATCAATAAGCAAAAATCATAAAATAAAAGTGCATGTCAGTTCCTGCTGACATGCACTTTTTTTCACATAGGAACATCTTGATCATTCTGCGATCACTTTTGCAAATTTCTTTTTGCCGCGTTTTACGACCTTTCCGTCACCGGTAAAATCATCCAACTTGTAAGAAGCGGCAATGTCAGTTACCTTCTCGCCGTCTACGGTGACACCACCCTGCTGAACTGCGCGGCGCGCATCGGAACGGCTGTCACAGAGACCTGCCTTTACGAGTACAGCCATGATATCCATGTCACGCTCAGCAAAATCATCGGCGGTTACTGTGACCGTCGGCATATTTGCAGTGTCTCCGGCACCGGAGAACAGCGCCCGGGCGCCCTCCTGTGCTTTGACAGCTTCTTCTTCGCCGTGAACCAGTTTGGTCAGCTCAAAAGCGAGGATCTCTTTTGCCTGATTGAGCTGTGAGCCCTCCCAGTGATCCATCTCATCGATCTGCTCCAGAGGCAGGAACGTCAGCATACGGATACATTTGAGTACATCCGAATCAGCCACGTTTCTCCAGTACTGATAAAAATCAAAGGGAGAGGTCTTGTTGGGATCAAGCCATACAGCACCGGACTGTGTCTTTCCCATCTTTTTACCCTCGGAATTTAACAGCAGGTTGATAGTCATAGCATAGGCATCCTTGCCGAGCTTGCGGCGGATGAGTTCTGTACCGCCGAGCATATTTGCCCACTGATCATCTCCGCCAAACTGCATGTTACAGCCATATTTCTGGAATAATTCAAAGAAATCGTAGCTCTGCATGATCATGTAGTTGAACTCTAAGAAGGTAAGACCTCTTTCCATACGCTGTTTGTAGCATTCATGAGAAAGCATGCGGTTTACACTGAAGTGTGCGCCTACCTCACGCAGTACATCAATATAGTTTAAGTCCATCAGCCAGTCTGCGTTGTTTACTAATAATGCTTTTCCATCTGAAAAGTCGATAAAACGGCTCATCTGCTTTTTAAAGCATTCCACGTTGTGTGCGATTGTTTCTGTTGTCATCATCTGACGCATGTCGGTACGGCCGGAAGGGTCACCGATCATTGCGGTACCACCGCCAATCAGGGCGATCGGCTTGTTACCAGCCATCTGAAGACGTTTCATCAGGCACAGTGCCATGAAATGTCCGACATGAAGGCTGTCGGCAGTAGGATCAAAGCCGATGTAGAAGGTTGCTTTACCATTGTTGATCAATTCTTTGATCTCTGCTTCATCGGTCACCTGGGCGATCAGACCGCGGGCAACCAGTTCGTCATAAAGTGTCATAGTTTTGTCCTCTCTTTTTTCATATTTGATGGATTTATGGTATAAAAAAACCCTTTCTCGTGTCCTGCACGAAAAAGGGCGATCGTTCGTCGCGTTACCACCTTTTTTTACTGATCATTCACATGACCAGCCTCCGTCAGATGTCCATCAACATCTGTCCACAGTAACGGGTGGGACCCGTCGCAGCCTACTCTGTTTCATCATTTGAGTTTCATTTCGGTGCGCAGCTTGGAGATGTATTCATGAAAAGTTCTGCCTGCGCCTCTCACCAGCCGGCGGCTCTCTGTAGGTGTATGCCTTCCACTACTTGTTCTCGTCATTGCTTTTACGAGCTTATTATAAGAAGAGAATTCCTGTTTGTCAAGAAAAAAGACCCGAAAATCAGCCGGATCTGTGGATAAAAGTTGCAAACAGGCTGAAAAGTGGGTATAATCATTAAATAGTAGGCAATTTGTAGTTGCTCTCTGCAGTTACACAATTTATTATTAAGAAGGAGATGTGGAAAATGGCTTTTTTTGATAAGTTAAGTGAGACATTGACAAATGCAAGCAAAGATGTCAGCCAGAAAGCAAAGGATCTTTCTGGTGTGGCAAAGCTGACGATGGATATTCACACGAAGGAAGATCAGGTGCAGAAGCTGTATGCACAGATCGGAAAGCTTTATTTTGATGAACATAAGGATGAGGAGCCGGCGGCTTATGAGCAGATGCCTCAGATCAAAGAGACACTCACAGTCATTGAGGATATGAAAAAAGAGTTGATGGAGCTGAAGGGTGCAAAGGTATGCCCCCGTTGCGGTCAGGAAGTAAAGGCAGCAGATGCATATTGCAAGAACTGCGGGGCAAAGATGGAGGATGAAGAGATCATTGTGGATGCTGTTGTAAAAGAGGCACCTGCAGAGGAAACTGTTTCGGAAGAGACCATCAGTAAAGAAACTACAGAGGAAGTATTTGAGGACTAGATAAATGGCAGATAAGGGAAAATATTATATTACGACCGCGATCGCTTATGCATCCGGCAAGCCTCATATCGGCAATACTTATGAGATCGTGCTGGCGGACAGTATCGCGCGCTTTAAAAGACAGGAGGGTTACGACGTTTTCTTCCAGACCGGAACGGATGAGCACGGTCAGAAGATTGAGCTGAAGGCAGCAGATGCCGGAGTAACTCCCAAGGAATATGTGGATAACGTAGCAGGAACGATCAAGGATATCTGGGATCTGATGAACACCTCCTACGATAAGTTTATCCGTACAACGGATGACTATCATGAGAAGCAGGTTCAGAAGATCTTCAAGAAATTATATGACAAGGGTGATATTTACAAGAGCTCCTATGAGGGACTTTACTGTACACCCTGTGAGTCCTTCTGGACAGAATCACAGCTTGTGGACGGCAAATGTCCGGACTGCGGTCGCGAGGTAAAGCCTGCGAAGGAGGAGGCATACTTCTTTAAGATGAGCAAGTATGCGGACCGCCTGATCGAGCATATCAACACGCATCCGGAGTTCATTCAGCCCGTCTCCCGCAAGAATGAGATGATGAACAACTTCTTATTGCCGGGATTACAGGATCTGTGTGTCTCCCGTACCTCTTTTGACTGGGGTATTCCGGTAGATTTTGATGATAAACATGTAGTTTACGTATGGCTGGATGCGCTGACAAACTATATTACCGGTATCGGTTATGACTGTGACGGTAATTCTACCGAGCAGTTTAACAAAAACTGGCCTGCGGATCTGCATCTGATCGGCAAGGATATCATCCGTTTCCATACGATCTACTGGCCGATCTTTTTGATGGCATTGGATCTGCCGCTGCCGAAGCAGGTATTCGGACATCCGTGGCTGCTTCAGGGCGACGGAAAGATGAGTAAGTCCAAAGGAAATGTACTCTATGCGGATGAGCTGGTGGATTTCTTTGGTGTGGATGCGGTACGTTACTTTGTGCTTCATGAAATGCCTTTTGAAAATGACGGCGTGATCTCCTGGGATCTTTTAGTGGAACGCATCAATTCTGATCTGGCAAATACCATGGGAAATCTGGTCAATCGTACCATTTCCATGAGCAACAAGTATTTTGACGGCGTTGTGACTTCAACCGGAGTGACAGAGGATGTGGACGCAGACCTGAAGAAGGTAGCGACGGAGACGAAAGACAAGGTCGTTGCGAAGATGGCAGACCTGCGTGTGGCAGATGCGATCACAGAGATCTTTAATCTGTTCAAGCGCTGCAATAAATATATCGATGAGACAACACCGTGGATCCTGGCAAAGGATGAGGCGACAAAGCCGCGTCTGTCAGAGGTACTGTACAATCTGGTAGAAGGTATCAGCATCGGAGCTACACTGTTAAAGAGCTTTATGCCTGAGACTGCTGAAAAAATTCTCGCACAGTTAAATGCGAAGGAGATTTCTTTTGATGAGCTGGATCAGTTTGGTTCCTATGTGAGCGGAACAAAGGTAACCGATAAGCCGGAGATCCTGTTCGCAAGACTGGATATCAATGAGGTGATGGCGCGCGTGAATGAGCTGCATCCGCCGGTGGAGGAAGAGACAGAGAAACCTTCAGAGCCGGTGATCGATATCGAGCCCAAGGCTGAGATCACATTTGAGGAATTCGGAAAAATGCAGTTCCAGGTCGGTGAGATCATCGAGTGTAAGGCGGTAGAGAAGTCCAAAAAGCTGCTCTGCTCACAGGTTCGCATCGGAAGTCAGGTAAAACAGATCGTTTCCGGTATTCAGAAGCACTATACACCCGAGGAGATGGTCGGCAAGAAAGTTATGGTTTTGGTAAACCTGAAGCCTGCAAAGCTCGCCGGTGTATTATCAGAGGGTATGCTTTTGTGCGCAGAAGACGAGAACGGTGAGTTATCACTCATGGTACCTGAGAAGAAGATGCCTGCGGGCGCAGAGATCTGCTAAATCAGGTCGAAGCACTTTGCTGCTGAGACCGTAAGAATATGATTCAGGAGTGCAAAAATCCCATTGCGCGGCAATTTTCATGGATTTTTGCAAATCATTTGGAGGGTACCGAACAAATGATATTTGAGACACATGCTCATTATGACGATGAGCGTTTTGCCGAGGACCGGGGGGAGCTGCTCGCGCAGCTCCCTTCTCTTGGTATTGGAAAAGTGATCAATGTTGCATCCACAATTTCTTCTATTGAGGAATGTGTAGAGCTGGCGCAAAGATATGATCATGTCTATGCGGCGGTCGGCGTACATCCCAGTGAACTGGAGGGTATGAGTGATGCTGTCATAGAAAAAATGAGAGAGCTGGCTGCGTGGGAAAAGACGGTGGCCATCGGTGAGATCGGTCTGGATTATTACTGGGAAAAAGATGAAGCTGTGCAAAAGACACAGCGGGAGTGGTTTGCAAGACAGCTGGAGCTGGCGCGTGAGGTTGGGCTTCCGGTGATCATTCATTCCAGAGACGCGGCGGAAGACACGCTGACGCTAATGAAGGACATGCATGCGGAAAACATACCGGGTGTGATTCACTGCTATTCCTATTCGCCGGAACTGGCAAGAGAATATGTGAAGATGGGCTATTATATCGGTGTGGGCGGAGTCGTGACGTTTAAAAATGCGAAAAAACTCGTCCAGACCGTGGCAGAGACGCCGATAGAGCGGATTCTACTCGAAACAGACAGTCCTTACCTCGCTCCCGAACCGCACCGCGGACATCGAAACGATTCGCGGGAACTCGTATACGTGGTAGAGAAGATCGCGGAAATAAAGGGCATCACTCCGGAGGAAGTCGAGGATATTACCTGGAAGAATGCGTCTGGCTTATTTCAAGTATAAAGGTAGTGATTTTCTGTGCACAGCGTATTATTTGTGTACACGACTTCTGACAGGTCATTTCTGCGACGGGTTCGCGCGGAGAAAAACGTATAGAAGTCAATTATCAGGCAGCAGAGAAAAGCTGGTTTTGCTTTTCCTCTGTGCCTCCCCGCGTGATTTACCCGACAGCAGAAGAGACTGGCAGCGGCGTGTACACAAATGAGACGCGTCGCAGGTTATAATATGGAGGATACATGGCATATTTAGGCGAACCCCAGCACACGATCGCTGTGCTGCAAAAATACAACTTTCATTTTCAGAAGAAATTCGGGCAGAATTTTCTGATTGATACACATGTACTGGAGCGTATTATCTCTGAAGCGGGTGTGACAAAGGATGATTTTGTCGTGGAGATCGGACCCGGAATTGGCACGATGACGCAGTATCTGTGCGAGGCAGCAGGTGCAGTGGCGGCTGTGGAGATCGACAAAAACCTGATCCCGATCTTGCACGATACGCTGAGTGAATACGACAATGTGGAGATCATCAATCAGGATATTTTAAAGGTTGATATCGCTGCACTCGCAGAAGAGAGAAACGGCGGTAAACCGATCAAGGTCGTTGCAAACCTGCCCTATTATATCACGACACCGATCATTATGGGTCTGTTTGAGAGCCATGTGCCGATCGAGAGTATCACGGTCATGGTACAAAAGGAGGTCGCAGACCGCATGCAGTGCGGACCCGGCAGTAAGGATTACGGCGCGCTTTCACTGGCAGTACAGTATTATGCAAAGCCGGAGATCGTTGCAAATGTGCCTCCGAACTGTTTTATGCCCCGACCGAATGTGGGCAGCGCAGTGATCCGTCTGACCAGACATGAAAAACCGCCGGTGGAAGTCACAGATGAAAGACTGATGTTTCGCCTGATCCGTGCATCCTTTAACCAGCGCCGGAAAACGCTGGTCAACGGATTGAAAAATGCATCAGATCTGTCTTTCTCAAAAGAACAGATCGAGGCTGCGATCGAGGCGATCGGACAGCCTCCTACGATCCGCGGCGAAGCGCTCACGCTGGAGCAGTTTGCACAGCTGGCAAACCAATTAAATGGTATTGATAAGTAAGGAAAAGACATATCCGTGAGATGATTTGCCGGATATGTCTTTTTTTGAATCATATATCATATACTTGTACAAACTGTTTGAAGGGAGTACAGGCATGTCTGAAAAAATAAAAACGATTCTTTCCATTCTGATCATTCTGGTCATACTTCCATATATTATTACATACGCATTGCAGGGAAATATACTATTTGAAACCGGAACGGATGAGCCACAGGAAAGTGCCGAAAATGAAGAACAGACCGAGACGCTGGTCGGCATTCTGGCGGGACAGGTTGCGATGGATGCACCTACAGAGGCGATCCGCGCCCAGGCAGTGCTCGTCCGCACGGAATATCTGCGCAGGCAGGAAGCGGACGAAGAACAGGAACAGTCCCTGTCCATGGAGGAGATGGCATCACTCTGGGGCAGTCAGAATCTGCAGGCAAATTATGAGATCGCAAAGGCAGCGGTAACAGACACGGCAGGAGAAGTACTGACATACGAGGGGTCACCGATTGTTACTGCATTTCACAAGGTCAGTGCCGGGGCAACCCGTGGGGCAGAGCATCTGAACGGAGGGGAGACACCGTATCTTGCTTCTGCCTCCTGTGGCATGGATATCACCTCTCCGGATTATCTGACTGTCCGCTTTTTTTCAAAAAAGGAGTTTGCGCAGGCGCTGGGACTGTCTGAGGATGCGGATTTCACAGACCTGACAATAGACGCGGATCAGACAGGTTATGTAAAAACGGTTCAAATAGAAAATAAAAGTCTTACAGGCGATGAAGTACGCAACCTGTTGGAACTGCCGTCACCGTGTTTTTATATCAAAGAAGTGGAAGGAAGGATGCGCGTGGTCGTGAAGGGAAAAGGACATGGGATCGGTATGAGCCAGTATGCAGCCTGCAAACAGGCGGAAGAAGGTGCAAAACACGAAACGATTCTAAAATATTTTTTTCCGGGCACGATGCTGGAAAAGATTTAATCTCAAAACAACTGTATAACTTTCCGAATTCCGGTAACAATATGACTATCAAAATAAAATAGAAAGACAGTAACCGTCCAGAGCGTGAGCGAAGGAAACAGTTACGAGATGGTGGTAAGGGATGAAGGAGAGAAAAACAAGTGGATCGGCAGGTCAGAAACAGATCATTATGGCAAGCTGCCTGATGCTCATTCTGGTCACCTGCCTCACTGGCCTTTATATAGCCAGAAAAATGGAACAGCAAAATATGGAAGCGGAGCTGGCAAAAAATAATGAGAAGATCAGCGCGGATGTGGAAGAAGCCGAACCGCTTCAAACGGTTGATTCTGTCATTTTACCGGAGGCAAAAGAAGACGCGGCCGCAGAAGAAAAGCCGCAGATTCAGCCAAAAGAGGAACTAAATAATGACATGGATGCGGAACAGGAGCCCAAGGAGGAAGCAAAAGCGGAACCAGTTGGCGGATCTGCGGTAACCGTCACACAAAAGGCAGCGGAACCCGTATTGCAGTTTGCCGAAGAACTGCAATGGCCCGTAGAGGGAAACGTGCTTATGAATTACAGCATGGATCAGTCCATCTATTTTGCAACACTCGACCAGTACAAGTATAATCCTGCGATGATCATTGGAGCCAAGGCAGGCGATGCGGTGACAGCGGCAGCAGCCGGAGACATTGTGGAGATCCGGGAAGATGCTCAGACCGGATTGACGGTTGTCATGGATATTGGGGATGATTATACGCTGACCTACGGTCAGCTTGCAGACCTCAACTTTAAGGAAGGTGCGCATTTGGAAGCAGGTGATGTGATCGGAGCTGTAGCGGAACCTACAAAGTACTATTCATTGGAGGGCACAAACCTTTATTTTGAATTGAAAAAGGATGGCAACCCTGTTGATCCGACGGAATATCTGCCGCAGTAGCTGTTTGAAAAAAATGTGATCAACCTTGATTTTTCAGAAAAATCTTTGTATACTAAATCAAAAAGATTTTACAACGGTTTCTAAAGGAGATCAGGTATCTTGGATCGGGCAGACAGTGAACAGATCGTATACTGGATGGATCAGGCGGTGGCAAACCTGAGTGGACATTCGGAGAAAACATTAGAATATTGCTCACAGATCTTCTCATATATAGAGTCCGATGGGACATCTCACGGAGAAGAATATGACATGTATTTAGGCTTTGCACACTATTACAGTGGCGAGGCCTATTATACGTTAAATAATGTGGAGATGGTGCTTTACCATATCTCACAGGCCCTCGGATATCTGGAACAGGCAGGCGCATGGGAACTCATTGCCCGGGCCTATAACCTGACGGGGATCATTTCCGTGACGATCGGAAATGCACCTTTTGCCATGAACTACTATATGCAGGCGCTTTCCTGCTGCAGAAAGCATGACTTGTCCGTTCTGGAACACACGGTGCTCATCAATATGGGAATGCTCTATTACAATCTGGGAGAATACGACAGCGCAACTGCATATTTTCATGATTCACTGCAATTCCTGGAAGAAAACAAGGATATTGATAACTACTATTTTTATCTTGCAGTAGATTTTATCGGACTGGGTCGCTGCGCACTGCATACCGGTGATCTGGAGCGTGCCCGGGAATATGAGCGGCAGATCCGCGAGATCTGTGCGCCCCATATGGATACTGACAACTACAGTTATCTGACTTTTCAGGCTGCACTGTACCATGCATCCGGAGATGCGAAGGAGAGAGACTGCTGTATCAGACGTATACAGAGCAGTCTGAATCACCGGATCCGGATCATGGATTATTTTGATGATTTTTATGAGTATGCAGGCTTGCTGCTGGAGATTGATGATGAGCAATTTTTGCATCTGATCCGGTTGTTGGACGATCTTGCGGAGCATGCAAAGGTGACGAATCTGCAGCGACGTATCCGTGAGTGGAAGATCGAATATCATAAAAAAATTGGTGATACGGCATCCTATCTGCAGGAGACAGCGCGATTTTATGAGGATACGATGCGCATGGAGCGCTCCAACCGGGCAATGATGCTGGAGATGATGAATACCTGTCGGGTGTTGGAGGAGGAGCGGGAAGAAAAATCTCAGATCGTTGCGCAAAATCAGCAGTTGGCAGAAAAATCCGAGACGGATGCGCTCACCGGTCTGCCGAACCGTTTCCGCCTGCGGCGCTACAGTGAACTGCAGTTTGTGAAAGCAGCAGTTGCACATATTCCAATGGCTGTGGAGATATTGGATATTGATTATTTTAAACAATATAATGACAATTACGGGCATCAAAAGGGAGATGTCTGTATCTGTATGATCGCGGATCAGCTTCGACGTATTTCGCAGTATGAAGGCGTCAGCGCTTACCGATATGGCGGTGATGAATTTGTCATTGTCTATGAAGGTCTGACGAAGGAGCGCGTGAAAGAGATAGTCGAAGATTTAGACTGTGGCATACGATCTCAGAATGTTGCGCATGTTTATTCTAAGGTGTCAGATATCGTAACGATCTCACAGGGTATCTGCTGGGATCATCCGGTAGAGGGACAGACTATGGCTGATTACCTGCAGGCAGCGGATACATATCTGTATGAGGTTAAAGAACGGTGTCGGGGCAGCTTTGTGTTGGGAACGTTTCATGCTGTATAAGGATTTCTATGGAATTTCTGTGGGGTTTTCCCGGCAGCAAAAGCAGGCGTGACAGGCACGAAACAGCGGTCGGGGCGTATATTAGATTATAGTTCAAAAACAATCCGCAATCGCGCGGTTGCTTTATTATAGATAGCAACACAAAAAACGGATATTCTCGAAAGTGAGAGTATCCGTTTACATATTTATACCAGGGGGTAATCGTTCAGAGCCATTCGAAAGAACGTCCCGGATCTGAACTGAGAATATATGAATTATGCATACCTTGTCCGGTGCAGTGACAACAGCCTTTACGCCGGGTGGACAAATGACATTGAAAAAAGATTGAAAAGCCATAACGACGGGACCGGGGCAAAATATACCAAGTCCCGTCGTCCGGTGATGCTCGCCTATCTGGAGGAGTTTGAAACAAAATCCGAGGCCATGAAGCGTGAGGCGGCGCTAAAAAAGATGACACATAAGCAAAAAGAGGAACTGGTTGCAGACTGGGGAGATCAGGGGCTGACCGGTACCGGATCCCAGCCATAATCTTTGTAATATTTGATATCCAGGTCATTGTTCTTCACATACATGCGGATGAGGGCTGTGCGGGCTTCTTCCCGGTCTGTTTCCTCATAGTCAAAATATTTCCTTGCCATACCGGGGTAGCCCTTGCAAAATTCTTTGATACCTTTGTCATATTCTGAACCATCGCCGGTTCTTAAGTCTTCGATCACTTGATAGCCGCCCGGTGCATCTGCATCCGGATGCAGGCGAAGTCTTGCGGGCGATTCTCCGCCGCTCTCGCATTCCAGTGTATTTCCGTTTTGATAGTAAACAAAATTCCAGAGATTGCAAAATACCATGAGATCGTCATCTTTTTGTTTTACACCGTAAATAACCGGTGCCGGAATATAGACGGAAGCCTCGCTGCTGCGATAATAGCCTTGTGATTCATCAGATTCCATCATGTATGCGCAGATCGTCGCGAGCACCGCGTCGTCTCCGGTGTAGGAGAATACAGGCAGCGTATTTTCTGTATGTGATGAGTCGTCTGTTTGTCCGTTATTGTCCTGCCCGTCAGTTGTCTGCGCTGAATTGCCGGTGGAATGGTTCGGATCATTGCCATCTTCGTTTGTTTTGACCGTCAGATCCAGCTTCTCGCAGGTGAGTGTGCCATCTGCATGCTTTGTATACAACTCATAGTCTGTATTGCTATATACTACCAGGCAACTAAGCATATTTTCGCCGCTCTTGTCAGGCCAAGAGAGCGAGTTTCTGCTATAACTCATGTCATTATACTTTTCATTATCCTGATCCAGAAAATCAGATCCATAGAAAGAATCAAAGGTGTCGTGAATACGGGTTTTCGCATAGTTCAACCAGAGATCATAGATGGCACGAATTTCTGCTGTATCTGTGGTATATGTCAAATATCCAGTGCTATCCGATGTTTCGTCAGAAGTTGAATTAGCATTTAAGTTCTGCTCGCCATTTACAGCTTCCGCATCTTCTCGTGCTGTCTGAGCAGAAAGCATGGACAGATCGCAGATATATGCAAATTCCGGCAGGCTGTCGGACTCCATTTTCCCGGCACGCTGTTCAATTCCCGTCTCATTAAAAAGGTAGAGCTTGTCGCCATCCAGAAAGATCCGGGTAGCGATACTGTTTGCATTGAGATAGTTACACTCCATCTGCTGCAGATCCAGTACAGCCGTGATCTCGCCTTGACTGCGGTCGTAGATGAGAAGACCCCGCTCGTTTGCCAGCAGGATATAATGCTCATCGATACCGACAAGGTCAGAAGCATATACCTGAATTGGCAGAGTGACAGTTTCGCTTGCGATCTGTTTGTCCTCGTCGGATAGCAGGCGATGGATCGATGCCTGTATCTTTTCAGTCACCTCATGAATGGCAGTGGCTGTTCTGCCGCCGGTAGCGGCATCCACTGCAATGCCTCCAAATCCCAGTGTAAAGACCAGACAGAGGATCAGGGCAGCAGCTTTTGTGGTAGAAAACTGCTTTTTCATACGTTTTCTGGCGGCAAATAACTGCGATTGAACTGTGCTCTCATTGCGTTCCAGGAGCGTTGCTATTTCTCTGATAGAATAGTCCTCAAAATAGTAGAGATAGACGACCTCACGCTGCTTCTTCGGAAGCGTCTGGAAGATCTCAAATAACAGGCTTTCCTGTCGGTCGAAGGGCTCCACTGCCTGCTCCGGCAGCTGTTCCATATCCGTGCGCTTTCGATGCCAGAAGCTGCGCTGTACATCCCGGCAGTAATTCCGGGTAACGGTGAGCAGCCATGCGCGGGTGTGAGCCTCATCGGCAAAGACCGGTTGTTTTTCCATGACTTTTAAAAATATGGTCTGTGTGGCATCCTCAGCATCCTGTGTATTTTTCAACAGCAGCAGACTGAGGCGGTACACCATTGTATAATAATTCTCATAAAGTTCTTTATATTCCATAATTACTATTCAGTAACGGTCTCGCGAGTATCCGGTTACCTTCCTCCTTCTATTATATACACGAACGGGGGAAACAAAATATCCGAAAAATTTTATTGTATAAGACCTTTTTTCTTTTTATCACGCATTTCCCTAAAAAAACCGGTGAGAATGGCGGAACATTCTTCCTGCAGAATGCCGGTCTCGATCTCTACCTGATGGTTGAAGGCGGGAAATTGCAGCAGATTTAAAAGGGATCCTGCGCAGCCCGCTTTCGGGTTCATCGTGCCGATATATACTTTGGGAATCCGCGCCTGCACGATGGCACCGGCACACATCTGGCACGGCTCCAGCGTCACGTACATCGTGCACTGTTCCAGACGCCAGTCGCCGGTCTTTTTACTCGCCTTGCGGATGGCGTTCGTCTCCGCGTGTGAGAGAGTATTCTTATCTGTCTTTCGACGGTTGTAGCCGCGTGCAATGATCTTGTCGTCGGCGACAAGCACGCAGCCGATGGGTACTTCGCCCAGAGCATAGGCTTTTTTTGCTTCGCGTAATGCAGCCCGCATATATTTTTCTTCCGGGGACATTTTTCTCATTTTACTGTCGTAATCCTTTCAGGTGTGATATACTTTCTATAAGATTATAACACACAAACACTATAGGAAACGAAAAAGACATGAATTTTATGTATGAGACGTCGCGACTGCAGATCCGGATACTGAATGGTACCTATGCGGAAAAGTCACTGCAGTTTTATGAGGAAGACAGGGAACTGTTTGAGCGCTATGAACCGACACGTCCCCAGAATTTTTACACGGAGAATTATCATCGATATCTGATGAATTATGAATATAACCAGATCCTGAAGGGAACCATGATGCGCTATTGGTTTTTTCCGAAGGAGGAGCCGGGCAGGATCATAGGAACCGTTAGTCTGCGAAATATTACACACGGTTCCTATAATAAGTGTGAGATCGGATATAAGCTCTCAAGTGCATATCAGGGACAAGGATATGCAAGAGAGGGAATTGCACGGGTCATACAGATCGCCTTTACGGAGCTGGATCTGCATCGTATAGAGGCGTGCTGTATGCCGGGCAATGAGCCGTCCATCAATCTGTTGGAATCATTGGATTTCAGGCTGGAGGGTAAGCTGAGAAAATATGCGCTGATCCAGGGTCAGTACGAGGATCATCTGCTCTTTAGTCTGCTTCAGTCATAGGTACGACCCAGTAGCCGAAAGGGGCATCTGCGTCGCTGCTCCCCTTATCGGGCAGAAAGTCCGAGAATCCGAAGATCGCGGCCAGGACATGCTCCTGACGATAGCGGACACCCGGGATACCGATAAACCATCTGTGGCCTTTCGCGGAGGGAATTTTTCCGAAGATCAGATGGCGATAAGTAAAAAAGGCATGAAGCAGAAAGCTGTTGTTGCACAGATGCCAGTTAGACGGCGGAAGCAGACGAAGATCCTTTAATTCCACCCGCACACAGTTGATATTTTCATTGGAAAACGGATGTAGCAGGGGTAATGAGCTCGTAAGCTGCTGCCAGGTTTCTTCCCAAGAATTTTGTGTATCCGGTTGCGGGACATCAGCAAAAACGGTGGATTTTCGCTGTGGCTGCGCCAATTCCGTGGACTGGATGACTTTTTCTTCGCCGGAATGATCTTCAGGTGCAGGTTCGGACACCGGTTCATTTTCCGGTTCCGACTGATAGACACGAAAACTCTCCCAGTCGATAGGTGCTTCATCCCACTGGCTGACAAAGCAGATGTGGTCATCGGCAGAAAGCAGAATACCTGCCACATCTGAGATACGGTAGCTGCTCTCGCCCAGTCCCGGCTGATTCAGGGTGAAACGCCGGTCTGTGTTTCCACCGGAAAAAGGAACATCGCCGAGAGGAAACCCAAGAATTCCATCATCGCTTCGCACGAATAAGTAAAGGCAGGCAGCAGGTGTGCCAAGGGTGACATTGCGCATGTGGAGCTCGATCGTTGTCATCGATCCTTTCATTTCGATTTTTGCGAATCCGGCATTGGAGGTTTTTTGATTTTGTTCATAGGTATAGATATAGGAAAAGAATCTCCGATATTCGGACATAGTGACTCCTTGATGTTGCATTTGTACATTTTATACTGCAATGAAAAAAATATGCAGAGAAAAAATTGTTTTTTACATTGACAAAAAGTGATACAGCGTTTATCATAAAATAGTAGCAATTATCATTTTGAGAGGAAAATGTCATGTTAAAATACAGCAGGCAAAGAGAATCCATCAAAAAATTTCTGATGACGCGCACGGATCATCCGACAGCAGAGACGATCTATGAAAACCTCCGGAAGGAATATCCGAAGATCAGTCTGGGAACGGTGTATCGAAACCTGTCTCTTTTAACTGATATCGGGGAGATCCAGACGATTTCCACAGGGGTCGGACCGGACCGTTTTGACGGGAACGCCAAGCCGCATTATCATTTTATCTGTAAGCACTGCGGTCAGGTAATGGATCTGAAAATGCAGGGACTGGAGCATATCAATCTTCTTGCCCAGCATGAGTTTCCGGGTATCATAGAAGGGCATAGCGTGTTTTTCTACGGAAGATGCGAGGCATGTATAGAGCCGGAAAAATAGTTACAAAATAGGATTGACAGAAAAACAAAAACGTGGTATAAAATTAGTAATGATTCCTAAAATATGAATCAAGGCGAAACAATCGCTAAAATATATCTTCTAAAAAGAAAGGATGGAAAAAATTATGGCAAAGTTTGTATGTTCAGTATGTGGTTATGTTTATGAGGGAGACGCAGCTCCCGAGAAGTGCCCGCAGTGTAATGCACCCGCTTCTAAGTTTAACGAGCAGAGCGGAGATATGAGCTGGGCAGCTGAGCATGTTGTAGGAGTAGCACAGGGTGTACCTCAGGATATCATTGATGATTTAAGAGCAAACTTTAACGGTGAGTGCTCAGAGGTTGGTATGTATCTTGCAATGGCACGTGTAGCTCATCGAGAGGGCTATCCTGAGATCGGTTTATACTGGGAGAAGGCTGCTTACGAAGAGGCAGAGCACGCTGCAAAGTTTGCAGAGCTGTTAGGTGAGGTTGTTACCGATTCTACCAAGAAGAACCTTGAGATGCGTGTTGAGGCTGAGAATGGCGCTACTGCCGGCAAGACCGATCTGGCTAAGAGAGCAAAGGCTCTGAATCTTGACGCGATCCATGATACTGTTCATGAGATGGCTCGTGATGAGGCTAGACATGGTAAGGCATTCAAGGGATTACTGGAGAGATACTTCGGTTAATATAAGGGCTGAATCATATAGGATCAGATGGAGGAATGAGTACGATTGTACTCGTTCCTCTTTTCTGCATGAGGAGGAAACAGCATGCACTCAATCTGTAAGAAATATAAAGGAACTACTGCACGTATGGATGCGTTGAGGAACTGGACAACCTACATTCACGCCAATGTACCTCAAGCTGACGACAGTTGGGAGAAAATACTTCTCTCTATTGATGAAACAAAGCTGGACGACGAGACATTTACACAGCTTTTTATAGATTATTGTTCACTGGGCGGCATGGATCTTGATGAAATCTGACATTTGAATGTGTAAAGATCATATGATAGCAGAAAAAGGAATCCATGAGAGATGAGAGACCGAATGGAAAGACAAAAGAGAAAAAGAAGGGCAGCGTTATTGCTTGTATTGTTCTTTTTTACGAGTATGGCTCCCATACCCTGCACTGCGGCAGAGGAATTATCAGAAGATGTGATCATCATCACGCCGGATGCAGGGACAGACGAGACAGCAGATGAAGCCGAACAATCGACGGAAACATCGGAAGAACCGGTAGAAATCGAGTTGAAGCAGCCGGCTTCATTTCAGGCAGAGGCGGTAAAGAACGGCATCGGATTGCGCTGGGAAAAAGTCGCCGGGGCACAGGAGTATGAAATTTATCGAAAGGTAAAAGGTACGGATGACGGTTATGCCCTGATCAAGACGACTCAAAAAGGCACTTATACTGATAAAACCGCAGCATATGGTGTGACTTATGCCTATAAAGTGCGGGCGATCGCTGTATCGGGGAGTAAAACTTATAAGAGCAGGTGCAGTCAGGTAAAAAAGTGCTGTACTTATCATATTGATCCGTCAAAGCCGATGGTGGCGCTGACTTTTGACGACGGACCGAGCCAGTATACGCCCGATATCCTGGATACATTGGAGAAAAATGAGTCCCGTGCCACTTTTTTTGAGGTTGGGAACCGGATCAACTGGTATCCGGACACGGTTTTGAGGATCAGTCAAACAGGCTGTGAGATCGGTAATCATTCCTTTGATCATGCACTGCTGGGAAATGCCTCGGCGTCAAAGATCCAAAGCGAGATCTCCAAAACAGATGCGAGGATCCAGGCAATCACCGGAAAAAAGCCGACGCTTTTGCGTCCACCGTATGGCAGTATCGGCAGCAGCCTTCGAAAAAATGCGGGGAAACCAATGATCTTATGGTCTATGGATACGCTTGACTGGAAATCCCGGAATGCGGATACGGTTTATCGGACGGTGATGAATCGGGTGAAGGATGGCGATATTATTCTGATGCATGATATTTACGGTTCTACACGTACGGCTGTTGCGCGGATCGTTCCGGAACTCAGAAAACGCGGCTATCAGCTTGTGACTGTATCCGAGCTGGCACAGTATAGAAATGTGAAGCTGGCTGCCGGAGGCCGCTATTCACAGATGCGACCTTAGAGTGATTGACAAAACAGGCATAAGCCGTTATAATGAAAGCTCCGGGCAGCTGGGGTGTTAGCGGTACCCTGTACCAGCAATCCGCTATAGCTGGAGTGATGTTCTGTCCCGGGTCTTTTCATTGTGAAGCAGCCCCCTGTAAGTGGCGTAGACGTCTGGGTCTTGCGCAATAGGAACCTGTGAACCGTGTCAGGTCAGGAATGGAGCAGCACTAAACAGGACCTCTTATGTGCCGCGAGGGTGCCTGGGCTGAGTTGGCTGCAGGGGTAACGTTCATGGTGTGGATTCAAAGCAGAATGCCCGGTAAAATAAAACAAAAGATATCCTGACTTCGAAAGAGAAGAAGTCAGGATTTTTTTATTGGCAAATACATTTTTTTTGCAGAAATGATAAACTTTGTCATAATATTTGTCGATAAAATTGCTAAAAGCACAAAAAGGAGCTTTTTATGGCTGAACGACGAACAAAGGATGAGTATATCAGGCAGCATATTCAATATGAGAACCTGACACGCGCAAATCGGTTTTTTACGAGTGCGCTTTTTGTCGTGCCTGTGGGAATAGTCGCTCTGGAGTGCTTGATCAAGGAGGACCTGTGGTATTACGGGGACACCTGGATGTGGATCCTTGTGGCAGAGCTCATGTTCGCCGTTACAGTTCTGGCAATCCATCGGAAGGCGGAGAACCGCAGTGGAGACCACCGTTACTTTTTGTATGAGATATGGGCAGTTTACCTGATCGAGACGGATCTGCTTGCTTTTAATCTGCAGAGCCCGGTCATTGCACAGATCCTGCTGTGGAGCGCAACCCTGAAATTTATTACGTCCTATCTATCCAGCGGCAGGGGATCGAATATCGGATTGTCGATGCAGGTAGCCACGTCTGCGGGACTGATCTTTTTCCGAAAGCTGGGCGTAGATATCGTCGCTTACAATGCGATGCTGATGTACGCATGTCATGTATTGTCCGATCATGCATACCGGCTTTATGTTCAGAAGATGGAAGACCGGTGGATGCTGCGACTTGCCAATCGGGAATCTGCACATGATCCGATGAGCGGACTTCTCAACCGCCGCGGATTTGAGCCGAAAGCTGCCCAGATGCTGCAATTATGCAGAAAAAAGCATCAGTCTGCCGGCATGATCATGATAGATATTGATAATTTTAAAAAATATAATGACACATTCGGACACCCGGAAGGTGATAAATGTATCATCGCTGTGGCAAAGCAGCTGCATCGCCTTACAGCAGAAATGGGCGGATGCTGTGCCCGCATCGGCGGGGAAGAGTTTGTTGTGATGCTGCGGGGTGTCAGTGAGGTGGATTTTGTGCAGTTTGCGAAAAAACTGAAAATGGCAGTGGAGGAACTGAAGCTGCCGCAGGCACCCGGGAATTTTTATCCTTACGTGACGATCAGTATAGGGCTTGATCATCATAAACGGATCCTCACAGAAACTTATGAGGAGATGTATCATATAGCCGACCAGGCGCTTTACCGCGCAAAAGAAGGCGGCAGAAATTGTATTTATATGAAAGAGACGCGCGTGAGCACGGGGATCACACGTTATTTCGCGTAGCGTCAGGGAGTGTGTATGACCAATATTTTAAAAAATAAGTATTATCTTTATCTGACGGAGTTTTTCTCCGGAATGAGTGTGATGGCAGTGGAGCTGGGTGCGAGCCGGCTGTTGGCACCGTATTTCAGTTCTTCGCAGATCGTGTGGACGATCATCATCGGTACGATCATGATCGCGATGGCGCTGGGCAATATCTGGGGCGGCAGATCTGCTGACAAGGATCCGAATCCGGACAAGCTCTATGTCAGGCTCCTTGTTGCAGCGGTCTGGATCGCCGCGATCCCGCTTGTTGGAAAGTATATTATACTGGGTATCTCCGGTCTGCTCGTGTTGACGGTCAGCAACAATTTTTTAGTGCTGGCGGCATTTATCGCGTGTATGGTCATTTTTGTTTATCCGTTGTTTTTGCTTGGTACCGTGACACCGTCGCTCGTAAAGTACACGGTGGATTCACTGGATGACAGCGGAAGTACGGTGGGAACACTCGGAGCCTTTAACACGATCGGAAGTATACTGGGAACGTTTTTGCCTACATTTGTGACGATCCCGGCGGTGGGAACGGCGATCACGTTTCTGATCTTTTCCGGGGTGCTTCTCGTTCTCGGTCTGATCTATTTTATCAGTAAGAGGAGTGGAAAAAGGATCTGTGCACTGGCGCTTGTCCTGTTTTTACTCTGCTCTGTATTCGGACATTCCGGCAGCTTTGCGTTTTGGGAGGAAGATCTCGCCTATGAGGGTGAGTCGATCTATAATTATCTGCAGGTAAAAGAGACGGACAGCCGTGTGATCCTTTCAACGAATGTGCTTTTTGGCGTGCAGTCGGTGAAGATGAAGGAGGACGGGCTGACCGGAATGTACTATGATTATGCGCTGGCAGCGCCGTTTCTGGCGGGTGTCATGCAAAAAGACGCATTGAGTGATGTGCTGATTCTCGGAATGGGAACCGGCACTTTTGCTACACAGTGCCAAAAATATTTCTCAGGGGCACTAAATATTGAGGGAGTGGAGATCGATCAGAAGATCACCGATCTGGCAGGAACTTATTTCGACCTGTCGGATGATATTCCGGTAACGACTTATGACGGCAGAGCCTATCTGCAGGCGGTGGATAAGACCTACGATGTCATCATGGTGGATGCTTATCAGGACATCACGATCCCTTTTCAGATGTCTTCCGTGGAATTTTTTTCCGAGGTGAAAGCACATCTGAAACCGGGCGGAGTCATGGTCGTCAATATGAACATGAAATCTGACGGGGAGGAGAGTATCAATGCCTATCTGTCTGACACCATTGCCAGTGTATTTGATCAGGTATATACGGCGGATGTGGCAAACAATACAAACCGGGAACTGTTTGCGTCGGACAATCCGGATATGCTTGCACTGATGGCAGAAGGTGTTGCTGCGGAGGCAGATGAAGAATTGGCCGCAATGATGGGGACAGTGGCAGAGGCAATGACTGTTTATGAGCCGGGAGATCTGATCCTGACCGATGACAAGGCCCCGGTGGAGGTCTTAGGCATGCGGGTCATTGACGAGATCATCCGGGATGAGATTGGATATTACAAGGACATTTTTAAAAAAGACGGTATACAAGGTATTCTTCAGGTACTGTGAGAACAGTGCCTGAATTTTTTTATTGAGCATAAAAATGAAATCGTATATAATAGGTAATGGAATGTAATTGGAACAAAAAGGATAACATAAGAACAATACATTTTTAGGAAAGGAACGAACGATATGAAAAGAATTGGTTTACTGACGAGCGGTGGTGACTGCCAGGCATTAAACGCAGCAATGCGCGGTGTCGTAAAAGGGCTTAGCGAGAATACGGATGAGCTGGAGGTCTATGGATTTCTGAATGGTTACAAGGGATTGATCTACGGCAACTATAAGCTTCTGACATCCGCAGACTTTTCCGGTATTCTGACAAAGGGCGGCACGATCCTCGGATCATCCCGTCAGCCGTTCAAGCTGATGAGGGTTCCGGATGAAAACGGTCTGGACAAGGTAGAGGCGATGAAGCAGAATTATTACAAGCTGAACCTGAACTGTCTCGTGATCCTTGGCGGTAACGGAACACAGAAAACCGCAAATCTGTTGCGTGAGGAGGGTCTGAATGTGATCCACCTTCCGAAGACGATCGACAATGATATTTACGGAACAGATGTAACGTTCGGCTTCCAGAGTGCGATCAACATTGCATGTGAGGCGATCGACTGTATCCACACGACTGCCGCTTCCCACAATCGCGTATTTATCGTGGAGGTTATGGGACATAAGGTAGGATGGCTGACATTGTATGCGGGAATGGCTTCCGGTGCCGATATCATTCTTCTTCCTGAGATTCCGTATGACATTGATAAGGTCATTGAGGCCATCGACAAGCGTACGAAGGCAGGAAAGGGCTTTACGATCCTGGCTGTGGCAGAGGGTGCCATTTCCAAGAAGGATGCGGAGCTTTCCAAGAAGGAATACAAGAAAAAATTGGAAAACTACAAATATCCGTCCGTTTCTTATGAAATAGCAGACCTGATCAAAGAAAAGACCGGAATCGAAGTGCGTGTGACGGTTCCCGGACATACCCAGCGCGGCGGCAGCCCCTGCCCGTATGACCGTGTACTGTGTACCAGACTCGGTGCAGAGGGCGCAAGAGCGATCATGGAGGAGGATTATGGCAATATGATCGCCATGGTGAACGGAAAGATCAAGCGAGTGCCTCTGGAGGATGTGGCAGGTAAGCTGAAAATGGTGGATCCTGATTCGCAGATCATCAAGCAGGCAAAATATGTAGGAATCAGTTTTGGTGATTAGTTATGGCTTATACGGCGTTATACCGGAAGTTCCGCCCCAGTGAATTTGAGGATGTCAAAGGGCAGGAGCACATTGTAACAACTTTAAAAAATCAAATAAAAGCAGATCGGATCGGACATGCCTATCTGTTTTGCGGTACGCGTGGAACCGGTAAAACGACCGTGGCAAAGATTTTTGCAAAAGCAGTCAATTGTGAGCATCCGGTGGACGGCAGTCCGTGCGGGGAGTGTGCTTCCTGCCGGGCGATCGCTGCCGGGAGCTCCATGAACGTCATAGAGATCGATGCCGCGTCAAACAACGGCGTGGACAATATCCGTGAGATCAAGGAGGAAGTGAATTACTCTCCGACGGAGGGACGCTACAAGGTCTATATCATAGACGAGGTTCATATGCTCTCCATAGGAGCGTTCAATGCGCTGTTAAAGACGCTGGAAGAACCGCCCTCTTATGTGATCTTTATACTGGCGACCACTGAAGCACACAAGATCCCGATCACGATCCTCTCCCGCTGTCAGCGGTATGATTTTCGGCGCATTTCGATCGATACGATCGCTGCCAGATTAAATGAACTCATGTTGCAGGAAGGCGTGGAAGTAGAGGAAAAGGCGATCCGTTATGTGGCGAAGGCGGCAGACGGATCTATGCGTGATGCGTTGAGTCTTCTGGATCAGTGCATCGCGTTTTATCTGGGACAGAAGCTCACTTACGACAATGTGTTAGAGGTGCTGGGAGCGGTGGATACAGAGATCTTTTCCGCACTGCTTCGCAAGATACTGGATAAAGATATTACCGGCGCGATCGCACTGTTGGAGGAGCTGGTCATCCAGGGCAGAGAACTGGGACAGTTTGTTGTGGATTTTACATGGTATCTGCGCAATCTTCTGCTGGTGCAGAGCGCGGATGACATGGAGGATGTGTTAGACATTTCCACGGAGAACTTAAAGCTTCTGAAGGAAGAGGCAGGTCTGGTAAAGCCGGAGGTGCTGATGCGCTTCATCCATGTATTTTCACAGCTGACCAATCAGATCAAGTACTCTTCACAAAAGCGTATTCTGATCGAGATCGCGATCATCAAGCTGTGTCGTCCCGCAATGGAGCAGGATTATGACAGTCTGATCCAGCGGATAGACGATCTGGAAAAAAAGATGGAGAGCGGGGCATTTGTCGTGTCTGCCCCTTCAGGAGGTGCGCAGACGGCCGATCAGCAGCATGCAGCTGTGGCAGCGCCGAAACGCCCGGAGCTTCCGAAGGCGATTCCCGAGGATATTCAGAAGCTTGTAAAAAACTGGAATCTGGTGCTCGGTGACTTGAGCGGACTCATTCGCAACTACTTAAAGCAGGCACATTTGTCGCTCGGCGGAGGAAACGTGCTGCTCATAGTGCTGGAGGACACCGTTGCAGTTGCATGCCTGAATGAACCTGAACGACTGGCAGAGATTCGGGAGGCAATAGAGAAAAATATCGGAAAACAGGTAGAGATCAGTATCACTGCCAACGAGACCGGACAGCCCTTTGGGGAAGTCTATGCGGATCTGGAACAGCTGATACAGATGGATATCGTAGTAGAAGATGAAGATTCAGAAGGAGGATTTTAAAATGGCAAAACGAGGAGGATTCCCCGGTGGAATGCCCGGAAACATGAATAATCTGATGAAGCAGGCACAGAAGATGCAGCGTCAGATGGAGGAAGCGAGCAAGGAGATCGAGGAGAAGGAGATCACGGCGGCAGCAGGCGGCGGTGTGGTCGAGGTCACGGTATCCGGCAAAAAAGAGATTACGAAGATAAAGATCGACCCTGAGGCAGTGGATCCCGACGATGTGGAAATGCTGGAAGATCTGATCATGGCAGCTACCAATGAGGCACTGCGCCAGATGGATGAATATTCCCAGCAGTCTATGTCAAAGATCACCGGAGGCATCGGCGGAATGGGCGGATTAGGCGGACTGCCTTTCTAAAACAAGAAGGGGATCAGAGTCATGGACTATTACAGTAAACAGATCAACCAACTGGTAGAGGCGCTGTCCATGCTTCCGGGTATCGGATCAAAGACGGCGCAGCGTCTGGCGTTTCATATCCTGAGCATGCCAAAAGAGGATGCGGAGCGTCTGGCGAACTCCATCACGCAGGCGCGCAATAATGTGCGTTATTGTAAACAGTGTTTTACACTGACCGACGATGAACTGTGTCCGATCTGCAAGGACGAAAAACGCAACCATAAGGTGATCATGGTGGTGGAAAATACGAGAGACCTGGCAGCTTATGAGAAAACCGGTAAGTTTGAGGGCGTATATCATGTACTGCACGGAGCAATTTCACCCATGCTTGGCATCGGACCGGGAGATATCCGGTTAAAGGAGTTGATGCAGAGGCTGCAGGGGGATGTAGATGAGGTGATCATCGCAACGAACTCTTCTCTCGAAGGCGAGACGACTGCCATGTACATCAGCAAGCTGATCAAACCGACAGGCATTAAGGTAACGCGCATCGCAAGTGGTGTCCCGGTGGGCGGTGATCTGGAATATATCGATGAAGTAACGCTCCTTCGGGCACTGGAGGGCAGAACAGAACTATAAAAGAATTCGGGTATGAGAAAATGCTCATTACCCGTTTTTTTTATGCCGTGAACACCGTTCGGCAAATTTCGCATATGTCTCATGTTACTGTAGAGGCAAAAGTAAGAAAAGGGGGCATATGTCTAATGGAAACAAGTATGACAGGTCGGAGTGCAAAAGAGGACAAGCAAAGACTTCAACTACCAAAGAATATCCGTCAGATCGGTAATATACAAGGCGCTGTGCGCATTTATACGGAGGATTATGTGTACACTTATCTGCACGGAAGCGGCAGACCCGGATGGGCACACAGAGGCAGCGTTTTTCTCGGCAGCCGCTGCCAGGAAAACGGACAGAAATACATATTTATCAGCGGTCTGGTGCGCATTCCGGACGAAAACTTCAAGGATGGCATTCCGGAGTTCACGGATCTGATGTGGGGTGGTATCTATCAGGAGATGAAGCAGTATTATGAAGATGTTGAGATCCTCGGATGGGGTATGGACGTGGCAGGTGCCTCTGCAAAACTGACCGGAGATCTTGAACGCATTCACCGGAACGCGTTTCAGGGACAGGACAAGCTCCTTTTTCTCATGGATTCACTGGAAAAAGAAGAGGCATTTTATGTATATGAGAAAAATATGCTGCGTCGGCGGGACGGATACTATGTTTACTATGAAAAGAATCCTCAGATGCAGGAATACATGATGCAGGGAAAAGATGAGAAAGAGGCGCGGCCGGAGGTCGATCCGCAGAAAGCGGTCGTGACAAATTACCGGGCGATCACAGCGGAAAAGAGCCGAAAGAATGGAAAAGGTTTTCATGCGTTTGTCTATGTGGCAAGCCTGGCGCTTCTGGCAGCAGTCTCAGCGATGGGCGTTAATATGATGAGCAGTGCCGGAAAGATTCACAGACTGGAGGAAGCAGTCTCCTATCTGCAGACAGACAAGACACGCATAGAATCTGAGACAGTTGCCCAAAGTAACGTGAATGACCAGGAAACTGACGCGCAATCTGAGGGAAGCGCGTATGAAGAGGGCGCACAGACGGAGGAAAAGGAGCCGGCAGCACAGCTGCAGACGGAGTCGGATCTTTCCGGAAGCAGTCTCTCAGGTGAAGAAGCGTCAGAGCATTCGGAAGAAGATACGCAAACAGACGAAGAAGCTGCAGAGAAGCAAAGTGAGGCGGCTGCGTCCGAAGCAGAGGCGGAGGAGGAACAGACGCCGTCTGCGAAGTCACAGGAAAAAGAGGAAAAAGAAGACAAAGAAGAACCGAAGGTACAGAAAACAACTGCTTTCGCCGATCAGGACTATTATATCGTGCAAAAAGGAGAAAGTCTGCTGGGTATCAGCCAGAAGATATACGGGAAAGATTACACAGAACAGCTGTGCGCACTCAATGAGCTGGAGGACGAGAATAAAATATATGCAGGGCAAAAACTTTTATTATTAGACAAGTAGTGTTATAATGAAAAAATCTTAACTGATTTTGGAAAGAGAGAAAACTTTATGGCAACGACACAAAAGCATAATTTGCGCGCGGTAGAGATCGACCGGGAGAATCTGGATAAGAAATTGCGCGCACATCGAAGAAAGGTAGCGGTGCTGGTGATCTTCGTACTGCTTCTCCTGGCAGCAGCAGCGATTGTTACCTATATATATTATGAAAATAAGATATATAGCAGCTATGATGTTGTTTCATCCACAGAGCGGTCTGATACAAGTGCTTCTGATTTCACGGAATTTCAGGGAAAGCTGCTAAAGTGCACAAATGACGGAGCGGTATACACAGATCTGGAGGGGAATCTGATCTGGAATCAGACCTATGAGATGGATCATCCGGTGGTGCAGAAATGCGGTAACTATGTGGTGATCTATGAGTTGAACGGCACGCAGGTCTATATTCTGGACACGGTCAATCTGCAGGGCAGCATACACACGACCATGCCCGTCCAGAAGGTAAGCATCGCTGCCCAGGGCACGGTGGCGATCCTGATGGAAAACGAGGGGACGAGCTATCTGCAGCTCTATGACAAGACCGGCGGACAGCTCGCATCCGGTGAGCTGCATGTGCAAAACAGCGGTTATCCTCTGGATCTTGCGTTGTCAGAAAACGGAGAGAAATTGGCAGTATCCATGCTCGACATTAACGATGGCAGTGTAAAAACAGTGATCGCCTTTTACAACTTTGGAGCAGTAGGGCAAAATTCCATCGATAAGATCGTGAGTTCGTACACTTATGCGGATATCGTGATCCCTCAGATCCGCTATCTGTCAGAAGACACCATGGTGGCCTTCGGTGATGACCGGGTGATCCTGTTTACCGGCGCACAAAAACCGGCGGAGGAGACATCCATTGAATTGAAGGATGAAGTAAAGAGTATTTTCTATGATGAAACACATTTCGGTCTGATCTATGATGCTGCGGGTGGTAAAAACCACCGGTTGGATTACTATGATATTTCCGGTAAGCAGATCATGAATATTGCGTTTGACAGCGACTATACGGATGTGGAGGTTCTCGCAAACGGAGAACTCTGCATCCTTGGTGAAAACAGCTGCGAGATTTTTAACAGACGCGGCATCCGCAAATTTCAGTCTGACTTCCAGGAGCATGTATATCTGATCTTATCAGGAAGGATGCAGACGGATTACACATTTATTTTGGAGGGTGAAACACAGAAGGTAAAACTCAGATGATGGAAATAAGTAAACATACGGTTATAGCAGCAGCGCTGATCTGGCTGTTTGTCTGTTCCCTGCGGGGATACTACAAAGGATTTTTGCGGGAGGCCTACACCGTGGCCGAGATCGTGCTGGCGCTGGTCTGCCTTTGGGCGCTGGCGCGCCATGTATCGATCTTTACCGGAGGCATACCGACATTCGGCGGATTTCTCGTGATCTTGTTTGTACTGCGGTGGATCGGTAAATTTTTGGATATCGTAAACCATATACCGATTCTGGGAGGCATGAACCGGACGCTGGGTGTACTGCTCGGGCTTTTTAAAGGTCTGTTGGTGCTCGGGCTGGTGTATAGCTGGCTGGGAAGCAGTATCGCTATGCAGGTTTCTCATTGAAACAGATCATGAAGTTCATGTAAAACCCCATAAATTATGGCGAAAAAACGAGAATCCAAAAAAAATTGAAAAAAATTCAGAAAAGTTGTTGACAACCTTGAAAAATGATGATATTCTAATTGAGCTGTCGCTGATGCGGCAGCAACAAAGAACCTTGATAACTGAACAGTGAAATAACCTTGAAAGATCCAAAAAATCTTACAAGAGAAATCAAGTTGATTTCTTGAGTAAATGTGAACTATCTTTATAAAAACAGTAAACGGTTAAAATTAGCCAAGCTAAGTTTTGACCAAGACAAACACTTTAACATGAGAGTTTGATCCTGGCTCAGGATGAACGCTGGCGGCGTGCTTAACACATGCAAGTCGAACGGAACTATTTACTTGAATTCCTTCGGGAAGGAT
>SFRL01000035.1 GCA_004562765.1 bacterium | reverse complement strand
GGAGACGGGGAAATAGGTTTATGCATTTTTAACGCGATTGGAATAAATACTTCAAGAATTTGGGTTATACGATTACGCATAGGCAAGGCAAAAATGCTGAGCCTGTGGGAGGATATTTTGGAGGTGTGTATGGATATATTTTCTAGTCGGTGGTGTCAGGGCTTCGTTAAGGGCTATCTGGAAGAAATTCTATCTGATCTTCTCGAGCAGGATGGTTTTACGATGGCAAAAGAGATTTTTCCAAGTCTTACGGGGCGTATTGCAGAAAAATTTTTACAAATGAAAAATGAGGAGCGTTTTCGCATTTTTGAAGATCATCCGGAATTAATAAATACCTGTATCATCCGTGAACCTGTTGAAGCGAAGGCTAGTCAGGCATATGAGCAGGAACAATATGAGAATGCTGTCCAAAGGGTAGTCAGTCGTTTTTTTGAAGTGGCCAAAACAAAATGTGATCGGATAGGAAATCTTTGTATCCCTATGTTGTGCTGTGGATATTGGAGGGAAGGTGATCCGACGGCTATTCCTTTTGATTATCGTGTTCGCGAGCTATTTTTGAATGATATGAGACAAATGAAGGAGGCAAATGATGATCTTGCGGATGAGATCGTCCGGATTTGGGGCGAAGATACAGTATTAAGATATCGTAAAAATGACAGCATATTACTATTTGCGGGAAAAGACAACTGGAGTGTCTATAAGATTGTTTACATCGATACTACGGTGCCTTGGAGAAAGCACATTTATATTGACAGTGATGAGAGCTATGAGTATATTGAGCAGCTTGAAGTGGATGAATATAACCGGGTGTGCGCACACGAGTCTGTAAATACTGACTTTCTATGGTAATGCAACTTTGTGGGTCTGGTTCCAAACATAATGGTACCAGGTGCAATTTTTCATAATTGAAATAATTATATCGAAGGTATGGATTTGTAAAGGCATGCGAAAAGGTCAAATAGAAACGTTAGTGTCGTTGATGAACGACGGTTTGCTCGCAATTTTGGAAGCAGCCAAGAGAGCAGGGCTTTCAGAAGCAGATTTTAGGGTACTTATGGTAAATCGTTGAAACAGAGCAGAATGGGCGTCTGACTTTGAGAGAAATCTTATAGTCAGGCGCTTTTTTTGCATCTGTATGGCAGGAGATGTATAGTCGAGGCAGATATTTCGCATCCGACATAGACTTTTACAGGGATGTGTTATAATATAGAAATAATTTTAGATAGAGGGACATGGTTCCCGGACAATGTAAAAGAATCTAGTGTTTGATAAGATATATGGAAATGATATTTGGAGGAGTGCAGGAGTGGAAGCGGAAACAACAGAGGAAATCAAGATTCTGATGGTAGAGGATGAGAGATATGTGGTGGAGCAGTATCGCTCGCTGACAGAGTCGCAGTCGGGGATCAGTATTGTCTATGATACCGGGAGTGAGAAGAATGCCCTTCGTTATTTATCACATCACGAGGTCGATGTGATGATCCTGGATCTGGAGCTTTTGGAAGGTGACGGTGTATCCTTGCTGGCGGAAATCGAGGAGCAGGATATGGAAAAACCGTTTACGGTCGTAGTGACCAATACGTCTTCGAATGTGACATTGAGTTATTTGAGAGCACATGGTGCGGACTATGTTTATCAGAAAATGAACGCATCATATTCGCCGGTTCGAGTGCTAAGTGTGATCCAAAAGATATATCCTTATCAGCGTTTTATCAGACCCGGAAAGGATCATCCGCTCGTGACGGAATTTACGCAGCAAAAAGAAGAACTGGTCATGCGGGCAAGTCTGGAATGCGAGTTGGAAATGATGGGGATCAAACGCAACATGGTCGGATTCGGTTTTCTTGTTGAGGCGATCATGTTATATATTAAGAGCCCGGAGGAACGTGTTCACATCACAAATGAAATTTATCCGGAAGTTGCTGAGATAATGCATACGACATCGATGGCTGTGGAACGCTCCATTCGCTGTGCGATTGAGTCTGCCTTTACGCGGGCAGATATTATACGCCTTCATCGGTACTACCCGTTTCCGTATGATGATGAACGCGGAAGACCGACAAATTCACAGTTTATTTCAAATATGGCAAAACGGATCCAAATCCGGAAATAATTTTGGGGAGAGCCTGATACTTGCGATTTGCGAGTGTCAGGCTTTTTTGTACTCCATATATGAAATACGACAATTATCGACAAATAAATGTGCATAAAGCCAAATTTTTTCACAAAATCCTCGACATTATCGCTCTATAACGACAAAATGACGAACCTGAGGAACCAGTAAAAATGAGGCATCGGGACTATCCTTTATTCAACTAAAAATGAATAAAGGAGGTGCTGAAAATGGATTGGGATATTTTCTACGAGGTAATTTACATATTTCTTTTTACGTAATGTAAGGAAAGCAGGATGCTTTGCAGATATAGCAGGCATCCTGTTTTTTTATGCATGTTGCAAGCTGTGCAGAAAATTCCTATCTGTTCCATAAAATGATTTTGTGTTACTATAAATAAAACGATACTAGGAGAATCATTATGGAAATAGCGTTATTTTTTATTCATGCATATGTGTATGTCACAATCTATGAATTATTGACAGAAGAAAGGCACAACTTACTAAAATGGGTACTGGTTCTTGCAATAGGTATAACAAGATATGTTGCCGAGCCGGTTGCAATTGCAAAACAACTGATCCCATTCATAGTGTGTACATTTCTGATTATTTATAGTGTGTGTATCAAAAGTCAAAATTCAAATTTGCATAACTTTAAATATGCAATCATAACCTATGGTCTGTCATATGTTCTTGACATATTTGTTGCGTGTTTATTAGCTATCATATTGGGGTGTATAAAAAAAAGAGATACAAGACTAATCTACATGATTTCATCTATAGAAAAATTGACTATTATAATTGCATTACATCGCTTTAGATTTTTGTTTATAAAACTAAAAAAGGATTGGATACTTAATATTGGTTTTATCACCACAATTGTATTACTGTTTTTAGAACAGGCGTTGCGTGTTGCATATGCAACAGATAATTATGCTTTTATAGATTTAGCGTTGGCTTGCACTTATCTTGCCGCCCTCTTCACCATCCTCTGGCTCCTGGACCACTACAAAATGGCAAAGATCCAGAAAATGTATGCGGAAGATAACAAACAGATGAGCCAGAAGCTGCATCGCTCGAAAGAGATATTGCCGATGATCGCAAATTATGCCTCAAGCATGGATGCAGCGCAGGATGAGGAAATGAGAAAAAAGCTGGAAGCGGTATGTCATGATTACGGAAAGGAACTGGGAGGAGCGGAAATGAGCGCAGAACTCTTTGAGACGACAGGTATTGACCTGGTGGATCTTCTGTTGAAGACAAAGATTACCGAGTGCGTTGAGCAGGATATTGAGCTGGATGTATTTGTAGGTACCCAGATCCATAAGGATATGAAGCGGCTGGATATCGGTGACGGTGAGATCGCGAGACTGATCGGTGATCTGCTGCGCAATGCGATCCATGCGGTGAACGGTCTTAAGAACAAGATGATTCTTCTCTTGATCGTGAAGGATGAGGACGAGCATGTATTGATCCGGATCTATGATAGTGGAATTCCATTTCCACCGTATATCCTGGAACGGTTTGGCGAGCGCGGGAACACGACATGGGGAACCGGTAATGGTCTGGCAGATATGATGGACACGTTAAAACGTGTACATGCATCGATCGAGGTCAATACCGAAATGGCTCCCGGAGATGTATTTACAAAAGAGATCTGCATCTGTTTTGACAGAGAAGATCGTGTAAAGATCCCACATAATGATAAAGAGCAGAACGAGACGGCATGAAGATGGTAGAATAATTCAGTTTTCAACCTCTGTTTTTTGTGCTACAATAGGCGTTAAGAGAGCCAACATGTATCAGAGGTGAGGTTACAAATGAGGTTTAAACGGATCAGCACAGATACGGTCCGGTGTATTGTCACACAGGATGAATTAAAGGAAAACGGATTGGAGATGGATGATTTCCTATCCAATAATGGAAGGACAGAAGAATTTCTGCGGAAGATGATCACACTTGCGGAGCAGGAGGTCGGCTTTAAGGTGCAGGGCGGTCCGCTGACGATACAGGTGGCGGTATTGCCGGAAAACAAGCTGGCACTGACATTTTCGGAAAAACAGGCGGGCAATCTGATGGAAATTCTGGAAGGCTTGCGTTCTGCGATGAGCAACCTGTCAAATGCGGTTAATGAGAAGACAAAAGAAAAAGCAGCCAAAGCACCTGTTTCATCCACAAAAAAGGATCTGTATCTGCTTGAATTTACGGATCTGAAGTCCCTGCAGGCTTTCTGTGCCGGACTCGCGGATGACATAGAGGAACAGCTTCAGATGAACAGTGAGCTGTATCTCCTGGAGGATGAAAATGTTTATTGTCTGATCCTGCGGCGTGGCGAGATGGATGAAAAACAGATCTGCCGGATCATGTCTGCATCTATTGAATTTTTGGATGCAGTCAGTGCACATGAGGGACAGGTGGCATACATACGCGAGCATGGAAAATCTGTTTTGACAGATCATGCAATTAGTCAGATGCAAAGGCTGGTACGACATTGACAATTCTTTCACAAAATGGTACATTAGAGGTAACATTTGAATGGTAACTGTGCGGAACGGTTACTGTCGTGATTCTACGAATTTTTAGGAGGGTAAACCAATGAACAATGTAACGTTAGAAATCGAAGGCGCTATTGCGGTTTTAACAATTACCAGACCTGCAGCGTTGAATGCGCTGAACAGCGAGACCTTAGATGAGATCAATGCATCTCTGACCGAGATCGAGTCAAATGCAGATATCAGAGTCGTGATCCTGACCGGTGGTCCTGATAAGAAGGGCAATGCATTCAAGTCATTCGTGGCAGGTGCAGATATCGGAGAGATGAGCACCCTGACAAAGGCTGAGGGCGAGGCTTTCGGTAAGAAGGGTAATGATGTATTCCGCAGAATCGAGACCTTACCGGTTCCTGTGATCTGCGCGATCAACGGATTTGCACTTGGCGGCGGCTGCGAGATCGCTATGAGCTGTGATATCCGTATCTGTTCTGACAATGCAATCTTTGGACAGCCTGAGGTTGGCCTTGGAATCACTCCCGGTTTCGGCGGTACCCAGAGACTTGCAAGAGTCGTTGGCGTAGGCAAAGCAAAAGAGATGATCTACAGCGCACGCAACATTAAGGCTGACGAGGCTTACAGAATCGGTCTTGTAAATAACGTATATCCTGCTGAGGAGTTAATGCCTGCTGCAAAGAAGCTTGCTTCTATCATTGCTGCAAATGCTCCGATCGCAGTACGTGCCTGCAAGAAAGCCATCAACGATGGTCTGGATGCAGCAATGGATGATGCGATCGTGATCGAGGAGAAGCTGTTCGGAAGCTGCTTCGAGACCGAGGATCAGAAGGCTGGTATGGGCAATTTCTTAGAGAAGGATCCTGAGAAGAAATTAAAGGTTGTTCCTTTCCAGAACAAATAGTATTCTGAAATCAAACATGTGCAAAAAGCTGTGGCATTTGCCACAGCTTTTTTTGAGGCGCAAGGTAAAGGAGAAAGCATATGCTGGACACATACGATTTATCACAGCTCGTTGAGCCGCTGCTGGACTGGTATCCGTCACATGCACGGGTATTGCCGTGGCGCGAGGATCCGACACCGTATCATGTGTGGGTGTCGGAGATCATGCTGCAGCAGACGCGGGTGGAGGCAGTAAAACCGTTTTATGCCAGATTTATGGAGGCGCTTCCGGATGTACAGGCGCTGGCAGAATGCGAGACGGACCGTCTGTTGAAGCTGTGGGAAGGGCTGGGCTATTACAATCGGGTGCGCAACATGCAGATCGCTGCGCAGACGATCATGAGCGACTACGGCGGCGTGATCCCGGCGGATTATGAGGAACTGTTAAAACTCAAAGGGATCGGACACTATACGGCAGCCGCCATTTCTTCGATCGCATATGGTTGTCCGGCGGCAGCTGTGGACGGCAATGTGCTGCGTATCGTCATGCGCGCGGCGGAGGATGACTCGGATATCGCAAAGCAGTCGGTGAAGACAAAGGTTGAGGAGGCGCTGCGCCCGGTCATTCCGCAGGGGCGCGCCGGTATGTTTACGCAGGCAATGATGGAGTTGGGGGCGACGGTCTGTGTACCAAACGGCGAACCGTTGTGCGGTGAATGTCCATGGCAGAAGCTGTGTCTTGCGCATGCGCATGATACGATCGGACAGATCCCGGTCAAGACAAAGCCCAAAGCCAGGCGACTGGAAAAAAAGACCGTGCTTGTCATTCGTGACGGTGATCGCGTCCTGCTGCAAAAGCGGCCGGAGCAGGGACTTTTGGCGGGAATGTATGAGTTTCCGCATCTGGAGGGATATACCTCGGAAAAACAAGTACTCGATTTTGTGAAAGAGCAGGGATTGTCACCGATCCGTATCCAGAAGCTGCCGGAGGCGAAACATATTTTTTCGCATGTAGAGTGGCAGATGAGAGGCTATGCGGTGCTGGTGGAGGAGCCTCAGGTCGAGGGTGACTTCCTATTTGTGGAACCGGCTGCCTCTGAGGAACATTACGCGATCCCGGCAGCATATGCCGCGTATTCGCATTATATGAACATTCGCATCGGTCAGGAAAAATTTCTGGAATGACCGGAACTGTGAAGGTATTTCACAGTTCTGAGTAAAAGAGGAGGGCGATGCGTTTTACGCATCGCCCTTTTACATTATGAAAAAGAAAATATGGGAAGTTTTCGTGAATTAGCTTGTTTGTTGTTTAATATGGTTATATAATACTGGTGAATTATGACATGGCTATGATTGGTTTGTGAACATTTTGTAAACACTTTAAAGCGAAATCGAGATGAGCTTGGCTTTGAAGTGCCAGAAGAATAAAAAGGGGGAAGAGATGTACAATACGATCGTTATCGGTGCCGGAATCGCGGGCGCAGTCGCGGCGCGCCAGCTTGCGGAGTCCGGAGACCGCCGCGTGCTCGTTCTGGAGCAGCGTGATCATATCGGCGGTAATTGTTTTGATAAAATGGATACATATGGTGTGTTGATCCATGAATATGGTCCGCACATTTTTCATACAAATGATGAGGGTGTCTATGCATATCTGTCACGTTTTACAGACTGGTACATGTACCCGCAGGGACATCAGGTGGTGGCGAATGTGGATGGTAACCTGATCCCGGTCCCGTTCAATCTGAATACGTTGTACCTCGTCTACGGAGAGGAAAAAGCGAAGGAACTGGAGGGAAAACTGATCTGCGCTTACGGAGAGGGCAGCAGAGTGCCGATCATGGAGCTGAAAAAAAGTGAGGATCCGGACATTCAGAAAATCGCGCAGTATGTGTACGAAAATATATTTTTGCGCTATACGATGAAGCAGTGGGGGCAGACTCCGGAGGAGATCTCGCCGGAGGTAACCAGGCGTGTGCCGGTGCTGATCTCACGCGATAACCGTTATTTTCAGGATAAATATCAGGGTGTGCCGGTGCACGGTTTTACACCGATGTTTGAGCGGCTGCTGGATCATAAAAATATTGATGTAGCGCTCGGCGTAAAAGCATCGGAGCGTCTGACTATCAGGTCGGAGGGCGTTTTGTTTGACGGAGTGCCCTTTGACGGGGAAGTCATCTACACCGGAGCACTGGATGAGTTGTTTGACTGTCGTTACGGGCGTCTGCCTTATCGTTCCCTCCGGTTTGACTTTGAGCATCTGGAGCAGAGCGACTATCAGCAAGGTCATTCGGTGGTAAATTATACAGTCAGTGAAGATTTTACACGTATTACGGAGTTTCAATATCTGACGGGGCAAACGGGCTGTGACGGCACGACGATCGTACGGGAGTATCCCTTTGCATACAGCGGTGCTGAGGGCGAGATCCCTTACTATGCGATCCTGAATCCCGAAAATGAGGCTCTGTACGGAAAATATCGTGCACTGACGGAGGGGATTCCCGGATTTTATCTGCTGGGAAGACTGGCGGAATATAAATACTATAATATGGATGCTATGGCGCGCAAGGCGCTGGACCTGGCAGAAAGGATCATGGATAAAAAAAGATGAAATTACTTACGATTGCAATTCCCTGCTACAATTCGCAGGATTATATGGAGCACTGCATCAAGTCGCTTCTGGTAGGCGGTGAGGATGTGGAGATCTTGATCGTGGATGATGGTTCCAAGGATGCGACACCGGAGATCGCAGATTCCTATGCAAAACGCTATCCTACGATCATCCGCGCGATCCATCAGGAAAACGGCGGACACGGCGAGGCGGTCAATACCGGTATCCGGAACGCGACCGGGCTGTATTATAAAGTGGTGGACAGTGATGACTGGGTAGATGAGAAGGCTTTTCTGACTGTGCTGGATCAGCTGCGCAAACTCGCCGGCGGTGATGAGACGGTGGATCTGTTTATCGCAAATTTTGTTTATGACAAAGAAGGTGCAAAACACAAAAAGGTGATGCGTTATACTTCCATGTTTCCGACCGATCAGGTTTTTGGCTGGAATGATGTGAAACTCATCACGAAGGGACATTACCTGCTGATGCACTCTGTCATTTACCGCACGGGCATGCTGTTAAAATGCAAGCTGGAGCTGCCGAAGCACACATTTTATGTGGATAATATCTATGTATACCATCCGCTTCCCTTTGTGAAAAAGATGTACTATATGGACGTGGATATGTATCATTATTATATCGGGCGTGAGGATCAGTCTGTGAATGAGGATATCATGATCGGACGTATTGATCAGCAGATCAAGGTGAATAAGATCATGATCGAGGACTATGATCTGTGGAGAATCCAGAACAAGCGTCTGCGCAAGTATATGTTCAATTATCTGGAGATCATCACGGTCGTATCGACGGTATTGCTTCTGCGCTCCGGGACAGAGGAGAATCTGCAGAAAAAGAGAGATCTGTGGAAATATATCAAGAATTATGATATCCGCCTGTTCCATCATCTGCGCAACGGCATTATGGGCAACACCATGAATCTGCCGGGCAGAGGCGGACGCAAGATTTCTGTGGCGGCGTATAAACTCACACAGAAGATCGTGGGATTCAATTAAATTACAGGATATGTAAAGAGCCCGCGACTGCAGTGGATCTTTCAGACCTGTTATGCTTTCCGGGTAATTCGCGCGAACGGCACAGAGTAAAATCAAAATCGGATTTTCTCTGATGCCGTGTAGAGCAAGATTGAAAGCTCTATCCGCGCGTACCCGGTCGCATAAATGGTCTGTCAGATCCATCTGCAGTCGTGGGCTCTTTTATAATGTACACGTAAACGGACAGCTCTGGATTTTGCCATTTTTCTTGGATGAGCTCGGCAGTATTGGATTGAGCATGTGTCCGTTCTCTGCGTGACCGTATCCAGCAGTCATTTATGCGACGGGTTCACGCGGCAAATATGGCAGGAGCCAGTCATAAGGCAGCAGAGCCAAGCTTACTTGCTTGGACTCTGTGCCATTCGCGTGATTTACCCGGAAGGCATAATAGACTGCTGGATACGGTCACGCAGAGGATGGGACACATCATCAAAAAAGAGACCTCTGCTGAGGTCTCTCTAGTAATATATATGAAAAATTACGCCTGACTCATCTGATTTAAGATATCGTTCTTCAGCTTGTACAGCTTGTCCGACAGATCTACATAGATCTTGGCGGGATTGACAAAACGCTTGGTCTCGTCCCAGATCGTATCTTTTTCCTTCTCGCAGATGGCGCGGATATCCATGGTAGAAGGAGATTCGTAAACGCATTTACCCTTTTGGAACACCGGTACAAGCAGTTCGCGAAGTGTGTAGCTGTCGCCGGCGATGCGTGTCTTTTTCCAGGGCTCCTGCGGGTCGAACAGCAGCATGTCCTCATGGGGATCAAATACCTCATCTGCCAGACAGATCAGATCGGCACGGATCTTTCCGGTGTCGTTGTCGTAGATACGGTAGATCGTCTTGTTTCCGGGATTCGTTACCTTCTCCGAATTCTCAGACAGCTTGATCTTCGGGGTAAAGGTGCCGTCTGCCGCCTGAATGGCAGCCAGCTTGTACACGCCGCCGAAGGCAGGGTTGTCCTTGGAGGTGATCAGGTTTGTGCCGACACCCCAGGAGGTGATCGTTGCGCCCTGAAGCTTTAAGGACTCGATCAGGTATTCATCCAGATCATTGGAAGCGGAGATGACTGCGTCCGGGAAACCGGCATCATCTAACATCTTGCGCACTTTCTTTGACAGATAGGCAAGATCGCCGCTGTCCATGCGGATGCCGTAATAGGTCAGGGGAATGCCTGCCTCGCGCATTTCATTAAAGACGCGGATCGCGTTGGGCATACCGGATTTTAAGGTGTCGTAGGTATCCACTAAGAGGATGCAGGCGCTCGGATAGAGATCTGCATATGCCTTGAATGCGGTGTACTCATCCGGGAAGCTCATGATCCAGCTGTGGGCATGTGTGCCGAGCACCGGAATGTCAAACATCTGACCGGCGAGCACGTTGGATGTTCCCTTGCAGCCGCCGATGACTGCCGCTCTGGCACCGTATGTACCGGCATCAGGTCCCTGTGCGCGGCGCAGACCGAACTCCATCACGCCATCGCCCTTGGCTGCGTAACATACGCGGGCTGCCTTTGTGGCGATCAGGCACTGGTGGTTGATGATATTCAAGATGGCGGTCTCCATGAGCTGTGCTTCCATGATCGGAGCCACGATCTTGACAAGCGGTTCGCGCGGGAAGATGAGCGTGCCTTCGGGAATGGCATAAATGTCTCCACTGAAGTGGAAATCCTTGAGATATGCCAGAAAGTCTTCGTCAAAAATCTTCAACGAACGAAGGTAGCTGATGTCATCCTCGTCGAACTGAAGACGTTTGACATAGTCGATCAACTGTTCCAGACCGGCGCACACGGAATAGCCGCCGCTGCACGGATTGTTGCGGTAAAATGCGTCGAATACAACGATATCGTGATTCTGGTTTTTGAAATAGCCCTGCATCATGGTCAATTCATAAAGATCTGTGAGCAGGGATAGCTTTAAGGTGCTCATAACTTTTTTGCCAGGCTGTGCCTGACGCCCCTTTCCTAACTGTTCAGTGCCTTCACAGTCACGATGAAAAAATCCATGAAAATCGTCTTCGACGATGGGATTTTTTCACTCCTGAATCATGTTCTTACGGTCTACGCGGTACCGCTCCGACCTGTTCTGAACAGCTATAGTTTATGATATGATAATAATTATGGTCAGTATAGACTTATTTTTCCAAAACGTCAAGAGACAAGTCAGTTGTCTTGTCAGATAAAATGCCGTTGCCGCTGTCCTTATTTTATGCTAAAATAAAAAACAAATTTAAGCAGATTCTGGAAGGGAGCGGAAAAATGGACGAAAAGCAATACCGGGAAAATCAGACCGGTTATGATAAAGATACATTCGGAGAGGTAAACAGCGGCCGTTATACGAGTGGTCAGAGCGGAGCGCAGGGGACTTACAGCCAGAGTGCATACGAGCAGAATGCACAGCAGACACCGCCGCCGGACGGAGGCAGCTTTTATCATTCTTCCTCGCAGCCGGGCGGCAACGGATTCGGCATTGCATCGATGGTGCTGGGCATACTGGCAATCGTGTTTTTCTGCGGCTGTCTCAATATTCCGCTGGCGATCATCTCTATTATATTTGCGATCATACACATTAATCGTAAAACCGGCAGTATCGGATTTGCGATCGCAGGCATTGTGACATCGGTGATCTCTGTGATCCTGACTGTGATCATGATCGTTGTGTTCTGCGTTGCCGGAGTCGGTACGACATCATTGATGTATTCAGAAACACTGCCCTTTGAATATTTTATGGATGGTGATGACTATTTTGAGTTTGACGGAGATGAGCAGGAAGGTGGGGATGATCTGCCCTTTGGCGGCCATCATCACGGGCAGGATTTGTAGGTGAAAGCGGGGAAAATGCTCGCTAACCCTTGACAATCCTTGCTTCCTTGAATTATACTAATATGGATTTTTAAAAATAAATGCACTGACGAAGACAGTAGGTCTTACGAAACGTCCCAGAGAGCCGGGTTTGGTGGAAACCGGTACAAGTACGTGAGCACTGAATATCACTTCTGAGCAGCAGGCTGAAAACATCGTGAGTAGGTTCTGACGGTTTTCCTCCGTTACGGGAAGCGGATATGAACGAGTGATCGGAGTATCCAGTATGAGGTGGTACAACAATGCGCGACAGCCCTTGTCCTTTTACGGATGAGGGCTTTTTTCTTTTCAAGGAGAAAAGGGATGAATCTATTTATTTCAGAACTATCAGGGGCTGTTTTTCAGGTGTTATTTTTTGCACTGATACCGTTTTTTTGGTGGTTGATTTCTGCAAAAAAGAAGACGAACTTTTTTGAGTGGATCGGGTTGAAGAAGATCCATCATGAAGGAAAGTGGCTGCATACAATTCTTATAACTGTGGTTGTAGTGGCAGTTTACGGTATTTTGACAACATTATTAATAGAAATGTATTCTGGTGGGATTACTGCGGCGGGAAGCAATTTCGCCGGAATGGGAATAACAGCAATTCCGGCAGCAATGGTATATGGATATGTACGTACAGGATTGTCAGAGGAACTGTTTTTTCGAGGATTTTTGTTAAAAAGGGTCAGCAGCAAATGCGGATTTGTGGTAGGGAATACAATACAGGCGTTATTATTTGGGGCAATGCATGGCATTCCGTTTGGAATAGCAACGCAAAACGTATTTGTGACCATTTGCCTGACATTACTGCCGGGAGCACTCGGATGGTATCAGGGCTGGTTAAATGAGAAACGATGTGGTGGGACGATTGTTTCAAGCTGGCTGTTGCATGGAACTATAAATGCAATCGTTGCATGCTTGTCATTATAAAAATAATATTATTTATTCTCTCAGATAGCAATTAAAGTAGCAAATAAAGTGCAGAAAAACAGGCAGAACTATTTATGGGTGAATTATCAAAATTACCGAATATAGGAAAAACAGTAGAAGAACAACTGATTCAGGTCGGCATAAACTCTGTTGATGAATTAAAGAGCATCGGTGCGAAAGAAGCCTGGCTGAAGATACAAAAAATCGATGAATCCGCGTGCATCCATCGGCTCATGGCATTGGAAGGTGCAATTGAAGGTATAAAGAAAACAATGTTGTCAGACGAAGTGAAAACTGACCTGAAAGAGTTCTATCAGAGAAATAAGCGGTAGGCAAATCGGAATTCACCGAGCTCTTTAAAGCGAGGAATTATTATATATTTTTCTGCCCAAAGCAATATAAATCGATGACATGGACTGAGAAAAACAGCTTCTTTTTGCAATTTCTCTGCCCATACCAATAAAAAATGCATGACATGGACTGAGAAAATCGATACTTTTTGGTGATTTGTCTGCCCAAACTAATACGAGACGGCTTTGCTGGGCAGAGAAATATGAATGATTTCTGAAATATATCTGCCCAAGAATGACGTGATGATCAAGAATGGGCAGATAATAACTTGGAGAAATGATATCACATCGACAACTTCAAGTTTATATAATTGATGTTATCTGCCAGGGACGAATCAGACTGCGCAAGCAGTGTTTTGTGCAAGGGAGCCTGAGGGAATACGCTAGCGCAGTCTGGCTGAAATAGAAAAAAGAAATATAAATAATCGCAAACTTTGAAAGGAGAAAAACAGAATGTACAACAAAGTCGATACGAATATGAATTTCGTAGAGCGCGAAAAAGCAACCGAAAAATTCTGGGAAGACAACAACATCTTCCGCAAGAGTATGGAAAACCGCAAGGAAGGACCGACCTACACGTTTTATGACGGACCGCCGACTGCAAACGGCAAGCCGCATATCGGTCACGTCCTGACCCGTGTCATCAAGGATATGATCCCCCGTTACCGCACCATGAAGGGTTATTATGTGCCCCGTAAGGCGGGCTGGGATACCCACGGTCTGCCGGTGGAGCTGGAAGTGGAAAAACTGCTGGGCTTAAACGGCAAGGAGCAGATCGAGGAGTACGGAATGGAGCCTTTCATTAAAAAATGTAAGGAATCCGTATGGAAATATAAAGGAATGTGGGAGGATTTCTCCGGAACCGTCGGTTTCTGGGCGGATATGGATGATCCCTACGTGACCTATGACGATAACTTTATCGAGTCCGAGTGGTGGGCGCTGAAAGAGATCTGGGACAAAAAGCTTTTGTACAAGGGCTTCAAGATCGTTCCCTACTGCCCGCGCTGTGGAACGCCGCTCTCTTCCCAGGAGGTGGCACAGGGCTATAAGACCGTGAAGGAGCGTTCTGCAGTTGTCCGCTTCAAGGTAGTAGGCGAGGATGCTTATTTCCTGGCATGGACGACGACACCCTGGACCTTGCCCAGCAACGTGGCACTCTGTGTGAACCCGGATGAGATCTACTGCAAGGTAAAGGCGATCGACGGATATACCTACTATATGGCCGAGGCGCTGCTGGATAAGGTGCTTGGTTCACTTGCGAACGAGGAGGGACAGAAGGCATATGAGGTGCTGGAGACCTACAAGGGAATCGATCTGGAGCGCAAGGAATACGAGCCGCTGTTTGATTTTGCAAACGAGATCATTGCAAAGCAGCACAAAAAAGCACATTACATCACCTGTGACAGCTATGTTACGATGACAGACGGTACCGGTATCGTACACATCGCGCCGGCATTTGGTGAGGACGATGCGAATGTGGGACGCAATTACGATCTGCCCTTCGTACAGCTTGTAAACGAAAAGGGTGAGCTGACCGAGAATACGCCGTACGCAGGTGTGTTTGTAAAGAAGGCAGACCCGATGGTACTTCAGGATCTGGAGGACAAGGGACTGCTGTTTGACGCACCCAAGTTCGAGCATGAGTATCCGCATTGCTGGCGCTGTGATACCCCGCTCATCTACTATGCGCGCGAGTCCTGGTTCATCAAGATGACCGAGGTGCGTGACGAGCTGGTGGCAAATAACCACACCGTTAACTGGATCCCTGAGTCTATTGGAGAAGGACGTTTCGGCAACTGGCTGGAGAACATTCAGGACTGGGGTATCTCCCGTAACCGTTACTGGGGAACACCGCTCAATATCTGGGAGTGTGAGGACTGCGGTCACCAGCTGTCCGTAGGAAGCAGAGCAGAGCTGGCAGAGCTTTCCGGAGATCCCGAGGCAGCAAAGATCGAGCTTCACCGCCCGTACATCGATGCGGTTGAGATCAATTGTCCGTGCTGCGGAAAGACGATGCGCCGTGTGCCTGAGGTCATCGACTGCTGGTTTGACTCCGGCGCAATGCCCTTCGCACAGCATCATTATCCCTTTGAAAACAAGGAGCTGTTCGAGCAGCAGTTCCCGGCACAGTTCATCTCCGAGGCGGTAGACCAGACTCGTGGATGGTTCTACTCTCTGATGGCAGAGTCCACCTTACTGTTTGGCAAGGCTCCTTATGAGAATGTCATCGTACTCGGACATGTGCAGGACGAGAACGGACAGAAGATGAGTAAATCCAAGGGAAATGCAGTGGACCCCTTTGACGCACTGGAGAAATACGGCGCAGATGCGATCCGCTGGTACTTCTATATTAATAGTGCACCGTGGCTGCCGAACCGTTTCCATGGCAAGGCTGTACAGGAAGGACAGCGCAAGTTCATGGGTACGCTGTGGAACACCTACGCATTCTTTGTGCTGTATGCGAACATTGACAATTTTGACGCAACAAAATATACACTGGATTACGAGAAGCTGTCTGTTATGGACAAATGGCTGTTGTCAAAGTTAAATACGCTCGTCAAGTCCGTGGATGATAATCTGAATAACTATCGCATCCCGGAGGCAGCGCGCGCGCTGGATGATTTCGTGGATGAGATGAGTAACTGGTATGTGCGCCGCAGCCGTGAGCGCTTCTGGGCAAAGGGCATGGAGCAGGATAAGATCAACGCCTACATGACGCTTTACACCGCACTTGTAACGGTTGCAAAATGTGCTGCGCCCATGATCCCCTTCATGGCAGAGGATATTTACCGCAATCTGGTATGTTCAATCGATAAGGATGCTCCGGAGAGCGTTCACCTGTGTGACTTCCCGGTAGCAAATGAGGCATGGATCGATGCAGAGCTTGAGAAAAATATGGAGGCAGTCTTAAAGATCGTTGTCATGGGCCGTGCCTGCCGTAACTCTGCAAACATCAAGAACCGCCAGCCGATCGGCACGATGTACGTAAAAGCTCCGGAGACATTGCCTGAGTTCTATACAGAGATCATCGAGGATGAGCTGAATGTAAAGAAAGTCGAATTTACTGATGATGTCAGCAAGTATACAGACTACACCTTCAAGCCGCAGCTTCGCACGGTCGGTCCCAAGTATGGCAAGTTCTTAGGACAGATCCAGAAGGCGTTGGCAGAGCTGGACGGTAACGCTGCGATGGCAGAATTGAAGAGCAAGGGAAGCATTACTCTTGACAGTGTTTCTCCGGATGTTGTACTATCAGAGGAAGATCTGCTGATCACTATGACACAGATGGAGGGCTATCAGACGGAGGGTGACAATACCGTGACAGTCGTACTGGACACAAATCTGACGGAGGAACTGATCCAGGAGGGCTTTGTACGCGAGATCATCAGCAAGATTCAGACGATGCGTAAGGAAGCCGGTTTTGAGGTCATGGACCGCATCCGTGTATCTTATGTGGCAGACGGCAAGGTAGCAGACATCTTTGCCGCACACGGCGAGGAGATCTGTGGTGAAGTGCTGGCAGATTCACTTACATCGGGGGTTGTAAGCGGATACGAGAAGGAATGGAATATTAACGGGGAAAAAGTTGCGCTTGGAGTAGAAAAGAACGCATGAAACTGCCGTTTTTCAAATCCAGGACCGAAAGAGGAGGAATACCTATGACAAATCAAATCTTTGAGAAGGAGACATTCATCAAGAATGTCAAAAACACAGTAAAAACCCTGTTTCGTAAAAACCTTTCCGAAGCAAGCCAGCAGGAGATCTATCAGGCCGTCAGCTTTGTGGTAAAAGAGGTCATCATCGATCAGTGGCTTGCAACACAGAAAACCATGGATGAAACGGATCCCAAGACCGTTTACTATATGTCAATGGAATTTCTGGTAGGCCGTGCTCTGGGAAACAACCTCATCAACCTGACTGCTTATGATGAGGTCAAAGAGGCACTGGAGGAGATCGGTCTGGACCTGAACCTGATCGAGGATCAGGAGCGTGATCCTGCACTGGGAAACGGTGGTCTGGGACGCCTGGCAGCCTGCTTTATGGAGTCTTTGTCTACACTGGGCTATCCGGCATATGGCTGCGGTATCCGTTATCGTTACGGAATGTTCCGTCAGAAGATCAAAGACGGCTATCAGGTGGAAGAGCCGGACAACTGGTTAAAGGATGGTTATCCTTTTGAGCTGCGCCGTCCGGAGTATGCTTATACCGTAAAATTCGGCGGATATGTCCGCGCAGAGTATGATCAGGCGATCGGAAAGACACGTTTTGTGCACGAAAATTATCAGGCAGTGACGGCGATCCCGTATGATATGCCGATCATCGGTTACAATAACAACGTTGTAAATACGCTCATGATCTGGGATGCAGAGCCGGTAGAGTGTTTTAAGCTGGATTCCTTTGACAAGGGCGATTACTATAAGGCTGTGGAGCAGGAGAACCTTGCAAGAAACCTCGTGGATGTGCTCTATCCGAATGACAACCATGTACAGGGCAAGGAGCTTCGTCTGCGTCAGCAGTATTTCTTCGTGTCTGCAAGTGTACAGCGCGCCATTGCGAAGTTTATGAAGAATCATGACGACATCCATGATCTGCCGAAAAAGGTAACCTTCCAGATGAATGATACCCATCCGACAGTTGCTGTCGCAGAGTTGATGCGTATCCTTCTGGATGAGTACGGTCTGGATTGGAATGATGCATGGAAGATCACGACACAGACCTGCGCATATACGAACCATACGATCATGGCTGAGGCATTGGAGAAGTGGCCCATCGAGATCTTCTCCCGTCTGCTTCCCCGTATCTATCAGATCGTTGAGGAGATCAACCGCCGTTTCATTTTACAGATCCAGGCAAGCTTCCCCGGCGATCAGCATATGATCGAGAAGATGGCGATCGTATATGACGGAAAAGTAAAGATGGCACATCTGGCGATCGCAGCCGGCTACTCTGTTAACGGTGTGGCAAGACTGCATACCGAGATCCTGAAGAATCAGGAACTGAAGGAGTTCTACCAGATGTTCCCTGAGAAGTTTAACAACAAGACAAACGGTATCACCCAGAGACGTTTCCTGTTGCATGCAAATCCGCTCTTGGCAAACTGGATCACCGATCACATCGGAAATGACTGGATCACCGATCTGAGCCACCTGGAGCGTCTGGCTGTATATGCGGATGACGAGAAGGCACAGGCAGAGTTCATGAACATCAAGTATCAGAACAAGCTGCGTCTTGCAAAATATATCAAGGAGCACAATGGCATTGAGGTCAATCCCCGCTCTATTTTCGACTGCCAGACCAAGCGTCTGCACGAGTACAAGAGACAGCTCATGAACATTTTACACGTGATGTATCTGTACAATAAGCTGAAGGAGCATCCGGATATGGAGTTCTATCCGAGAACATTTATTTTCGGTGCAAAGGCTGCAGCCGGATACAAGAATGCAAAGCTGACCATCAAGCTCATCAATAATGTTGCTGATGTTATCAACAATGATCCCACCATTAACGGCAAGATCAAGGTTGTATTTATCGAGGATTACTGCGTATCCAATGCAGAGATCATCACCTCGGGAGCAGACGTTTCCGAGCAGATCTCTACCGCCAGCAAGGAGGCATCCGGTACCGGTAACATGAAGTACATGTTAAACGGTGCCATCACCATCGGAACGATGGACGGTGCGAATGTGGAGATGGTAGAGGAAGTCGGCGAGGAGAACATCGTGATCTTCGGTATGAGTGCCGATGAAGTCATCGCTCATGAGAAGGCAAGAGATTACGATCCGATGCAGATCTTCAACAACGATCCGGAGATCCGGCAGGTGCTTATGCAGCTCATCAACGGTTTCTATTCAAAGAACGATACCGAGCTGTTCCGTGACCTGTACAACTCTCTGTTAAATACAAAGTGTACACAGTACGCAGATACCTACTTTACGCTGGCGGATTTCCGCTCTTATGCACAGGCACAGGAGAGAATTTCCCAGATGTATGCAGACGAGAAGGGCTGGGCAAAGAAGGCGATCTTAAATACCGCTCATGCAGGCAAGTTCTCATCTGACCGTACGATCCAGCAGTATGTTGACGAGATCTGGCATCTGGATAAGATGACCGTAACGGTAGAGGACTAATCTTTAGAATTAAGGAGAACAAATAATGGCAAATCAGAATCCGATCGTGACGATCGAGATGGAAAACGGCGATATCATGAAGGCGGAATTATATCCTGAGATCGCGCCGAATACCGTAAACAATTTTATCAGCCTGATCAAAAAAGGCTATTATGATGGTGTGATCTTTCACCGTGTGATCCCCGGATTTATGATCCAGGGCGGCGATCCGGACGGCACCGGAATGGGTGGTCCCGGATATAGCATCAAGGGCGAGTTTTCTCATAACGGTTTCAAAAATGACTTAAAGCACACACCCGGTGTCCTTTCCATGGCAAGAACCATGATCCCCGACTCCGCAGGCAGCCAGTTTTTTATCATGCATGAGACCAGCCCGCACTTAGACGGTGAGTATGCTGCTTTCGGTAAGGTCATCGAGGGCCTGGAAGTCGTTGACAAGATCGCAAGGGTAAATACGGATTATTCCGACCGTCCGATGGAGGAGCAGAAGATGGCAAAGGTGACGGTAGAAACCTTTGGCGTGGATTACCCGGAACCGGAGAAATGCTAGGCCGGGAACAAGAACTGTTCCGATCTGCGAAAAGTATTGAATATGTCTGCTATCGAGCCAGTGAGGCGGCAGATGATGAGTTGAAACGCCTGCTTCGGGAGCTTCCCGGGGCGGGCGTTACGCTTATAGAGCTTGATACGGGTCAAACCCCGCCGAAACCGGAATCTACGGTCCTTTTGGCAGGAACAATACAAACATTGGCATTAGCGAAGGAAACAAAGATGGCAACAGTGGGCTTTGGATCTGTGATTTCGGATGCAGATATTCTCGTTGAGGGCTTCGAGGAGGTCGATGTGCAGTTTCTGGATCGCATCATGAAGCGCGCACAGGGATTACCTTGGATCACGGTGGTGACGGAGCGCTGCTATCTGAGGGAGATCACGCTGGATGATCTGGATGACCTGTTTGCGCTGTATGCACAGCCCGGTATCACGGATTACACGGAACCGCTCTATGAGCGTCCGCGGGAGGAACAGTATACAAGAGATTATATTGATAAAATGTATCGCTTTTACGGCTATGGCATGTGGCTTGTGTGTGACCGGGAGAGCGGTGAATTGATCGGACGCGCCGGATTTTCCCATCAGGATCTGGGTGATGAGATCGTGCTGGAGATGGGTTATATCATCGGTGTGCCTTATCAGAGACAGGGCTATGCGACGGAGGTCTGTGAAAAACTCATCGCATTTGCCCGCGCGAATCTGTCGGATTTTGGGACGCTCAATTGTTTTGTGGAACCGGAGAACACGGCGAGTCACAGAGTGATGGAGAAACTTTCGTTTGATCGGACAGGAATGGTGAAGATCGGTGAAAAATCGATGGTGCGGTATATAAAGGCACTGTAATATTTCGGACGAACCCTGCATAGATTGTACCACTAGGACAAATATATGTTGGGGAGGACATTCTATGGAACGACAGACACGAAAAGAATCGATGCTCATACCGGTTCTTGTGATTTTGGTGACGATGTATATCATTACCGGTATGTTACTCTTGCTGCTGGCATTTCTCATGTATAAGATGGATCTGACAGAGCCGGTAGTAAACGGTGCCATCATAGCGATCTACATTATTGCAGGATTTTTCGGCGGTTTTCTGATCGGAAAAAAGACAGGCGTGAAAAAATATCTGTGGGGTCTTCTCATGGGTGCGCTCTATTACGGTGTCCTGCTTCTGGTGGGAGTGTTTTTGCATCAGGGGCTAGATGCGGAGCCGGTGCGTTTGCTCTCGACGATGGTGTTGTGCCTGCTGTCGGCAACCGCGGGAGGAATGATCAGTTGAAGATGTAAAAACAGTGCAGAGCGAAGAAGCCGTTCTGCACTGTTTTTGACGTAATACTCGAAAACCTATTCAGTTACATATTTTTCAAAAAATGTTTCAACCGGTAACGGCTTGGAGAAGTAATATCCCTGGATCGAACTGACTCCGCATTCTCTGACGATCTCGTATTGCTCCTCACTTTCGACACCCTCCACACAGGCATTGGAACCATAGATTTCCGCCATTTGATTGATCGCGCTGATCAATTTGGCATCTTTTGCGTCATTGGTAATATTATCAACAAACACCTTGTCAATCTTGACGATCTCACATTCCAGCCGGTTTAAGATATCCATGGAAGAATATCCGGTTCCAAAATCATCCATTGCAAAGCAGACGCCGATCGAACGCAGTTCTGATACGATGGCGGTGAGCCTCTTTACATCGATGAGACGACATCTCTCCGTGATCTCCAGACAGAGATTTTTTGCAGGATAACCGGTTTCGTCAAGGATGTTTTTGACCGATGATACAAAAGAGTCCTGTCGGAGCTGCTCATACGACACATTGACATGTAATTCAAAATCGGAGTGCGTTTGCAGAAGTGGCTTTGTATCGGTCATCGCCTTTTGCAGGATCCACTCTCCCAGCTGAACAAATGCCGGATCATTTTCTATGATAGGAATGAAACGATTGGGCGGAACCAGACCATATTCCGCGTTTTGCCATCGGAGCAGCGCTTCTGCACCGCGCAATTTTCCTGTCTGGGTATATACGATCGGCTGATAGTAAAGTATAAAATCGTCACAGTCGTTTAAAATGCTTTTGCGGATCACATTGATGAGTGTCAAAAGGCTGGATCTGTTTTCGTCAATTTCATCTTTGAAAACATGAAATTCCCCGTTTCCGCGTTCTTTTGAAATGTTGTATGCATATTCCAGACAGGAGAACATGGCCTGCGGATTGATCTGGAACATTTTTACTTCCAACGCACTTCCGTAAATCTGCAGATTTGGATGATATCCATCCACCTCAAGCTTTTCTGATATTTCTTTTTTGAGGATTTCATAGCGCTTGCTCATCTCTTCCAGAGAAAGCGTAGATGAGAGCAAGACGAATTTCACACCGCTTACGCGATAGAGAACTCCTTCGTTTCTGAATTGCTCTTTCAAACGCTGGACCAGCTTATGTATGACGATATTTCCAAAATCATAGCCCCACATTTCGTTGATCGTTGCAAAATGGCCAACTCCGATCATCATAATGTTGGCTTTTTCCTGCTTGCTGTAGAGCACATTCAGGTGCTCAAACAATCCGAACTGATTCTGAAAGCCTGTCAGGGAATCCATACTGTTTACGGATCCGTGATTTCTTATATTGCCGACAAAATAATCAGGCTTGCCATCGGCATCCCACAGAACAGTCCCGCGACACGTGCAGACAACATATCTTCCCATGCGGTCCCTCGAGCGGTACTGCATATCGTGGCCCTGATCCATGCCGGAGAATATGTCCTCAATACTCTTGTGATAGTTGAGCTGGTCATCCGGATGTATATGTTCTTCCCAGATGTCACCGGCGTGGTACATATATTCTCCGGGAAGTCCAAAGTATTGCACGGCCTCGGCGGACCACTTGGAATAGTCGTATTTCATGTCGCACAAATACACATAGGAACCCTCGGATACAACTTCAAAAGCCTGGTACAGCTTGTCCAGTATATATTTTCGTTGTGGATCAATGGTTTTTTCCATAATTATCATTCCCATTCGTTAATTATTCTAAGGCTATTGTAACATATTTTGTGATAAAAACAATCAATATTTATAACAATTGCACAAAATTTTGGATTATGTCGCTGATTTATTGGTTTTTTTGACATGTATAAGGCAAAGTAAGGTCTGCATCATTGTCTGCATCATATGAAGTGAAGGTGCAGGAATCAAATGGCAGAAGAAGCGGAAAAATAACAGTTGAAGTCTGTCGGCGGATATGCTATAATGCACCCTAGGTATTGCTGAAAGGAGCGAAAAAATTATGAAGCACGTACAGACATTAAACACAAGAAAGTTACAGAACACGGTAAAGAAGGGCGGCTGCGGTGAGTGCCAGACCTCTTGCCAGTCAGCATGTAAGACTTCCTGCACCGTAGGAAATCAGACCTGCGAGCAGTGCAAATAATATTCTGTAAACAAAAAAGATTTTCTAAGAGACCGTTCGCGTTGCGGACGGTCTCTGAACTGTCTATAAGAAAGGATATACGATACAGTGATTCATCAGTATCAGAACAATGGCTATAATATCGTTCTGGATGTGAACAGCGGTGCGATCCACGTGGTGGACGAGCTGATGTACGAGGTCATCGGCCTGTACGAAGGACATTTGCCGGAGGAGATCAGGGCGCAGCTGTCAGATAAATATGAGGCGGCAGAGATCGACGAGGCGCTCTCGGAGATCGAGGAGCTGATCGCCAACAAAGAACTGTTTACACCGGATGAATACGAAGGATACATTGAGGAACTCGGCAAAAACCGCCCGACGGTCGTAAAGGCACTGTGCCTGCACATTGCTCATGACTGTAATCTTGCCTGCAAATACTGCTTTGCGGAGGAGGGCGAATATCACGGAAAGCGTGAGCTGATGTCCTACGAGGTAGGAAAGGCAGCGTTGGATTTTCTGGTTGCTTCCAGTGGAAACAGACGGAATCTGGAAGTGGATTTCTTTGGCGGCGAGCCGACACTGAATTTTCAGGTGGTCAAGGACCTGGTCGCCTATGGTCGCAGCCTGGAAAAGGAGCATGACAAGAAATTCCGCTTTACACTGACGACGAACGGTGTTCTTTTGAACGACGATATCATGGAGTTCGCAAACCGTGAGATGGACAATGTCGTGCTGAGCATTGACGGGCGACCCGAGGTACATAACTTTATGCGTCCGTTCCCGAACGGTTCCGGCAGCTATGATCTGGTAGTGCCTAAATATAAGAAGTTTGCGGACAGCAGAAATCAGGAGCGCTACTATGTGCGCGGAACATTTACTCATCACAATCTGGATTTTGCCGAGGATGTGATGCATCTGGCAGATCTGGGATTTAAACAGATCTCCGTGGAGCCGGTGGTGGCACCGGATACTGCTGATTATGCGATCCGTGAGGAGGATCTGCCCCGGCTGTATGAGGAATATGACAAGCTGGCGCAGGAGATGATAAAGCGGCATAAAAATGGAGAGGATTTCAATTTCTTCCATTTTATGATAGATTTAGAGGGCGGCCCCTGCGTGGCAAAACGTCTGTCAGGCTGCGGTTCGGGTACAGAATATCTGGCCGTAACACCCTGGGGTGACCTCTATCCGTGCCATCAGTTTGTTGGCAACGAGAAATTCTATCTTGGAAATGTATATGAGGGCGTGAAACACGATGAGATCGTGGCAGATTTCAAGTCCTGCAATGTGTATTCCAAGGAAAAATGCAAGAATTGTTTTGCAAGATTTTATTGCAGCGGAGGTTGCGCGGCAAATTCTTACAACTTCCATGGCAGCATCCATGACGCATACGACATCGGATGTGCGCTGCAAAAGAAACGTGTGGAGTGTGCGATCATGATCAAGGCGGCACTCGCACAAGAAGACTAAAAAAGAGAGGAAACAAGTCATGAAGAAGAACAAGAGCGTAGCGATTCTGGCAGTCGTACTGGCTGTCGTTGTGGCACTCAGCTATTACGCATCGATCATTCTTTCAAGTACAGGTAAGGGCGCAGGTCAGAACATTACTCTGGGTCTTGATCTGGCAGGTGGTGTCAGCATCACCTATCAGGTAGAGGATGAGGATGCAACTGCAGAGCAGATGAGTGATACCATCTACAAGCTGCAGAGACGTATTGAGTCTTACAGTACAGAGGCAACTGTATACCAGAGCGGTGATGACCGTATCTGTATTGAGATTCCCGGCGTGACGGATGCAAATGATATTTTAGAGGATCTGGGTAAACCGGGTTCCCTGCAGTTCTGCGATCCGGATGGTAACGTATTTATGACCGGTGATGATGTCGTGGATGCACAGGCCGGTACTTATAAGGATAACACAGGAAACAACGCATATTGCGTAGATTTAGTACTTAGCGATGAGGCAGCAGAGACATTCTCTGAGATGACAGGCGCGAACATCGGAAATAATCTCCCGATCATCTATGACGGTGCAGTCATCAGTAATCCGGTTGTTCAGTCACAGATCAGCGGCGGTAAGGCACAGATCACGGGTATGGCGAATTATGATGAGGCTTCTCAGCTCGCTTCACAGATCCGTATCGGTTCTCTGTCTCTGGAACTGTCCGAGTTAGAGTCTCAGGTTGTAGGTGCACAGCTTGGTGCTGAGGCAATGTCTTCTGCATTAAAGGCAGCGCTGATCGGTCTGGTACTTATCATTATTTTCATGATCGCATATTACTGGGTATTAGGTGCGGCAGCAGCAGTTGCGCTGGTGATCTATTCCACACTGACCATCGCAGTGATCTACTGGTTTGATATTACACTGACGCTGCCCGGTATCGCAGGTATCATCCTCGGTATTGGTATGGCGGTTGACGCAAACGTTGTTATCTACGGTCGTATCCGAGAAGAACTTTCCGCAGGAAAGAGCGTATTTAACGCAATGAAGGATGGTTTCAAGAAGGCAACCTCAGCCATCGTCGATGGTAACGTGACCACCCTGATCGTGGCAGCAATTCTTGCATGGAAGGGTTCCGGTACAGTTAAGGGATTTGCATACACACTGGCGATCAGTATTATCGTTTCGCTGATCACATCACTGTTCGTGACCAGATATGTTGTTTACTCTTTGTACGGCATTGGCGTGAAGGATGTGAAATTCTACGGCAAGGCAAAGGAGTTAAAGACGATCAACTTTACAAAGCGTCGCCCGGTATTTTATGTGATTGCGGTCGCATGTATCGCAGCCGGATTTATCGGTATGGGCGTGCACAGCGCAAGCGGCGATGGCGCGTTGAATTTAAGTCTTGAGTTTGTCGGCGGTACATCCAATACGGTTTACTTCAATGAGGAGTATACGTTAGAGCAGATCGATTCCGAGATGGTTCCTTTAGTAATGGATATTACAGGCGATTCTGATGTTTATGTACAGAAGGTTGCCGACAGCAACGGTGTCATCTTCAAGACAAGAAATCTGAATCTTGAAGAGCGCGAGGCATTTAACCAGGTATTTGTTGACAAGTATGGCGTGGATGAGAACACGATCTCTTCACAGTCCATCAGTTCAACCATCAGCTCAGAGATGACGAGTGATGCGGTTATCGCAGTGATCATTGCAGTGATCCTGATCATGATCTACATTGCGTTCCGTTTCCAGGATTTCCGTTTTGCATCCGCATCTGTGCTTGCACTGATCCATGATATCATGCTCGTGCTTGCAAGTTACGCGCTGGTTCGTATTTCTGTCGGCTCTACGTTCATCGCGGTTATGCTGACGATCCTTGGTTATTCTATCAATGATACGATCGTCGTATTTGACCGTGTGCGTGAGAATATCCGTGGTCGTGCCCGCGTATCAAAAGAGGAACTGGCGGAGATCGCTGACAAGAGTGTGACGCAGACGTTGTCCCGTTCAATCAATACATCCGTGACCACCTTTGTAATGGTATTGTTACTGTACATCATGGGTGTTGCATCCATCAAGGACTTCTCACTTCCGCTGATGGTAGGTATCGTAGCCGGACTGTTTTCTTCTGTATGCATTTCCACAAATCTGTGGTTTGACATGAAGATTCATTTTAATAAGGTCGGTAAAAAGAAATAGTTTGATTCATTTGAGTTGGAAGGGCAACCGGTGGCATTACCGATTGCCCTAAATGATAATAGGAGGGAAAGATTATGTACACAATGGATGACATCAAGACCGTTGACCCCGAAGTGGCGGCAGCGATTCAGGCAGAGAGTGACAGACAGAACAGCCATATTGAGCTGATCGCATCCGAGAACTGGGTGAGCCATGCAGTTATGTCTGCAATGGGAAGCGTTATGACAAACAAGTATGCGGAAGGATATCCCGGACACCGCTATTACGGTGGCTGCGATTGTGTGGATGTCGTGGAGGAGCTTGCAAGAGAGCGTGCGAAAAAGCTTTTTGGCGCTGAGTATGTAAATGTACAGCCTCATTCCGGTGCACAGGCAAATATGGCAGTGCAGTTCGCCTGCTTACAGCCCGGTGATACCGTAATGGGTATGAACTTAGACCACGGCGGACATCTGACACACGGAAGCCCGGTCAATTTTTCCGGAACTTATTTCAACATCGTACCTTACGGTGTAAATGATGACGGTGTGATCGACTATGACAATGTCATGGCTATCGCAAAGGAGTGCAAGCCGAAGATGATCATCGCAGGCGCCTCCGCATATGCAAGAACCATTGATTTCAAGAAATTCCGTGAGATCGCTGACGAGGTTGGCGCGATCCTTTTCGTAGATATGGCACACATCGCAGGTCTGGTGGCAGCAGGACTTCATCCGAGCCCCATTCCCTATGCAGATGTTGTGACAACAACGACACACAAGACTCTGCGTGGACCGAGAGGCGGTATGATCCTCTGCGGCAAGCAGGAGACTGCGGACAAGTACAAGTTTAACAAGGCGATCTTCCCCGGAATTCAGGGCGGTCCGCTGATGCATGTGATCGCAGCGAAGGCAGTCTGCTTCCAGGAGGCGCTGCAGCCGTCCTTCAAGGTATATCAGCAGGGTATCATCGACAACGCACAGGCACTTTGCAAGGGCTTGCAGTCCCGGGGGATCAAGATCGTTTCTGACGGTACGGACAACCATCTGATGCTGATCGATCTGACACCCTTTGAGCTGACCGGAAAGGCTGTCGAGAAGCTGCTGGATGACGCAAATATCACAGCGAACAAGAACACGATCCCCAATGATCCCCAGAAGCCGTTTGTGACCAGCGGTATCCGTATCGGTACACCTTCTGTCACCAGCCGCGGCATGAATACCGATGACATGGACAAGATCGCAGAGGCGATCGCAATGCTCATCAAAGAGGGCGAGAGCGCTGTACCTGCTGCAAAGGCGATCGTTAAGACATTGACTGACAAATATCCTTTAGATTAAGAGGCGAAATTATGATTGATATTAAGTTTTTACGCGAGAATCCGGATGTGGTAAAAGAGAACATCAGGAAAAAATTTCAGGATAAGAAGCTCCCGTTAGTGGATGAAGTCATTGAGCTGGATGCAAAATCCCGTGCCGCAAAGCAGGAGGCAGATGATCTTCGCGCAAAGAGAAACCAGCTTTCCAAGCAGATCGGCGGTCTCATGAAAGAGGGCAAAAAAGAGGAAGCAGAGGCAGTAAAAGCGCAGGTAGCAGAATTTGCAGAGCGTCTTGCCGAACTGGAGGAGCAGGAAAAGACTTATTCCGAGCAGGTATTAAAGGATATGATGATGATCCCCAATATCATCGATCCTTCTGTTCCCATTGGAGAGGATGATTCCTGCAATGTGGAGATCGAGAAGTTTGGTGAGCCGGTGGTTCCCGATTTTGAGATCCCTTATCACACCGATATCATGAGTCGTTTTGACGGTATTGATCTCGATGCAGCCGGAAAGGTAGCCGGTAACGGTTTCTATTATCTTATGGGAGATATCGCGAGACTTCATTCCGCAGTGATCTCCTATGCGAGAGATTTTATGATCGGTCGCGGTTTTACCTACTGCGTACCGCCGTTTATGATCCGCAGCAATGTGGTGACCGGTGTTATGAGCTTTGAGGAAATGGATGCCATGATGTACAAGATCGAGGGAGAGGATCTCTACCTGATCGGTACTTCCGAGCATTCCATGATCGGTAAATTTATCGACACGATCAACGATGAGGACAAGCTTCCCTATACACTGACCAGTTATTCTCCCTGCTTCCGCAAGGAGAAAGGCGCACATGGTATCGAGGAGCGCGGTGTATACCGTATCCATCAGTTCGAGAAACAGGAGATGATCGTTGTCTGCAAGCCTGAGGATTCCAAGTACTGGTATGACCAGCTCTGGAAGAACACCGTTGATCTGTTCCGCAGCATGGATATTCCGGTTCGTACCCTTGAGTGCTGTTCCGGTGATCTGGCAGATCTGAAGGTAAAATCCTGTGACGTGGAGGCGTGGTCTCCCCGTCAGAAGAAATATTTTGAGGTGGGCAGCTGCTCTAACTTAGGAGATGCACAGGCAAGACGTCTGAAGATCCGTGTGAAGGATGCAGACAATAATAAGTATTTTGCACACACCTTAAACAATACGGTGGTTGCTCCGCCCCGTATGCTGATCGCATTTTTGGAGAACAATTTAAATGCTGACGGAAGCGTCAATATCCCGACTGTTTTACAGCCTTATATGGGTGGCATGACAAAGCTTACGCCGAAGCACTAAACGTAACAAATAAAGTTGCTGTAAGGGTCAACGTGACCCCTACAGCACTTTTTATGTTTTTTCCGCGCGAACCCGTCGCATAAATGACTGTCGAATAGTGCATGCAGAGTATGTGTGCATACTCAAGAAACTTTGTTGCCCGGACATACAAGTACTGTAGTGGACGGATGTTTCATTTCATCCCTAATCATTTTGAAAATTTGAGACTGCTTATATCAGCCAGTAATCAGGCAGCAGAGCAAAGTCGGTTTTGCTTTGACTCTGTGCCGCTCGCGTGATTTACCCGTTAAGCATAATAGGTCGTGAAATGTCTCACCCAGAACTCTGGCACAGTATCAGTGACTGGGCAGTTAAAAATTTGAAAAAACTCCGAAGATTATAACTTGAAATATAGAGAATAATGTAATAAAATAAAAAAAATTTGCGTGAAAGGATAAAGAAAATGAAGGCTTTTCTCATACTTGAAGATGGACACATTTTTACAGGAACCAGCATCGGTTCCCAGAAAGAAGTGATCAGCGAGATCGTGTTCAATACCTCCATGACAGGCTATCTGGAGGTGCTGACAGACCCGTCCTACGCAGGACAGGCAGTGACCATGACCTATCCGCTGATCGGAAATTATGGCATCAATTTCAGTGACATGGAATCAAAGAAACCGTGGGTGAAAGGATTCATCACGCGCGAGTTATCCAGAACTGCCAGCAATTTCCGCTGTGAGGGAAGCATTCAGGACTTTTTGAAAAAACATGATATTCCCGGCATTGCAGGTATCGATACCCGTGCGCTCACAAAGCTGCTGCGTGAAAAGGGAACGATGAACGGCATGATCACCACCGACGAGAACTATGACCTGGAGAAGATCCTGCCTCAGCTTGCCGCATATGAGGTGGGCAACGTTGTGGACGAAGTGACCTGCAGCGAGCCCTCTGTGTTAAAGGGCAACGGAAAGAAAGTGGCACTGCTGGATTTCGGTGCAAAGCAGAATATTGCGCGATCATTGAATAAGCGAGGCTGTGAGGTGACGATCTACCCGGCACACACACCGGCAGAGGAGATCCTTGCGGCAAAGCCCGACGGCATCATGCTCTCCAATGGACCGGGAGATCCGAAGTCATGTACGGATATCATCAAAGAGATCAAAAAACTCTACGATTCCGATGTGCCGATCTTTGCGATCTGTCTCGGGCATCAGCTCATGGCTCTGGCGACCGGTGCGGACACCCACAAGCTGAAATACGGTCACCGTGGTGGCAATCATCCGGTGAAGGATCTGAAGACCGGACGGGTATATATATCTTCACAGAATCACGGTTACGTGGTCGACACGGACAAACTGGATCCGTCCGTGGCAAAGCCTGCATTTTTGAATGTTAACGACGGCACCAACGAGGGACTGGAATATGTCGGAAAACAGATCTTTACTGTGCAGTTCCACCCGGAGGCATGCCCCGGACCGCAGGACAGCGCGTATTTATTTGACAGATTTATTGAGATGATGGGAGGAAACTAATCATGCCGAAGAATAAAGATATTAAAAAGGTACTGGTGATCGGCTCCGGCCCCATCGTCATCGGACAGGCGGCGGAGTTTGACTACGCGGGCACACAGGCATGCCGCTCCTTAAAGGAGGAGGGTATCGAGGTATGTCTTGTAAACTCAAATCCCGCAACGATCATGACAGATAAAAACATCGCGGATCAGGTCTATATTGAGCCACTGACTGCGAAGGTATTGGAACAGATCATTTTAAAAGAAAAACCGGACAGCGTGTTGCCGACACTTGGCGGTCAGGCAGGACTGAATCTGGGTATGGAACTCGCTGAGAGCGGATTTCTGGCAGAGCACGGTGTGCGCCTGATCGGAACAACCTCTGAGACGATCAAAAAAGCGGAGGACCGTCAGGAATTTAAGGACACAATGGAGAAGATCGGCGAGCCGGTCGCAGCTTCGCTCGTGGTAGAGAATGTGGAGGATGGTATCAAGTTTACGAACACCATCGGTTACCCGGTCGTACTGCGTCCTGCTTATACGCTGGGCGGCAGCGGCGGCGGAATCGCCCATAATGAGACAGAACTGATCGAGATCCTTTCCAACGGACTCCGTTTGAGCCGTGTGGGACAGGTACTGGTGGAGCGCTGTATTGCCGGCTGGAAAGAGATCGAGTACGAGGTGATGCGTGATGCTGCCGGAAACTGCATCACTGTTTGTAACATGGAAAATATCGATCCAGTGGGTGTGCATACCGGTGATTCGATCGTTGTGGCACCGTCGCAGACACTGGGAGACAAGGAATATCAGATGCTGCGTACGTCCGCGCTCAACATCATTACAGAGCTGAACATTACCGGAGGCTGTAACGTGCAGTATGCCTTAAAGCCGGATTCCTTTGAGTACTGCGTCATCGAGGTAAATCCCCGTGTCAGCCGTTCTTCCGCACTGGCAAGTAAGGCGACCGGATATCCGATCGCAAAGGTGGCTGCAAAGATCGCTCTTGGCTATACACTGGATGAGATCAAAAATGCGATCACCGGAAAGACCTATGCGAGCTTTGAGCCGATGCTGGACTACTGTGTGGTTAAGATTCCACGCTTACCGTTCGATAAATTTATTACAGCAAAGCACACGCTGACGACCCAGATGAAGGCGACCGGAGAGGTCATGAGTATCTGCAACAACTTTGAGGGCGCGCTGATGAAAGCGATCCGCTCTCTGGAGCAGCATGTGGACTGTCTGCAGTCTTATGATTTTTCTGCGCTGAGTGAGCAGGAGCTGATCGAGCGCATGAAGATCGTGGATGACCGACGCATTTATATTATTGCGGAGGCGATCCGAAAAGGAATCAATTACAAGACCATTCATGACATTACGCAGGTTGACGAGTGGTTTATCGATAAGATCGCGATACTCGTGGAGATGGAGGAGCGCCTGGCGAAGGAGGAACTGACGGTAGAGCTGCTGGCTGAGGCAAAGCGCATCGAGTTCCCGGACAACGTAAAGACCGAAGACGAGATCAAAAAGATGCGTTATGAGAACGGCATTCATGCGGCTTTCAAGATGGTTGACACCTGTGCTGCGGAGTTTGCCGCGGAGACTCCCTACTACTATTCCGTATTCGGTAGTGAAGATGAGGCGGCAGCGAATACCACAGAAAAGAAGAAAAAAGTGCTCGTATTGGGTTCCGGTCCCATCCGTATCGGACAGGGTATCGAATTCGATTACTGTAGCGTGCATGCCACATGGGCGTTTGCGAAGGCGGGCTATGAGACGATCATCATCAACAATAACCCGGAGACGGTCAGCACGGACTTCGATATCGCGGACAAGCTGTATTTTGAGCCGTTGACTCCGGAAGACGTGGAGAATGTCGTAAATATCGAAAAACCGGACGGAGCAGTCGTACAGTTCGGTGGACAGACAGCCATCAAGCTGACGGAGAGCCTGCAGAAAATGGGCGTGCCGATCCTCGGAACCGCGCCGGAGGATGTGGATGCGGCGGAGGACAGAGAGCTGTTTGACCGTATTTTACAGGAGACGGAGATCCCCAGAGCAGCCGGAGGAACTGTATTTACCGCCGAGGAGGCAAAAAAGGTCGCAAACGAGCTGGGTTATCCGGTACTGGTGCGCCCTTCCTACGTGCTTGGCGGCCAGGGTATGCAGATCGCATATTCCGATGAAGAGATCGAAGAATTTATGGAGATCATCAACCGGATCGAGCAGGATCATCCGATCCTTGTGGATAAATACCTGATGGGTAAAGAGCTGGAGGTCGATGCGGTATGCGACGGCACCGATATCCTGATTCCCGGTATCATGGAGCATATCGAGCGTACCGGTGTGCATTCCGGAGACAGTATCTCCGTATATCCCGCTCCGACGGTGAGTGAGGAAGTCAAGGATACGATCGCGGAGTACTCCCGCAGACTGGCAAAGGCACTGCATGTCAAGGGACTCATCAATATTCAGTTTATCGCAGTCGGTAACGAGGTGTATGTCATCGAGGTAAACCCGAGATCTTCACGTACCGTACCTTACATCAGCAAGGTGACCGGAATTCCGATCGTGGATCTGGCAACCGATGTGATCCTCGGAAAGAAGATCAAAGATCTTGGCTATGAGCCGGGATTGCAGCCCGCAGCGGATTATTTTGCGATCAAAATGCCGGTATTCTCCTTCGAGAAGATCCGTGGCGCGGAGATCTCACTGGGACCGGAGATGAAATCTACCGGTGAGTGTCTTGGTATCGCAAAGAACTTCGACGAGGCACTTTATAAAGCGTTCTTAGGCGCAGGAGTAGAACTGCCGAAGCATAAGCAGATGATCATTACAGTCAAAAAAGCCGATCAGCCGGAGGCAGCAGAGGTAGCAAAGCGTTTTGAGGCGCTTGGTTACACGATCTATGCGACAAGACATACCGCTGAGTATCTGAAGGAGCAGGGCGTGAAGGCACGTAAGGTCAACAAGATCCATCAGGAGTCTCCGACCGTTATGGACCTTCTGTTGGGTCACAAGATCGATCTGGTCATCAATACACCGACGCAGGGGCGAGACAAGAGCCGTGATGGTTTCCTGATCCGTCGAACCGCTATCGAGACAGGTGTGAACGTAATTACTTCCATGGATACTGCCAATGCACTGGCAAGTTCTCTGGAAGCGGGAGCAAAGGATCTGACAGTCGTTGATATCGCAACTCTGGATTAGGTGAGATATGTTATCATTCTTTATAGGGATACAGTATCTGGGAATTATAATTATTTTTGTGCAGGTGATGGTTCTGTTGTTATACAGACCATCCAACCTGCAAAGAATGCTTTTGATCATTGAGCTCGCAACGCTGGTCAATCACGTTGGGTGCTTGTTAATGATGCAGGCATCTACAGCGGAGACCGCCCTTATAGCAGTCAAATTTTCTTACATAGGAAAGCCTTATATTCTACTTGCAATCTTTTTGTTTCTGCTCTATTTTTACCGGGTACATATACCATATCTGTTGAAATATGCGTTGTGTGTGTTTCATGTGTGTATCAGCTTGCTCGTGCTGACATGTGACCATCACAACTTGTTTTACAGCAGTATGAAATTTGTGGATGAGGGATATTTTCCGCGTCTGGTGTTCGGTCACGGACCGTTTTATATTATAAACACGGTACTGATCTTTTTTTATTTCCTTACGGGACTGTTGCTCAGTGTTATAAAGTACAAGGACATGCGCACGCGGGATGAACAGAGATGTGCGTTTTATCTGGATGCGATCATTCTGATCGGCGCTGTGGGACTGATCGTTTATTTTACAGGAATTACGGGTGGCTATGATACAACGCTTCCTGCCTATCTGATCGGAAATATCATCCTCCAGATCTGTGTGATGAAATACAATATGCTGGATGCGCTGGAGGTGGCAAAGGACACGATCGCGGATGAGATCGCGCAGGGGATTCTGGTGGTTGCCCCGGACGGCCGGATCATTTATGACAATCAGCAGCTGCGGCAGATCTTTGCGGCGGATGGTATGTACCGTGTGCATGATGTATACGAGACGCTGCAAAAATATTATGAGCTGGGAGAACGATTCAGCAGAGGCAATCATATCTATGAGATCCGGAAAAAGGAGATCGAGAAGAACGGTATCGGCTATGGTGATATGTACGTGGTCAATGATGTGACGGAAAATTATAATCATGCGGTAGAGCTGGAGCGTCAGATGGTCATTGCGGAGATGGCAAATCGCGCAAAATCAGATTTTCTGGCGCGTATGTCGCATGAGATCCGTACACCGATCAACGTTGTGATCGGTATGGATGAGATGATCCTGCGTGAGGGCAGAGATCCTGTTGTCAAAAAATATGCAATGAATATTAAGGCGGCTGCGAATACGCTGCTCAGCCTGATCAATGACATTCTGGATTCCTCAAAGATCGAGTCCGGAAAGCTGGAGATCCTGCCGATGGAGTATGAGTTGGACAGCCTGCTGAATGATGTAGTGAATGCGATCTATCTGAAAGCTGAGGATAAGGGACTGGAACTCCTGATCAACGTAGATGAGAATCTGCCGAATCATTTGTATGGCGATGATGTACGGATCCGTCAGATCCTCACGAACCTTTTGAACAATGCGGTGAAATATACGCATGAGGGGGAGATCCGTTTTACGGTGGAGGATCACAGCAGGGATGGTGAGACGTTTTTATATTTTGAGGTCAGTGACACAGGCATCGGTATCAAGGAAAAGGATCTGCCAAAGCTGTGTGAGGCGTTTGAGCGGATCGAGGTGTCCAGAAACCGTAATATTGAGGGCACAGGGCTTGGCATGAGCATTGTGAGTGATCTTCTGCATCTGATGGGAAGCCAGCTGCATGTGCGCAGTGTTTACGGGGAGGGAAGCACGTTTTCTTTTGAGCTGTCCCAGCAGGCCGTTTCTGCGGAAAAGATCGGTGATTACGAGGAGCGGATCCGGCATATGCATCAGGGAAATGCCTATCGGTGCAAATTTCAGGCTCCGCAGGCAAAATTGCTGGTCGTGGATGACAATGATACGAACCGGATGGTATTCTGCAATCTGTTGAAACAGACAAGGGTTCAGATCACGGAGGCAGATTCCGGTGCAGCGTGTCTGGAAGCAGTACAAAAGGAACATTTTGATCTGATCTTTCTGGATCACATGATGCCGGATATGGATGGTATAGAGACGCTGCAGCGCATGCGGGCAATGGAGGACAATCGCTGTGCACAGACTCCGGTGGTGGCTTTGACAGCGAATGCAGTTACCGGAGCCAAAGAAAGATATATGGAACTCGGTTTTGACGGATATGTGCCCAAACCGATCGTCTCAGAAAAGCTGGAGCTTTTGATCATGGAGCTTCTTCCGAAGGGACTGGTGGAAGTTATGCCGGAACAGGAAACGGGGGCAACCTTTGCAGATCAGGAGACGAATGTTTCTGAATCGTCGAACGATTCCGGGGAAGAAGCGTGCGTGCTTCCGGAAATCGATGGAATTGACTGGAATTATGCCCATATTTATATCCCGGACGATGATGTGCTGCTGTTGACACTGAAAAACATTTATCGTGCAATGAATTCTGATCTGAATCAATTGACGGAACTATACCAAAACATATATAATGAAGAGGGAATGGCAGCGTACCGGATCAAGGTGCATGCCCTAAAAAGTACAAATGCATCAGTGGGTGCAGTAATGGTTTCCCAGCTGTCCAAACTGCTGGAACAGAAGGCAATCGAACAGGATGCGCAGTCGATCGAACGGCTTCATCCGGCACTTATGGAACAGATGAGAAAATTGCAGGCGGCGTTGCAGACCTATTACGGATGTGAGTCAGAGGGACAGCAACAGGTGACGGAATCCTCATTGGAACAGTTGCTTTTGGAGCTGATCGAGGCATTGCAGTCATATGACTATGACAGGTCTGATGCGATCGCAGAGAAACTGCAGGCCTGCAATTGCAGCGCGGATCTGAAGAACAGCCTGCAGACATTGCGGGAGCAGGAGTTTCAACTGGAATTTGAGGAGTGTATAAAAACTGCGTCACAGATGCTGGATAAGATTCATTCGGAGCGTGAATAGTTATGAAAAAGATATTTTTTATCGGGAAATTTAATGTCATCATGCAAAATATCTATCAGGTAATGACAAAAAAGTTTGATATGCAGATCTGTCCGGCTGAGTATGAGATCGTGGAGGGAATGTTTCAGATGCTCCATCCGGAGATGGTTCTGATCTCTACGATGGACTTTGAGGCAAAGCATGCGGATATCTACAAACTGCTCTCGGAGAAATATCGTTGGATTCCGGTTCTCAGCATCGGGAAGAGGGACGAACTGCGGATGTTTTACGACTATACGCAGACAGATCAGTTCCACGAGGTATTCCGACCGGTCAGGATCAGTGAGATCGGCAGACAGGTAAATCAGATCCTCGGAATCAAGACGGATGAGTATGCCGGAAAAGAGGATGTTGCAAATGTGAAAAACGGACCGAAAACGGTGCTGCTCATTGATGACAGTCCGGTCCAGCTTCGTCAGGTGAGGGAGATCCTGAAGGAGAAATACCGTGTGATCATGGCATCATCCGGCCTGCAGGCGATAAATATCCTGCTGAAGGAAACTCCGGATCTCATCTTTTTAGATTATGATATGCCGGTTGTGGACGGCAGGGTAACGTTGGAAAAGATCCGTGCGAATGAGCGTTCCAGAAACATTCCGGTGGTCTTTCTGACGGCCATCAACTCGAAGGAAAAAATACTTGCGGTTGCACCGCTCAACCCGTCTGATTACCTGCTTAAGCCGGTAAACGCAAAACGGATTCTTGAGACTGCCCAACGCATCACAGGATAATGAATAAAAAAGGGAGCTGCATTTGCGAATATTCGCAGATGCAGCTTCTTCTTTCATGATATGCTTTATTTTTATTTATCAGTAATTTCTCTATGGATCTCCTGGAGAGATTTTACTTCTCCGTTGCCATGCTGCTGAACGTAGAGGATACCCTTTGCGGTAGCTCTTGCAGCGGCGATCGTGGTCATGTAAGGTACCTTTGCTTTGATGGCTGCCTTTCTCAGGTAGCTGTCGTCATGTACGCTGTCCTTACCTACCGGAGAGTTGACGATCAGGTCGATCTCGCCGTTTGTGATCGCATCCAGAATGTTCGGGCGACCTTCGTGCAGTTTCTTGATCAGTGTGGCCGGAATGCCTGCCTCTGTGATGATCTCATAGGTGTTTCCGGTAGCCAGGATCTTAAATCCTGCTTCGTCAAACAGCTTTGCGATCTCAGTGACTTCAGGCTTGTCCTTGCGGTTGACGGAGATCAAAACGGTTCCCTTCAGCGGGAGTTTTGTCTGTGTTGCCTCCTGCGCCTTGTAGAATGCCTCGCCGTAGTAGGTGGACAGTCCGAGCACCTCTCCGGTAGAGCGCATTTCCGGTCCGAGGATCGGGTCTACCTCCGGGAACATGTTGAAGGGGAACACTGCCTCCTTGACACCGTAGTACGGGATATTCTGCTCCTTCAAAGCGGGAACGGGCGACGGGCGTCCGGTCAGCTCTGAAGTGATGATATCCGTGGCGATCGGTACCATGCGGATGTTGCACACCTTGGAAACGAGGGGCACGGTACGTGATGCTCTCGGATTTGCCTCAAGCACATATACTTTGCCGTTCTCAATTGCGTACTGCATATTCATCAAGCCCTTGACATGCATCTCTTCAGCGATCTTTTTCGTGTATTCCTTGATCGTTGCCACGTTTTCTTCCGTGATATGCACGGAGGGAATGATGCAGGCGCTGTCGCCGGAATGGATACCGGCCAGCTCGATATGCTCCATAACAGCAGGCACGAAAGCATGTGTGCCATCGCTGATGGCATCTGCCTCGCACTCCAGCGCGTGATTTAAGAAACGGTCGATGAGGATCGGACGATCCGGTGTCACACCGACAGCGGCGTTCATATATCCGGTCATGCTCTCATCATCGTAAACGACTTCCATGCCGCGGCCGCCGAGTACGTAGGAAGGGCGCACCATGACGGGATAGCCGATCTTATTGGCGATCTCAATGGCTTCATCTACGGTAGTTGCCATGCCTGCCTCGGGCATCGGAATCTCCAGTTTATCCATCATTGCGCGGAACTGGTCGCGGTCCTCTGCCAGATCGATGACAGCGGGCGAGGTGCCGAGAATCTTCACGCCGTTTTTCTCCAGCTCTGCGGCAAGATTGAGCGGTGTCTGACCGCCGAACTGTGCGATCACGCCAACCGGTTTTTCTTTATGATAAATGCTTAATACATCTTCTAAAGTAAGAGGCTCGAAGTAGAGCTTGTCGGAAGTATCGTAATCGGTAGAAACAGTCTCAGGATTGCAGTTGACGATGATCGTCTCAAAGCCGAGTTTTTTCAGTGCCAGGGCAGCATGTACACAGCAGTAATCAAACTCGATACCCTGACCGATACGGTTCGGACCGCCGCCGAGGATCATGATCTTGGGCCTGTCTGTGTTTACCGGGTTTTTGTCCGGTGCGTTGTAGGTGGAGTAGTAGTATGCACTGTCTTTTGTGCCGCTGACATGCACGCCCTCCCACGCTTCTTCAACGCCGAGTGACAGACGCTTTTCGCGGATATCTGCCTCCGGGATCTCCAGGATCTGGCTCAGATATTTATCGGAAAAACCGTTTTTCTTTGCAGAGATCAGTGCCTCGTCAGATGGCATAGCACCCTTGCCTGCGATCAGAGCTTCCTCCTCTTCGACAAGCTCCTTCATCTGCTCGATAAAGTAATGTTTTACCTTCGTGATGTCATGGATCTCATCGACAGTCGCACCTGCGCGCAGCGCCTCATACATGATAAAATGACGGTCACTGGACGGATGTGCCAGCATGAGCAGCAGTTCTTCCTTGGATTTGGTGTCGTAGTCTTTTGCATGACCGAGACCATAGCGTCCGGTTTCCAGAGAACGGATGGCTTTCTGGAAAGCTTCCTTGTAGGTCTTTCCGATGCTCATGACTTCACCGACCGCACGCATCTGTGTGCCGAGCTTATCTTCCACGCCCTTGAATTTTTCGAATGCCCAACGGGCAAACTTGATCACGATATAATCTCCGTCGGGAACATATTTGTCCAGAGTACCGTATTTTCCGCACTCGATGTCCTTTAAGGTCAATCCTGCCGCAAGCATTGCGGAGACGAGAGCGATCGGGAAACCGGTCGCCTTACTTGCAAGTGCGGATGAACGAGAAGTACGGGGATTGATCTCAATCACGACGATACGGTCAGAAACCGGATCGTGCGCGAACTGTACGTTTGTGCCGCCGATGACCTTGACGGACTCGACGATGCGGTACGCCTGCTCCTGCAGACGGTTCTGCAGTTCCTTGGAAATAGTCAGCATCGGTGCGGAACAGAAGGAATCACCGGTATGTGTGCCCATCGGGTCGATGTTTTCAATGAAGCAGACAGTGATCATATTGCCCTCGGCATCGCGGACAACCTCCAACTCTAACTCTTCCCAGCCGAGGATCGATTCCTCAACGAGTACCTGACCCACGAGACTCGCCTGAAGACCACGCGCGCAGACAGTCTTTAACTCTTCTTTATTATAGACAAGACCGCCGCCGGCGCCGCCCATCGTGTAGGCAGGACGAAGAACGACCGGATATCCCAGACGGTCAGCAATCGCAAGCGCTTCCTCCACGCTGTAGGAAACCTCGCTGCGCGCCATCTCCACGCCGATGGCATCCATGGATTTTTTAAACTCAATACGGTCCTCGCCGCGCTCAATGGCATCCACCTGTACGCCGATGACTTGTACGCCGTATTTTTCCAGAATGCCGGCACTTGCCAGCTCTGCACAGAGGTTCAGACCGGACTGACCGCCGAGGTTCGGCAGCAGCGCATCCGGGCGCTCTTTTGCAATGATCTGCTCCAATCTGGTGACATTTAACGGCTCGATGTAGGTCACATCTGCGATCTCGGGATCGGTCATGATGGTCGCGGGGTTGGAGTTGACCAGTACGATCTCGTAGCCCAGCTTGCGCAGCGCCTTGCACGCCTGCGTGCCGGAATAGTCGAACTCGCATGCCTGACCGATGATGATCGGGCCTGAGCCGATGATCAGCACTTTATTGATGTCTGTTCTCTTTGGCATAAGTAATCTCCTTTATCGTATAAAATAATATTTTTTTCACCTCATCTATTATAGAATAAAAATGCAGAATTACCTATAGGAAATTTGATAAAAAAAGAAATTTTTTTAATTTCTTGTAAATATGTGATAAAATGGGGACAGTTTATCAGGAAAGGACAGGAATTATGAAGAAAGCATTGATCGCCATGAGCGGCGGCGTGGACAGTTCCGTTTCCGCTGCGCTTATGGCAGAAGCGGGATATGAATGCATCGGTGTCACGATGAAGCTGTATGAAAATGAGACAGTTAGAATGACAAAAGAGAGTACATGCTGCTCGCTTTCCGATACGGAGGACGCGAGAAAGGTGTGCAGTCGTCTTGGCATGCCTTATTATGTGCTCAATTTCAAAGAGGATTTTGCCGAGAAGGTCATCGACCGCTTTGTGGCGGCATATGAGGCTGGTGATACGCCAAATCCCTGCATTGACTGCAACCGCTATATGAAATTTGATAAGCTGCACCAGCGCGCCAAGGAGCTGGACTGCGAATATATCGTTACCGGGCATTATGCCCGGGTGGAGCGCGACGAGACGACGGGGCGCTATCTTTTGAAAAAATCGAAAAACGAGGCGAAGGATCAGAGCTATGTGCTGGCGTTTTTGGATCAGGAGCAGCTGGCACATACCATTTTTCCGCTGGGTGGTTTTGCGTCCAAGGAAGAGGTGCGTGAGATCGCGGAGACCCACGGTTTTGTCAATGCCAGAAAGCATGACAGTCAGGATATCTGTTTTGTGCCGGAGGGAAATTACGCGGATTTTATGAAGCAGTATACCGGAAAAGAATATCCGGCGGGGGATTTTGTCACAACAGACGGTGAAAAGCTGGGGGAACACAAGGGTATCATCCGATACACGATCGGTCAGCGCAAAGGACTTGGACTGGCGCTTCCGGCGCCGCTGTATGTGTGCCGCAAGGACATGGAGCGGAATGAGGTCATTTTATCCTCGGAGGATGCATTGTTTACGACGACATGTATGGTAGATGATTTTAACTGGATCGCCTATGAACAGCCGACGCAGCCTGTGCGTGTGACGGCAAAGACGCGTTACCGCGCGAAGGAAGCGCCCGCGACGGCGAGCGTGCTTGCGGACGGCAGGGTGCAGCTGGTGTTTGACGAGCCCCAGCGCGCCATTACCACCGGACAGGCAGCTGTGCTCTATGACGGTGAAAATGTGGTTGGTGGCGGTACGATCGTGGAGGTGTAGGTGATGGAGCATATCATTCATCCGATCCCGCCGCTCTACGATGCGCAGTCGCGCATTCTGATCCTCGGATCGTTTCCGTCGGTGAAATCCAGAGAGGCACAGTTCTTTTACGGACATCCGCAGAACCGTTTCTGGAAGGTGCTGGCGGCGGTGCTTGACTGTCCTGTTCCGCAGACGATCCCGGAAAAACAGGCGATGCTGCACGCAAATCACATCGCGCTGTGGGATGTGATCGCAAGCTGCGATATCGAGGGATCTTCGGACAGCAGTATCAAAAATGCGGTGCCGAATGACCTGACACCGATCCTCACGACGGCCGATATCCGGCAGATCTACTGCAACGGTGCCACCTCGCACCGGCTGTATCAGAAATATCTTGCGCCGCTGACCGGACGTGATGCCGTGAAGCTGCCCAGCACCAGTCCCGCCAACGCCGCGTGGCAGTTGGAGCGACTGACTCAGGAGTGGACTTGCATAAATTTTCCTAATGTGAGATAGTAAATGGGCATCCGGATGTGAATTTTATCACACAAAAGAGGAATTAAATATGCAGGTTTTAAAAGTAAATAAAGGTGGAACTGCGCATTGGGTGCTTTTGGACGACGACATGCACCTGATCGATCCGGTATGCGAATTTTTAGAGTTCCAGCGAAAAATAGATCGCGCCGACAATACGCTTCGGGCATACGCGGTCGATCTGAAGATCTATTGGGAATTTTTGATGAAAAGCAGTTATCGCTATGATCAGGTTTCCATCCTTACCATTGCGGATTTTGTGGACTATCTGCGAAGCGGGGCGGGCGATGAAGCATCGCTCTATGTGACCAGCAGCCGCACAAACCGCAGTATCAATCGAATCATGAGCAGTGTGCACCGGTTTTATCGCTATGAACAGCTGAACGGTGCCTGTCCTGATCCTGTTTTCTTTGAAACGGTTCCGGAAACGGAGCAGATGTATCAGAGCCTTCTGGCTCACACAAAGACCGGATATCAGACGAAAAAATCCATTTTCAAACTAAAAGAAAGTACAAAGACGGCGCGGATCGTCACGAAAGATGAAATGAATCGGTTTCTTCGGGCGTTGGAACGGCAGAGAGACCGTCTGTTATTTGCGCTGTTATACGAGACCGGTGCGCGGATCCAGGAGGCATTGGATCTGGAGGTGTCTATGCTTCCGCAACCGGATGAGCGCAAAGCGGTAGGTGTCTTTCGACAGATCCGTTCCAAGGGAAAAAGAAGGGACCTCTATGCGCCGATGCCTCTGATCCGTGCACTAAACGATTTTGTTTATGGAAAAAACGGGGCAGATGCAGACAGACAGTTTCTGTTTGTGGCAGAAAAGACAAATTATGCTGGCAGACAGCTGACCTATCATGCGGCATACGACATCATGCGGCGCACACAGCAGAGACTTGGTATGGAATTCTGCTTTCATGATCTGCGCCATACCTTTTGCACCGGACTCATTGAGAGTGGCGTTGATGTAGGTATCGTCCGACAGGTCATGGGACATGCCAATCTCTATACGACAAAGCGGTATGTACATCTGTCGGATGAATATCTGATGGAAAGTATGAACAGGTACTGGTCAGACCGGGAGAGAGGTGATCGTTATGAGGCGAGCTGAATGCCGGAAGCCTTGCTGGGTATTACCGGAGAAGGAACGTCATTCTCCGTGGGGAAAAAGCTGCCGTCTGGATTTTACTTATATCCGCAGTGTCAGACTGCGTCGGGAGCTTCAGGATTATATGTGGTATCAGTACCAAAGCGGCGGAAAAAAGCCTACAACACTGCGACAGGAGAACAGTTGCTTTAGGTATTATGAAGCATGGCTGTATGAGCGGGGAATTGACTCGCTTTTTCAGATCAGACAGGAGGATGCGGAAGGTTTTCTCACCTTTCTGCATACGTGTGTGTCGAAAAAAACAGACCGTCCGCTTCGCCTCATCACGCAAAAGCATATTTACGATACCGTGCGGGGTATTTATCACTGGTATGCCATGTGTCGACCGGAATATGCGGCTATGGCACAGATGTTTCCGACGGATGTCTATCAGAGAATGAATCGTATCGTGCGCACAGGATATGTAGAGCAGAGCGAAGTGGCAAACTTTTTACAGAAGCTGGAACAGAACCGGAATCCCTGTCTGCGCTGGGGAGGAAAGATCCTTGCTCTAACCGGACTTGCCCCTGCTGATCTGCTCGGACTTCGGACAGACTGCATCCAGAGTTCCGGAGCAGGCTGTTTCCTGCGCTATTATGATCACAGGAAGCATAGCCGACAGAGGATTCCGGTCAATGAGGAATGTGTACAGGCCGTGCAGTCGCTCAGGGAGCAGACGGAAAAGTTCAGAAGGCTCGCACCGCGGGAAAAGCGGCAGCAGTTGTTTTTGCATAGAGATAAGCATGGGCAGATCATCACTCCGGATCCGGATCTGTTTCGCTATTGGATGCGCCGCGCGCAGAC